>CAZWXK010000042.1:20740-22345 GCA_964637875.1 uncultured Rhodobacter sp.
CTCGGGAACTGTCTCGGGGACAGGTCCGTTTCCGTTGCCATTGCCGTTGCGGCGATGGCGCTGGGCCGAAAGGAACTGGTCGGTCAGCATCGCCGCCAGCATCGCCAGCAGGATGATCCCGTGCCAGACATAGAGCGGCCCCATAA
Source organism: uncultured Rhodobacter sp. (assembly GCA_964637875.1). Classification (GTDB taxonomy): domain Bacteria; phylum Pseudomonadota; class Alphaproteobacteria; order Rhodobacterales; family Rhodobacteraceae; genus UBA5972. The sequence goes on from CAZWXK010000042.1 coordinate 20,887, forward strand.
AGGCCAGCGCGATGAAAACGACCGTGGCCACCAGCATGAAGACATAGGTCTTGCGGCTGTCGCATTTCGAGCTGTTGATCCCGCTCAACAGCGCCGGCAAACCCAGGACCATCAGGATATTGGCCGTGTTCGAGCCCACCACATTGCCGATGGCAATGCCCGGCAGACCTTCGATCGCGGCCTTGATCGCCACCAGAAGCTCGGGCGCCGAGGTGCCGAAGGCGACCACGGTCAGGCTGACGATCAGGGCCGGGATTCCCAACCTCAGACCCAGATTGACCGCGCCCCGTACAAGGGTATCGCCCGCGACGAGAAGAAGGGCCAGACCGGCCGCGGCGGAAAAGAATTCCATGGTGTTCTCGACTCCGCTTTCCGGGCTCTACCCCTGGTTCTGTTCCTGGCATGGGCAAGGGCCGTCGCCCAGCACGAAACTGCCGCATCTGGGGCATTTGCGCGCTTCCAGCGTCCTGGTGTCGGTCTTGCGCCGGCGCGATGTCGGGCCGCTCTTGCCGCCAACCCGAAGGCGGCCGAACATCGCCAGCACCAGGATGCCGATCAGAAACAGGGAAACCGCCTTTATCGCCATGACTACAACCCGTATTGCGCCCAGAGCGCCCTTTCCTCGATCCCGCCCAGCGCGTCGGCCACGATCCGTGTTCCGAAACGGCGCAACAGCGATTTCCGCGGCCCGTGAATCCTGAACTCGGTACGGTCGCCAAAGATTTCCCTCATGCGGGGCACAAGATGGCCGATCCCGTCGGCAAGACCGACCTCGACCGCCTTTTCCCCGATCCAGACTTCGCCGGTGAACAGGCTGTCCCCCGTCTTCCCCCCCTTCAGGCGGTCGCCGCGGCGCGCCTTGACCTGGTCGATGAAGGCCTCGTGAATCTGTTTCTGCAACAGCTTGAGGCGCCGTACGTCGCCGGGCCGCTCGGGGCGAAAGGGGTCGAGCATGGACTTGTCCCTGCCGGCGGTATGGACACGACGTTCGACGCCGATCCTCTCCATCGCCCCGTGAAAACCGAAAGATGCCGAGATCACCCCGATGGACCCGACGATCGAGCTGCGATCGACGAAAATTTCATCGGCCGCCGTTGCCAGCCAGTACCCGCCCGAGGCGGCGACATCCTCGACAAAGGCATGGACCGGGATCGATTTCTCCTCGGACAGGCGGCGGATGCGCGCCGCAATCAGCGACGACTGCACGGGCGAGCCCCCCGGAGAATTGATCGCCAGTGCCACCGCAACCGGCCTGCCCCGGGAAAAGGCGCGCTCCAGCAACGGGCCAAGCGCCGCGTCGCTCAGATGCCGCGCCGACGGCCAGCCGCCGCTTGCAATCACGCCGGCAAGACGGACCACCGACACATGCGGTGGCCTGTTGATGAATGGAACGCGCATCTTCATTCCCTCGGATTTAGGGGCTGCGCGGCGCAAGAACAAGGTGAAACCCCAAACAACC
>CAZWXK010000043.1:0-21566 GCA_964637875.1 uncultured Rhodobacter sp.
ACCTCGGGGTGCATCGGGCAGATGTATTGTGCGCCGGACTCGTCGCGGACCGCGTCGGTGACGGTTGCGGCCATGTCTGCCCTTTCGGCCATGCTCGCATGTCCGCCATGGTCATGTCCGCTGGCTTTGGCGGGTGTTGCGTCGGCCTCGGTTTCCCGCGGCACCAGGAACATGCCGCATTTGGGGCAAGAGCCGGGGGCGTCGCTGACGATTTCAGGATGCATCGGGCAGGTGTATTCGATGCGGGTCTGCAGGGCAGGGGCATCAAAATCGTCGATCTGTGCAGCAAAGGCACCCTGCCCAAACCCCTTGCGCAGGGTGGCGACGGCCTGTTCCAGCCCTTCCTGCGACAGCGGGCCTGTAGCGTCGGCATCGGGTAGCGGGGCGATGTCGCCCTCACCCAACACCAGCACCGCACGCGGGCGCGGCATCTGCGCGTAGGCGACCGACGCCGCCTTGAGCATGGCCGCCGGCAACGGCAGGATCAAGAGCAGCACATTGGCCTGCCGTGGCCCTTCGGCCTGGGCCACACCGGCGGCGCCGAGATCGAGCCCGGCGGCCAGCGCCACATCGGCACCCGGCACCGCCAACGCCCGCAGATCGCGTGCCATTGCCCCGGCGACCAGTCGCCGAAGGGGGGCAAACGGCGCGAAAGACGCGGACTGGCGGGCTCCGAACATCGTCATTGCCTCCTCAGCGCGCCCTGGCTCCAGCCATAAAGCAGGCCAAGAAACAGGATCGCAAGGAAAACACCCATGTCGAGCAGCGCCACCAGCCCCTCTTGGCGGTAGACGACCGACCACGGATACATAAAGGCCATTTCCATGTCGAAGGCCAGAAACAGGAGGGCATAGCCACCATAGCGCGCGTGATAACGCACCCACACGGGATCGCGCGAAAGCTGCCCTGCCGTGGCCGGAACATCCTTGCCCGGTTCGGCCCGGTTGCGCCCGATGGCACGGGCCAGCGCATAGAGGCTGAGGACGAAACCGATGGTTCCCAGTGTCAGGGCGAAAAGGATTCCATACTGCTGCAACGCGCTCATTCGACCTGTCCTTCCCCGTCTTTACGACTTGTGAGAGTATACTTAGCAGGTTTCGGCCACCCTACAAGTCGTCCAGTTGGTGTAAGGTTCGCGTATTTCGAGAGGTTTTGCCCCTCCTCGCCGACCCCGCACCACGTTCCGACATGAACGCAGGCCTGTCCCCCGAAACGAAAAACAGCTCCTGGCGCAAAGGCCCCCTGAGCAGAAAAGACAGCAGAAAAGACGATTCAGCTGCGCGAATAAACGTCTTCGTGGCGCAGGATGTCGTCCTCTCCCAGATAGCTTCCGGTCTGAACCTCGATCAGAACCATCGGCACCTTGCCCGGATTCTCAAGCCGATGAACCGTACCTACCGGGATGTACACCGACTGGTTTTCGGTCACCAGCTTGCGGTCGTCTCCGATGGTCACAAGCGCGGTTCCCTCGACCACGACCCAATGTTCGGCACGGTGGAAATGGGACTGCAGGGAAAGCGCGGCACCCGGATGGACAACGATCCGCTTGACCTGGAACCGCCCCCCCATCGCAATGCTCTCGAACCAGCCCCAGGGCCGGTGATCGCGTGGAAAGACCGTGGCCTGCGGGACCTGCCTTTCCTTGAGTGCGGCCACCGCCTTCTTGACATCCTGCGCGCGGCTCATGTCGGCCACCAGCACCGCATCGGGCATCGCGACGGCAATGATGTTCTTCAGCCCGATACCGACGATTTCCAGCCCTTCGCTTTCCGACCTCAGCAGGCTTGTCGTGCAATCGATGGCGGTCGCACGGTCGGACAGCACCACGTCCTGCCCCGTTTCCCTGCCCAGTTCGCGCCAGACGGCATCCCAGCCACCCAGATCAGACCAGCCGTGGGCATAGGGAATGACCGAGATGTTGTCGGCATGCTCCATCACCCCGTAGTCGATCGAGACATCCTCGGCGCCTGCCCATGCTTCGGGATCGAGCCGCAGAAAACCCAGATCGGGTTGCGCGGCCTCGACCGCCCGGCTGACCTGCTCGACCATTTCGGGCAGACAGGTCTTGTAGGCCGCCAGGATAGCTTTGGCCGTGAAAAGGAAAATTCCCGCATTCCACAGGAAGTTACCCTGTTCCAGCATCTTCCTCGCGGTATCGAGATCGGGTTTCTCGACAAATCGGCGCAGTTTCATCGGGCCATTGCGCATCTCGCCGTCTATTTCGAGATACCCATACCCGGTCTCGGGCCGGTCAGGCGTGATCCCGAAGGTCACGAGATCGCCATCGCCGGCAGCCGGCACGCCCGCCTGCACGGCCTGACGGAACGCCTGGGCATCGGACACGACATGGTCCGACGGCGCAACAAGCATCAGCGCCCCGGGATCGCGCGCATGAAGATGAAGTGCCGCGGCCAGGATAGCCGGCGCGGTATTGCGCCCCTCGGGCTCGATCAGGATGGACGCGGGATCGATCCCGACCTCCATCAGCTGTTCCGTCACGATGAACCGGAAATCGGATCCCGTCACCACCACAGGCGGATGGAAATCCTCGCCCGCCAGGCGCCGCGCCGAAGCCTGAAAAAGGCTTTCCTCGCCTGTAAGATGCGAGAACTGCTTGGGGTAACTCTTGCGTGACAGTGGCCACAGACGCGTTCCCGCGCCGCCGCACAGAAGAACCGGATAAATCATCATTTCCCTGCTTTCGATACAATCGGAGGGCATGTTGGCCCAAGCGGTCGCAACAGGCAAGCCGGATCTGCGCGCGATGTCACCCCTTGCCGAACAATCCGGCAAGCGCGCTCCTGACCAGGCCCGTCACCCTGGGACGGTCAAGCGCATCAAACGGCATGGGGCGGCACAGCTCCATCGCCGCCACACCGACGCGTGCCGTCAGTGCGCCATTGACAACGCCTTCGCCAAACCGGCGTGACAGCTTGCCGACCATGCCTCCCCCCATCACCGTACCGATCAGGTCATCGCCCACCGAAACCGCCCCCGTGGCCACAAGATGCAGCAAGACCGTTTTCAGCAATCGCCACGAACCAAAGCCCCCCGAGCGCCCGCCATAGATCGTCGCAATCCGGCGCACCATGCGCAGATTGGCCGCCAACGCAGTGATGACATCGGCCAATGCCAGCGGAACCATGGCTGTCACCGCGGCCACCTGGCGCGCTGCGGCCTCGACTTCGCGGCGCGCAGCTGCATCGAGAGGCGTCATCAGGCTGCGCTCGGCATGATGCAGCAGGCCGTCCGCGTCCATCACCTCGCCCTCTTGCCGGGCAAGGGCAGCCAGCGCCCAGCGCATGTCGGTACGGTGCGCATACAGCCGGCCAAGCTGGCGCGTGAGGGCCCGCGCGGTAGTCAGATCCTCCCCGGCCAGCGCCGCCTCGACCGCATGGCGCAACCTGTCGATGCGCCTGATCCGGGCCAGCGATGCCCATTCCCGCATGGCCAGGCCGATACCGGCCACAAGGAACACCATGACCGCCGCAAGAACGATACGACCCAGCCAGACATTGCGCGCCAGCAGTGCCAGAACGAAATCCCAGGCGGCAAAGGACAGCGCGGCGAACAGCAGGGTCGCAGCTGCCCCCAGAAACAGCCGCCACAACGCCGACGGTCGCACCGTCGCCAGCAACGCCATGTTCTGAACTGCCCGCCCGTCTGGCGGCCCGTCTGGCAGGATGTCATCGCCATCCGGAACCGGAGGCGCCGACGCCGGGTCGATCTCGGGCGCTCTCGCCTCGTCTTCCATCTCGATCAGAACCGGGCCTTTTTCCGCGCTCATCGCAATCTGTCTCCAATCAGGAATTCCGCCGCCTTGTCCAGCCGGATATGGGCGGGTCCCTCGCCCGGTCGCAATTCGGTCCGCGCCGGCGCAAACTGCATGATACCGTAGTCGCCATTCAGCCACCGGGGCTGCCCCTGACGGGCCGGATTCAGGACAAGCGCGGGATCAAGGGGCAATTCACCGGGATAGAGCGCGACCACCTTGCCACTGTCCAGCAATCGCCCCCGCACGCAATCCAGCCGGCGACCCTCGTGGGTCAGGGTTTCCTCGACCGTGGCCCTCAATGACGCGATCGACATCGCCCCGGTTGTGGCGCCGGCAAAATCGGCCCGGTTGCGTGCATCCGCCACCAGAGCCTCGGTGATTGCCGTCAGGCGCGGATGCTGCCGATGATGCAGGTGATCGGCCTTGGTTGCGGCAAAAAGGATACGCTCGACCCGCTTTCCCGTCAGACGCGACAGCCAGGAATTTCGCCCCGGGCGAAAGGCCCGCAACACGTCTGCCATGACCAGACGCAGATCCTCGACGGCAGGCGGGCCGGCATGAATTGCCCCCAGCACATCGATCAGCACGATCTGCCGGTCGATCCGGGCGAAATGATCGCGAAAGAACGGCTTGACCACCAGCGACCTGTAGGCTCTGAATCGCCGCTCCATCTCGCGCCACAGGCCTCGCCGGAGGGGATGCGCCGGTCTGGGCAGCGGGGCAAAGGTCAGTACGGGCGAACCATCAAGCTCCCCCGGCAACAGAAATCTTCCTGGCGCACCGTCGGAAAAACCCTCGGCCCGCGCCCGCCCCAGCACCGATGTGTACAGCCGCGCCAGAGTCCTTGCGTCGGCCTCGTCAAAGCCCTCCTTCCCATGCAGTTCACGCGCGGCATCCAGAAACGCTCCTGCCCCCAGATCGCGCAGCTTCTGCCGGGCGGCCATGCGCTCCAGAACCTGCGCCGACCAGTCGGCATAGCTCCTGTCCAGCAGGCCGAGATCCAACAGCCATTCGCCCGGATAATCGACAATATCCAGGTGCACGCTGCGCAACCCGGCGATTGATCCGAAAAAACCTGCTGGCTGCACTCTCATCGACAGACGCAGCTGGCTGATCGAACGGGTGGAAGTCGGCCAGTGCGGATCGGATCCGGTCAGGGCAGCAAGGTGGTTTTCATAGTCAAACCGTGGCACCGTATCATCGGGCTGCGGCTGCAACCATGCGGCCCGTATCGCACCGGAACCTGCCGCAAGCAACTGCGGCATCCGGCCCCGGTTCAGCATGTTGGCAACCAGGGACGTGATGAACACCGTCTTGCCCGCGCGGCTCAGCCCGGTCACACCCAGGCGCAGCACCGGTTCGAACAGCGCCTCATGGGTGCGCGCGGCGGCGTCCTCGACCCCGCGAACCAGATCATCTGCAATATCGGCAATGCCCAAGGATGCTGCCTTTCACCTTTCACTGCCATGAAAGATAAGCCCGCCAGCACGAAAAGAAACCATGCCGGGCCTTCTTCTTTGCAAAAATACTCATTTCACACCGGTTTCCCGTCCCCGACGGGTATTGGCAGTCCCCCGATTACCGGCTAATCCCCCGCCATGCCCAGATTTGCGCTGACAATCGAATATGACGGCACCCCGTTTTGCGGCTGGCAGCGGCAAAAGGGCCTGCCCAGCGTGCAGCAGACGCTGGAAGAGGCCCTGCGCAAGCTGGAACCCGACATGCCCCCAGTCGTGGCGGCCGGGCGTACCGATACGGGCGTTCATGCAACCGCACAGGTGGCCCATTGCGACCTGCGGCGCGCCTGGGATCCGTTTCGCCTGTCCGAGGCACTGAATTATCACCTGCGCCCGAATCCGGTTGCGATCCTTCAGGTGGTGCGCGTCCCGGATGATTTCAGCGCGCGTTTCTCGGCGACCGAGCGGCGCTACCTGTTCCGTCTGCTCTGCCGTCGCGCGCCGTCATGCCTTGATCGAAACCGCGTGTGGCAGGTGCAGCACCAGCTTGACATCCCAGCGATGCAGCAGGCTGCCACGCATCTGCTGGGCCGGCATGATTTCACTACTTTCCGCGCTGCCCAATGTCAGGCGAAATCCCCGGTCAAGACGCTGGACGCGCTGAAGATCACGTCGCAGCCGCTCCTGCATGGATGCGAGATCCGCTTTCACCTGCGCGCGCGTTCCTTCCTGCATAACCAGGTGCGCAGCATCGTCGGCACGCTGGAACGCGTTGGCACAGGTGCCTGGTCGCCCGACGACGTGAAACACGCGCTGGAGGCAACCGACCGCGCCGCCTGTGGCCCGGTCGCGCCACCGCAAGGCCTGTATCTGATCGGGGTCGGATATGATCCCGACCCCTTTGATCAGGCCTCCTGAAGCACCGCGTCGCAGCGCCCGCAAACGCCCGGATGTTCATGCGTGCCCACATCCGGCAGGATCTTCCAGCAGCGCTGGCATTTTTCGCCTTGTGCCTTTTCGAACACCACCCCCACGCCTTCGGTTTCGGGCAGGCGAAACGCCTCGGCCGGGATCGGGTCGCCCGACAGCACCACGTCCGAGGTGATGCAGATATCGGCAAAGGGCACCGATTTCAGGGTTTCCAGCGCAGCCGCATCACGCACATGGACGATGGGCGCGGCTTCCAGCGAAGCGCCGATCACCTTGTCGCGGCGCTGCACCTCAAGCGCCGCCGTCACCACGCGCCGCACGCGCCGCACCTCGGCCCATTTCGCGGCCAGCGGCTCGTCCAGCCAGTCGGCGGGGGTTTGGGGAAAATCGACCAGATGGACCGAGCTTTCCTCGCCCGGAAAGCGCGTCAGCCACACGTCTTCCATGGTAAAGACAAGGATCGGCGCCAGCCATGTCGTCAGGCGGTGGAACAGGATATCCAGCACCGTGCGCGCGGCGCGTCGGGTCGCGTCGTCGCGGCTGTCGCAATACAACGAATCCTTGCGGATATCGAAGTAGAAGCTTGACAGATCGACGGTGCAGAACTGGAACAGCGCCTGAAACACACCTTGAAAATCATAGGCCTGGTAACCCTTGCGCACCATGTGATCCAGCTCGGCCAGACGATGCAGGACCCAGCGTTCAAGCTCGGGCATGTCCGAGGGCGCAACGCGTTCGCCATCGTCCCAGCCGGCAAGGTTGCCCAGCATGAAACGCATGGTGTTGCGCAGCCGGCGATAGGAATCCGCCACATTCTTGAGGATCTCGGGGCCGATGCGCAGATCGGCGGTATAATCCGACTGCGCCACCCAAAGGCGCAGGATATCGGCGCCATATTGCTTGATGATCTGTTCGGGCGCGACCGTGTTGCCCAGCGACTTGGACATTTTCATGCCCTTTTCATCCAGGGTGAAGCCATGAGTCAGCACCCCGCGATAGGGCGCGCGGCCCTTGGTGCCGCAGGCCTGCAACAGGCTGGAATGGAACCACCCGCGGTGCTGGTCGGTGCCTTCCAGATACAGGTCGGCGATACCGTCGGGGGTGCCGTCGGCGCGGTCGCGCAGCACGAATGCGTGGGTAGAACCCGAATCGAACCACACATCCAGGATGTCATCGACCTTTTCCCATTCATCCGGGTCATGCAGGCCATCAAGGAATCGTTCCTTGGCGCCCTCGGCATACCAGGCGTCGGCGCCCTCGGCATCGAATGCCTCGATGATGCGGGCATTGACGCGCGCGTCGCGCAGGATCTCGATCTCGCCCTGGCCCTTTTCCTTGATGAAACAGGTCAGCGGCACGCCCCAGGCGCGCTGGCGCGACAGCACCCAGTCGGGGCGGTTTTCGACCATGGAATGGATGCGGTTGCGCCCGCTGGGCGGGGTCCATGTCACCAGCTCGTCGATCGAGCGCAGGGCGCGTTCGCGGATGGTGTCGCCATAATCGTTCATGCCGTCCTCAAGCTTGCGGTCGATGGCGGCAAACCATTGCGGTGTGTTGCGATAGATCACCGGCGCCTTTGACCGCCAGCTATGCGGATAGCTATGGGTGATGCGCCCACGCGCAATCAGTGCGCCCGATTCGACCAGCTTGTCGATCACGGCCGCATTGGCCTTGCCCTCTTTCCCCTTGCGATCGAACACGCGCAACCCGGCGAAAAACGGCACATGGTCCAGAAACTCGCTTTCCTCGCCCACATTGTGGGTCATGCGATCGGCCCAGCCGCGCCTGATGAAGGCCTCATAGTCGTCGGCGCCATGGCTGGGGGCGGTATGGACAAAGCCCGTGCCCGCATCGTCGGTGACGTGATCGCCGTCGATCATGGGCACCTCGTAATCCCAGAAGCCGTTTGCGCCCTCCATGCCGGCAAAGGGGTGCGCACAGGTCAGCGCCGCCAGTTGCCGGGCAGGCACATCGGCAACGCGTGCGAAACGCAGCACCCGCGCCTGCTGCAAGGTTGCCTCGGCCAGATTGTCAGCCAGCAGATAAAGATCGCCCGCCTGTGCCCAGGATTCTTCCTCGGTCTCCTCGACCTCATAAAGCCCATAGGAAATATGGGGGCTGAACGCCACCGCCTTGTTCGACGGGATCGTCCAGGGGGTTGTCGTCCAGATCACAACGCTGGCCTTTGCCAGATCGCCGCTGGCATTGGTGAAGGGAAACTTCACCCAGATCGTGTGGCTCTTGTGGTCGTGATATTCGACCTCGGCCTCGGCCAGCGCGGTCTTTTCGACGGGCGACCACATCACGGGTTTCGAGCCGCGGTAAAGCGAGCCGTTCATCACGAACTTCATGAACTCGCCCGCGATCACCGCCTCGGCATGGTAATCCATTGTCAGGTAGGGATCGTCCCATTTGCCGGTGACGCCCAGACGCTTGAATTCCGCGCGCTGGATATCGACCCAATGGGCCGCGAATTTTCGGCATTCGGCGCGCAGCTCGTTGATGGGTACCTCGTCCTTGTTCTTGCCCTTGGCGCGGTATTGTTCCTCGATCTTCCATTCGATCGGCAGGCCGTGACAATCCCAGCCCGGCACATAGCGGCTGTCGCGGCCCATCATCTGCTGGCTGCGCACGACCATGTCCTTCAGTACCTTGTTGAGGGCATGGCCGATATGCAGATGCCCATTGGCATAGGGAGGGCCGTCATGCAGCACGAAACCTTCGCGCCCCTCTTTTTCACGCAGCCGGTCATAGATGCCGATGCGCTCCCACCGGGCCAGCCATTCGGGCTCGCGTTTCGGCAGGCCGGCACGCATGGGGAAATCGGTTTCAGGCAGGTTCAGGGTATCTTTGTAGTCGGGGGTATCGGCGCACATTTCGGGGCGGCTCCGTGAAACTGTGGGGGATATGGCAAGGTCGGCGTGGATCACTCGAACGCCTGTTCCCGGCGACTCAGAGGCTGAGCGCCGGGTCGGTAATTCGAATGATGATTGCAAACACCTGTCCCATGGGCGCGCTTATATCCAAGCACCGCAACAAGGTCCAGTGCAGCAATGCCCGGCTGGAAAAATGCCGGCCAGAGGGCTATGACAGGGCCGACCGACCACCCCGAAATGACGTGAAGGCATGTGAATGTGGCAGAAATTCCTTGATGTTCTCCTGTGGCCCGGCCGCAAGACGATATCGTTCTTTCCCCGGCTCGGGGCCGAGGAACGACGCCTTTTGCATAACATCACGAATTATGTCGTCTGGCTGTCGCTTTTCTGCGGTCTGCTGATCTGGCTCGTGATCCGTTACAGCCCGATATGAGGCCCTGCCATCCCGACCTTGTGCATTACCAGCGCAAACAACAGCGCCAGCAGGAACATGTTGACCAGCGTTCCCGTCAGCCAGCCGAGACGGCGATAGGATGCCAGCCTGCGCCGATCTATCCTTTCCAGATGCGAGACACACTGTTTCCACGCCTCGCCAACCTTCCTTGCATCATATTCATGCGCATGTCTTGGGTTCTGGCGTCGGGCCTCGACCTCGGCCAGATAACGGAGCTGGCTCTTGATCCGCCGCGGAAGATGGCGCCCTGCACTGCGGAGTTTTTCGTTCAGATTCCGCCCCCTGGCCGAAAACTTCTCGACCAGCAGATCCTCGACCTGCCTTGTGGCAACGCCTGGTGAAATCCTGTCCATGCAAAACTCCCTGATCCGGGAGTATAGAGCGCGCAAGGCGACCGATCAAGAAAGGTGACCGGTCGCCAACCCCCGCTCAGGGGGGATGTTTTCAGCAGTATTTCCGCCCTCAGGACAACGATTCAGCCGCCACGCGGATCTTGCCGGCCGCCTCGCCGCCGACGCGTTTCAGGGTCTCGTCCTGGCCGAGATCGCCAAATGCCATCATCTGCGCGGGGTCGATGAAATGAACCTGACATTCGCCTTCGGTCACCTGCTCGACCACGACGTTGCAGGGCAGCAGCAGACCGATATCGGGGCGTGCCTGCAATGCCTGATGTGCAAGATTCGGGTTGCATGCACCCAGGATCACATAGGGGCGGAAATCCGCGCCGATCTTGGTTTTCAGGGTCTTGTCCACGTCGATCCGGGTCAGGATGCCAAAGCCCTGCTCCTTCAGTGCATTGGTAACCTTGTCGATGACTTCGTCCATCTCGCCCTTGAGGGTAATGTCGATGCTCAGTTCCATGTTCCTGGCTCCTTTATCAGTGATTTCTAATACGCCTATCTGGAGAGCTGCCGATCGGATTGCAATGGGCTTGCAGGAATTTCACGGGATCGTCACTATCCCGTGAAACCACGCCCCGCGAGAGGATACGAAATGCTTCATACCGTCAGATACGGCCCTGAAACAGGGCAACCGCTGGTCATCGCCCACGGGTTGTTCGGCTCGGCCCGCAACTGGGGGGCGATCTCGCGCCGCCTGTCCGAAAGCCGGCCCGTCATCGCCGTTGACATGCGCAACCACGGCACCAGCCCCTGGTTCGACAGCCAGTCCTATGCAGACATGGCCGCCGATCTGGCGGGTGTCATCCAGGCAGCGGGGGGGCGGGCCGATCTGCTGGGCCATTCCATGGGCGGCAAGGCGGCGATGGTGCTGGCCCTGACGCGGCCCGGGGTGATCGATCGCCTGATCGTGGCCGATATCGCCCCGGTTGCCTATGGGCATACGCTGTCGCATCTGATCCAGGCCATGCGCGCGGTCGATCTGTCAGCCGTCACGACGCGGCGCGATGCCGATGAACAGCTGCGCCAGCATGTCGCCGACGACGCCACGCGCGCCTTTCTGCTGCAAAGCCTGGATCTGAAATCCTCGCCCCCGCGTTGGCGGCTGAACCTTGACGTGCTGGATACCGAGATGGACCGCATCACCGGCTTTCCCGAAATCGGCGGCCGCTTTGACGGGCCGACCCTGTTCGTGACGGGGCAGAATTCCGATTACGTTCGGCCGGAACATCGCCCGCGCATCCTTGAACTTTTTCCCAACGCGCAATTTGTGGAAATTCCCGATGCCGGCCACTGGCTGCATGCCCAACAGCCGCGCGCCTTCATCTCGGCGGTGCAGGGGTTTCCGGGCGGCTGATCGCCCCTTGCATCGGTTGGGATTTGCCCACAAACTGCGTTTTCCTGCATGTGCAGCAAGGAGGGTTTCGATGGATCTTTTCAAGGCGGCGAAAGACGTGCGCGAAAACGCCCATGCACCCTATTCCAACTTCAGGGTCGGGGCGGCAATTCGCACGGCTGACGGGCAGATCTTTGCCGGCTGCAATGTCGAAAACGTCGCCTATCCCGAAGGCACCTGTGCCGAGGCCGGCGCCATCGCCGCCATGGTTGCCGCCGGCGCGCGCGAGATCGCCGAGGTCATTGTGGTTGCCGACAGCCCCGTACCGATCACGCCCTGCGGCGGCTGCCGGCAAAAGCTGGCCGAATTCGCGCGCCCCGATGCCACCATCATCATGGCCGGGCTGCAAGGCGAACTAGCCCGCATGACCATGGCCGAGCTGCTGCCCGGCGCCTTTTCCACCGCCCATCTGGGGCAAACCGCGCCACGCGATGAGGGCTGAGATGGACGCCCGCAGCATCATCGCCGCCAAGCGCGACTGCCAGACCCTGTCGGACGATCAGATCACCTGGTTTGCCGGCGGGCTGGCTGACGGCACCGTGACCGATGCGCAGGCCGGCGCATTCGCCATGGCGGTGCTGCTGAACGGCATGACCCGCGCCGAGCGCGTCGCCCTGACCTGCGCCATGCGCGACAGCGGACAGGTGCAGCACTGGGATCTGCCCGGCCCGGTGCTGGACAAGCATTCAACCGGAGGGGTGGGCGATAATGTCTCGTTGATGCTGGCGCCCGCGCTGGCGGTGTGCGGGGCCTATGTGCCGATGATCTCGGGCCGCGGGCTGGGCCATACGGGTGGAACGCTGGACAAGCTGGACGCGATCCCCGGCTATCGGACCGAGGTCGAGGTGAACGAAATGCGCCGCGTCACCGAAGGCGTGGGCTGCGCCATTGTCGGGGCCTCGGGCGACATCGCGCCAGCCGACAAGCGCCTGTATGCGGTCCGCGACGTCACCGCCACGGTCGAAAGCATCGACCTGATCACCGCCTCGATCCTGTCGAAAAAGCTGGCGGCGGGGCTCGACGGGCTGGTGCTGGATGTCAAATGCGGCTCGGGCGCCTTCATGGCCGCCGACAAAGATGCCGAGGCGCTGGCGCAATCGCTGGTATCGGTTGCCGGTGGCGCGGGGTGCCGGAGCGCGGCGCTGATCACCGACATGTCGGAACCGCTGGCAAGTGCCGCCGGCAATGCGCTTGAGGTGCTGAACGCGGTGCAGTTCCTGCGTGGCGATGCGGTAGACAGCCGTTTATGGGACGTGACCATCGCCCTTGGCGGGTTGCTGCTGGAACTGGGCGGGCTGTGCGAGCGCGCCGCCGAGGGCCAGGCCATGATCGCCGCCGCCTTTGAAAGCGGCGCCGCGGCCGAACGGTTCGGCCGGATGGTGGCGGCCCTTGGCGGGCCAGCCGACATCATCGAGAACGCCGAAAACATCCTGCCCCGCGCCCCCGTGGTGGGCGAGGTCGGCGCGCCATCCGACGGTTTCGTGCAGGCCATCGACACAGGCGCGCTGGGCATGGCGGTGGTCGGCCTTGGCGGCGGGCGACAGAAACAGGGCGATGCGCTGGATTACCGTGTTGGCCTGCAACACATGGCCGGGATCGGCACGCATCTTTCAGCGGGCGATCCGGTCGCGCTGGTACATGCGGCGGACGAGACCGCGCTCGAGGCCGCCAGACAGGCGGTGCTGGGGGCCTACAGGTTTGGCAGCGAGGTTGTGGAAGAACCACCCCTCATCAGAAAAAGGATCGGTTGAATGGGGCGTGTCTTTCTTGTGGTGCTGGATTCCGTCGGCTGTGGCGGCGCGCCTGATGGCGCCGCCTTTGGCGACGCGGGGGCCAACACGCTGGGCCATATCATCCAGGCCTGCGCCGCAGGTGGCGCCGACCACGGCCGCAGCGGCCCCTTGCATGTGCCGAACATGGATGCGCTGGGCCTTGGCGCGGCCGTGCGCCTTTCGACCGGCTGTCAGACACCTGGGCTGGACGCCACGCCATCGGGCCGCTGGGGGGCGGCAACCGAGGTGTCGAAAGGCAAGGACACCCCCTCGGGCCATTGGGAGCTGACCGGCGTGCCGGTGCCGTGGGAATGGCATTATTTCCCCGATACCGTGCCCGCCTTTCCCGACGATCTGGTCGCGCGGGTGTGCGAGCTGGCCGGCGTTGACGGAATCCTTGGCAACTGCCACGCATCCGGCATCCCGATCATCCAAAAGCTGGGGGCCGAGCATATCCGCACCGGGCGGCCGATCTGCTATACCTCGGCCGACAGCGTGTTCCAGATCGCGGCGCATGAAGAACATTTCGGCCTGCAACGCCTGCTGAAGCTGTGCGAGGATCTGGCCCCCACGCTGCACGCCATGCGCGTCGGTCGCGTGATCGCGCGCCCCTTTGTCGGCAGCCCTGAAACCGGTTTCACCCGCACCGCAAACCGGCGCGACTATGCGATCGCGCCCCCCTTTGACACGCTGTGCGACCATGTCGCGCGCGCCGGGCGCAACGTGCATGGCATCGGCAAGATCCGCGACATCTTTTCGGGCCGCGGCATCACCGACTATGTGAAGGGCCCCGACGACAAGCTGTTCGATGCGCTGGTCGAGCTTGGCGATACGGCCGAAGATGGCGATCTGATATTCGCCAATTTCGTCGAATTCGACACGCTTTACGGCCACCAGCGCGATGTGGCGGGCTATGCCCGCGCGCTGGAATGGTTCGATTCCCGCCTGCCGGACCTGCTGTCGCGTCTGCGCGAGGGCGATATAGCCATCCTTACCGCCGATCACGGCAACGACCCGACCTGGCCCGGCACCGACCATACGCGCGAACGCGTGCCTGTGATCGTGGCGGGCGCAGGAGCTGCCGAAATCGGGCTATGCGCCTTCGCCGATGTGGGCGCCAGCGCCGCGGCGCATCTGGGGGTGCCTTTCGGCCCAGCCGGGCGCAGTTTCCTTTAGGACCCGACCTTCTGCAAGACCATGTGGTTTTTCCCGTTGGATTACCCGCGACGCTGGAGTAACCATTCCCCCGACGCGCCAGAAAAACAGCCCGGGGGAAATCATGCAACAGCACCTGACCATCGTCGATCACCCGCTGATCCAGCACAAGCTGACATTGATGCGGGAAAAGACAACGCCGACGGCCGTGTTTCGTCAACTTCTGCACGAAATCTCGTTGCTGCTGGGATATGAGGTCACCCGCGACCTGCCCACAACGACACGGCGCATCGAAACCCCGCTGACCGGGATGGACGCCCCTGTTCTGAAAGGCAAGAAACTGGCGCTGGTGTCGATCCTGCGCGCCGGCAACGGGCTGCTGAACGGCGTTCTGGAACTCATCCCCTCGGCCCGCGTCGGCTTTGTCGGGCTGTATCGCGACGAAAAGACGCTGGAACCCGTGCAATATTATTTCAAGGTGCCCGAGGGGCTGAAGGACCGCCGCGTGATCGCGGTCGATCCCATGCTGGCCACCGGCAATTCCTCGGCCAAGGCGATCGAGCTGCTGAAACAGGCAGGCGCCACCGATATCCGCTTCATGTGCCTTCTGGCCGCCCCCGAGGGGGTTGAGCGCATGAAAGACGCCCACCCCGATGTGCCCATCGTCACCGCCGCCCTGGACGAGCGTCTGAACGAAAAGGGCTATATCCTGCCAGGGCTAGGTGATGCGGGTGATCGCATGTTTGGCACAAAATAGGCCGATTTTTGCCGGGTTTCACTTTACTATCTGGAAACAATTCGGCAAACTGCCCCCAATGGCAGGGGGCTGACACATGCGGATTGCAGGCGCGTTTTTCACGGGAATCGCATTGATTTTCCTGAGCGCTGGCGTACAGGCAAGAAGTTTGCGCAATGCGGGCGGCCCGGCCGAAATTCCGCCGGCCAGCTACAAGGCCATGCAATATGTCGACAGCCGCGGTTGCGCCTATATTCGTACGGGTTACGGTGGCAAGGTGACATGGGTTCCCCGGGTCACCAGGTCCAAGCAGCTGGTCTGCGGGCTCAAGCCAACCAGGGTCGCCGGTGCCCGACCAGCCGCCGTGACCGCCGCCGCACCAAAGCGGGCACGAGCCGTCATCCGCCAACCCGCCGCCACACCCCGGATCACGGCGGTGCGAACCCCCTCTGCCGCTACGCCGCGCCGGGTTGCGACATCCGCCGCGGCCCGACAGCCCGCCCAGACGCAAAGGCCGTTCAACTGGAACGCGTTCTGGTTCGGCACTCCGCACAAGCGCCCCGCACCGGCACCCACCATCGTGTCCAAACCCCGCCCACCAGGACGCGCCGCCGTTGCAACGGCCCCCATACCCGCCCGGACCACCACCGCGGTTGCAGCCGTGCCCTGCCCCTGTGCCGTGCGAACCGGGCCTCAGGCGATACACCCTGCCGTTGCCTATCGCGCGGCAATCGGACGGCAATCTCTTCCTGTCCTGCGCCCGCGGGTGCAGCCCCCCCAGGTTGCGCCCATCGCAACCGCCATGCCCAAGGGCTATCACAGCTTGCTGGCCGATCCGTCGATCCTGGCCCTGCGCGCCGTCGGTACGGCCGAGGGAAAGGCCGCGATGGATCTGATCTGGACCGAAACGGTACCGCGCCGCCTGATCGACGCGACGACCGGGCGCGATGTGACCGAGCGCTACCCGCAGATCCGCTATCCTTACCAGACGGCCTCGCTCAGGCCTTTTGTCCCGGCCTATGCATCCACCACCAGCGCGCCGCGCCGCGCAACAACCACGCGCAGCACCAGGCCCAGGCGTCACCCCGTGCGTGACGAGGCGGCGCCAGCCAACATGAGACGCTATCGCAACATCAACGATACATCGGCACGGACAACCGATGTCCAAGGCGGCATCAGGGGGGCCAACAATACCGGGGCAGGCGCGCGCCCGGCACGGGCTGTGTATGTGCAGGTTGCCACATTCGGCGTGCCGAAAAACGCGACGCGGACGCTTGCACGATTCGAGGCCGCCGGGCTGCCAACAATCAAGCGCCCTGTGAAACGGCGGGGCAAGCGCTATGACATCGTGATGCTGGGCCCGTTCAAGGATGCGGCCTCGCTGGGCGCGGCACTGCAGCGGGCGCGCCGCGCGGGTTTTTCCGACGCGTTCACCATCAGGAACTGAAGGTCCGGTCCAGTTCCTCCAGTCTCAGCCGGGCGATCTGATGCACCTGGTTCAATGCCTCTCGGAACTCGGCCGCGACATCGTTGTCAACGCGCGCGCGGAAATTTTCCAGGATCTCGGCCCGGGTTCTGCCTTTCACTGCCAGGATGAAGGGAAAGCCGAATCTTTCGCGATACCGGGTATTCAGGCGGGTAAACGCGTCGAACTCGTCGTCGCTGCACTGATCCAGACCAGCACTGGCCTGCTCGGCCGAGCTTTCGACCGTCAAGGCCCCCTTGCGCGCCAGCCTTCCGGCAAGGTCGGGATGGGCGCGCAACAGAACCAGCTGAGGCTCGTGGCCGGCAGACTCGACGACCAGGGCGAAGGGTCCGGCCAGATCGGATGGCTTTTCGGCCTTCATGTGGCCGCCCTGGTCAAAACATTTCTCGGCAATCCAGGGGGAATGTTCATAAACACCCCCGAACCGGGTGACGAATTCCTCGCGCGACATTTCATTGATCATCGTCTCCGATCCCTCCAGCTGGGAAAGCCCCGAGAATACCCCGGAAGAGGCGCATCTGCAAAGCGGCTTGTGGCCACATGGCATGACCAGACCACGTGGACGGGAAACAACCCGCCTACAGCGGCCACATGAGCGGGATCACAAGGCTTGCAATGATGCCGACCGACAGGTTCAAGGGGATGCCGATGCGCAGGAAATCCCCGAAACGATAACCACCCGGTCCGTAAACCAGCATGTTGGTCTGGTATCCGATCGGCGTCGCAAAAGAAGCGCTTGCCGCCATCATCACCGCCACCACCAGCGGGCGCGCATCCACCCCCAGCGCCTGAGCAAGGCCAATGGCAATCGGCGTCATCACCACCGCGACCGCATTGTTCGAGACCAGCTCGGTCAATACCGACGTCATCAGATACACCGCCCAAACCACTGCAAAGGGTGGCAGCGCGGTCAGCCAGGGGCTGATCGTTCCGGCAATCAGGCGCACTGCCCCCGTATCCTCGAGCGCGGCGCCAATGGCCAGCATGGCAAAGATCAGCGACAGCAGGCGCCCGTCGACAAAGGAAAACGCCTCTTCCGCGTCAATGCAGCGGGTCAGCAGGATCACCGCCACGGCAACCACGGCCAGGGCAAAGATCGGCGCCACCCCCAGCGCCGCCAATACCACCACTCCGGCCAGCGCCAGCAGCACAATCGGTGCATGGCTGCGGCGATAGGGCCGGTCGGTCGGGCGGCTGATATCGACCATGTCCATGTCGCGGGCGAGGCGGGCAATGTCCTCGGGCGCGCCTTCCAGCAGCAGCGTATCACCCACCCTCACCACCAGATCGTCAAGCTGCCGCCCGATATTCTGGTTGCGCCGGTGGACTGCCAGCGGATAGACGCCGTAGCGCCGCCGCAACCTGAGCGACCCCAGAGAGCGCCCCACCATCCGGCAGCCAGGCGAGATCAGCACCTCGACGGTGGTGGTCTCGACCGACGAAAGCTTGTCCACATCCCGCAATGCGCGGTTCTTTTGCAGGCCCAGAACCTCGCCCATGCCGGTACGCAGGACAACGCGGTCGCCCTCGGCCAGGACAACCGACGAAAGGTCGCGCCTGAGCGAAAGATCCCCGCGCAGGACATCGACGACGCGCAGGCCCTCGCGGCGAAACAGGTCAACTTCGGTCACCTTCTGCCCGATCAGCTCGGACCCGTGGGGAATCGCCACCTCGGTAAAGAACTTGCGCGCCTTGCGGTTTTCCAGCAACGCCACCATCGACTGCCGGTCGGGCAGCAGGCGCGGAGCCATGATCCGCAGATACAGCATGCCCCAGGCGACAAGGATCAGGCCGAGCGGCGTTATTTCGAAAATCGAAAACGCACGCATCCCCTGCGTGCGCGCCACACCATCGACCAGCAGGTTCGTCGAGGTGCCGATCAGCGTCAGCGTACCCCCCAGAATCGCCGCATAGGACAGCGGGATCAGCAGTTTTGATGGCGCCACCCCCAGCGTACGGGCCAGCCCCACGGTAACCGGTATCATCACCACCACCACCGGCGTGTTGGAAACGAATGCCGATGCCAGCACAACAAACAGGCTGAGCGCCGCCAGCACCAGCACGGGCCGGGTCGAGGCGTGTTTTTCGGCAATCGCCGTGAATGCCGCCAATGCGCCCGTACGCACCAGCCCCCCCATGATGATGAACATTGCCGCGATCGTCCAGGGGGCGGGATTGGAAAATACCGCCAGCAGGGCGTCATAAGGCAACAACCCGGTCACCAGCATCAATGCGCCTGCCCCGATGGCCACGACTTCGGTCGGAAAGGCATCGCGCAGAAACATCAGGAACATGCCGCCAACGATGATCAGCGTCGCGACGGCGCGCAGATCGGCGGGAATGGCGAGAAGTTCGAGCATGCTGGGCCATTTTCGTGGTTTCGACGCATTCTTGCCCCTTGCGCCCCCGCATAACAAGCCGCAAAGGGCACTCTTGCATCCCGCGACCGCGCCTGCGGTCAGGGCGCAGCGCGCTGCAGCACCCCCCCGACACGGATCGGCGCCGCCTCGACGGCCTTGCCGGTTGCGTCGTCGGTTTCCACGAAAATGCCGCTCAGCGTGGCCTCGCCATTTGCGGGGGTAAAGCGTTCCTTCTGCATGCCGGTGATGAAACGGCGCATTGGCTCGGCCTTTTCCATCCCGATGACCGAATTGTAATCGCCGCACATCCCGGCATCCGTCTGCGCCGCTGTACCGCCCGGCAGAATGCGGGTATCGGCGGTCGGCACATGGGTATGTGTCCCGACAACCACTGACGCGCGCCCATCGCACCAATGGGCCATAGCCATCTTTTCACTGGTGGCCTCGGCGTGAAAGTCAATGATGATTGCGCTTGCCCGGCTGCCCAGGGGATGGGCATTCAACACCTTTTCGACCGCTGAAAAAGGGTCTGCAAAGGGCCGGCGCATGAAAACCTGCCCCAGCGCCTGAACCACCAGCACCTTACGGCCCCCTGGCGCTCCGAACAGACGCGCGCCCGCCCCCGGAGCCGTACGCGCATAGTTCAGCGGACGCAGGATCCGGCCCTCCTGTTCGATCGCGCCCAGCATGTCCTTCTGGTCGAATGCATGATCGCCCAGTGTCAGGCAGTCGGCCCCGGCATCCAGCAACAACTGTGCATGGGAGCGGTTGAGTCCCATGCCACCGGTCGCGTTTTCGGCGTTGACAACGACGAAATCAAGCGCCCATTCGGCACGGATACGGGGCAGGTTTTCGATGATGGCACGGCGCCCGGCACGACCCATCACATCGCCAAGAAATAACAGTCTCATGTTTCCGGCATAGGGCGAGGCAGCAGCGAGGGCAAGAGGGGGGGCAACGCAACCCGCGGTCAGAACCGCAATACTTCCCTTTCGGTGACCAGCGCATTCAGGCGTCTGTCATTATTCCCGGCCGGTACCTCGGGCAATTCCTGTGCAGCATAGGCAAGACCCACCGCATGGGGTTCCTCGGCAAGGGTCAGCATCTCGATACTGCGGTCGTAGAACCCGCCGCCATATCCCAGACGATACCCCCGCCTGTCAAAGGCCACGAGCGGGATGATCAGCACCTCGGGGCGCAAATAGTCCGCCTCGGCCGGGACCATGGCCCCGAAAGGTCCCTCGATCATGGCACATTCCGGGCTCCAACGGCTGAACAGCAGCGGCTTTCCCTTGCCGGCGATGACCGGAACGACCACGATCTTGCCGCTTGCGTGCAGCGCCTCCATCACGGCAAGGGGGGAAATCTCGGTTCGAATGGGCATGTAGCCGGCGATAACGCGATAATCGGGCAACTCCGCCAGATGGGCAGCCAGGCGACGATTGGCCCGGGCATCGGCCCCGTCTGCGTCACACTTGCCGCCCGGGCCGGCACATGCCGCGGCATGCGCTGCCTTGCGGGCCGCAAAGGCCCGCTTGCGGGCCTGTTCCTTGAGCCTGGCAAGATCATCCATGCCCCGACTATCGACCCATTGGCCGCCGAGGGCAAGATCACTCCCCCTTGCGTTACCGCAATGACCGGAAACCGCCCATGTCGGGGCAAAACCGGGGACGGGACGGGCGGACAGGACGCGAGCGGTCGTTACGTCAATTGGTTGCAAATGCAATGGACACGACCGAAGCACCACCATAAGCCTTGTTCATGTTCACTTTGCCGCGCGTCAGATTTCTCGATCGCTCGACCCCGCCCCACATCCTGACACTGGTACTGCTGGCGGGGCTTTCGGCGTTGTCGATGAACGTCTTCCTGCCCTCGTTGCCGAACATGACCGCCTATTTCAACACCAACTACGCATTGATGCAGTTATCGGTTTCGGCCTATCTCGGATTGACCGGTTTCCTGCAGCTGATGATCGGCCCGCTTTCCGATCGCTACGGTCGTCGACCGGTTATCCTGGTGGCCATCGCGATCTTTCTGCTGGCAACCCTGGGCTGTCTTGTGGCGACCTCGGTCGAGGTGTTTCTTTTCTTCCGCATGCTGCAGACGGCGATAGCCACGGGTCTGGTGCTGTCACGTGCGATCGTGCGCGACATGGTGCCGGCAAACCGGGCAGCCAGCATGATTGGCTATGTCACCATGGGCATGTCGCTGGTGCCGATGATCGCGCCTGCCATCGGGGGCTATCTGGACGATCTGTTCGGCTGGCAGGCGAATTTCTGGATTCTTCTGATCGTTGGCGCTGTCGTCGCCGTGGTCATCTGGTTCGACCTGGGCGAAACCAACCGCAGGCGTTCGACCAGTTTCACCGCCCAGATGCGCGACTATCCCGAACTTTTCACTTCGCGCCGTTTCTGGGGCTACTGCCTGACAGCCACATTTGCCAGCGGGGCATTCTTTGCCTTTCTCGGGGGCGCACCCTTCGTTGCGACCAATTTCTTCGGGCTGAATGCCTCGTCGCTGGGGCTCTATTTCGGAATCGTGTCGCTGGGCTACATGGGGGGAAACTTTCTCTCCGGGCGGTTCTCGATCTATGTCGGAATCAATCGGATGATCCTGTATGGAAGCACGGTCACGCTGGCCGGGGTTTCGGCCTCGCTTGCCCTGCTTCTGGCCGGCGCCACGCACCCGCTGAGCTTTTTCGGATTCATGCTGCTTGTCGGGCTGGGCAATGGCATGGTTCTTCCCAACTCGAACGCCGGCATGTTGTCGGT
>CAZWXK010000044.1:0-17568 GCA_964637875.1 uncultured Rhodobacter sp.
TCTCCTGGGCACCATATCTTCCGCCGTTTTCCTGCATGACCCTTTCCCGGAACCGGGCCGGTCCTGCATGGCCCGGGGGTGCGGCCGCCAGCCGGCCCCGCAAGCGCCCCGCGGGATGGTGCGACCACAACAAAAGGTGGTCTTTGCCCTGTCGATACAGCGAACGGGCGATTATTCATTGCTTTTCCCGCGAACTCGTTCATCATTCCCCGAACCTTGTTGTCCCGAACCACGGATGCACGCGATCGGCTGGGAAACATCATGTTCCGACAATACAATCAGTCATCATGGCGAAATTTCAGGATTTTTCTTGCGCTGATCGTGGTTGCCGTAACGGTTTTCCTTGCGCTGTCCTATGAGCGGATCGACACCCGGAGCTATCTGGCCGGCCTGCGCAGCGATCTTGCCCGCGAGGTGGGCATAATTCGTGCCAGGGTCGAGGGAACGATCAACGCCAACACCAATACCAGCAAGGCCTTTGCGGCGCTGCTTGCCGCGCACCCCGAAATGGAAACCGACCACCTGTCGCAGATATCGTCATTCCTGCTGAACGGCACGTCGCAACTGCGCGAGATTGCGGCCGCGCCCGACCTGGTGATCCGTTTCGTCTATCCGCTCGAGGGAAACGAGGCTGCGCTGGGGCTGGATTTCCGCAAGACACCGTCGCAATACCCCGCCGTGAAAAAGGCGCTCGAACTTGGCGGAACGGTCATCGCCGGGCCGCTTGCGCTGGTGCAGGGGGGAAAGGCCTTTATCATCCGCGAACCGGTCCCCTCGCAGGAACCCGGAAAACGGTGGTGGGGAATCGTTTCGGGCGTTCTGGATTTCGACAGTTTCCTCAGGGCATCGGGTCTTTCCGTGGCCAGCCGGAATTTCGACATCGCCCTGCGGGGCGTTGACGGCACCGGCGCGCAAAGCGCGGTATTTCTGGGCAGGCCCGCCGTTTTCGCCGATGATCCCATTCTTGCCGACATCACCTTTCCGAACGGTTCGTGGCAACTGGCGGTGGCGCCATCCGGGGGGTGGCCGGCACATGCGCCCGACTATCTGTGGGTGCGGGGATATTTCGCCGCTGCCGGCCTGCTGATGCTGGCCGTCATCCTTGGGGCCACCTGGCTGGTTCAGAAACGGCAACAGGCCGAAACCCTGCTTGCCTCGGCGATCGAGGCAATCGACGCCGGTTTTGCCCTGTTCGACGCCGATGACCGACTGATCGCCTTCAACTCGAACTATCACGACCTGTACAAGGCAGCCGGCTGCGAGGTCACCCTGGGCACAAGTTTCATCCAGCTGCTGCGCAACGGGCTGGAAAGACGGATATTCCCCGATGCCATCGGCCGCGAAAAGGAATGGCTGTCGGAACGCATGCGCGCCCACCGGCAGGAGCGGTCGTCCAGCCAGCAGCATCTTGCCAGCGGACGATGGATCAGGATCGAAGAGCGCCGGACACCCGACGGGGGCTCGGTCGGGATCAGGGTGGACATAACCGAACTGAAACAGGCGCAAGAGGCCGCCGAGGCCGCCAGTCGCGCCAAATCGGAATTCCTCAACACCATGACCCATGAGCTGCGCACACCGCTGACCGTGATCCTGGGATTCACTCCGATCCTGTCGAATCTGGGCACGATGCCCTCGGTACGCGCCCTCCAGGCCCAGTTCGACCGCCCGGATCCCGATATCGACGCCATCAGGGCGGCCGTCGGGGCCGTGATCGAGGATATCTCGAAATTCGCCCGGACCATGGATCGCTCGGGCAAGCATCTCCTGTCGCTGGTCAACGACATCCTCGACCTGTCCAAGGCCGAGGCCGGCCGGATCGACATCACGCCGGCACCGCTCGACCTCGACAAGGCATTGTCGGCCGTTGTCGATCAGTTCGCGCCGGAGGCCCGGAAAAAGGGTGTCCGCCTGAGCTATCACACGCAAGCCCCGAAAATCTGGGCCGACGAGGTTCGCCTGCAACAGATTCTGGTCAACCTGGTCGGCAACGCGCTGAAATTCACCAGCAAGGGCGAGATCGAGATCACCGCCGCCGACGCGGGCGACATGGTCGAAATCCATGTACGCGACACCGGATGCGGCATTCCTGCGGACGCCATCGACAAGATCTTTGCGACCTTTACCCAGATCGATACATCCGACACCCGCAAGGCCGCCGGAACCGGCCTGGGGCTGGCCATCACGAAAAAGCTGGTGACGCTGCATGGCGGCACCATCCGGGTCGAATCGACGCCCGGCAAGGGCAGTACCTTTGTCTTTACCATGCCCAAACCGCCCGGGCCGCCCGCATCGGCATGATCCCGCCCAACAAATGGTGGTCTTTCCGCGCGCACGGGACTAAATACTTGCGCAAACCGGCGCGGGGTTCCGGCGTGCACTTCCTGCCCCCCTCGCCGCCGCCGACAGACAAACGGAACCGCGCATGGCAAACCACCTGTACAAGAACGACCTGCCCGACGGGCTGAACCTGGGCCCGGTCGTGGCAATCGATTGTGAAACCATGGGGCTGAACCCCCATCGCGACCGTCTGTGCCTGGTGCAGATGTCAGGCGGTGACGGCAATGCCCATCTTGTGCAGATCTCGCAGGATCAGACCGCGGCGCCCAATCTCGAACGCATGCTGGCCGATCCCGATGTGTTGAAGCTGTTCCATTTCGGCCGTTTCGACATTGCCGTGCTGCTGCATCGTTTCGGCGTGCTGGCCGCACCCGTCTATTGCACCAAGATCGCCAGCAAGCTGGTGCGCACCTATACCGATCGTCACGGCCTGAAATATCTGTTGCAGGAACTGTTGCAGGTGGACATCTCGAAACAGCAGCAAAGCAGCGACTGGGGCGCAGCCCGGCTGACCGAGGCTCAGCTTGGCTATGCCGCCTCGGATGTGCTGTATCTGCACCGACTCCGCGACGAGCTCGACCGCCGCCTTGAACGCGAAGGACGGCGCGATCTGGCGCAGGCCTGTTTCGATTTCCTGCCGCATCGGGCACGCCTTGATCTGGAGGGCTGGCCAGATATCGACATTTTCGCACATTGAAGGGCAGATCATGGGCCTGACCGCAGAACAATCGGAATCGCTGGAAACCGGGCGCCGCGTCATCGCGCGCGAGGCCGAGGCCCTGACCCAGCTGCGGGACGCGCTGGACGGCGGGTTTACCCAGGCGGTCGATCTGCTGCTGGCCGCCAGGGGCCGGGTGATCGTCTCGGGCATGGGCAAATCGGGCCATATCGCACGCAAGATAGCGGCGACACTGGCCTCGACCGGTACACCGGCCCATTTCGTCCACCCGGCCGAGGCCAGCCATGGCGACCTGGGCATGATGGCCCAGGGAGATGTCACGCTGGTGCTGTCGAATTCGGGCGAAACACCCGAGCTGGCCCACCTGATCGCCTATACCCGCCGCTTTCGCATCCCCATGATCGGGGTGGCCGGCCGGGCTGGCAGTACCCTGTTGCGACAATCCGATGTCGCGATCCTGCTGCCATCGGCGCCCGAGGCCTGTGACAACGGTATCGTTCCCACCACATCGACCACGATGACGCTTGCGCTGGGCGACGCGCTGGCAATCGCGTTGATGGAGCGGCGCCGTTTCACCCCCGAAAATTTCCGCCTGTTCCACCCCGGCGGGAAACTGGGCGCACAGCTTTCCCGGGTCGAGGACCTGATGCACAGCGGCGACGCCCTGCCCCTGATCGCCCCCGATACCCCGATGAGCGAAACCCTGCTCGTCATCAGTCAAAAGGGTTTCGGCGTTGCCGGCGTCATCGATCGTGGCCGCCTTGTCGGGGTCATCACCGATGGCGACCTGCGCCGCCACATGCAGGGCCTGCTGGACATGCGTGCCGAACAGGTGATGACACGCAGTCCGCTGACCACGACCCCGGACACCCTTGCCGAAGAGGCCCTGGCCCTGATGAACGAGCGCAAGGTCACGACCCTGTTCGTATGCGCGCCCGATTCGCCTGCCCAGCTGCGCGGTATCCTGCACATCCACGATTGCCTGCGGGCCGGGCTGGGCTAGATGACCGGCGCGGGCAACAACCTGTACTCGCGGTTCGTGGCCTGGACCAAGATCATCCTGCCGCTGGCGGCGCTGGCAATCCTCAGCTCGCTCTTTCTGTTCTCGCGCAGCTTCGACCCCAGCAAGGGCGCACAGCTTTTCAACGGGAACCTTGCCGAATTCGCGCGCAAGCAACGTATCACGGCCCCCCGTTTTGCCGGCATGACCAGCGATGGCGTGGCGATACGGATTTCCGCGCGCGAGGCCAGCCCGCGTGATTCCGGCAGTTCGGTTGTCGATGCCACCGATCTGCGCGCCAACATAAATCTTCCGAATGGCGATACCGTTGACGTGATTGCCGCCAGCGGCGCGGTCGAGCCCCTTGAAAACCGCGCCCTCCTGACCGGGGGGATCACGCTGAGCACCTCGTTCGGGATTACCGCGAAAACGCGTGGGCTGATCTTTGCCCTCGACAGGCTCGACATCCGCAGCCAGGGCAGGATCGAGGCCATGACCCCCCGATCCGACATCACTGCCGGCCAATTCGAACTGCGCCTTGACGACCGGCAGAAAACGGGAAAACCCCGCGGTTACGTTCTGGTATTCAAAGATGGCGTCAGGATGGTATACAGGCCCTGAAACCCGAGGGCAGACCACCATGCACCGTATTCAAAGACTTGTCGCTGGCGTGTCGATCGCCATTGCGCCCGTGGCCCTGGCGGTCGCGGTGGCGCAAACGACCGTCCCCTTCGGATCGGTCGCCTATGACCCCAAAAAGCCGATCGAGATCGTTTCCGACAGCTTTACCCTGAATCAGACCGACGGCCGCGCCACATTCGTGGGCAGCGTCGTCGCCGGACAGGGCGATCTGCGCCTTTCCGCCGACAGGATCATTGTCGAATACGACACCGCCCACGGCGCAAAAGGCGGCAAGATCAACCGCCTTGTCGCCGATGGCAAGGTTGCCCTGGTCAGCGGACCCCAACAGGCAGGGGCCGATCGCGCCGTCTATCAGGTCGATGCGGGCAAGATCACGCTCGAGGGCAACGTTCTTGTCACCCAGGGCAAGAATGCCCTTTCGGGGCAAAAGGCCACGATCGACCTGGCGTCGGGTTCGGCCCGTATCGAGGGTCGGGTAAAAACCATCTTTTCGACCGGGGGCGGCAACTGATGGCTGCCAGGCTGGAACTGTCGCCGGCCGATGGCGGGCTCAGGGTGCGCAACCTCGGCAAGAGCTACAAGCGCCGGCGCGTCATC
Organism: uncultured Rhodobacter sp.; assembly: GCA_964637875.1. Classification (GTDB taxonomy): domain Bacteria; phylum Pseudomonadota; class Alphaproteobacteria; order Rhodobacterales; family Rhodobacteraceae; genus UBA5972. The sequence goes on from CAZWXK010000044.1 coordinate 5,256, forward strand.
CATGACGTCTCGATGGATCTGAACCGGGGCGAGGTCGTCGCCCTTCTTGGCCCCAACGGCGCCGGCAAGACCACCTGTTTCTATGCCATTGCCGGCCTGGTCACACCCGAGGTCGGCTCGGTCTTTGTCGACGGGCGCGATGTCACGCTCTTGCCCATGTACCGTCGGGCGCGCCTTGGCATCGGCTATCTGCCCCAGGAGGCATCGATCTTTCGCGGTCTTTCGGTCGAAGACAACATCATGGCAATCCTCGAACATTGGGTGGATGACGTGAAATCGCGTCACGAACGGCTGGAGGAGCTGCTGGGAGAATTCTCGATCGGCCATCTGCGCCGGGCATCTGCCCTGTCGCTGTCGGGCGGTGAAAGGCGGCGCGTGGAAATTGCCCGCTGTCTGGCCAGCGACCCGAAATATGTCCTCCTGGACGAGCCCTTTGCCGGGGTCGATCCGATCGCCGTGTCCGACATCCGCAAACTGGTCGCCCAGCTCAAGAATCGCGGTATCGGCGTGCTGATCACCGACCACAATGTGCGTGAAACCCTGGGTATCGTCGATCGGGCCTATATCCTGCACGAAGGCCACCTGCTGATGAGCGGCACCGCCGATGAGGTGGTACGGGACGAAACCGTAAGGCGCGTCTATCTTGGCCAGAACTTCAGAATCATCTGAGCCGGGCAGATGAAACACGCCATGGAACCGGCACTGACCGTTCGGCTGAGCCAGCGCCTCAACCTGACACCGGCCCTCAGGGCTTCTCTGAACATCCTGCGCATGAACCAGCTTGAGCTGGCAGAACTCATTCAGGCCGAACTGGCCGAAAATCCGCTGCTCGTGGCCGAAAACCATCCCGAAAACCATCCGGGCCCGCCAACCCCTTCCATGCGCGGCATGGGCGACGCGGCGCTGGATCGGATCATGCATCAACAGGGGCTGGTCGAACAGCTGCGCGCGCAGATCGGCATGACTCGCGCAAACGCACTCACGCGCGACATCGCGCTGTTCCTGGCCGGGGATCTGACCGACGAGGGCTATCTTTCCGACAGCGACGCCAAGCTGGCCGAGATGCTGAAAGTGCCGCTTGAACAGCTGCGCGAGGGCATCCGCCTGCTGCAATCCTGCGAGCCCACGGGAATAGGCGCGCGCAATCTCCGCGAATGTCTGGATCTGCAACTGGCGGCGCTGGGCCAGGACGCGCAGACAAGGGCCGCGATCCTCGACAATCTCGGGCTTTTTGCGCGCCGCGACTGGGCGGGCCTTGCGCATGTAACCGGCCTGCCCCAATCGACGCTGCGAAAAAAGGCGCGCCTGCTGGCCGCCCTTGACCCGCATCCCGGACGCACGGCACAGCCCGAGCCGGTGGAATATCTGCGCGCCGACCTCAGGATCGATGTCGGCCCCGACGGCATGTGGAGGGTCGAGCTGGCCGACAGCGATCTGCCCGCGCTGCGAATCGACGACGCGTTGCTTGCGCGCGCCGATGGACAGGATCGCGAAACCGCCCGCTATCTGCGCGACAAGGCCCGCCAGGCCCAGGACCTGATCAATGCCATGGCGGCCCGCGGCAAGACCCTCTTGCGTGTGGGCGAAGCGATATTGCACCATCAGCACCGTTTTTTCGCCCAGGGCGGGGATCACCTGATACCGTTCACCCAGCGCGCCCTTGCCGAGCGCCTGGGCCTGCATCCCTCGACCATTGCGCGCGCCATTGCGGGCAAGGCAATCGAATCGCCCCACGGCCTGCACCCCGTGCGGTTTTTCTTTCCCTCGTCGGTCAGTGGCGTCAATGATGCGGACGCCCTGTCGTCATTTGCCGTGCAACAGCAGATTCGGCGTCTGATCGGGCGGGAAACCGCCGAAACCGTGTTGTCCGATGCCCGCATCGCGATACTTCTGCGGGAAAGCGGTGTTGACATAGCACGCCGTACTGTAGCCAAATACAGACAATGCCTGAAGATCCCGTCGTCAGTTCAGCGTCGCAAGTCAAAGAAGATTCTTTGAGCGCGCTTCCCTGTTGCCAGACAAGTGACGACAACGGCAAGACTGCACGGATTCCCGTTGGAATCCCGGATCTCGGGCATTCCCGTAAAATTCCCGATCAAAGAAGGAGAAAACCATGCGTTACCAGGTGAGCGGCAAGCAGATCGACATCGGCGAGGCCCTGCGCGAGCATGTGGAAACCACCCTTGGCGAGGCCGTCAGAAAATACGCCGAACGCCCAACCGATGCGAATGTGGTTTTTTCCCGCGATTCCTCGGCCTTCATCTGCGAGATCACGGTACATCTTTCGACCGGCCTGACCAGCCAGGCCAAGGGCCGTGCCTTCGAGATCTACGAAGCCTTCGATGATTGCTGTGAAAAGATCGAAAAGCAGATGCGCCGCTACAAGCGCCGCCTCAAGGACCACCACAAGAATCGCGAAGAGCCGATCGAATCGCTCGTCGCCCCGGCCTATGTTCTGGCCGGATCCGCCGAACAGGACGATGATTCCGAGCCCGATTCGCTCCAGCCCGTGATCATCGCCGAGATGGAAGCCAGGATAAAAACCCTGTCGGTTGGCGAAGCCGTGATGCAGATGGAGCTTGATAATGCCCCTGTTCTCGTGTTCAAGAATGCCGGCAACAACGGACTGAACGTGGTCTACCGGCGCGATGACGGAAATATCGGCTGGATAGATCCCACGATCGGCGCCTGAGTTGCCTGCGGCGGAAATGCCGTAACAGCGAATCACGGGGGCGGGCCCCCTCGCCCCCAAGGGCGATCGGCAGGAATGTTAAGACATCATGAATCTTGAATCCATCCTCAGCCCCGAGGCCGTTCGCGCCGTGGGCAAACCCGCAAGCAAGAAACGTGTTCTCCAGGACATTGCCGCAAGGGCCGCCGCCGTTTACGGCATTGACGCCGAAACCGCCTTCAGCGCCCTGCAGGAGCGCGAGAGCCTTGGCCCCACCGGGGTTGGCGACGGGATTGCCATTCCCCATGCCCGCATTGACGGAATCGATTCCGTCGTCGGTATCTTTTTCAAGCTGGAAAAGCCTGTCGATTACGATTCCGTCGATCGTCAGCCGGTTGACCTGATCTTTGCCCTGTTTGCGCCTGACAACTCGGGAATCGAACATCTCAAGGCACTGGCCTGCGTATCTCGTCTGTTGCGCGACCGGGCCACCCGGTCCAAACTGCGCGCCAATGACGACGATTCCACGCTGTATGCGATCCTCACGGAATATGCCGATTCGCGCGCTGCATGATCAACCCTGCGCAGGCCGCTCGGAAAACCCGAAATTCAGGAAATCCTGTGCATAGATATCGCGTGTCAGGCGAACAGCGCGCTCGGAAACCGCGTCATCCAGGCTGAACGGCCCTTCCTCGCTATCCCGGGGATCGACCGACAGCGGATCCAGGCCCAGCACATGCTCGATATGGGCCAGGCCCGATTGCAGATCATCCTCGGAAATTACATGCGCCGGGATCACGACCTGCGACACACCGCGCAAGATCGCGCTCTGGCTGGCCCAGGCGGGGATCACGCGCTCGCCCGTCTGGCCTGCAAGGCAGGCCTTGAGGAACAGCAGAAAAGACAGGAACCCCTTCTGGTGGGCTGCCCGGTCATAACCCGCTGCCGCCGCGCCGCTGCGGGGCATTTTCAGATATTTCTTTGAAATCAGCCGGTCACGCAGATCACTTCGCGCGGGCAGCGCAAGCGCCTGATAGGCCCGATAGGCCCTTTGCAGGGGATGTGCCACAACGGTCACGGCAGCAAATCCCGGATGTTCGGCACGCCACTGTCGCAGAATCTTCTGATTGAAGCCCCGCAGGACACCCCCTCCCAGACGCGCCTCATGGGCGGCAAGCCAGGCCTCGACGGTCTTTTCGGCAACACCGGCCACGGGCAGATACAGGATCGGCGCCACCTCGCCCGCCAGATAGCCGGGCACGCCTGCACCGCGCCGCGGCTCGAACCCCGGAACATCCGACAGGTTCAGGCAATCGAACGTCGCCAGGGCCGCGACCATCTCGTCATAATTCACCACCTTGCTTTCAAGGCTGTCCACATTCTGCCTCTTGAGGGTTCTGTCCAGCGCCTGAACCTGATGGTTCGAGCCAAGAAACCGTGCCAGCCCGTTCAGCACATCGACATCCTGCAGATCGTCATAGTGAATGTGAAACGCCGTCTGCCCGGTAATCTGGAGGCTGCGCAACAGACGGACCCGAAACTGCTGCGTTTCATCAAGATCGCGTTGGAATTCATTGAAATCAAATCGTATCCTTGCGTCCTTGCGGTGTTTTATATTGGTCAGCTTCCACTGCCCGGTAGCCTGCGCAATCTTGCGCGAGACATGACAATCCAGCGGATTGCGCGTCAGGATCACCTTGCCGCACAGGGGGTCATGCAGACAGCTTTCCAGTATGCGCGGGTCGTGATCGTGAAAGAACCGAAAGCCCGGAATGACCGCCGCATCATGCGCCTTGATGGCTGCCAGCAGGGAATGCGGGTCTTTCTCGCGCTGGGCAAGGGTGATGCCCAGCACATCGTCATTTCTGGGTCCGCCGACAAAGACCGGATTGAACAATTCGCCCCATGATCTGAGATCGGGAAATTGATTGATATTGGATTCGAGAAAATTCGAACCGGTCCGCATCTCGGCAAAGATGACGAAATGGGTGAACTGCCGCCCGGTCATCAGCGCACGGCATATGGTTTGATCGGGGGCTCGCGATGGCCACGGATGTCGCCCAGCGGAAAGTCACCCACCGAATGGGGATTCATCCCCTCGTTCTTGAGTTTTTGCACGAACTGGCCGAACCCATGCAGATCAGCCAAACGCGGGACCTCGGTCAGCTTCCGGCTGGTTCCGGGATCCAGCCCTTCGAGAACCGATTTCAGGATGGTCATCGGATCTTCGACAAACTCGGCCAGGGTCCAGATATGAACCCGCGCCCGCGTATGGGGCGAGCGCAGTTTTTCCACATGCATCGCCTCGATCGCCTGATAGCGCGCGGCAATGCGGCGGATCCTCTGGAAATCCATCCTTGAATGGAACAGCGGCACCGACCAGGCGCCGGTGACGACATGAATGGTTGCATTCTGGTCGCTCGCCAGGAAATCGCCGATTGCCTGCTGGTCGGCCGGCCCGAACTGAAAGCTCTGGTGTTCGCCATGGCTATTCCAGATCAGATTGACCAGAAATGCCTCGGGATTGTAGTCGCGCAACTTTGCGCTGTTTGACAGGCAGCCATTGTAAACACTGGCACCGCCGGAAAATTTCACCTCTCGCTTGTCGAAAAGATGGCCATGAACCCTGGTGCCGGTCCGCCGTTCGAGCCAGGTTTCGAAATTCGAGAACAGCTCGCTGAAGCCCTCGAATACACTATATGGCCCCCGGGTTTTCTGGGTTGCCCAGACGTCCCACCGGGGAAAGCGGCTCTGCATCCGCAGCCCGTCCCGGCCGCGCACACGCCGCTGGTTGGCCAGGGCGAATACCTTGTCCAGCTTGCGCGGATTGGGATCGACCCTGACCAGGATCTTGGCATTGTCATCAAGAAACCGACGATACAACCTGTCCGCCCGCGGCCATATCTTGCGCGCAACGAAACAGTCCGATTTCTGCAACAGCTGCATGTGATCGTCATAGAAGACATGCGGCTTGCCCTGGAAATCGAACCGCGAAAAGGTCAACGACCGGCTCTCGATATTGGTTGAGTGTTTTCGCACAAGGGATTGAAAATAGGACTCGTCCGGTATCCAGACCTTGGAAAAATACCGATCATATTCCTGCCGTTGCGGATCATCGAGAATGGCCGTCAGGGTCCGCCGGGTCAGGCACCACCATTGCGAGCCCAGATGCGGGTTTATCCCGTCGGGTATGCGGCGCGAATAGCCAATCCTGCGCTGCAGCTCGACAAACCTGTCGAACAGGCGGCGGTGGCGTTTCCATGAAAACGGAAAACGCAGGGTGAACCGCTCCAGATCCAGGCCGCCGACCGTCCAGATCACCTCTTCGGTGGTGACCGACTCGATGAAATCGGTATCGGCGCGTTCCTCCAGATATGTCGTCAGCTCGCCCGCGGGCCGCAGGGGCAGGCATGATCCGCTGGCCAGATAGACATGACCGACGTCAGGGAAATCGTTCAACATGATGCGCGCTGCATCCAGCGTTGCGGCAACAATCGAGAACTCGCCCCAGCCACAGGGCCGCCGGGGGGCAAACCGGACATTGCCGTGGCGCGCCAGGGCCGCTTTCATGTTGTCGAAATCGCGTTCCCGGGCGCGGGCATCGACATGAATCACAACGGGCGCGTCATGGCCGGCCCAATAGGCCGCCACCTGGGCCGCGCGGTCCAGGTTTTCATGTGCCAGCATGATGAATCCGACGGTCAAGTGCCCCTCCTAGACCCAGTTCCCCTTTGACATCAGCCCGAGTATCTCCAGCTGCCGCCAGTTGATGTATTTCTCGGACTGCTTGCACCAGAGATCGGGGGATTTCTCCAGAACCTGCTTGTATGCCCGGTATTCGCGGCTGTTTCCGTAATGCTGCCTTCGTTTCAGTTCTTCCTCGGACTTTGCCTTGAGTGTATGGAGAAATTTGGCATGAAGAAGGCAGCCTGATGTCTTTTCTCCGCCGGATTCGTCGTAAACCAGATTCAGCCCGCGCGGCAAAAGGGTGTGGGTCGAGCTGATATAGACATTCTCGCGCCGCCATTTCACCAGCGGTATCTTGTTCAGCGCGGGCGCCTTGTGGGGGTCGTTCGGAAAGAATACCCGCGCCCGCACACCGCCCTGGATCCACAGGTTGCGATATTTCGGATTACGCGAGATCATGTAATTGCCGGAATCGAAATATTCCGCTATTTCAAAGGGATCCTGCCCTTCCTTGTATTCTTTCGCATCAACCGGCCCCTTGGGGTACATATCCAGCAGCATCGCCCCGAACGAGCGCACGCTAGACGCGTCCAGCCAGTCGGTCAGCGCCCGCAGAGGGCGCGAATCGCAGAACGGATAGACCAGGAATTCATCGACATCGACGACAAGATTCCAGTGCCCGGTTCCATAGCGGTATTGCAACGCATTCAGCCAATCGACCCCGAATTTCGCCTGTTTGTAACTGTGCGTCGTATGCCACAATGAAATGTCGGGTTGCTCGCCCAGATATTCGCGGGAATCATCGTCCGAATCGTTATCGACCATCAGGAAATGATTGACGCCCAGCTTTCGATAATACTCCAGGAAATAGGGCAGGCGGATACGCTCGTTTCGCAGCACGCTGAACAGAAGAATGTCGTTCTTGCGAATATCGCCCGTGCGGTTGACGACGCGACGCAATTCACGCGACTTGCGCATAAAACGCAGCTGTTTGCGTTTGCGCTCAAGGCGCAGGCGATATCTTTCGATCAGGCTCAATACCCGAAACCCTTGCTCGACCCCTGTTTCGCCGCGTTCCTTTGCTGCGCGACCTGTCGTTTCCCGAAACCATAGGGTTCAAGGCCTTGCAGGGCAAGCCTTGCGCGGGTGCCGAACGGCGCGCCCGGCATGTCAGATCCAGTCGCCGCGCGACATCAGGCCCATCGCTTCGAGTTGTTGCCAGCCTGTATAGCGCAGGCTTGCCGGGGTCCAGAAATCGGGATCCGCGATCAGCCCGTCATAATAGCCGTCATAGAGTCGGCTGTTCTCGAAATGCTCGCGCCGACGTTTCTCGATGGCGGCGCGCTGGACCACGGTTGGCAGAAACTTGGTATGCAGCAGCACACCCGAGGGCGCGTCAGGCGCCTGTGCGCCCCTGACCCGGTTAAGGCGGCGCGGCAGCAATGAATGGGTCGAGCTGACCCATGCATAGCGCCGGCTCCACCGCACCAGCGGCGTTTTCGAAAGGGTTGGCGCCTTTTGCGGATCTTCGGCGAAAAACACCCTTGCGCGAACCCCGCCGCGGATCAGGATGTTGTCGAGTTTCGCTTGGTATCTGGTGGCATAGCCTGCGGGATCAAACCAGCACAGCGTTTCGGTCGGGTCCTGTCCCGGCCTGTAGGTTGCCGCGCCCAGCCGCCCCCTTGGGTACAGTTCGAGCATGAGCACCCCCATTGACCGCCGTCCGGTGGCATCCAGATGGCTGGTCAGGGCGTGCAGATCCCGCCTGTTCCAGTCGGGATAGATCAGCATCTCATCGGCATCGACGGTCAGCGTCCAGTGCCCATGGGCGAAACGGATCATCAGCCAGGTCAGCCAGTCCATTCCGAAACGCGACAACCTGTAGCTGTGTTCGGTCTGCCACAGCGATACGTCCCCATGTTCGGCCCCCTGCTCCAGCAGGTAACGCGCCGTACCGTCGCTGGAACCGTTATCGACGAACAGGAAATGCCCGATCCCGAGACGGCGGTAGTGCTCCATGAAATGCGGCAGGCGGGTAATTTCGTTTCGTACCGTCGAAAACAGCAGGATATCGCCGGGGTCTATCCGGGCGGCACGGTTGGCGACCTCGTGCAACTGCCGCCGCTTGCGCAAAGCGCGAAACAACAGGCGCTTGCGTTTCCAGCGCATGCGCCAGGCATAGACCGCCCGCCGCCCCAACCCCACATGCGGAAGGCGCGGTGCAAAGGGCAGGCCTGTTCCGTCAGTTTCTGTATTCACCGCTCTGGTGCCATTTCCAGGCATCCTCGATCATCAGGGCCATGGTCGAGCGGCGCGGCCTCCAGCCCAGCTCGGCCTGGGCGCGCGTGCTGCCACTGACCAGCCGGGTACAATCTCCGGGCCTGCGTTCACCGATACGGTGGGGCACCTCTCGTCCGGTGGCCCTGGCGGCCTCGGTGATGACTTCGCGGACGGAAAACCCCTTGCCGGTACCCAGATTGAACACCCGGCTGCCGTGACCCGCCAGCAATCGTTCGAGGCCCAGCAGATGGGCATCGATCAGATCGACGACATGAACATAATCCCTGATGCAGGTGCCGTCGGGCGTGTCGTAATCGGTTCCATAGATCGTCAGGGCATCGCGTCGGCCCGCCACGGCATCCAGGATCAACGGGATCAGATGCGTTTCGGGGCGGTGAAATTCGCCGATCTCGGCATCCGGATCGGCACCCGCAACATTGAAATAGCGGAAAACAACCGATCGGATTCCATGGCTTGCCTCGAAATTCGACAGCATTTCCTCGATCGCTTTTTTCGAGGCTCCATAGGCGTTTATAGGACGTTGTTCACAATCTTCGTTCAGTGTTATGCCGTCCTGCTCGCCATAGGTTGCACAGGTCGAGGAAAAGACCATGTTCGGACATCCCGCATCAATCATGGCCTCGATCAGGTTCAGCGACCCCGACGCGTTGTTTCGCCAGTACAGGCCAGGTTCGCGCATCGACTGCCCCACATCTGACAGGGCGCCGAAATGCATCACCGCAAGCGGTTGATATTTAACGAAAACCTGGTCCAGACGGGTGCGATCCAGCAGGTCGCCCTGTTCGAGTGGGCCGAATTTCACGGCATCTGCCCAACCGGTGCTGAGGTTGTCATATGTTACCGGGCGATAGCCTTGTTCGGCCAGGTATTTGCAGGCATGCGAGCCGATATAGCCCGCCCCGCCGGTGACCAGGATGTTTCCGCGCATTTCCTGTCCTGCCCCTTGCTATTGTGCTGCCTTGCGCGCGATCACCACGCTTTGCAGGTAATCCATGACTTCGTCGCGCAAATCGTCGCGCTCCAGGGCGAAAGACACCGCCGCCTGCAGGAACCCCGCCTTCGAGCCGCAATCGAATCGCCGGCCCTCGAACCGATAGGCCGTTACCTTGCCCCCCTTGGGGATCTCGGCCGCGATCGCGTCAGTCAGCTGAATTTCCCCGCCTGCTCCGACAACCTTGTGATTCAGGTTGCGCAGGATTGCCGGTGTCAGGATATACCGCCCGATCACCGCAATGTTCGAGGGCAGTTTCTCGGGCGCGGGTTTTTCGACCATGTTCCTGACCTCGATCACACGGTCGTTTTCGCGGCCCGGCTCGATCAGGCCGTATTTCGGGGCGTCTTGCGGCGATACCTCCATGGCGGCAACCATGTTCCCGCCCACCTCTTCGTATGCTTCGACCATCTGTTGCAGGCAGGGCCTGTCGGCCGCGATCACGTCATCGGGCAGAATCACCGCAAAGGGTTCGCGCGCGATCAGGCGTCGGGCACACCAGACGGCGTGACCCAGGCCCAGGGCCTCGCGCTGGCGGATATAGGCGATTGCGCCGCTTTCCATGGTGGTCTGGCGGAGGGTTTTCAGCAGATCCTCCTTGCCAGCCTTGCGCAGTCGCGATTCCAGCTGCGGCGCGCTGTCGAAATAGTCTTCGAGCGCGCCCTTGCCGCGCGAGGTGACAAAGATGAACTCTCGGATCCCTGCCGCGCGCGCCTCGTCGATCGCGTACTGGATCAGCGGCTTGTCAACCAGCGAGAGGATCTCCTTGGGAATGGATTTGGTTGCCGGGAGAAACCTTGTCCCCAGCCCTGCGACCGGAAAGATCGCCTTGGTAACCTTGTTTCTCATCCTGACTTACCAATCATCAACAAATTTCTTTTTCACACCTTAAGGCCCGCAAGGCACGGTTGCAATTCACCGTCGTCTGGCCGGATTGTCGCATTCACGCAATTCCCATTTCCGCAAGCTTGACCTCGATCCGGGCAACATCCTCGGGGTTGTTCAGTTCCCAGAAGCTGCGGCCCCGGCCCTGAACCTCGACACACAACACGGGCACGCCGTTTTCCATGAATCTGAGCTGTTCCAGCCCTTCCTGTGCCTCAAGCCGCCCTGTTGGCCATTCTCGATAGCGCGCAAGCGCCCGAGGGCGATACGCATATACGCCGACATGGTGAAAGACGGGGATGATCTCGTCCGGGCCGGGCAGGCGCGCGACATGGGGAATGACCTCTTTCGAAAAATACATGGCGTGATGGTGGCGGTCGAAAACGGCCGTGGTGCCCCCGACGCGGCCCTGGCGCCGGTCCTCGAGAAAGCTGTTCAAGGCATGCAGATCACAGCGCAACACCGGGGTTGCAACCTGGGCCGCATCGTCGGCGCGCAGGGCGGCGACCAGATCCTCGACAAACCAGCTGGGTGTCAGCGGCGCGTCACCCTGCAGATTGACGACGATATCAAATTCCCCGCCAAGGCGTTCCACCGCGTCGGCACAGCGTTCGGTCCCGTTCCTGCAATCCTTGGACGTCATGACAACTTCGGCTCCGAACCCATTGGCTTCGCTGGAAATTCTGTCGTCGTCTGTTGCCACAACCACGCGCGCGATCCCCTTTGCCGCACAGGCGGCCTCCCAGCTGCGGTGGATAAGGGTCTTGACCCGCCCGCCGGCGCCGCGCAGGCCGACCAGGGGCTTGCCCGGATAGCGGGTCGAGGCAAAGCGCGCCGGAATGACGATCAGCACCGACATCGCCCCTCAGCCCTGGATGAGCCCGACGCCCGGCGCGTGGGCGATGAAGAACGGGTTTTCATAGCCCGGCTTGCCATAGGTCAGCGGCATATGGTTATCAAGGCGCACGACCCGCCCCCCTGCCCCGCGCAGGACCGCGTGCCCGGCCGCCGTATCCCATTCCATCGTGCGGCCCAGACGGGGGTAGAGGTCGGCCTCGCCGGTGGCAACAAGGCAGAATTTGAGCGACGATCCCGCGCTGCGGCTGTCGGCCACCTTGTAGCGCGCAATATAGTCGTCGGTCGCCTGGTCGCGATGGGATTTCGAGGCCACGACAACCAGCGCGTCATTGTCGGGCCGTGAAACATGAACAGGATGTGTCGGCCCCGGCGCATCAAGCGCGAATTCGCCCTCCTCCTCGACCGAGCGGCCCTGGGCATCGGTATAGAAAAGACGGCCCCTGGCCGGGGCATAAACAACGCCGCGGATGGGCGTGCCGTCCTGAACATAGGCGATGTTGACGGTAAAATCGCCGCGACGGTGGATGAACTCCTTGGTTCCGTCCAGGGGGTCGACGATCAGAAAGTTGCGCGCGCTCTGGCCATGGGTTGCGGACTGCTCCTCGGTCACCAGCAGGATATCGGGGAAAGCGGCGCGCAGCCCGGCCGCGATCACCGCATCGGCGGCCTCGTCGGCGGCTGTCACCGGACTGTCGTCGGATTTGGCGCGGACATCGAAATCGTCGCGGCCGTATACCTCCATGATCCGCGCCCCCCCCTCCAGGGCGAGACGGCGCAGAACATGCATCAAGCGGTCGTGGTCCAAACGAGGGCTCCCTTTCTTGTCATTTTCGGCAATTCGTCCGAATTCTTGATAAAACAGGCTGTGCCTCTTATGATCCGGGATCAAGCGAACGGCAAGGTTTCCCACGCATAAAATG
>CAZWXK010000044.1:17668-21512 GCA_964637875.1 uncultured Rhodobacter sp.
CACGCATAAAATGTACAGGGGCCGGGGCCGGGCTGGGCAGGCAGGAACAATGCTGCAATACGAAAACGGCAATCAGGGCGTCTGGGCGGCATATCGCTTTTTCGATCTGCTGTTCCATTCGACGGTGCGCGTGGTGCGCAAGACCGGCAGCAGCCCGATTGCAAGCCTGGCATCGAACATCTTTCAGTCGGTGCTGTACATCATGGTGTTTTATATCCTGTTCGGGGTATTGGGGCGCCGCGCGGCACCGATCCGCGGGGATTTCCTGATATTCCTGATGTCCGGGATTTTCCTGTTCATCACCCATGTGAAAACGGTGGGGGCCGTTGTCTCGTCCGAGGGGCCGGGCTCGCCCATCATGAAACACGCACCGATGACAACCTTTGTGGCCATCGCGTCCTCGGCGATCGCCACGCTTTACCTGCAGCTGCTTTCAATGGTGGTCATCCTGTTCATCACCCATGTGGCGATCAACCCGGTGGAGATCGACCAGCCTGGATTGTTCTTTCTGGCCTTTCTGATGGCCTGGTTCAGCGGCGTGGCAGTCGGGTTGATCTTTCTGGCGATCAAGCCCTTTTCGCCTGGCTTTTCGCGCGTGGGGGCGATGATCTATTCCCGTGCGAACGTGGTGGCCAGTGGCAAGATGTTCGCGGCCAACATGCTGCCCTCGTCCATCTTGCCGTTCTTTGCCTGGAATCCGCTGTTTCACACCATCGACCAGGCGCGGGGGGCCGCATTCATCAATTACACGCCTCATGTGACCTCGATGATGTATCCGGTCTATTTCAGCCTTACCGTCCTGATTCTGGGCATGATGGGCGAATTCTATGCACGCAAATATGCGTCGATCAGCTGGTACAGTCGACGCTAGTTCACTCCGACATCTGGAGAAAAACATGTTGATCAAGCGTCTTTTTCCGTTTCTGGCGTTTGTTTTCCTGGCCCTGCCGGCACTGGCCCCTCCGGCACTGGGCGCACCTGAACTCGGCCTTGGCCTGCCTGCCCTGTTCGATGTTACCGGCGTTGCGCCGAACGACCGGCTGAATATCCGGCGCGCGCCTGCCGCCGGGTCGGAAAGGATCGGCGCCTATGCCCCCGACCGGCAGGGGATCGAGATCATTGCCCTTTCCGACAACGGCCGTTGGGGCGAAGTTGTCACAGACGGCAAAAACGGATGGGTGTCGATGCGTTTCCTGCGTCTGCGCAAGGACAGTTTTGCAACCTTCCCGAAATATCTGTCCTGTTTCGGAACCGAGCCGTTCTGGTCGATGATCATCACGGACGAATCCGCCCGTTTCGAGCGGATGGGGCAGGCCCCTGTCGCCTGGCGTATTCCCTGGTGGACGGGCTCGGCCAACAACGCCTATGGCAGCTTTGCGATCTCGCTGGTTGGGGATAGCGACGGCCGGCTGGGCATTCTTTCACGGCAGCGATGCATCGACGGGATGGTCGATGCCAGTTTCGGCTGGACCCTGTTCCTGGTTCAGCAAGGCCAGGGGCTGTTGACCGGCTGTTGCACGATGCAGAAGGGCTAGGCGCCAGCCACGCGCAGGGTCAGGTTTATCCGTCCGCCACCATCGAGCAGGCGCGAACTGCCGAAACGGATGCGGTCGACCCCGTGATGGGCCAGTCGCGCCGACCCGCCGATCACCACCACATCGCCGGATTTCAACCAGATCGATTCCGTTCTGCCCCCGCGCGTGACATTGCCCATCCTGAACAGCGCCTCGTCCCCCAACGAGACCGACAGGACCGGATAGCTGAAATCGGCCTCGTCCCTGTCCTGGTGCATCCCCATGCGGGCGCCCTCGTCATAGAAATTGATCAGGCACGAGTCGGGCAGCCCCAGATCGGGAAACAGACGGCGCCACAGCGCGATCAGGGGTGCGGGAATGGGTGGCCACGGCGCGCCGGACGGGTGCCGACGGGCGTAACGATAGCCGCGCCGGTCGGAAAACCAGCCCGCCCGCCCGGCCGAGGTCATCCGTACCGACATCTTGCGCCCGCCGGGGGTTTCCGGCCGGAACGGTGGCGCCAGGGCGCTGATCGACGCGACCTCGCGCAGCAGGGCGCATTGCGCATCCCTGTCCAGCAGGCCCTGATAAATGCGAAAGCCCCTGATCACCAGCGGTTGCGCCACCCCGTCATTCGCCCGTACCGTCATGCTGAAAACCCTAGCATTTTTCCCGTTTTAGGTAAAATCTGGCCCGTTGTTGCGGAATTGCCGCGCAAAGGCACCTTTTTGCACCTGTCGCCGGTTGCAGCCGAAATTCGGCGAACCTATATACGGCTGGAATGATGGTCGGGTCCGATCAGGTCTGGCCATTGGGATCGGATGGCAGGGGCCGCGGACGGACCTGCCGTCAAACAATCGCCGCTAGGAAAGGACTTTAGGAATGGCTAAAGTGATTGGTATTGACCTCGGGACCACGAACTCCTGTGTCGCTATCATGGACGGCTCTCAACCCAAGGTGGTCGAGAATGCCGAAGGTGCGCGCACGACGCCCTCGATCGTCGCGTTTACCGACAACGAACGCCTCGTCGGACAGGCCGCCAAACGGCAGGCCGTGACGAATTCGGAAAACACGCTCTATGCAATCAAGCGCCTGATCGGCCGTCGCTTTGACGACCCGACCGTGCAAAAAGACAAGAAGATGGTGCCCTTCAAGATCGTCGAGGGTCCCAATGGCGACGCCTGGGTCGAGGTAAAGGGCGAGAAGTATTCGCCCAGCCAGATCTCGGCCTTCATCCTGGGCAAGATGAAGGAAACCGCAGAAAGCTATCTGGGCGAGACCGTGACCGAGGCGGTCATCACCGTCCCCGCCTATTTCAACGATGCCCAGCGCCAGGCGACCAAGGACGCGGGCAAGATTGCGGGCCTGAACGTTCTGCGCATCATCAACGAGCCCACCGCAGCCGCGCTGGCCTATGGCCTGGACAAGGAAGGCAGCAAGACGATCGCCGTCTATGACCTGGGTGGCGGTACCTTCGACGTGTCGATCCTGGAAATCGACGAGGGCCTGTTCGAGGTGAAATCCACCAATGGCGACACCTTCCTCGGTGGCGAGGATTTCGACATGCGGATCGTCGAATACCTCATCGCCGAGTTCAAAAAGGAAACCGGTGTCGACCTCGGCAAGGACAACATGGCCCTGCAGCGCCTGAAAGAGGCCGCGGAAAAGGCCAAGATCGAGCTGTCCAGCGCCACGCAGACCGAAATCAACCAGCCCTTCATCTCGATGGATCCGAATGGCGGCCAGCCGCTGCACCTGGTGATCAAGCTCACCCGGGCCAAGCTGGAAAGCCTGGTTGCCGACCTGATCAAGCGCACGATGAAACCCTGCCAGGCCGCGCTCAAGGACGCCGGCCTGACCAAGGACGACATCGACGAGGTTGTGCTGGTCGGTGGCATGACGCGCATGCCCAAGGTTATCGAGGAGGTAACCAAATTCTTCGGGAGAGAGCCCCACAAGGGCGTCAACCCCGACGAGGTTGTTGCCCTGGGTGCCGCCATCCAGGCCGGGGTGCTGCAGGGTGATGTCAAGGATGTCGTTCTGCTCGACGTGACCCCGCTGTCCCTGGGCATCGAAACGCTGGGTGGCGTGTTCACCCGCCTGATAGACCGCAACACCACGATTCCGACCAAGAAATCGCAGGTGTTCTCGACCGCCGAGGACAACCAGAACGCGGTAACGATCCGGGTCTTCCAGGGCGAACGCGAAATGGCCGCCGACAACAAGCTGCTGGGCCAGTTCAACCTTGAAGACATCCCGCCCGCCCCGCGCGGCGTGCCCCAGATCGAGGTGACCTTCGACATTGACGCCAACGGCATCGTGTCGGTCAG
>CAZWXK010000045.1:0-3149 GCA_964637875.1 uncultured Rhodobacter sp.
GCCACGCCACCATGATGATCATGGGCGAGATCTGCACCCGCGGCTGCACCTTCTGCAATATCGCAACCGGCAGGCCCGACGCGCTCGACCCGTTCGAGCCCGCCCGCGTGGCCGATGCGGTGGCGCAGCTGGGGCTGAAACATGTGGTCATCACCTCGGTCGATCGCGACGATCTGGCCGATGGCGGGGCCGAGCATTTCGCCCGGACCATTCGCGCCATTCGCCGCAAGGCCCCCGACACGACGATCGAGATCCTGACACCGGATTTCCTGAAATGCCCGCCGGACGCGCTGGAAACGGTGGTGGCGGCGCGCCCCGACGTGTTCAACCACAACCTCGAAACCGTGCCCGGCCTCTACCCCTCGGTGCGGCCCGGGGCGCGCTATTTCCATTCCCTGCGCCTGCTGCAACGGGTCAAGGAAATCGATGCGTCGATATTCACCAAATCCGGCATCATGGTGGGGCTGGGCGAAGATCGTGCGCAGGTGCTGCAGGTAATGGACGACCTGCGCGCGGCGGATGTCGATTTCATCACCATCGGCCAGTATCTGCAACCCACGCCCAAGCACCACGCCATCGCGCGTTTCGTGACACCCGACGAATTCAAGGCCTATGAAAAGGCGGCCTATGGCAAGGGGTTCCTGATGGTCTCGGCGACGCCGCTGACGCGGTCGAGCTATCACGCCGGCGACGATTTCGCCCGCCTGCGGCAGGCCCGGCAGGCGGCGCTGGGGCGGTGACCTGTTACTGGTATCAGAAATGACTGGTCAGGCCTGACCACAAACTGCCCGGGGCACGCCAGTGTCCCGGGCATGCGCCCGCCCGCCCCTGGGCGGGCGCATCCGCGCCCACCCGGTCGGCCGCACGCCCTTGGCTGGCGCCAGCGAATTCACCGCGGTATCTGTTGCATGTTGTCGCGCTCAGAACCGCGGCAACCTGCGGGGCGCGCGATCGACGGTCAGCCAGTCGGGCCAGCCCCAGACGCGCTCGATCCCGTAGAGAACCGCGATCACCGCAAGCACCAGAAGAACGAGCTTCACCCGCCCCATCGAGGGGGGATTGCGCGCCCATCGTGACGCGCGCATGAGCCAGCGCAGATAGAACATGGCCCCATGATAGGCCAGAACCGCGCCAAGGGGAATGGGCCCACGCCGCTACAGCCGCACGCCCCGCCTGCCCGCAAGATCGGTGAAATACTGCCACGCCACCCGGCCCGAACGCGCGCCGCGGGCCTGCTGCCACGCGATCGCCTCGGCGCGCAGGGTTTCGTCATCGATTTCAACCCCATAGGCATCGCAATAACCGCGGATCATGGCCAGATAGTCATCCTGCGAACAGGGATGAAAGCCCAGCCACAACCCGAAACGATCGGACAATGAAACCTTTTCCTCGACCGCCTCGGACGGGGTGATGGCGCTTGAACGCTCGTTCTCGATCATGTCGCGCGGCATCAGATGGCGCCGGTTCGAGGTGGCATAGAACAGCACATTGTCGGGGCGCCCCTCGATGCCACCATCCAGCACCGTCTTGAGCGATTTGTAATGGCTGTCATCCTGATCAAAGGACAGGTCGTCGCAAAACAGGATGAACCGCCCCTCGGCGCCCCGCAGCAGGTTCAGCAAGCGCCCGATCGAGGGCAGATCCTCGCGCTGGATCTCGACCAGCTTGAGGCCGCCGATACGTGCATTCACCTCGGCATGTACGGCTTTCACCAGCGACGACTTGCCCATCCCGCGCGCGCCCCACAGCAACACGTTGTTGGCGGGCAGGCCACGGGCGAACTGCCTTGTGTTGTCCAGCAGGATGTCGCGCGCGCGGTCGATCCCCACCAGCAGCGACAGCTCCACCCGGCTGATCCGCGCCACGGGTTCCAGCCGATCGGGGTCCACATGCCAGACAAACCCGTCGGCACGATCGAGGTCGGGGGCCGCGGGCGGATGCGGGCTCAGCCGTTCCAGCGCCTCGGCAATCCGGGTAAGGATCGCGTCATTCATGCCTTTTCTTTGTCGGCCCCGTTGTCATCATCCTCGTCATCGTCGCCGTCGATATCCTCATCCCACAACCCTTCGGCCATCAGGCGTTCCTTGCGCTTTCTCTCGACACGCGCGACCAGAAAGATCGAAATCTCGTACAACCCGTAAACCACAACGAAAAGAATGGTCTGCGTCATCACATCGGGCGGGGTGACGACCGCTGCCAGCACCAGGATGCCGACGATGGCATATTTGCGCACCGATTTCAGGCCTTTCGCGCTGACCAGACCGGCCTTGCCCATCAATGTCAGCAGCACCGGCAACTGAAAGCACAGACCGAAGGCAACGATGAACTTGATCGTCAACTTCAGATATTCCTGGGCCGAGCCCTGAAAGGCGATACCAGCAATGGCACTGCTGCTGCCGTCACCCGGCGTGGTGCCGACCTGCTGAAAACTGAGAAAAAAGTTGAACGCCATCGGCGTGACGACGTAATAGGCAAAAGCCGCCCCCAGAAAGAACATGAAGGGCGAGGCCAGCAGGAACGGCAGAAACGCGTTCTTTTCGGATTTGTACAACCCGGGGGCCACGAAACGCCACATCTGATAGCTGATATAGGGGAAAGCCAGCACCAACCCGCCCAGCAACGAGATCGACACGGCCACGAAAAAGCCCTCTTGCAGCTTGATCATGATCAGCCCGCAATCGGGTTGTCCGCGCGCGGCCATGGCGTCGCACAGGGGATGGGTCAGAAAGTTGAAAACCGGATTCCAGAAATAGAATGCGATCACCATGCCGATGATGAAGGCAACCGCCGAGTGAATCAGGCGGGTGCGCAGTTCGGTCAGATGCTCGATCAGCGGTGCGCTGGAATCCTCGATCTCGTCGTCGGTGCTCATGAATCAGCCTTGCCCGTTGCGCCTGCGGTCGCGGCGCTGCCCTTTTTCCCCGGCGCGCCGGCGCGGGTTTTCGTCTTGCCCGCTGCAGTCGATTTCCCGGCATTCGATTTCCGTGCCGCCGCTTTTCCTGCCGCTGCCGACTTTTGCGCGCTGGCCTGCCTGGTGTCGGCAGTGGCGGATCCGGTGCCCGTCTTTCCGGTGGCCGTCTTTCCGGTCGCCGTCTTTCTGGCAGATGTCTTTCTGGCGGATGTCTTTTTGGCGGGTGTCTTTTTGGCGG
>CAZWXK010000045.1:3249-21314 GCA_964637875.1 uncultured Rhodobacter sp.
TCTTTTTGGCGGATGTCTTTTTCGTGGTGGCTCCACCGCCTTCGGGCCTTCCCTTGCCGGCTCCGGCTTTCTTGCCGTCGCCCTCGCCCTTGCCGGCCTCCTCGATCTTGCCGAAGGATTCCTCGGGGTCAAAGTCGGTATCGGTCAGGGTCCTGGCCGCCTCGGTGACGGAATCGAGGCCCAGATTCTTGACCGACGTCATCTTTTTCAGATCGTCGGTAACATCCTTGACGCCGGTTTCCTCGGCCGCGGCCTCGAGCGTTGCCTGAAATTCCCGCGCCATCGCCCGCGCCCGCGCGGTAAAGCGGCCGAGCGTGCGAAACATCTCGGGAAGGTCCTTGGGCCCGATGACGATCAGCGCAACCACGCCAATCACCAAGAGCTCGCTCCATCCGATATCAAACATGGGCGCCAGGCTCCGCGGTCATGGGGGTCAGGATTTCTCCTTTTCGCTCTCCGGCGTGACGTCGAGGGCCTTTTCGCTGGCGGCCTTTTCGATTTCTTCCTTGCCTTCCGCGATACCCTTCTTGAACGAGGTGATTCCCTTGCCGACTTCACCCATCAGCGAGGAAATCTTGCCGCGGCCGAAAAGCACCAGAACCACGATGGCAATCAGCAGAAGGCCCGGCAGTCCGATATTGTTAAGCATCTTGTGATCTCCCTTGATCTGGAGACACCCCACGCGGGGTATCAATCTTCGCACCGTCCAGCAGGACATTTATGGCTTTTGCCCGGAAGATCAAAGCCCAAATCGTGCAAAAACCCCGATTCCACCGTCTGGAATGCTGGATATTGCACGCGGGCCGTCCTGGCGAAGCGACCGATTGCCACCCCGGCGCGTATCTGCCCCCGGCGGCAGGCGGCGCCACCGACCCGCTTCATCGCACCCAGACAGGCCTCCCGCGGGCCCATCCGGCACCCGTGACAGCCTCGCAGCCCGAGGTGGCGGGGCTGTCGCAAATGACGCGCGCCCCTACCCTGCCCGCAACGGTACGGCGATGACACATCTTCACCCGATCAGGCACGCCGCCATGCCGATGGCCCCTGCCCCGGCTCTTGCGACGCGCGGGGCGCGGATGGTGTCACCCGTGGCGATGGCGGCGATGTCGCACCCGCCACGGCAGGCGCCGACAGGGTGCGATCCTGCGGCGGCGGCCGGGAATCCCTTGCCACAGCCATCTGCGCACGCACGCGGTCGGTCAGTTCCTGCAACGAGAACGGCTTGGGCAGAAAGACCGAATTGCGGATCTCGGCCTGCTGCGTTGAAAAGGATTCCTCGGCATAGCCCGAGACAAAGATCACCCTGGCCTGAGGCCGGCGCGCAAGTGCCTCGCGCACCCAGGTCGGCCCGTCCTTGCCGGGCATGATCACATCGGTGATGAACAGATCCACCGCGAGGGATTCGTCGGACAGCAGTTTCAGCGCCTGTTCGGCATCTTCTGCCTCGATCACCTCGTAGCCCCGCATCCTGAGTGCGCGCGCGGCGAATGCGCGCACCGGGGCTTCGTCCTCGACCAGCAGGATCACGCCTTCATCGCGCACCGGCGTCTCGCCGCCCGCCGACTCATGATTCGCCGGGTCGTGGCACCCGCCCCCGGTCGGTGGCCGCGCGACAGGCACCAGGGAGGCGGCTTCGGCCGGCCCCGCAAGGGCCACCCCCGAGGATCGGCTGTCGGGTAATGCATCCTCCGCCCTGTCATGGGCGGGCAGAAGGATTTCAAAGATGCTCCCTTGCCCGGGGGCCGATTCGACGAAAATGAAACCGCCCGTCTGCTTGACGATGCCATAGACCATCGAAAGCCCCAGCCCGGTGCCCTCGCCGGTCTTCTTGGTGGTGTAGAAGGGTTCGAATATCTTTTCCAGGCGGTCTGGCGCAATTCCGGTACCGTTGTCACAGACCCTGATCACGACATAGTCGCCGGCCGGGACGATGGCGCGTTCGCGGTTCATCTCGCGGGCGAGGTGCAGATTGGCGGTTTCAATCCTGACCTCGCCGCCGCCGGGCATGGCATCGCGGGCATTGACCACCAGGTTCATCAGAACCTGTTCCAGGTGCCGGCGATCGGCCCTGACCCGTACCGCCCCCTTGCCATGCACGACCCGCAAGACCACCTTTTCTCCCAGCAGCCGATTCAGCAGATGAGACAGGTCCGACAACGCATCGCGCAGGTCTATTTCCTCGGGCTGCAGGTTCTGTTTGCGTGAAAAGGCCAGCAACTGGCTGACCAGGCTGGCGGCGCGGTTGGCGTTCTGGGTGATCTGGATCAGATCGCCATAATCCGGATCGCCCTCGTCATGGCGCAGCAGCAACAGGTCGCAATGGCCGGAAATCGCCGTCAGGAGGTTGTTGAAGTCGTGGGCGACGCCACCGGCAAGCTGTCCGATGGCCTGCATCTTCTGACTCTGGACGAACTGGGCCTCGAGGGTTTTCAGCTCGGTCGCGTCGTGCAGTACCGCGATCAGCGAGACTTCGCCATCCTCGACAATCCTGCTCAGCGCGATCTGCAGATAGACATCATGGCGCCCGTTGCGCAGGAGGACGACCTCGGGCCGTTTTGCCACCCTGCCTTCGGCAGCCTCGCGCAGCCAGTCGCCCACCGGCCGGCCAAGCCCCTGCACCAGGTCGGTGAGTTTGGTCTGGCCTTCGGCGAATCTGCCCAGGAGCGGGCGCGCCAGCCGATTGGCCCTGAGCAGGGTACCCCTCGCCGACAGCCTGAGCAGCGCCACCGGCAGGTCATCGAAAAGGCGGGCGCGTGGGTCCGGCTCGTCCTGCCCGGCCGGAACAAGATACAGCTCGCGCAGCGCGGCATTGCCCGTCCTGCCCGGCATGAGGTCCGGTGTCGCGGCAGCACCCGGTATCACCCCCTCTTTCCTGCCCGCATCGAGTGGACTGTGCCCGTCGTCGGGGCCGGGAGGGGGGGGCGAATCCCGGCGGTATTCGAGAACGCGCATCGAAACCGTACCGCGTGCCCCGGCGATGCGGTGCACCTGCCCGGCCCGCAGCGGAGGGTCATGGAAAACCCGGTCGAGATGACGCGGGCGATGCCCGAGAAGCTGCAGCATGGCCCTGTTGAGCGAAAGGATTTCGCCCTCGGGGGTGACCGTCATCATGGGCAGGGCAATCTCGCGTCCGCGCGCTGCCAGCATTTCCTGCGGGTCGATCCGCCAGACATATCCCAGCGCCGAAACATAACGTACGCTGAGCGCGACATGGCCGTTGGCAGTCACCAGATATTTTTGCACGGGCCCCTGCCTGCGGGCGCGATTCTGCAACTGGAAGATCAGGCTGACGGGGTTGGAAACATGGCGCGCCACAAGGCGCAGGATCGACGCGTCCCGCAAGGAACCGAACTGGGCATGTGCCGCGCGGTTGCCATAGGCGATCGCGCCATCGGCACCCGACAGCAGGGTTGCAACCGCATCATCGCCGACAAGGCGGTCGAATATGGCAATGTTGTGCCGCCTTGCCTGCCGATGGCGTCTGGCCAGCAGGATGATCGCAAGCGCAAGCGCAAAGATCGTCGTGCTGGCAGTGGTCAGCCCCAGCGACAGCCGCCCCTGGGGGGCCGCGATCCCCGCCAGCAGCAGGGCCAGACCCAGCCAGACGAGGGGCCACAGACGCGGCTGAAGCCGCCTTGCGGTCTCGGTAGCCCTTGCGGTGATCAAGGTCGTGTCTGCCATGGTCGCGCACCCTGCAACTGTGTCCTGCCCGGTTTTCGCCCACCGGGCGTTACGACAAGGTTAATTGTTACCCTTGGTTGCGCGTCATGCAATCACTTTCTTTCCAGTAGTGCGGCAAAAAAGCCGTCTCCGCCATCCAAAGGGCTGAATCGTCGTTGTTTCACAAGGAGATAACAGCCGTTCCTGTCACAAAATCCCTGGATCTGCGACTCGTTTTCCTCGACAAGCAGGGAACAGGTCACATAGGCAAGACGCCCGCCACGCGCGACCAGTCGGGCCGCGCGATCCAGGATTTCCGCCTGAATCCGGATCAGATCGGCCAGGCGCCGGGGGCTCAGCGACCATTTTCCGGCAGGCGCGCGACGCCAGGCGCCGCTTCCCGAACAGGGGACGTCACAAAGGACCAGGTCGTTGGGCGGTGCCTTGTCGGGGTTGGTCAGTTTCGCGATCTCGACCCCTGCGCGACGCGCCCGCATGTCGATTTCGTTCATTCTCGGCGGGGCCGCGTCATGGGCGAATATCCGCGCGTCGCTCAGCGCCGCGAGGGCCAGAGCCTTGCCCCCGCCACCCGCGCAGTAATCGAGTATCCGCCCTGCGCGCGGCGGCTCGACAAAAGCCACCGCCGCCTGCGAGGCGACATCCTGCAGCTCGACCAGACCGTCGCGAAAGGCGGCGGAATTCCTGATCCTGCGGGGGTTTTCGATCACCTCCAGCGCATCCCCGGCCATTGGATGGGGGCGTGTGGCAATGCCATCGTCGCCGAGCGCCGCGCGGGCCTGTTCGCGGCTGGCCTTGCGCCTGTTGACCCGCACAAAGACGGGCGCGCGCTGACGCAGCAGCGCCATGACGGGATCGAGATCATCGCCCAATGCCCGCGACAGGGGGCCGTCCAGCCAGTCGGGGTAATCCAGCCGCACCGGACGCGCCAGCGCGGCAAGTGCGGGCAGGCCGTCCGCGGCGCGTTCGTCCCCGGTCAACGGCGCCGGGGCGTGGCCGCTGCCGGTAAACAGGGCCGCCGGATCCTGCCCCCGCATGCGCAACAGGCCGATGATCAGGGCGCGCCCGTCCTCGCGCCCCTTGCCCGGCGCGCCCAACGCCGCGCATGAGCGGCGCTTGCGCAGCACGTCAAAGACGAGGTCGCGGATGGCCGCCCGGTCGGACGACCCCGCAAAGCGATGGCGACGTGCCCAGCCGGTCAGGGCGCGCTCGGCGGCCTCGCCCGTGATCACGGAATCGAGAATCTCGATTGCCGCCGAAATCCTGGCTTCCGGGGTCATTCCTGCTCCGTTTCGTGATCACGAACTGCCGCGCGACGGCCGGCCTCCATCAGACCTGCCCCCACAGCCCCATGGCAAGAAACACCCAGGCCAGAAACAGCAGGAACAGCCCGGCCATGTAAACCTGAAAGCGCGCCCGCACGTCATTGGCGTTCACATGGATGAAGCGATGCAGAATGCGTGTGACCACATACCCCACACAGGCCAGCGCAAAGGGCATCGAGGCGGCATCGAATATCGCCGCAAAGGCGACGGCGCTGTACAGCAGCACCGGAAATTCGAACTGGTCTGCCAGATTGTTGCCCAGCTTGCGCACATCCTCGGGGCAGGCGTTGCTGTCCAGCGCAACATGCTCGGGCGGCATGCGGCCATCGCGCACCGCCCGCGTCCGCGCGACACCCATGGCAAGGGCGGCATAGAAACTGAGTAATACCTGGACGAACACGCTGGCCAGCGCAATCTTCAGATCGAGCGACAGATATTCCATTGCGCCTTTCCTTTCCTCGTGCAGTCATCCTGCCCTGACCCGGGCGATCCCGGTTTCACCATGCCGTCCACCACCCCGGCCCATGCCCGTAATGTGGCCGCTGCACGGGCCAAGATCAATCCCGCGATCGCCCCGCCGGGGGCGGATCGTCCATCGCCCCGCGCGGCAGGGCGCGGCGATCGAAGGCGACCGACTTGATCAGCGCGAAAACCGCCACCCCCGGCGCCAGACCAAGATCGGCCACCGAGGCCCGGGTCAGACGTGCGCGCAGGTGCTGTCCGGCACCGATATCGACCAGGACCTCGGCAAAGGCGGTGTCCCGTTCGGCCCGGATCTCGGTCAATCTTCCTGACAGGATGTTGCGGATGCTGATGTCATGCGGCCTGCTCAGCGCCAGCGACACGTCGCGGGCCCGCACCCGCAGGCGCAAGCGCGCCCCCGGCGGCACGCTGGTGCCCGGCATCACCAGCGTCTGTCCGGCGACATCCAGCCGGGTCAGAAGGTATTCCCGGTCATAGTCGCGCACGATGGCCTCGATCACGCTGCCGGCCTCGAACCTGCCCGAAACCGGCGGCAGATCGAGGCGTTCGAGCGTGGCGGCAACCTCGCCCGCCGCCAGAAGGCGCCCATCCGAGAGCGCAACGATGTCGTTGGCCAGGCGGGTGACCTCGTCGATGGCATGGGTCACATAAAGCACGGGCAGGCCGAACATGCGCGGCAGGCGCGCGATATGGCCCATGAGATCGCCCTTGCGCCGGGCATCGAGCGCGGCCAGCGGCTCGTCCATCAGCAGCAGGCGCGGCCGGCTGAGCAGGGAGCGTCCGATCGCCACGCGCTGGCGCTCGCCCCCTGACAGCAGCTGCGGCCTGCGCGCCAGCAGCGGCGCCAGATCCAGCGCCTGGATCACGTCGTCGCGGCTGAACCCCCCTTTTTCGGGTGGTGCGCGGCGCTCGGCATATCGCAGGTTGCCGGCGACATCCAGATGCGGGAAAAGACGCGTGTCCTGAAACACGTAACCGACCCCGCGACGATGGGTCGGCACCATGCGGCGCCCCCCCTGCCAGAGCTCGGCGCCATAGGCGACACGCCCCGCGGCCCGCCGTTCGAGCCCGGCGATCACCCGCAGCAGCGTGGACTTTCCGCATCCCGAGGGGCCGAACAGCGCGGTGATGCCATGCAGGCGAAAGACATGGGAAAATTCCAGCGAGAAATCGGGCAGGTCGAGCGAGATATCGACCGACAGCTGGTCCATCGCTCAGCCCACCCGCAGCGGAAAGCGCCGGTTGATCGAATAGACCGCGACCAGCGCCACAAAGGAAAAGACCAGCAGGATCAGCGACAGCATGTGCGCCTGCGCATATTCCAGGGTTTCGACATGTTCATAGATTGCAATCGAGATCACCTTGGTGCGGCCGGGAATGTTGCCCCCCACCATCAGCACGACACCGAACTCGCCAACGGCGTGGGCAAAACTCAGCACCACCGCGGTCAGATACCCGCGCAGGGCCATGGGCGTGGCAACGGTAAGGAAGGCATCCCGGCCCGATGCCCCGAGGGTGGCCGCGGCCTCGAGCGGGGCGCGGCCGATGCTTTCGAAACTGGCCTGAAGGGGCTGCACGGTAAAGGGCAGCGCATAGATCACCGTGGCCACGACCAGCCCCGAGAACGAGAATGTCAGGTTTTCGCCGGTCATGCGCACCCATGCCCCCCCGATTGCCGAGCCGGGGCTGAGAAAGACCAGAAGATAGAACCCCAGCACCGTTGGCGGCAGGACCAGGGGCAGCGCGGTCACCGCCTCGATCACCGATTTCGCGCGGCTTCGCGTATGTGCCAGCCACCACGCCAGGGGCGTGCCCAGCACCAGCAGGATCACGGTGCTGATTGCCGCCAGCCGCAGCGTCAGCCACAGCGGCTCCAGATCCGGCGCACCGATCACCCGCCCGCCCCATAGCCAAAGCCGGCGATCACCGCGCGCGCCGCGGGGCTGGTCAGAAAGGTCAGAAAGGCGCGTGCCGCGGCATTGTCGCGGCCGCGTTTCAGCAGCACCGCATCCTGGCGGATGGGATCATGCATCCCGGGCGGAATGTCCCAGCGGCTGCCGGGCCTCGTGTTGCGGGGCGACAGCGCATATGAGCGCGCGATGATCCCCAGCTCGGCATTGCCGGTGGCGACCATGGAAAACACCTGTCCGATATTCTGCCCCATTACCAGACGCGGCTGCAGGCGGCGCCACTGCCCCAGCCGTTCGAGCACCTGCCTGGCCGCGGCCCCATAGGGCGCCAGCCTGGGATTGGCGATGGCCAGGTGACGGAAATTCCCACCCGCCAGCAGTGCCGGCCCCTGTCCGGGGGCAATGGCCGCCGGATCGGGGCTCCAGAGGCTGAGCTGCCCGGTCGCATAGGTAAAGCGCGAGCCCGCGACCCCCTGCCCGCCCTCTTCCAGCAGGCGCGCCCGGCGCTGGTCGGCCGCCAGCAGGATGTCATAGGGCGCACCATTGACGATCTGGGCATAGAGCTTGCCGGTCGAGCCCACCGTGATCACGATGTCGTTCCCGCTCGCACGGCGGAAGAGCGGCTTCAGGCGCTGGGCGACTTCGGCGAAATTCGCGGCAACCGCCACCAGCGCGGTGCCGGCATGGGCATGGCCGCCACCGGAAACCGGAGGCGCCAGCAGCGCAAGGACCACAAACACCGCCCCCCTGCAAACCGATCGAAAACATGCATTCATGCCAACCTCTGTAACAAATTCCGCCCATGTCGCAAGGGTTGGCGGCATGGCCCCGGGGTGCGACGCGCGCTCAGCCGGTGAAATGCCCCGACCGGCGGCGCAGGATCGCCAGAAAGCGCAGCACCATGAAGGCGCCGGCCACGGCCAGGCCGATCACCAGCCCGGCCCACACACCATAGCCCCCATATCCGGCCCGGAAACCCAGAAACCACGAGGCGCTGACCCCGACCCCCCAATAGGCCACCACCGCCCCGAACATCGGTACCCGCGTATCCTTGAGCCCGCGCAGCAGCCACAGATAGACGACCTGCAGCCCGTCGAACACCTGAAACAGCGCCGCCAGGATCAGCAATCCGCGACCATAGGCAACGATCTCGGCGCTGGCTGCCTTGTTGCTGTCCAGAAACAGGCGGATCAGGGGTTCGGGGGCCAGCAGAAAGATCAGGCTGAACACCGCCGACAGGCCCAGCTGCAGGATTGTCACCATCATCGCCGCCCGCCACAACCCGGTGCCATCGCGCCGCCCCAGGGCACGACCGACGCGGATGGTGCCGACATTGGCCAGCCCCAGATAGATCATGAAGGAAAATGTCGCGATCTGGATGACGATGCCGTGGGTGGCCAGTTCGCGGGTGCCCAGCCAGCCCATCATCAGGGCCGATGTGGAAAACAGCCCGACCTCGGCCAGCATGGTCAGTCCGATCGGCCAGCCCAGGCGGAACACCTCGGCAAAGGCGCCCCAGTCGGGCCGCCAGAGGCGCGAGAATATCGTGTATGACGCCATTTCGCGTTGATGGGTGACATGCAGCGCAAGCACCACGAAAACGATGCTGCTGGTGCCGACCGAGGCCATCGCCGCGCCCCGCACCCCCAGCGCCGGCGCACCCCAGTTGCCAAAGATCAGCACCCAGTCGAACAATGCATTGGCCAGCGCGCCGATGATCGTGCCCCACAGCACCCAGTTGGGCCGCTCCAGCGCCGACATCATGCTTTTCAGCACCATCACCAGCATCATGGGCAGCATCCCCCACTGGCTGATGCGCATGTAGTCCTGCCCGATCCTGGCAATCTCGGGTTTCTGGCCGATCAGCAGCATCAATGTGCCGTAATTCCACAGGATCGGCATCAGGATCGCGCCATAGGCAAGCGTGATCCACAACCCCATGCGCACGACCCGGCGCACCTGGCGGGTATCGCCCTGGGCGCTGGCGGTTGCCACCATCGGCATCACCGCCATGGCAAAGCCCGATCCCACGATGAAAAAGATGAAAAAGACCGAGCTTGCCAGCGTCACCGCGGCCAGTTCGGTCACACCGTACCAGCCAACCATGACGGTATCGGTCATGCCCACCGCCAGCTGGGCCAGATTGGCCCCGATGATCGGCAGACCCAGCGTCAGGGTCGCCCTGAAATGGCCGCCCCAGCGCATCGGCACCCCGGCTGAGCCCGGGCCGGGGCCAGATGGAGGCAGGGTGGTGGACATGTCGTTCATCGGCCCCTTTCCCGCGCGCAATCGGTGAATGCCGACCCTCCACATTCGGCAGGATCGATTTCCCGCAGGGTCCAAGGCTGACCGAAAGCCCGCCCGGTTGCAAGCCCCCCCTTGCGGGACCACCCGCGCGGGACAACCGTATCGGACAGCCCCGCGCCCGGTCCGGCCGGCCCTGCCCCTCAGCGCCCCTCGAAACGGGGCTTGCGTTTTTCGTTGAAGGCCTGCACGCCCTCGGCGAAATCGCGGCTCCTGCCGGCCAGGCCCTGCAACTCGGCCTCGAGCGCCAGCTGCGCATCGAGGTCATTGTCGAAACTGGCCCGGATCGCCTGCTTGATCAGGCGATAGGCGCCGGTCGGGCCGTCGGCCAGCAATCGGGCCTTGCGATCGACATGTTCGGAAAATTCCTCGTCCGGGACCGTTTCCCAGATCAGCCCCCATTCGGCCGCCTGGCGGGCCGGGATACGGTCGGCAAACAGCGCCGCCCCCATGGCGCGGGCAAAGCCGATATTGCGCGGCAGCACATAGGTTCCCCCGGCATCCGGGATCAGCCCGATCAGCGAGAATGCCTGCATGAAAAAGGCGCTCTCGGCGGCGATCACCACATCGCAGGCCAGCGCGACATTGGCCCCCGCCCCGGCCGCCGGACCGTTGACCGCGGCGATGGTGGGGATCGGACAGTCATGGATTGCCCTGAGCATGGGTTCGTATTCGCGCGTCAGTATTTCCCTGAGGTCGAACCGGGTGACATCGGTCTCGCCCCCCAGATCCTGCCCCGAGCAGAACCCCCTGCCCGCCCCGGTGATGACCAGCACGCGCGCCTCGTTGCCCGCGGCGATGACGGCCTGGCGAATCTCGCCGCGCATTTCGGCGTTCATGCCGTTCAGCAGCTCGGGTCGGTTCAGTGTCAGCCGGGCGATTCCGGCCTCGACACCGTATCGAATGGTGTTCCAGGACATGTCTTCCCCCCTTGGTGCCCGCTTCGCGTTTCCGGCATCCGTCTTAGCCCAGCACGGGGGGCGTTTCGACCGCATTGCCGGCGTGACATTGCGTCAATCGCTCATCAGTTCCTCGAGGCGGGTCTTTTCCGCGTCGCTCAGCCGGTCGCGTCGGCCATCGCCGCGCTGGCCGCGGACATAGCGATAGCCGATCCAGCCGGCCAGCAGCAACATGATCGGCCCCGCGCCCCACAGCAGCAGATTCGCCCCCGTCGCGCGCGGCCGCAGCAGGACATATTCGCCATAGCGGGCGACGATGTAATCGACCACCTGCTGGTCGGTATCGCCCGCCTTCAGACGATCGCGCACCAGCACCCGCAGGTCGTGGGCCAGCTTGGCATTGGAATCGTCGATGTTTTCGTTGCGACAGACAAGACAGCGCAACCCCTTGGATATTTCACGGGCCCTGGCCTCGAGCACCGGATCCTTGAGCATCTCGCCGGGCAGCACCGCCAGAGCGGGTCGCGAGACGGCCAGCGGAAAGGCGAAAAGCAGGGCGAGGATCAGGACGAGGCGTCTGAACATGGTCCTCACTCCGCCGCCACGGCGCCGGCGCCGGCGGCGGCACGCCGGCGTCGCGCGGCCCCGGCCGCCACCCGATAGCGCCGATCCGAAAGGCTGAGCAACCCGCCCAGCGCCATGATGATCGCTCCGGCCCAGATCCAGTCGGCAAAGGGCTTGATATAGCTGCGCACCGCCCATCCCTTGCCGTCCTTCTGGGGATCGCCGATCACCACATAGATGTCGCGAAACAGGCCGGGCTTGATCGCCGCCTCGGTGGTGGGCTGGCGCGAGACGGTATAGACGCGCTTCTGGGGTTTCAGCCGGGCAACCTGGCGGCCGTCCTGAAACACGGTGAACACCCCCTCGACCGCATCATAGTTGGGCCCCTTGACGTTGCGCACCTCGTCAAAGCGCAGCCGGTATTCCGCCCGCGGCCCCGGGATTCGAAAGCTCTCCCCGGGACGGGCAACACGGATATCCTCGGTCTGCCAGGCGCTGATCGCGCTGATCCCGAAAATGACGACGCCCAGCCCGGCATGGGCAACCACCTTGCCCAGATCGGCACGCGGCAGATGCACCAGCCGGCGCAGGCTGTCGCCCGGCGCCTGTCGGCCCAGACGGATCCGCTGGGCCAGATCGGCCCCCGCGCCAAGGATCAGCCACGCGGCCAGCGCGATACCGATGGGGCCGATCATCGGGGTGCCGGTCTGGATCACCAGCACCAGCGCCCCCGATGCCACCGACAGCGCCAGCACCCCCCAGAGCGGACCCATCGCCCGGTCGAGCCCGGCCCTCTTCCATGGCAGCATGGCCCCGATCGGCAGCACCATCGCGACCACCACCATGAACGGCGTAAAGGCCAGATCAAAGAACGGCGCCCCGACCGACAGCTTGCGCCCCAGCGCGACCTCGGAGAACAGCGGCCAGATGGTGCCGACGAAAACCACGAATGCGGCAACCACCAGCAGGATATTGTTCAGCACGATACCCGATTCGCGGCTGACCATGGCGAAGACGCCCTTCGACTGGGTCGCGCCGGCGCGAAGTGCGAACAATGTCAGCGACCCCCCGATGGCGATCGCCAGGATCAGAAGGATGAACACCCCCCTGGACGGGTCGGAGGCAAAGGCGTGCACCGAGGTGATGACCCCCGAACGCACGATGAAGGTCCCGATCAGCGAGAACGAGAATGCAAGGATCGCCAGCAGAATCGTCCACGCCTTGAGGCTCTCGCGTTTCTCGACCACGATCGCCGAATGCAGCAGCGCGGCGGCGATCAGCCAGGGCATGAAGCTGGCATTCTCGACCGGGTCCCAGAACCACCAGCCGCCCCAGCCCAGCTCGTAATAGGCCCACCACGAGCCCAGCGCGATGCCCAGGGTCAGAAACAGCCAGGCCGCCAGCGTCCAGGGGCGTACCCAGCGCGCCCAGGCGGCATCGACCCGCCCCTCGATCAGGGCCGCGACGGCAAAGCTGAACGAGGTCGAGAGCCCGACATAGCCCAGGTAGAGAAACGGCGGATGAAAGGCCAGCCCCGGATCCTGCAACAGCGGATTCATGCCCCTGCCGTCAAGCGGCGGCATGGCAAGGCGCAGGAAAGGGTTCGAGGTGAACAGGATAAAGGCATAAAAGGCCACGCCGATGGCCGCCTGCACCGCCAGCACCCGCGCCTTCAGCGCATGGGGCAGATTGCGCCCGAACAGTGCCACCATCGCCCCGAACAGTGCCAGGATGAACACCCACAGCAGCATCGAGCCCTCGTGATTGCCCCAGGTGCCGGTGATCTTGTACAACATCGGCTTGAGCGAGTTGGAGTTTTCGGCAACCAGCGCGACCGAAAAATCAGACGAGACAAAGGCCCAGACCAGCGCCAGGAATGACAGCAGGGTCAGCACGAATTGCGACAGCGCCGCCGGCACGGCCATGTCCATCCAGCCACGCCAGCCCTTCTGGGCGCCGACCAGCGGCACGATCATCTGAACGATGGCCACCATGAAGGCCAGGACAAGGGAGAAATGGCCCAGTTCCGCTGTCATGTCGGCTGTTCCCGTATGCTTGGAGGTTCCTGTTTCAAAGCCACATCATACGGCTTTGGAACAGGCGCGCAAATAACATTCGCCGTGAAAGGGGGGGCATATTGCCTCGGGGCAAGGGGGCGGATCCCGTGGCCACACCCCCTGCGCGCCGCATGCGCTGGTCGTCGGGCGGGGCCGGGCAGGCACCCGGCGACGGAAACGCGCGGGGAAACAGGCGGCAAGACGGGCCGCGAAATCAGCGGTCGCGCAATTGACGCCATTCCTCCAGCGCGGGGTTGCCGTCGCGCGTTCCCCCGGGGGCGGGGGTTTGCCATGTTGGCGCGCTGCCTTGTCGCGCCGCACCGGCCCTGCCCGACGACCAGCGCATGCGGCGGGCATGATCCAGCTCGCGCGCACCGAAATAGAAAGACACGATCGCCCCCAGCAGCCACCACAGCGGCTCGGGCACCTGGGCCAGACCCCGCATCCTGAGGGCAAACCCCTCGGGGGCCACCATCGCATCGACAAACAGCCCGATGGTGCCAAAGGCCAGGAGCGGACGCGGCAGACGGTTGAGCGCATCGACCAGCTGATCGAAGCGACCGCGCGGCGGGCCATCGGCCGCAGGGGGGCGGAACTCGTCGGCGAACTGGGCGCGAGCGTCCTTTTGCGCGTCAAAGCCCAGCTCCATCTGACGGGTGGCATCGGGGCGCAGGCTGCGCAGGACACCGCCCAGCGCATCTCCGGCCGCGCGCATGTTCGGCCCGAACAGGGGCCCGAACGGGGAAAGGCCCCGGATCAGCCCCATTGCGCAACCCTCGCCCTGTGCTGGGCATCGCTCAGGCGCCAGCGCGGCGCAATGAACCCCTCGGCCCGCAGGATCCACCCCCCCTTGCCGCCATCGCGCCGGCGCACGAACTTGCGCAGGCGCGGGTTGCGCGCGGCCAGCCGGTAATAGTAATTGCGCCGCGCGATCCCGTAGGCATCGACCAGATGATCGGGCGCAAGCGCCAGCGCCCGGCGCGCCGCCGCGGCCGTTGCCGGGCCGACAATGCCATCGACATCGACGCGCAGCCCCATCTCGTTCAGCAATCTCTGAAGAATGCGCACCGCATTGGCGCCGGAATTCACATACATGTCGAACACCGTCGGCCACAATGCGCGCGGCAGCAGATAGAGCCGCGGCGCGCGAAAATAGGCATCGACAAAGATGGTCGCCGCATCCTCGGGGCCGAGCGCGCGCAGATCCTCGATACCCATGGCCGCGCCACGCAGACGCCTGAGCGTGGCCAGCGTCACCCCGTGATTGGTGGCGCCACCCGGATCATTCGGATCGTCCGCAAACCCGCCCTCGCGCGCAACGATCCGGCGCGCAATATCCCTGACCGTTTCCAAATCTCGCCCCCGCAAAGCTGACTTGTGCCTTGCGGGAAATGCTGTTCACAAGCGGTTAAGAAATCGCCTAGCTACCGTTCGGGGGTACGTATGTCCCCTGTTTCTTGAGCGCATCGACAACTTCGCGCGGCATGTAGTTCTCGTCATGTTTGGCAAGGATTTCAGATGCCTGGAAGGTGCCGCCGACCAGTTTTCCGGTTGCGACCACACCCTTGCCCTCCTTGAACAGATCGGGAAGGATGCCGGTATAGGTGACCGGAACGGAATCGTTGCCGTCGGTCACCGAAAAGCGAATCGTCCTGCCCTGACCGCGCTTCAGGCTGCCCTCCTCGACCAGACCGCCGATGCGGAAGGTCTCGTTCGGGCCGGGCGGCGTTTCCACGACCTGGGTCGGACTGCGGAAATAGGAAATGCCGTCGCGCAAGGCATATCCGATCAGCCCGGTTGCCACCGCAAGAAAGACGAATGCCGCGATGATCAGCTGGATCCGCCGTTTCTTCTTCAGTCCACCGACTGCCATTGTTCATCCCCTCACGGAAAGGTCGGGGCCATGTCCAGCCCCGTGGTTTCGTCGAGCCCCAGCATGATATTGGCACATTGCAGCGCCTGCCCCGAGGCCCCCTTCATCAGATTGTCGAGAACCGAGATCACGATCGCGTGTCCCGGCCGCCTGTCGGCCACCACCCCGATGCGGCACTGGTTGGATCCGCGCACATGGCGGGTTGCCGGCATCTGGCCTGCGGGCAACACATGCACAAAGGGCTCGTCGGCATATTGCCCGGCCAGCGACGCGTGAATTTCCCCGGCCGCGCCCTGCACATAGATCGTCGCCATCATGCCCCGGTTCATCGGCACCAGATGGGGGGTGAATGTCGGCGTCACGGGGCGGCCGGCAAATTTGCTCAGCTCCTGGTCTAGCTCGCCCATATGGCGGTGATGGGCCACGCCATAGGCATTGAAACCTTCGTTGACCTCGGCATAAAGCATTGCCTCCTTCAGGCCGCGCCCTGCGCCCGAGACACCGGATTTCGCATCGATGATAATGCTGTCGGGGTCGATCACGCCGTCACGCACCGGCGGGATCAGCGCCAGCAGCGATGTCGCCACATAGCAGCCCGTATTGGCGGCGATGCGCGCGGTGCGGATCTGGTCGCGGTAATGTTCGGGCAGGCCGAAGGCAACCGATGGCTGGATGTCCAGCGCGCTGTGTTCGATCCCGTACCATTTGCGATAGGCCGCGCCGTCGCGCAGCCGGAAATCGGCCGAAAGATCGACCAGTTTCACATGATCTGGCAGCTTGCGCACAAGCCCGTGCGTCACCCCGTGGGGAAGCGCGCAAAAGGCAAGGTCGATTTCGGAAAAATCGACGTCCTCGATCCGGGTCAGCACCGGCAGGTCGAGCTGCGCCAGATGCGGAAAAACCGCGCCCATGTCCTGGCCGGCCTTGCGGTCGGCGGTCAGGGCCGCGATGCGCATGTTCGGATGCGACGCAATCAGGCGGACGAGTTCCGCCCCCGTATAGCCGCTGGCCCCGAGAATGGCGATCTTGTGGGTTTTGCTCATGGCGCGGTATTTCCTGTTTCGTTCAAGGGCACATATGCGATTTGACGGGGGCTTTCAATTGTCTGCGGGGTCGCGGGTTGTCACCGGGGGTGCTTGGGGGCGCTGCCCCCGTCCCTGCGGGACTCCCCCGGACGTATTTGGGCAAAGAAGAAGCCTCAGGCAGGTTGAAAGCGGATTTCGCGTTTCAGGAATCGGGTCGCCTGATCGGAAACCGTCGTTGGGTCACCCGTGGTCAGGAACATGGATTTCTGGCCGGGGCCGCGCATGTCGGGGTGGCGCTGCAAATAGTCCTGCAGGCTGCGGGCGACGATCCTGCCCTGCGAGAATACCTTGACGTTTTGGCCCAGCGCGCCCTGGAATGTGTCGGCCATCAGCGGGTAGTGGGTGCAACCCAGAATGGCCGCCTGCGGGTGTGGCATGCGCCGTTTCAGGGCGTCCACATGGCTGCGCACCAGGGCCTCGGCAAGGATCATGTCGCCATCCTCGATGGCATCGACAAGGCCGCCGCAGGGCTGGGCCTCGACATCGACACCGACGGCGCGAAAGGCCAGTTCACGTTGAAAGGCGCGGCTGGCCACCGTCGAGGGGGTGGCGAACAGCGCGACATGCTTGGTATCCACCTCGCGCGGGGGGGAATTGTCGCCCCAGGAGCGTTCGGTCAGGGCCTCGATCAGGGGGACGAAGACGCCCAGCACGCGTTTGTCGGCAGGAACCCAGTTTTCCTGCATCCGGCGCAGCGCCGCGGCCGATGCGGTATTGCAGGCCAGGATCACCAGATCGCAGCCCGCATCGAACAGGCGTTGCGCGCCGGTGCAGGCAAGGTCATAGATGTCATCGGCATCGCGCACCCCATAGGGGGCATGCGCGTTGTCGCCGAAATAGACCAGCGGCAGATCGGGCATGAGGGCGCGGATTTCGCGATAGACGGTCAGCCCGCCAAGGCCCGAGTCAAAGATACCGACGGCCATCAGCCGAACCTTTCAGAAGTCAAAGCCGTATTCCTGCGTGTTCACGGGTTTCGGCGACAGGTCATAGGTTTTCGTGCGCAGAAAGTCCATCATTGCCTTGGGATCCTTGGCATAGGCTTCCAGGGCCTGACTGTCCAGCGGCGCGCCAATGGCGACACGCACCGGGCGGCCGACCCGGCGCTTGAACTCGTTGATCAGGAGCGCCGTGCGCATGGTCTTGTTGACGCGACCGAAGAAATGGAAACGGCGCGAATTGTGGCCCTCGAAAAAGATCGGCACGACCGTGGCCCCGCTTTTGGAGATCATCCTGGCGGTGAAGGTGCGCCAGGCCGGATCCATCGGAAAGCCGAACATCCGGCGTGGCGAGGAAACCGAGCCCCCCGGGAACACGCCCACGGCACCGCCCTGTTTCAGATATTCCAGCGCCACCTTGCGGGTGTCGAGATTGATCTGCACGGCCTCGCGGGTTTCGTCAAAGCTGATCGGAAGGATCACGTCGTTGATGTCCTCGGCCTTGGAAAACACCTTGTGGGCAAGGATGCGGAAATCGCCGCGCGTGCGCGACATGATCTGCCCCAGCATCAGCCCGTCGAGAATGCCATAGGGGTGGTTGGCCAGCACCACCACCGGGCCGGTTTTCGGGATATTGTCGAGCGAACCCGAAATGATGTCGAGATTGAGCTTGTAGCGTTCCGGCACGACATCCCAGAAATTGCGGCCCTCGGCAATTTCGCGATCATAGCCACGCGCACGGCGGATCAGTTTCAGCCGGCCGGTGGCATTTTCCACCGTTCGGATCAGGATGCGGCCCCGTCTTGTGCGGGCGGTTATGGCGTAGGAGATTTCGCGGGTCGCAGAAAACCGCTTGCCCATCTGCATGAATTCTTCCGATATGTGACTGTTTCCCTGGCCACCCAATATTGCAGAAATGTGAAAATTGCCAGATCATTCGCTGCGAATT
>CAZWXK010000046.1:0-4598 GCA_964637875.1 uncultured Rhodobacter sp.
GGGGTTTTGACTTGCATCATGGCAGCGCAGAGTGCAGCCTCGTAGATGTCAGGCAAGAGATCAGAGGAGACCTGCAATGTTCGACCATATCCTTGTTCCGATCGCACTCGATCACGGGGCAAATACTGCACGCGCAATCGAGATCGCCCTGCGTCTGAAAAAGGAGGGCGGCCGAATCACCGCGCTGACCGTGATCGAGGAAGTGCCGCCCTATATCGCGCAATACATCCCCGAGGGGCAGATGGAAAAGAATCTCGACGAGGCACGTGCCCAGCTCATGGCCGAAATCGGCGGCGTAGCCGGGGTACATGCGGATGTCATCATCGGGCATGCGGGAATCTCGATCACCGAATATGCGGAAAACAAGGGCGTGGATCTGATCGTGATTGCCTCGCACCGGCCGGGGCTGCAGGACTATTTCCTGGGCTCGACCGCCGCGCGCGTGGTCCGGCACGCCAACTGTTCGGTTCACGTGGTGCGCTGAGGCCTCGGGGCGGACCCGCGGCTTCTTCTTTGTCCAAATACTCCCGCCGGAGGCGCCCGCCATTTCCGACGGCGCAGGCGGGGGCTGTCTGCCCCCGCACCCCCGAGAGTATTTGACGCAAAGAAGAAGGCGGCATCTTTCATCATCGCATGGCGTGGCCTATAGATGCGCGCCATGACAGACAATCCACCCGACCTGCGCCCCGACATCGCGCGCGCCCGCATTCCCGAAACCCGCCGCGCGGGCCAGCCTGCAATCGGCATGGTCAGCCTGGGCTGCCCCAAGGCGCTGGTGGACAGCGAGCGGATACTGACGCGCCTGCGGGCCGAGGGCTATGCCATCAGCCCCGATTATGCGGGCGCGGATGCGGTCATTGTCAACACCTGCGGCTTTCTGGACAGCGCCAAGGCCGAAAGCCTGGCCGCAATCGGCGAGGCGCTGGCCGAAAACGGGCGGGTGGTCGTGACCGGTTGTCTGGGGGCGGAACCCGAATTCATCACCGGCGCGCATCCGCAGGTGCTGGCCGTGACCGGCGCGCATCAATATGAACAGGTGATCGACGCGGTGCATCAGGCGGTGCCGCCCAGGCCGGACCCCTTTGTCGATCTGTTGCCCGCCGGCGGGGTGCGGCTGACGCCGCGCCATTATGCCTATCTGAAGATTTCCGAAGGCTGCAATCACAAATGCCGGTTCTGCATCATCCCCGACATGCGCGGGCGTCTGGTCAGCCGGCCGGCGCACGCGGTGATCCGCGAGGCGGAAAGGCTGGTGGAAAGCGGCGTGCGCGAGTTGCTGGTAATCAGCCAGGACAGCTCGGCCTATGGGGTGGACATTCGCCATGCCGAGGAACGCGGACATCGCGCCCATATCACCGATCTGGCGCGCGACCTGGGCGGGCTGGGTGCCTGGGTGCGGCTGCACTATATCTATCCCTATCCGCATGTGCGCGATCTGATCCCGCTGATGGGGCAGATATCCGAATCCGGCGGGATGGTGCTGCCCTATCTGGACATTCCGTTCCAGCATGCGCATCCGGATGTCTTGCGCCGCATGGCGCGGCCGGCGGCCAGCGCAAGGGTGCTGGACGAGATCGCATGCTGGCGCAAGATCTGCCCCGATATCGTGCTGCGCTCGACCTTCATCGTCGGCTATCCGGGCGAGACCGAGGACGAGTTCAACTTTCTGCTGGACTGGCTGGACGAGGCGCAGCTCGATCGGGTGGGGTGTTTCAAGTACGAAAACGTGGCCGGGGCGCGATCGAACGATCTGCCGGGCCATGTGGCCGAAGAGGTCAAGCAGGACCGCTGGGAACGGTTCATGGCGCGCGCGCAGGAGATCTCGGCGCGCAAGCTGGCGCGCAAACTTGGCCAGCGGTTGCAGGTGATCGTGGACGAGGTGGACGAGCAAGGCGCCACCTGCCGCACATGGGCGGACGCGCCCGATATCGACGGCAATCTGTTCATCGACGAGGGATTCGAAGGATTGAACCCTGGTGACATCGTTTCGGTCGAGGTGGATGAGGCCGGGGAATATGATCTGTGGGGGCGGCTGGTTCAGCCGTGAGGGGGCGCTGCCCCCGTCGCTGGCGCGACTCCCCCGGCGTATTTGGGCAAAGAAGAAGGCAGCGGGCTGCGCCTGTCAGCCGCTGAGGCCGCCATGCAGATTGGGCTGGGCCAGCGCCGCGAAACCGTAGTGGCGCAGCCAGCGCAGATCGCTGTCGAAGAAGGCGCGCAGATCGGGGATGCCGTATTTCAGCATGGCCAGCCGGTCGATGCCGATGCCGAAGGCAAAGCCCTGCCATTCATCGGGGTCGATGCCGCCGGCGCGCAGCACCTTGGGGTGCACCATGCCCGAGCCGAGGATTTCCATCCAGTCGTCGCCCTCGCCGACCTTGAGCTGGCCGCCCTCCCACGAGCAGCGCAGATCGACCTCGGCCGAGGGTTCGGTAAAGGGGAAATGGGATGCGCGAAAGCGCAGTTCCACATGATCGACCTCGAAGAAGGCGCGGCAGAATTCCTCGAGCACCCATTTGAGGTTGGCCATGGAGATGTCGCGGTCGATGGCAAGACCCTCGACCTGGTGGAACATGGGGGTGTGGGTCTGGTCGTAATCGGCGCGATAGACGCGGCCCGGCGCGATGATGCGGGTCGGTGCGCCGGCCTTTTGCATGTGACGGATCTGGACCGGGCTGGTATGGGTGCGCAGCACATGGGGCGGGCGGTCGTCATCATCGCCCTTGTGCATGTAGAAGGTATCCATTTCCGTGCGCGTCGGATGTTCGGGCGGGATGTTGAGGGCGTCGAAATTGTACCAGTCATCCTCGACCTGGGGGCCTTCGGCGACGGCAAAGCCGAGATCGGCAAAGATGGCGATGATTTCCTCGGTCACCTGGCTGACCGGGTGGATCGTGCCCTGGCGCCGGGGCCGGCCGGGCAGCGTGACGTCAAGCCACTCGTTTTTCAGGCGCTCTTCCAGCGCGGCGTCGGCAAGCGCGGCCTTGCGGGCGGTGAGTGCTGCGTTGATTTCGGCCTTGAGCGCGTTCAGCGCGGGGCCGGCGAGTTTGCGCTGATCCGGCGTCATCTTGCCCAGTTCGCGCATTTTCAGGCTGATCTCGCCCTTCTTGCCCAGCGCGGCCAGGCGCACGGATTCGAGCGCGGCCTCATCCGAGGCGGCAGAGATTTCCTGGAGATACCTGTTCCTGAGCGCGTCAAGGCCGTCCATGTCGTCATCCATTCACGAGTTTCGCGTTGGGCTTGGTGCTAGCCATTGAGGGCGGGGATTGCAAGGGGTGCCACCCGGACATGGCGCAGATGGCTGGATTC
Source organism: uncultured Rhodobacter sp. (assembly GCA_964637875.1). Classification (GTDB taxonomy): domain Bacteria; phylum Pseudomonadota; class Alphaproteobacteria; order Rhodobacterales; family Rhodobacteraceae; genus UBA5972. The sequence goes on from CAZWXK010000046.1 coordinate 3,307, forward strand.
GGCCCGACGCGCAACCGAGGACAGGCGCCCCGGGGCGGAGAACATGCAATGACAGCGACCACCCTACCCCCGCAGGTCGATCACCATCATTGTCGCGGTCATGCTGGCGATCAGTTTCTCGCCCCCATCGCGCAGCGCCCAGAGGCGGCCCTCGGCGACGATGATGCTGCGCCCCGGTTTCAGCACCTCGGCACCGGCACGAAAGCGCGTCCCCAGGCCGGCCGACAGGAAATTGGTCTTGAATTCTATGGTGGTGATCCCCTTGCCGGCGGGCAGCAGGGTGACGGCGGCAAAGCCGCAGGCGGTATCGAGCAGCGCCGCGATGGCACCGCCATGCAACCCGCCATGCTGTTGCAGCAGATGGTCGCCGAAATCCTGTTCGACGGTGATGCGGCCCGGGGCGACCTCGGTCAGATCTGCACCAAAGCTCTGCATCAGGCCCTGATCGGCGAAAGCCTGGCGGATATGGGTTTCGAAATCGGGGTTGCGGGGTTCAAAAACGGTCATGGCGTGCCTCGTTGCAGACAGGAAAAACCCGCGCCCTTGCGGACGCGGGTTCGGGTAATCTTCATGCGGGCATTGCTCAGCCCAGCGCGGCCTTGGCCTGGCTGACGATCGTGGCAAAGGCCTCGGGTTCGTTCACGGCGAGATCGGCCAGAACCTTGCGATCGACCTCGATCCCGGCCTTGCCGAGACCGTTGATGAAACGCGAATAGGTCAGCTGGTCGTCCTGGGCGCGCACAGCGGCATTGATCCGCTGGATCCACAGGGCGCGGAAATTGCGCTTGCGCTGCTTGCGATCGCGGGTTGCGTACTGGTTGGCCTTGTCGACCGCCTGCTTGGCGGTGCGGAAGGCGTTCTTGCGACGGCCATAATAGCCCTTGGCGGCCTTGATGACCTTCTTGTGGCGGGCGTGCGCGGCCGCGCCTCCTTTGACTCGTGACATTGTTCAGGCCTCCTCAGCGCGCATAGGGCATGTATTTCTTGACGATCTTTTCATCCGGCGCACTCAGCGTGGTGGTGCCACGGGCGTTGCGGATGAATTTATTGGTGCGTTTGATCATGCCGTGGCGTTTACCCGCCTGGGCGGCCCGGACGCGGCCCGTGGCCGTCATCTTGAAGCGCTTTTTCGCGCCTGACTTGGTCTTCATCTTGGGCATTTCCGTCTCCTCTCGCAAGGCTGTGGTCGTTGGGGCGACTCGGCAGCCCATTGCCGGCCGTCCCGTATGAGCGCGTCTCTATAGGCGTGCGGCCGCCGATTGGCAAGCCCCATCGGCCGCTGTCGGCCAGCC
>CAZWXK010000046.1:4698-20684 GCA_964637875.1 uncultured Rhodobacter sp.
TCTATAGGCGTGCGGCCGCCGATTGGCAAGCCCCATCGGCCGCTGTCGGCCAGCCGTCCATGCCCGGCATTGCCCCGCGGGCAGACCCGTGGCCGGCATTTCGATGTGCGGCTCAGTTCAGCATTCTTCCGATCACCGCGACAAAGGCCCGGGGGATGAGCTCCCAGCGCAGGCCCCCCGGGGTGATCGTCGTGCCCCACAGCAACATGCCCAGGCCGATCACGGCAACCACGCCGGCAATGCGCGGGCTGCGACCGTCGATCCAGGCCGACAGGACCGAGACCCCGGACAGAACGGTCAGGATCGTTCCGATCACCAGAAGATAGTCGGCAGTCATCCTCCCCTCCCCCTTTTCTCGACAGCGCTTGCGGCCCCCGTCGCAGGCATCGGGGTGACAGGGCCCTCAATCCGCCTCGAAATCGTCGATATGGCGCATCTCGATGGGCGAGACGCGCAGGATGTTGGTCGTGCCCGGCATGTTGAACGGGATCCCGGCGGTGACGACAATCGATTCGCCATCTTCGCCAAAACCGTATTCATGGGCCGCACGCGCCGCTCCGACCACGGCCATCTTGAACCGCCTGACCGCCGAGGTCATCACGCAATGCATCCCCCAGGAAAGGCACAGGCGGCGCGCGGTATCTTCCAGCGGGGTCAGCGCGATGATCGGCACGCGGGGGCGTTCGCGCGCGACCTTGAGCGCGGTCGTCCCCGAATGGGTGAAACAGCAAATCGCCTTGACCTCGGTGGTTTCGGCGATTTCGCGGGCGGCAACGGTGATGGCCTCGGCCACGGTCTTGCGTTCGGCGGTGCGCGATGCCTCGATCACGTCGCGATAGGTGGGGTCGGACTCGACCTCGATGGCGACGGCATCCATGGTGTGGACCGCCTCGACCGGATAATCGCCGGCGGCGGATTCGGCCGACAGCATCACCGCATCGGCCCCCTCGTAGATGGCAGTGGCGACATCGGACACCTCGGCCCGGGTCGGCACGGGCGAGGCGATCATGCTTTCCATCATCTGGGTCGCCACGATGACCGGCTTGCCCGCATGGCGACAGGCCCGCACCAGGCGTTTCTGGATCGGCGGCACGTTCTGCACCGGCAGCTCGACCCCCAGATCGCCGCGGGCCACCATGATGCCGTCGGACACATCCAGAATGCTGTCAAAGGCCTTTACCGCGGCGGGTTTCTCGATCTTCGACAGGATGGCGGCGCGGCCGGCGGCCAGTTCGCGCGCCTCGATCACGTCCTGGGCGCGCTGCACGAAGGACAGGGCCAGCCAGTCAACGCCCATCTCGCAGGCAAGTTCAAGATCGGCGCGATCCTTGTCCGACAGCGCCGCAAGCGGCAGGATCACATCGGGCACGTTCACGCCCTTGCGGTCGGAGATCTCGCCGCCAACCTCGACCCGGCAATCGGCGAAGTCATCGCCACGCGCCTTGACCCGAAGGCGGATCTTGCCGTCATTGATCAACAGGGTTTCGCCAGTGTCAATGGCTGCGAAAATCTCGGGATGCGGCAGGTTCACGCGCCGCGCATCACCGGCGGCGGGGTCGAGGTCAAGGCGGAAATCCTGCCCCTCGGTCAGCATGACCGGCCCGTCGGCAAAGACCCCGCAGCGCAGTTTCGGCCCCTGGAGGTCGGCAAGAATGGCAATCGGGCGGCCGGTTTCGGATTCGATCTTGCGGATGATGTCATGGCGTGCGCGCTGCTCGTCCTGGCTGCCATGGCTCATGTTCAGGCGAAACACGTCGGCGCCCGCGTCAAACAACGCGCGGATCATTTCCTTGTCGCTGGAGGCCGGCCCCAGCGTTGCCACGATCTTGACGTTGCGAAGCCGTCTCATGCCTGCCTTGCCCTTCCTTGGAATGCCCGAACCGCGCGTTCCCCATGCGCGTTTCGCACTTGTCTGATCCAATTTCGATTATTACGCAATGCGCGTCTTGTCGCCCAGACGTTTTTGGGTGTTTATAGCGCAAATTCTTGAGGGATTCATGACATCTTCCGATACGGCCTGCCAGATCGACGGACAAAACCGACCGTCCGACATCGTCGTCACCTGCGACCACGCCAGCAACCGCGTGCCGCCGCAGGTCAATGGTGGCACGCTCGGCCTGCCACCGGCCGAGATGGAACGCCATATCGCCTATGACGTGGGCGCCGCCGGGGTGGCGCGCGCGCTGGGGCGGCACATGGACGCGCCGGTGATCTGCGCGAATTTCTCGCGCCTCGTGATCGACCCGAACCGGGGCGAAGACGACCCGACGCTGATCATGCAGATCTATGACGGCACCATCATCCCCGCCAACCGCAACCTGACGGACGCGCAGGTAAACTGGCGGCTGGAAAACTGCTATCACCCCTATCATGCGGCGCTGGCCGGGCTGCTGGACAGCCGCGCGCGCCCCGTCATGGTCGCCATCCACAGCTTTACCCCGCGCCTGAACGGCCATGCGATGCGGCCCTGGCATATCGGCATCCTGCACGGCCGCGACCGGCGCCTTGCCCTGCCCCTGCTGGAACGCCTGCGGGCCGAGCCCGACCTGTGCGTGGGCGAAAACGAACCCTATGGCGGCCATCTGGATGGCGACAGCATTGACAGACATGCGATCCGGCATGATCGTCCCAATATCCTGATCGAGCTGCGCAACGACCTGATCCGCACGCCCGAACGGCAACAACGCTGGGCTGCCCGCCTTGCCCCGATCCTGCAAGAGGTCATCGCGGCGGCCGACCTGTAACCAGAAAGGGGAAGACATGGACGAACAGACCAGAATCGAGATCGAGGCCGCCGCCTTTCGCGCCCTGCGCAACCACCTGATGAACAGCCGCCCCGACGTGCAGAACATCGACCTGATGAACCTGGCCGGTTTCTGCCGCAACTGCCTCAGCCGCTGGTATCAGGAGGCCGCCAATGAACGCGGCATCACGATGACCAAGGAAGAGGCGCGCGAACTGTTCTACGGCATGCCCTATTCGGACTGGAAACTGAACTACCAGACCCCGGCCGATGCCGAGAAACAGGCCGCCTTCGAAAAGGCGTTCGCCGAAAATGTCGGCAAGGCCGACTGACCGGACCGGCCGGACGCCCCTTCTTCTTTGCGCAAATACGCCGGGGGTCCCGGGGGCTGGCCCCCGGATCAACCCCCGGATCAACCCCCGGCATCAGCCCTTGCCGCCCCCCTGCGCGACCGGAGCCTCGTCCATCGTGCGCACCAGCCGGGTTTCCAGCAACTGGCCGTGGCGATAGAGGATCGGATAGGCCACCGCCGCGATCTGCGAATTCAGATCCTTGAGCGACCGCACCGTCTCCAGATGCACGTCGCTGCTCTCGAAACTCTGCTCCAGCCCCTCGCGCAGCCTTTTCAGGTGTTTCTTGCGGCTCTTGCGTTCCTGGGCCGACATCTCGGTCTTTTCCTGCACCAGCAGGCGCGCGCTTTCGATATCCTCGCTGACCAGCACGTTGAAGGCGAGCGCCATGTTCGACATGACGCGCTCATGCAGGCCGCGCAGCTCGGACCAGCCTTCGCGGGTAAATTGCAGGCGCTTGCGGGCCTTTTCCTCGGCCAGATCCATCAGACGTTTGGATATGATGTCGCCGGCGGTTTCGAGGTTGATGGAATATTCGGTCAGCTCGCGCACGCGGCGGTTCTGTTCCTTGTTCATCTCGGCACGCGGGATCGAGGCCGCATAACGGCGGATCGCCGACAACATCGAATTGACCTCGTGATCCATGTCGCGGACACGCCTGATCACGTCGGCATCGCCGCTTTCATAGACATCCATCACGGGCCGGGCCATGGCCTCGATCATCTCGCTCATGCGCAGGACTTCGCGCTTGAGCGCGGCAATGGCAAGGCGCGGCTGATGCACTACATTGGGATCGAGGGCCGAGCGTGGGCGCAGGGTTTCATCGCCCCCGGCGCCGCCCCCTTCGGGAAACATCGCGGCAAGCGGCGCGTCCAGCAGGCCCACGAGCGGCAGCGACACCAGCAACAGCACCAGGTTGAATGTCAGATGCACCGACACCAGCACCTGCGCGGGCGAAAAGACCGACAGGATTTCCAGTGCGGGGGTGAAATTGATCACCATGAGCCCGACCACGGACCCCACCCCGCGCAGCCAGAGATTTCCGTAAGGTATGCGCCGCGCAGCCGGGCTCATGCCGCGCGACAGCCAGATCGGCAGGGTGGCCGAGCCGAAATTCGCCCCCAGGACAACGGCCGCTCCGGCCTCGGGCGGCAACACGCCGATCGAGACGAAGGTCACGAACATCAGGATCGCGGCAACCGAGGAATGCATGACAAAGGTAATCACCGCGCCAACGATGAAGGCGGTCACGAAATCGCTGGCCAGATAGCCGGCAATCGCAGGCATGAAGGCCGCCTCGCGGATCGGGTGCACGGCCTCGCCGATCAGGCGCAGCGACAGCAGGATGAAGGCCACGCCCAGCAGGATCCGTCCCACCTGCCGCGGCGTGCGCTTTTCGACCTTGAGAAACAGATATCCACCGACACTCAGCAATACCGGGATCAGCCAGGCCAGCTTGAACGTCAGGATCTGGATGACCAGCGCCGAACCCAGATCGGCCCCCAGCACCAGCGACAGCCCGCCCACCAGCGAGATCATGCCGCTGGCGGCAAAGCCGGTTGCCAGCAGGGCGGCGGCGGTCGCGCTCTGCAGGATGACGGCCAGAAGCACGCCCACCAGCGCCATGTTGATGCGGCGGTCCTTGTGGCTGGTGATCAGGCGCTTGAAACTGGGCCCCATGGCGCGCTCGATGCCGGTGCCGACCATGCGCACGGCATAAAGCAGCAGCATGGTCGCACCGGTCAGCGAGATGATGAAGGAAATGATGCTCATGGGGCGGCGTCCCGCAGCAGCTCCAGCACCTGCGCGTGCAGTTCGGGCGTGGCGGCCGAGACCACCCTTCCGTCGGAGTCCAGCCCCAGCGGGCGACCCTGCCAGTCGGTCATGATGCCGCCCGCGCCCCGGACCAGGCCGGCCACGGGCAGATAGTCATAGGGCTGCAGATCGTAATCGACCACCACATCCACATGGCCCGCCGCCAGCAGCGCATGCGGATAGCAGTCATGGGCAAGGCGCCGGGTCTGGCCGGCGCGCATGAGGCGGGCAAAGACCGCGCCGTGGTCCGAAAAGATCTTGTCGCCCTCGTTCACGAACAGGGTGGCGCGGTCAAGCTGGCGCCTCCGGGATACCCGGCAGGGCATGGCATTCATCATTGCACCGCGGCCCGGCACGCCGACGAACACCTCGTCAAGCGCGGGCATGGCGACCACGCCCAGCGTGATCTGGCCGGCCTGAAGGCGGGCAATCAGCATTCCGAACAGGGGATGGCCCGATATGAACGAACGGGTTCCGTCAATGGGGTCGATGATCCACAGAACATCGCTCCTGCCGGTGGTGGTGCCCTGTTCCTCGCCCAGGATGGCGTCATCGGGGAAATGCTCGGCCAGCGCGTCGCGAATAACCGATTCGACCGTGCGGTCGGCAATTGTGACCGGGCTTTCGTCGGTCTTGAAATCGACACCCATCGGAGCGCGGAAAAAGCTGCGCGCATGGGCGCTGGCCTCGGCAACGATGGCCATGACCCTGCGGATCAGCGGGTCCGAGTCGAGTGGGGGTGTCATGCCTGCATTTCCTTTTGTCGAGGCCCTTTTTCGGGCGCCTGTCCGGTGGGATCGGTACTGCTCGTGGCGCTGCTGGCGTCACTGCCCTTTGGCGGGGCTGTCGCAAGCTCGACCTTCCATTCGCCCAGGGCCTGGCGCAGCGCCGCCGGGGGTGGGCGGTCGGTCACCAGCAGGGCGATGTCGGTCGGCGGACAGGCCTGCACGGGGGCCGTGGCCGAGAATTTCGTGTGATCCGCCACCACGACCGCCCGGCGCGACTGGCGGACGAAACAGCGGGCAAGCTGGGCCTCGTCGAAATCGGCCAGCAGAAAGCCCTGGTCGGGATCGACGGCATCGGCGCTGAGAATCGCCATGTCCATCTGAAAGCGGCAGACGAATTCCTGCACGCTGGCACCAAAGGCCCCCCCTGAATGGGGGGACATCTCGCCGCCGGCAATGAATACCCGGTTGCCGGGCTGGCCCATCAATGTCTGGGCGACGATCAGGGAATTGGTCACCACCAGCAGGTCGGAACGCGCACGCAGGGCCTCGGCGACATAGGTGGTGCTGGAACCCACATCCATGAACAGCGACGCCCCGTCGGGCACGAGCTGGGCGACCAGCCTTGCCATGCGGCGTTTTTCGGCCCCCTGGGCGCCAATGCGCCGATGCAGCGAGCGGGGCGACAGCCCGTCTGCCAGAAAGACGCCGCCATGGACCCGATTTACCAGCCCCTCCCTGGACAGTTTCTTGACCGTGCGGCGAATGGTTTCCTCGGACACGCCCAGGCTGTCGGCCAGGTGACTGGTGCGGGCCGAGCCACCCAGCCGACGCAGGGTTTCGAGAATTTCCATCGCGCGGTGCGTCTTGCCGGCCTTTTCCGCTGGTATCATGGGCTGCGATCCTCAATATGGGCCTGAAAACCACAAATACGGGCGACAGTCCACCGAAATAACGACATAAAACCTCAAGATCGTGTGTTTATGTGTGTTTCGAGGCGTCGCAGGGAATCGAAGAAAGGCAATGACATGCGCGACCGCAAGATCCTGTTCATCGTGATCGATCAGCTCAGGGCAGACTGTCTGACGGGGGCGCTGTCGGCCCATGTGGATACGCCCAATATCGATGCCCTCAGGGCCGAGGCGGTGACGTTTGCCAACCATTTCTCGGTCACCAATCCCTGCGGGCCGGCGCGCGCCAGTATCCTGACCGGGTTGTATGCGATGAACCACCGCTCGGTGCGCAATGGCACGCCGCTGTCGGCGGGGATCACCAACCTGGCGCTTGAGATGCGCAAGTCGGGCTATGATCCGCTGCTGTTCGGCTATACCGACACCAGCCACGACCCGCGCACGGGCCACCCCAATGATCCACGCCTGTTGTCCTATGAAGGGGTGCTTCCCGGCTTTCACGAGGTCGTCGAGATGTGCCTGGATCAGAGCTATCCCTGGCGCGCCTGGCTCAGGGCGGGGGGCCACGACCTGCCTGACTATTCACGCTTTTACGCGCCGGTTTCCCCCGACCCGGCGCGCCCCGCAAGACCGGACGACCCGCCCTTTTATGACAGCGAACACAGCGACACGGCGTTTCTGACCACCCGTTTCATCGAGGAAATGGCCGTGCGCAGCGACCAGCCCTGGTTTGCCCTGCTGACCTATATCCGCCCGCACCCGCCGCTGGTGGCGCCTGCCCCCTGGAACCGGATGTATCGGGGGGCGGATCTGCCCCTGCCCCACCGCCTGCCCGGCCCCGCCGACGAAGAAGCCATGCACCCCCTGATCGCCGCACACCGCAACCGCCCGCCGATGGAAAGCTATGTCAAGGGGTGCGACGGGCAGATCGACAGCCGCCGCGACAGCGACGTGCAGACGCTGCGCGCGATCTATCTGGGGCTGGTCAGCGAAGTCGATCACCATGTGGGGCGCGTGATCCGTTTCCTCAAGGATAGCGGACAATATGACGACACCCTGATCGTGCTGACCGCCGATCACGGCGAAATGCTGGGCGATCACCACATGTGGGGCAAGCAGCATGTCTTTGACCCGGCCTGGAGGGTGCCGCTGATCATCCGCGATCCCGACCGGCCGGCGCGGCATGGCACCACCGTCAGCGCGCTGACCGAATCAACGGACCTGATGCCGACAATCCTGGATCATGTGGGGCGGAACCTGCCGCAGATGCTGGATGGCAGGGCGCTGACGCCCCTGCTGCGGGGTGAGATACCCGATGACTGGCGCGACTGCGTGATGCTGGAGCTGGATTTCGGCGAGCCCGACATGCCGACCCGGATGCAGACCCTCGGCAGGATTCCGCTGGAATCCGCCAACCTGGCGATCCTGCGCGAGGAACGGTGGAAGCTGGTCCATTTCAACGGCGATCTGCCGCCGCTGCTGTTCGACCTGAAGGAAGATCCCCATGAGATGCGCAATCTTGCCGATGACCCGGCCCATGCGGCCCGTCTGCTGCGACTGACACGCAAGCTGCTGAGCCACCGCATGACCCATGCCGACCGCACGCTTTCAGGCATGAAGGTTCTGCCCGGCGGCGTATTCGGCTATCGCGCGCCCTGAGGGGCGGTCAGCCGGCCATCAGGGGTTCGTTTTCCATCAGTTCCTTCCAGCGGTGGCAGGATACCTCGTGCCTGTCGCCGGCATGTTCCAGCTCGGGCTCCTGCTTGCGGCAGATATCCACGGCAAAGGGGCAGCGGCTCTGGAACTTGCAGCCCGGCGGGGGGTTGGTGGGCGAGGGGATCTCGCCCTCGAGCTTTTGCGCGCGGCCCCGGTCATCGGGGTCAAGCGACGGGATCGCCGACAACAGCGCCCTGGTATAGGGGTGGCGCGGGGTGGCAAACAGGGTGCGGGTGGGGGCGGTTTCGACCAGGCGCCCCAGATACATCACCGCCACATGATCGCAGATATGGGCCACCACCGACAGGTCGTGGCTGATGAACAGGAAGGTCAGGCCCATTTCCTGCTGGATGCCCTTGAGCAGGTTCAGCACATCGGCCTGGATCGACACGTCCAGCGCGGCCACGCTTTCGTCGGCGACCACGAAACGCGGGCTGGAGACCAGCGCGCGCGCGATCGAGATACGCTGCCGCTGGCCGCCTGAAAAGGCATGGGGAAAGCGGCGCAGATGTTCCAGGTTCAGGCGGCACTTGGCGGCGATCTCGCGCACGCGCTCGTCGGTTTCGGCGCGGTTTTTCGTCAGCCCCATGACCTCGAGCGGCTCGGCGATGATGTCGCGCACGGTCATGCGCGGGGACAACGCCGCATAGGGATCCTGAAAGATCAGCTGCGCGCGACTGCGGTAATCCTTGAGCTCGCGCCCCTCGATCTCGGGCAGGTCATAGCGCACCTCGCCATCGTCATAGACAACCTTGCCCCTGGTGATCGGCGCGGCCCGCAGCAATGCGCGGCCCAGTGTCGTCTTGCCCGAGCCGCTCTCGCCCACAAGGCCGAAAAAGCTGCCCCTGATGATGTCGATGCTGACATTTTCAACCGCCTGCACGACGGGCTTGGGGCCGAAAAGGCTGCCGCGCAGCGGGTAATGAACCGACAGGTTGCGCGTGGTGATGAGGGGTTTGGCGTCGTTCATGCCGGGACCTCCTCTGACGTGTACAGGTGACAGGCAACCTTGTGCCCCTCATTGACCCTGGTGAATTGCGGAACCTCGCGCTGGCAGCGCCCCGCGATCACCTTGCTGCAACGGGTGTGAAAGACACAGCCCGAGGGCCGTTCCAGCGGCGACGGGATGTCGCCCGGCACCGGCACCAGCGGTGCGTCGAGGTCGTCCAGATGGGGCAGCGCCGCCAGCAGGCCCTGGGTATAGGGATGGGCGGGGGTACGGATCACCTCGCGCACGGGGCCCTGTTCGACAAGGCGGCCCAGATACATCACCGCCACATGGTCGGCCGTCTGGGCAATCACGCCAAGGTCATGGGTGATGAAGATGATGCCCATGCCGAAATCGGCAACCAGATCCTTCATCAGGTCGATCACCTGGGCCTGGATGGTCACGTCCAGCGCGGTGGTGGGTTCGTCCGCGATCAGCAGTTTCGGCCTGGTTGACAGGGCCATGGCGATCATGGCGCGCTGGCGCATCCCGCCCGACAGCTCGAACGCATATTGCCTGAACCGCTTGGAGGCATCCGAAATGCCCACCCGGTTCAGCATCTCGATCGACAATTCGCGGGCCTGTTTCGCGCTCATGTCGGTGTGGATCAGCAATTGTTCGACCATCTGCTTGCCGATGGTGATGGCGGGCGCGAAACTGGCCATGGGCTCCTGAAAGATCATGGAAATCGCGCCGCCGCGCACGACCTGCATTTCGGCCGCCGTTGTCAGCGACATCACATCGACCGGGCCGTCATCGAGATGCAGCGTGATCTTCGATTTCGGCCCATAGACGGCGTTGCCGGGGTTCAGCTTCATCAGGGCCTTGGCCGTCACCGACTTGCCCGAGCCGCTTTCGCCGACCAGTCCCATGACCTTGCCGGCGTCGAGCGCAAAGGAAACGTCGTCCACCGCCGTGATCCGGCCCTCGTCGGTGTCGAATTGCAGGGTGAGGTTCCGAACCTCGATCAGGCGCGTCATTTCTGATTGTCCGAATAGGGGTCTGCCGCATCCCGCAGCCCGTCGCCGACAAAGACGAAGGCCAGCACAAGCGTGATGAAAAAGATGACCGGGATGAAATACCACTGATAGTTCAGCAGCACATCGGCCTTGGTCACGTTCTGCAACATCACGCCAAGACTGTTGACCGGGTCCTTGAGGCCCAGCCCGATGAAGGACAGCGCGGTTTCCGAAAGCACCATGTAGGGAAACGAGATCACCAGATCGACGATGATATAGCTGGTAAAGCTGGGCAGCAGGTGACGCCGGATGATATGGCTGGCCGAGGCCCCGCACAGGCGGGCGGCCAGCACATATTCCTGGTTTCGTTCGCTCAGCAGATGCGTGCGCACGCGTCTGGCCAGCGTGGGCCAGCCGATCAGCCCAAGGATCGTCGAGATGAAAAAGAACCGCTGTTCCGAACTCCATGTATCGGGGATGAAGGCGGCCAGCGCCATGAACAGCGGAATCGCCGGCACCGTGCGGATGGCGTCGGTGATCATCTGCAACACACTGTCGATCCAGCCTCCGTAATAGCCGGACACCCCTCCTATGATCAGCGCCATGACAAAGGCGATCAGCACGCCGATGGTGCCCACGGCCATCGAGGTATTGATGGCGTGGAAGGTGCGGGAAAAGATGTCCTTGCCGTTGAAATCGGTTCCGAACAGATGGACCTGCCCCTTGTCCACGCCGAACAGGTGGGTCCTGAACGTCATCCCGAACAATGTATACGGGTCGCCCTCGGGCAGGAAGGTCAGGTAACGCCGCTTTTCGCGGTTGACCGTCGTTACCCAGCGGAAATTGGTCTTGATCGAGCGTGTGCGCTCGTAGGTATAGACAAACGGCACGACCGAGAACCCGTTCTCGTCCCAGAATTTCGGAATTTGCGGGGCGCCATTTTCATATGACTTGTCGCGCCCGGCAATGGTCGGGTCATAGGGGGTCAGGAAGGGCGCGAACAGACCGGAAAGGATCAGGGCCAGCAGAACGACCGCGCCGACCATGGCGGATTTGTTGCGCTTGAAGCGGGTCCAGATCAACTGGCCCTGCGAGGCGGTGAAATAGGCCTCCTTGCGCTTCTGGTCGACATTTTCGTCGGTTGTGATGTCGGTCATGTCGGTCATCCCATGATGCTGTGACGCACGCGGGGATCGGTCAGCGCGAGCAGAATGTCGGTAAAGAAATTGAGGGTCACGATGCTGGCGGTCAGCAGAAAGATGATGGCACCGGCCAGCTGCTGGTCGTTGGAACGGGCCAGCGCCTCGATCAGGAGCGACCCGGCCTCGGTCAGGGTCAGGATCAGGGCGACCACCGGCAATTCGTTGAAGATGCGGTTCAGGTCAAAGCCGAGGCTGTTGATGATCGGCCCCAGCGCGTGGCGCGCCGGATAGCGCCACAGCAGGCGGCGGCCCGAAACGCCGCGCGCGCGCGCCGCGGTGACATACAGCTTGCCGATTTCATCCGACATCAGCGCGCGCACCGTCTGGATGGCAAATGCGGTCGCCGACCAGCCGAGGATGAAGATGGGCAGCCAGGCATGCGATATGAAATCGACGGCCCGGGGCCATGACCAGGCGGCATCGCGATATTCCGGTGAAAACAGCCCCGTCAGGGAATTGCCGAACATGATGGTGGAAAACAGCATGACCATCAGGGCCAGCAGGAAATTCGGCAGGGCCAGCCCGAGATAGCTGACCAGGCGCAGGGAGTTGTTGAGAATCTTGTTGTTGGAAGTGGCCGATATGATCCCTACCGGCAAGGCTATGGCATAGGCCAGCGCCAGCGCCGTCATGCTTATGCCCAGGGATATCCAGAATTTCTCGCCCAGCAGACGGCTGATGTTCAGGCGCAGGATGCAGGATTCGCCGAAATCGCCGCGAAACGCATTGCCGACCCAGGTCACCCAGCGGGTGATAAAGGGCTTGTCCAGGCCCAGGCGCACGCGCTCGGCCTGGATATCGGCGACCGAAATCTGGGACCCTTGCGTGTTCTTGAAGGCCAGATAGCGTTCGGCGCAATCCCCCGGCACCAGCTCCATCAGCGAAAACACGATGAAGGAGACGATCACCAGCGTGACCACGGCCATGGCTGCCCGCACCACGACGAATTGCGCAAACTGAAGCATCCGCTCCCACCCTGTTGTGAACCTGCCGCCGGTTGGTCCGGCTGGCGTCGTTGCTGCCGTGGCCGCGGGCAGATCGTCCCGCCCGCGGCCGTTTCATATGTGGAACGGGGTTCCTATTCGTCGAGATACCACTGCACCGGGCGATACGGGTAGGTGCGATAGTACTCGTAGGAGGCCGTCCTGAACTTGGTAAAGTTCTTGAGCTTGTTCAGGTGGTAGATCGGCGCCGGCGCCTGGACGGTCCCGATGAACAGGAGGTTGCCGGTCATCAGTTCGACCATCCTGGCGCCCAGTTTCTTCTGCTCGTCCGAACCCGGAGCGGCCGACTGGAAGGCATCGACGGTATCGGACAGGTCATAGACCCACTGGGGCGGCTTTACGCCCTTCTTGCCGTTGCTGTCGATGTATTCGGCCCACAGAACGCCGGTACGATGACCGAAATAGTTCTCGAAGGGCGGCTTCCACAGCTCGGCCGTGCCCATGATGATGGCAATCGGCTGGCCCTTGCGCCAGGTGCCGATATCCAGCTTGTTGGCCGACTGGGACGAGCGGTATTCGTCGGGAGTGACCTCCTTGACCTGGGTCTTGACGCCGACATCCGACCAGTACTGGGCCACCAGTTCGGCAACCTGGCTGGAAACGCCCTGGGTTGCGAATTGCAGGTTGATGACCAGTTTCTTGCCACCGGGCAGTTCACGGAAACCGTCGCCATCGACGTCTTTCAGACCGACCTCGTCAAGCAGCTTCCTGGCCTGGGCCGGGTCATAATTGGCGGCGAATTTCAGCCATTTCGGATCGACAAAGTCGGGCGTGGGCGAAAAGCCGATATACTGCTTGGCAACGCCCTGACCGAAGAACGCGGTCTGGTTCATTTCCTCGCGGTTGATGGCCAGCGACATGGCCTTGCGGAAACGCAGGTCGCCAAAGACCTTGCGCTTGGCCAGATCCTCGTCGGTCACGTTGAACGAGAAGGTCGGCATGGCGATGGTCGGCGCCAGGTCCACCGTGTAGTCGCCCTTGGCCTGTTTTTCCAGCAGCAGCGGCGAATCCGGCAGGCTCAGCGACTGGGCCTTGTAGGTGACTTCGCCATTGACCAGCTTGAGCAGACGAACCTCGTTCTCGTTGGCAAAGGTCTCGTCCATCTCGTTGATATAGGGCAGCTGGTTGCCAGCGGTGTCCACGGCAAAGAAATAGGGGTTGGCGACCAGGTGGCGGCCTTCGGTCGTCTGCTTGGTCATGATGTGCGATTCAAGCGTCGGCATCGTGTCCTTGGGCAGCTTGGCCACCTTGTCGGGGCTGTTCAGCATCGGCGTGCCGGTGTCCGTCCAGTCCGAGTTGCCGTAATAGGCCTTGATCAGCGCATAGCCGTTTTCAAAACCATAGCTCTGCGCCAGCTTGTCCGCATCCGGGTTGATCTTGGGATGGAACTGGCCCAGGAAATGCTTGGGCTGGAAGGGCTGGGCATAGATCGTCGCGAATGTCGCCAGCAGGCCCGGCTTGGGCGCGGGCAGCTTGAAGATGACCGTCTGCGGATCGGGGGTTTCGACAACCATCGGATTGCCGGCGACCAGGGCGTAATCCTTGGGCTTGGCAAAGACGTTCTTGTCCATCATCAGGTTGTCATACCAGAACTTGACGTCGGCCGAGGTAAACGGCGCGCCGTCCGACCATTTGTGCCCCTTGCGCAGCTTGAAGGTCAGCTGGGTGAAATCCTTGTTCCATTTCCAGGATTTGGCCACATAGGGAACGATCGTCTGGAGATCGTCGGAATAGCGCACGAGGTTGACGTGGCGCACCGACAGGAAGTCGGACGTGCCCGCCTCGGATGCGTTGGACAGCGCGTGGAAGACACCGCCATACTTGCCGATCGAATCATAGGGTGCGATCACCAGGGGCTCTTCCGGCAGGCGCTGGGACAGCGGCGGCAGCGCCGGATTGCCACGGATCATGCTGTTGAGTTTGGAAATCGCGGGGTTTTCCGAAAATGTCAGCTTGCAATTTGCAAGTTTCTGGAATTCCGCCAGGTCGTACTGTTCCGGGAAGGCCCCGGCAGCCACGCCTTGGGGATCGGCCACCGTCACCGCCGGGCAACCGGCGGCAACAGCCGTCCCGCCCGACAGCGCGACAAGCGCGATTCCTGCTATGAACATGTGTTTCATTTCTGATCCTCTCTGTTGTTGATCATCCGGGTGGCGACTCGCGGGCGCCCGGGCCCGGCTATCGCACTGTTATTCGTCAGTTTCGTGACAGGGCGCGCGATCAGGATGATTTCATGCGCGGGCCCGGCAAGACCGTTGTTCGGCATTGTTTTGCAGCAGCTTTCCGTAATTCCCGACCCCCTGTTGAAAAACACTGTCCCATCAAACCCGATTCTGTCAAATCGGACATGCCGTTCCAGACTGAAAAATCCTGTACATTGCCGGCGCGACTGTCAACTTTTTTCCACCATTACGGGCATTCCGGCCGCCCTGACGCAGGGACAGGCAGGCGACAGCCATGCGTCAGGGTCGTACCGGAGGCGCACCGGGGGCGCACCGGGGCACCCGCGACCCCGAATCCGCGCCATCACGGCCATGTGACCGCGGGGTCAGCGGAATCAGGGCCGGAATCGGGTTGCAATCAGCCCAGCGCGATCATGCCGACGCCGCCCATGACCACCACCGCGGCCAGCAACCTGCCGCGCCAGGGGCGCTCGCCCAGGGCGATGACGCCGATCAGCGCGGCAAACAGCACCGAGGTTTCGCGCAGGCTGGACACGATTCCGAGAGGCGCGAAATTCTGGGCAATCATCACCAGCCCATAGGCGCTGGCCGAAATCAGCCCCCCCGCCAGCGCCAGGTGCCGCGCGCGCCGCGGCAATGCCCGGACGCGCGGCCATCTGAGGCCGATGACGAAGGCCGCGACAAGGACCTCGCCCAGGAACAGCCAGGCAACATAGCCCAGCGGCGCGCCGGATGCCCGCACCCCCAGCCCATCGACCAGCGAGTAGGCGGCGATGGTCGCACCCGTCATCAGCGCAACCCCCAGCGCGCGCCGATGCCGTGACCCGACCGGGCCGCCACCCGGCGCCCGTACCCGTTGCAGACCCAGGATCAGGATACCCCCCGAAACGGCCGCGATCCCGGCCAGCGCAACCGGGCGGGGGGTTTCGCCGGCAGCCAGAAAGGCACCCAGCGTCACCAGAACCGGCGTGACCCCGCGGGCGACCGGATAGACCAGCGAGAGATCCCCCAGCAGATAGGAACGGTTCAGGAGGAAATAATAGCCAAAGTGAATCACCGTCGAGGCCAGGATCCACGGCCAGGCCGCCGGCGCGGGCACCGGCACGAAGGGCACGAGCATCAGCCCCATCGCCACATGACCGGCCGCGATCAGGCCCAGCGTGACGGTACGATCCGCCGCCGTCTTGACCAGCGCGTTCCACAAGGCGTGCAGCAGCGCCGCCAGCATCACCAGGGCAAAGACCCCCGCGCTCATGGCGGGGCCCGCCGGGCGCCAGGGCAGGATGCCGCATGCGCATCATCCTCGGCTGTCGCGCCCGACCGCAAGGCCGGGCGGTGCTCGCCCCCCCCTCTCAGGGCTTTTCGCCCCGTGCAAGCCGCGCGTTGATGT
>CAZWXK010000047.1:0-19295 GCA_964637875.1 uncultured Rhodobacter sp.
GTTTGCCCCCGTATCGTTTGCCCCGTATCGTTTGCCCGTGTATCCTGTTCGCGCATCCTGTTGCCGCCGCCCGGGCGGGCTGGTGTCTGTCGGCTGTGCGTCAGGCCGTCTGTCGGCCCTTGTCCTGCCTGTAAGGCGCCATCCCCTTGCGGGCCAGCTCGTCCGCGATTTCGTTTTCGCGGTGGCCGGCATGACCCTTGACCCATTCCCAGCGCACCTTGTGGTGTGACCGGGCCTTGTCCAGCCTTTGCCACAGATCGACATTCTTGACGGGTTTCCGTCCGGCGGTCTTCCAGCCGTTGCGCTTCCAGCCGTCCATCCAGGCGGTGATGCCGCCCTTTACATAGGTGCTGTCGGTCACGATGGTTATTTCCGAGGGGCGTTCCAGGGCCTCGAGCGCACTGATCGCGGCCATCAGCTCCATGCGGTTGTTGGTGGTGTGGGCTTCGCCGCCGCACAGGCTGCGTTCGCGCAGGATCCTGTCGCCTGCACGCGCTTGCAGCAATACGCCCCAGCCTCCGGGGCCGGGATTGCCGGAGCAGGCGCCATCGGTATAGGCCAGCAGTTTTGTCATCATCCGGCCTGCCTGAGCGCCGAAGGCAGCTTGAATTCGATCGTCTCGACAGCGGTCTCGACCACCTGTTCGGTGATGTCATAGCGCGCTGCGAAGGCATCGATGACCTCGCGGATCAGGATCTCGGGGGCCGAGGCCCCGGCGGTGATGCCGACGGCGCGAATGTCTTTCAGCGCCGACCAGTCGATGTCGGCTGCCCGCGGCACCAGTTGGGCGCGCGCACAGCCTGCCCTGGCCGCGACCTCGACCAGGCGGCGCGAATTCGACGAGTTGGGCGAGCCGATCACCAGCACCGCATCGACCCTGGGCGCCAGCGCGCGCACCGCGGCCTGCCGGTTGGTGGTGGCATAGCAGATATCCTCCTTGCGCGGGCCGCGGATCGCGGGAAAGCGCGCCTTCAGCGTGGCAATGATGTCGGCGGCGTCGTCTACCGACAGCGTGGTCTGGGTGATATAGGCCAGGCGGTCGGGGTCGCGCGGGGCAAGTGTGGCGACATCTTCGCTGCGTTCCACCAGCAGGACCTCGCCCTCGGGCAACTGGCCCATGGTGCCGATGGTTTCCGGGTGGCCGGAATGTCCGATCATCACGATCTGTCGGCCCGCGCGGTTGTGGCGTTCGGCCTCGACATGGACCTTGCTGACCAGCGGACAGGTGGCATCGACCCAGATCATGTTGCGCCGGCTGGCGGCCTCGGGGACCGACCTGGGTACGCCATGGGCCGAAAACACCACCGGGCGGTCGTCGGGACATTCGTCGAGTTCCTCGACAAAGATCGCGCCCTTTTCGCGCAGGCTGTCCACGACATATCGGTTATGCACGATCTCGTGGCGGACATAGACGGGTGCGCCCCATTTCTCGATCGCGGTTTCGACGATCCTGATCGCGCGGTCGACCCCGGCGCAGAAACCGCGCGGCGCCGCGAGATAGAGCAACAGTTCGGGCCTGTCCTGTGGCATGTGCCGAATCCGATCGGTTGAGGCAACGGCCGACATCTAAACGCGCCGGGGCCGCCTGTGCAATGACCACGGGGGGGTGGTGCGAAAAAAACCGCATGAAAAACCCCGCCGGCCCGGGGCGCGGCGGGGAATGGCGGTGGTCGGGGTCGTCAGTCGTCTGCCATCTCGTGGCTGCGCTGGATCGGCTCGGTCCGCTCGGGGCGGGGGGGGCGGCCGATGACCTCCTTCAGCTCGTCCAGCTCGATGAAGTTGTCGGCCTGACGCCGCAGTTCGTCGGCGATCATCGGCGGCTGGCTGCGGATGGTCGAGACGACCGAGACCCGCACGCCCTGGCGCTGGAGCGATTCGACCAGCGGCCGGTAATCGCCGTCGCCCGAGAAGATCACGATATGATCCACATGCGGGGCCAGCTCCATCGCATCGACCGCCAGCTCGATATCCATGTTGCCCTTGACCTTGCGCCGGCCGGTGGAATCGGTGAATTCCTTGGCGGGCTTGGTGACCATGGTAAAGCCGTTGTAGTTCAGCCAGTCCACCAGCGGGCGGATCGGGGAATAGTCGTCGTTTTCCAGCAGTGCGGTATAGTAGAAGGCACGCAGCAGCTTGCCGCGGCGCATGAACTCGGCCCGCAGCAGCTTGTAGTCGATGTCAAAGCCCAGAGCCTTTGCAGCCGCATAAAGGTTCGAGCCGTCTATGAAAAGCGCCAGACGCTCATCTCGGTAGAACATAATGTCGGTTCCCTCTTGAAATGGTGTTTCATCAATGTCGTGAGTGGTAAAGGGTGCGATACATCGATGAAACTATGACCCAAGGATAGGGTTTTGCAAAAATGCTGCAAGGCAAAAATCGTTCAAGATCGGTAACAAACTGTCTCATTGCCGTTGGGTCAAATCTCGTTTCTCGCGCCGGCGACAGTGCGGAAACGGTGCGTGTCGCGCTCGGGTTGCTGGCTGGCGAACTGGCTGTTGAATCGGGCCGCGCCGAATCCGGGCGCCCTGCATCGGCCACGCGCATCAGCCGGTTGTACCGCACGCCGGCATTTCCGCCCGGTGCGGGGCCCGATTTCGTCAATGCCGCGATTGCCCTGCACAGCCCGCTTGCGCCCGAGGCGATGCTTGCCCGCCTGCATGACATCGAGGGCCGGCTCGGGCGCCGGCGCAACCGCCGCTGGGAGGCCCGGACGATCGATCTCGACCTGCTGGCCTGCGACGACATGATCCTGCCCGATGCCACCACCCAGGCGCGCTGGATGGCGTTGTCGCCCCGGGCCCAGGCCAGGGCGGCGCCCGCGCGGCTGATCCTGCCGCACCCGCGCCTGCACGAGCGCGCCTTCGTGCTGCTGCCGCTTGCCGACATCGCGCCCGACTGGCGCCACCCCGTGCTGGGGCGCAGCGTGCGCGAGCTTGTCGCCGATCTGCCCGCGGCAGCGCTTTCGGGGATTTCGGCTCTTGGCTCTTGACCTTTTGCGCATCGATGCGCAGATGTGATGCGGTTTGATCGCGCAGTCCGGGCGATTTTGCTTGAAATTGGCGGAAATTCGCCCTACGAAGCCCCTTCTCTCACCGACCCGACCAAGTGGAGTGCCCCATGGCCCGTGTAACCGTCGAAGATTGCGTAGACAAGATTCCCAACCGCTTCGAGCTGGTGATGCTCGCCGCCCACCGCGCGCGCGAGCTGTCGGCAGGTGCCGAGCTGACCGTCGATCGCGACAACGACAAGAACCCCGTCGTCGCCCTGCGCGAAATCGCCGAAGAAACCCTGACGGCCGAGCAGCTGCGCGAAAGCTATATCCAGGCCAACCAGACCCAGATCGAGGTTGACGAGCCCGAGGACGACCAGATGGCCATGCTGATGGGCGAGGTCGAGGATGACAAGCCCGAGGACGACATGTCCGAGGAAAACCTTCTGCGGGCCCTGATGGAAGCCCAGGGACAGAAATGACGACCGGCGCCGGGCAACCGGCGCCCGGCCCTTTTGGGGGGCGGCGGGCATGATCGACGTCGAAGATCTGGTCGAACTGGTCCGCAACTACAACCCGAATTCCGACAGCGATCTGATCCGGCGGGCCTATGCCTATGGCAAGAGGATGCACGAGGGGCAGTTCCGCTCGTCGGGCGAACCCTATTTCACCCACCCGGTGGCAGTCGCCGCGATCCTGACCGAACAGCAGCTTGACGATGCCACCATCGTCACCGCATTGCTGCACGACACCATCGAGGACACAAAATCGACCTATGGCGAGGTGGCCGAGCAGTTCGGCAACGAAATTGCCCAGCTTGTCGATGGCGTCACCAAGCTGACCAATCTGGAACTGCATTCGACCCGCACCCGCCAGGCCGAGAATTTCCGCAAGCTGCTGATGGCCATGTCCAAGGATCTGCGCGTGCTGCTGGTCAAGCTGGCCGACCGTCTGCACAACATGCGCACGATCCGCCACATGCCGCCCGAAAAGCAGCAGCAGAAGGCGCGCGAAACCATGGACATCTTTGCGCCTCTGGCCGGGCGCATGGGCATGCAGTGGATGCGCGAGGAACTCGAGGATCTGGCCTTTCGCGTGCTCAACCCCGAGGCCCGCAGCTCGATCATGCGCCGCTTTCTGACCCTGCGCAAGCAGACCGGCGACCTGATCCCCCGGATCACCAACGACATCCGCGAGGTGCTGGACAGGCACGCGATCGAGGCCGACGTTTTCGGCCGGGAAAAGAAACCCTATTCGATCTGGCGCAAGATGCAGGAAAAGAAGGAGGGTTTCTCGCGCCTTTCCGACATCTACGGTTTCCGCATCATCACCCGCGACATCGACGATTGCTATCGTGTGCTCGGGGCGGTCCACCAGCGCTGGCGCGCGGTGCCGGGCCGCTTCAAGGATTACATCAGCCAGCCGAAAAGCAACGGCTACCGCTCGATCCACACCACCGTGTCGGGGCGCGACGGCAAGCGCGTCGAAATACAGATCCGCACCCGCGAGATGCACGAAGTCGCCGAAACCGGCGTTGCCGCGCACTGGTCCTACAAGGATGGTCAGCGGGTCGAAAACCCCTTTGCCGTGGACCCGTTCAAATGGCTGGCAGGCCTGACCGAGCGTGTCCAGCAGGACGACCACGACGAATTCATGGAACATGTCAAGCTCGAGATGTTCTCGGACCAGGTGTTCTGCTTTACCCCCAAGGGCGAGGTCATCAAGCTGCCGCGCGGGGCAACCCCGATCGATTTTGCCTATGCCATCCATACCCGGATCGGCGCCAATTGCGTGGGCGCCAAGGTCGACGGCGTGCGTGTGCCCCTGTGGACGCGCCTGCGCAACGGCCAGTCGGTCGAGATCATCACCGCCGAGGGCCAGCGCCCGCAGGCAACCTGGATGGACATCGCCGTTACCGGGCGCGCCCGCGCCGCGATCAGGCGCAGCCTGCGCGAAGAGCGCCGCGAGGGCGCCGTGCGCCTGGGGCGCGAACTGGCCCGCGTCGCCTTTGAACATGTCGGCAAGAAGCTGACCGACAAGGCCATCGCCACCGCCGCGCGCCAGATGGGCGTGAACGAACCCGACGCGTTGCTGGCGATGCTCGGCAATGCCGAAATTTCGGGGCGTGAGGTGGTGGACAAGCTCTATCCCGAACTGACCCGCGAGGCGGCGGTCGAGACCGTCGCCCCGGCGCGCGCCATGATCGGCCTCGGCAAGGGCCAGACCGCCGAACCCGCCACCTGCTGTCAGCCGGTCCCCGGCGAGCGGATCGTCGGCATCACCTATCGCGGCAAGGGCGTCACCGTGCACACCATCGACTGCCCGGTACTCGAGGAATTCGAGGATCAGCCAGACCGCTGGATAGACCTGCGCTGGAGCGATGGCGAGCACGCCCCCGAGCATGTCGTGACCCTGGAAATCGTGCTGGCCAACGATGCCGGCACCCTCGGGCGCATTTGCACGTTGATCGGCGAGCAGAATGCCAATATCTCGGACATGCATTTCACCGACCGCAAACCGGATTTCTACAAGATACTGGTGGATATCCAGGTGAGGGATGTCGAACATCTGCACAATGTCCTGACCGCCGTACAGGCGGATTCGGACGTGGCCGATGTCGCACGGCTTCGCCGTCTGCCGGGGCGGGACACGCAGGATCGAAAGGAACAGACCCGTTGATGCCCGCTATCGGGCGACGGGCCGACAAGGGCAATGGTCTTCAAGAGGCGAAACAAGCTGTCCCTGGGAAGGCGCCTCATCGCGATGCTGTGGCCGCGCGGTGGCTGGAAACGCGCCGCAACCTATGTGATGCACCGGGTGCGCCGCCTGCCGGATACCCCCGAAAAGATCGCCCGCGGCGTGGCCTTCGGCATCTTTGTCAGCTTCACCCCGCTGTTCGGGCTGCATTTCGTGCTGGCCACCATCCTCGCGCTACTGTTCCGGGGCAATGTCGTGGCGGCCCTTCTGGCGACATTTGTCGGCAATCCGGTGACATTTCCGGTGATCGGCGCGGTTGCACTGGAGCTGGGCCACGCCATCCTGGGGCGCAACCACGCCCCCAACCCCGCCATGAGCCAGTCGATCGTCAGCCTGTTTTCCCAGGCCACCGGCGACCTGTGGCACAATTTCCAGGCCCTGTTCACCCCCGAGGTCGTGAACTGGACCCATCTTGTCGAGTTCGCCGACCAGGTCTTTCTGCCCTATCTCGTGGGGGGCATCCTGCCCGGTGCCATCGCCGCACTCACGGGCTACTACCTCAGCAGGCCCGTCATTGCCGCCTATCAGAATCACCGTCGCCGGCGTCTCATGGCGCGCTGGAAGGAACGCCAGGCCAAGGCGCCCAAGGGGCCTGACGACGGGGCCTGACAACAGCAGCCGAGTCGCCTAGTCTCGAGCGCGGGAATCACCTTGCCGAAAGAGCCGCCATGACCCGTCAAACCAAAGACCAGCCCGGCAATCTGCGCCTTGGCGTGAACATCGACCATGTCGCCACCGTGCGCAACGCCCGCGGCAGCGCCTATCCCGACCCGGTGCGCGCCGCGCTTCTGGCCCAGGAGGCCGGCGCCGATGGTGTCACCGCCCACCTGCGCGAGGATCGCCGCCACATAGCGGACGACGACATTGCCTGCCTGATGGAACAGCTGACCATCCCGCTCAACCTCGAAATGGCCGCAACCGATGAAATGCAGCAGATCGCCCTGCGCCACGTGCCGCACGCTGTCTGTCTGGTCCCCGAAAAACGCGAGGAACGCACCACCGAAGGCGGGCTCGAGGTCGCGCGCGAGGAAAACCGCCTCGCCCATTTCATCGCGCCGCTGCGCAAGGCCGGCTGCCGGGTGTCGATCTTCATCGCCGCCGACAAGCCCCAGATCGAGGCCGCCGCCCGCATTGGCGCCCCGGTCGTCGAACTGCATACCGGCGCCTATTGCGACGCCCATGCCCAGGGCCGGTTTGACGATCGCGATGCCGAATTGCAACGCTTGACCGAAATGGCCGCCTATGCGGCCTCGCTGGGCCTCGAGGTCCATGCCGGCCACGGGCTGACCTATGACACGGTCAGGCCGATTGCCGCGCTGCCACAGATTCGCGAACTCAACATCGGTCATTTCCTTATCGGCGAGGCCATATTTGTCGGCCTGCCCGCAGCCATGGACGAAATGCGCCGCCTGATGATCGAGGCGCGCAAGGGCGCGCCCTGAGATGATCGCCCACCCCCCTTCTTCTTTGCCCAAATACGCCCGCCGGAGGCACGGCGCAGCCGCGGCTGCGCCGTCACCTGAAAACGCGGGGCAAAAATCATGATCCTGGGCGTGGGCACCGATCTGGCCAATATCGAGCGCATCGAACGCACGCTCGCCCGCTTCGGCGACCGTTTCCGCAAACGCGTATTCACCAATATCGAACGCGCCACCGCCGATCACCGCGAACAGACCGCCGCCACATACGCCAAACGCTGGGCGGCAAAAGAGGCCTGCTCCAAGGCGCTGGGAACGGGGCTGCGCATGGGCATCAGCTGGCGCGACATGGGGGTGGTCAACCTGAAAACCGGCCAGCCCCGGATGGAGCTGACAGGCTGGGCCGCCGAACGTCTGCGCCAGATGACCCCCGAGGGGATGGAGGCCCATGTTCACGTCTCGCTGACCGACGATCACCCCTGGGCGCAGGCTTTCGTGGTGATCGAGGCCCGGCCGCGCCCCTCGTCGCCTTGACTTCCCCATCTTCTGGGACCATGAAACCCCAAACGTATCGACAGGCAGGAAACATGGCTGACAGCACCAAACAGGAAGGCGGCGTTCTTGAATGGGTCAAGACGATCGCCTGGGCACTTCTCATTGCGGGGATCATCCGCACCTTCTTCTTTCAGCCATTCTGGATTCCCTCGGGCTCGATGAAGGACACGCTGCTTGTGGGCGATTTCCTGTTCGTCAACAAGATGGCCTATGGCTATTCGCGCTATTCCTGCCCCTTCTCGGCCTGCCCGTTTTCCGGGCGCATCCTGGCCAGCCAGCCCAGGCGCGGCGATGTCGTGGTCTTCAAGCATCCCGTGACCAAGGTCGATTTCATCAAGCGTCTCATCGGCCTGCCCGGCGACCGTGTGCAGATGAGAAACGGCCGCCTCTACATCAACGGCAAGCCGGTCAAGCTGCAGCCCGCCGGCGTGTTCGAGGAAATCAAGGCGCCTCAGGGCCCCGGCGGCGGTGTGCCGCGTTGCAGCAACGATCCCGTGCGCATTGGCGGCATCTGCAAGAAGGAGCGTTTTCGCGAAACCCTTCCCAATGGCGTGACCCATGATATCCTGAACATCGTGGATAACGGCTACGCCGACAACACCAAGGTCTTTACCGTGCCACAGGGCATGTACATGTTCATGGGCGACAACCGCGACAACTCCGAGGACAGCCGCTTCAGTCAGCTGGTCGGCGGTGTCGGTTTCGTGCCTTTCGAAAATCTCGTCGGGCGCGCCGACCGGGTGATCTTTTCCTCGGCGGGGCGCTCGATCCTGGCGTTCTGGACATGGCGCAAGGACCGCTTCTTCAAGGCGATCGAGTGAGGCTGTCGGCCGAACTCAGGGCGTTCTCGACGCGCATCGGGCATGACTTCAGCCGGCCCGATCTCCTGATCGAGGCCTTGACCCATCCCTCTTTCGGCTCGGCCACGCGACCCGACAACCAGCGGCTCGAATTTCTGGGCGACCGCGTGCTGGGGCTGGTGATTGCCGAAGCGCTGCTCAGTGCCGACCCCCAGGCCAGCGAGGGCCAGCTGGCGCCCCGCTTCAATTCCCTGGTGCGCCGCGAAACCTGCGCCGAGATCGCCGACAGCATCGCCCTTGGCGAGGTGCTCAAGCTGGGGCGCTCGGAAATGATGTCGGGCGGTCGGCGCAAGCGCGCGCTGCTTGCCGACGCCATCGAGGCCGTCATCGCCGCGGTCTATCTGGACGGCGGATTCGATGCTGCACGCGACGTGATCCTGCGCCTGTGGCGCAAACGCATCGACGGCGCCAAGGTGGACGCGCGCGACCCCAAGACGATGTTGCAGGAATGGGCCCAGGCACGCGGCCAGAGACCGCCCGTCTATACCGAGATCGGCCGCTCGGGGCCCGATCACGCCCCCGTATTCACCATTCGCGCGCGACTGGATACCGGCCACGAGGCCGTTGCCCAGGCACCGTCGAAACGGCAGGCGCAACAGGCCGCCGCGGCCGAACTTCTCAACCGCCTGGAGGGCCGTGATGTCTGAACAACGCTGTGGGTTCATCGCCCTCATCGGCGAACCCAATGCAGGCAAATCCACCCTGCTGAACCAGATGGTGGGGGCCAAGGTCTCGATCGTCACCCACAAGGTGCAGACCACCCGCGCGCGCATCCGTGGCGTCGCGATCGAGGGCGATTCCCAGATGATCTTTGTCGATACCCCGGGCCTGTTCCGCCCCCGCCGCAGGCTGGATCGCGCCATGGTCAGCGCCGCCTGGGCGGGCGCTGGCGATGCCGATGCGGTGGTGCTGATGGTCGAGGCGCAGCGTGGCATGACCCAGGGCGTCGAGGCCATCATCCAGACCCTCGCAGACAGGCTGAACCCCCGGCAGGTGGTGGCGCTGGCCATCAACAAGATCGACCGGACAGGATCCGACCGCCTGCTGGCCCTGAGCGCCCGAATGAACGATGCCTTCGATTTCGCCGCAACCTTCATGATCTCGGCCGCGCGCGGCCACGGAGTCGGCGATCTGCGTCGCTGGCTGGCCGAACAGCTGCCGCCGGGCGTCTGGCTGTATCCACCGGATCAGATCGCCGACCTGCCGCTGCGCATGCTGGCCGCCGAGACGACCCGCGAAAAGCTGATCCTGCGACTGCATCAGGAGCTGCCCTATCAGATGACCGTCGAAACCGAGAACTGGGAGGAACGCAAGGACGGATCGGTACGTATCGACCAGGTGATCTATGTCGCCCGCGAGGGCCATCGCGGCATCGTCCTGGGCCACCGCGGCGAGACGATCAAGGCCGTGTCGATGGCCGCGCGCGCCGATATTGCCGAATTCCTGGGCCGCAAGGTGCATCTGTTCCTGCAGGTCAAGGTCCGGCCGAACTGGCAGAACGAGGCCGAAAGATACGCCGAAATGGGCCTGGATATCCGCGATGCAAACTGACCGCCCCCCGGCGCAGCCCGGCCCTCATCCCCCGGATCATCCCCCCCGTCATCTCCTGTCGCCATGGCGCGGTTGAGCGCCCAGTTCTGGGTGCAGGCCTATCTTGCCCGCCTGCGCCAGCACGACATACCCGCCTTTGTCGTTTCCCGGGGCGATGCCACGGCCGGTGCGGTGATCGTCAAGCTGAACACCCTTGACGGCCATGCACAGGCCTTTCAGCGCAGCACCGATGCTCAGGGCCGGCGCATCTGGATCACCCTTGCCCAGGGCGATGAGGCCACGGTTGACGCCAGTCTTGCCCGCCAGCGTGGATTCGACCCCGACCTGTGGATCATCGAGGTCGAGGACCGCCAGGGTCGCCACCTTCTCGACCAGGAGGGGCTTTCCGACTAGGCTGCGCCCATGGAATGGAACGATCAGGGATTTCTGCTGACCCGGCGACGCCACGGCGAGACATCCGCCATCGTCGAGCTTTTCACCGAGCATCACGGCCGCCATGCCGGCGTGGTCCGGGGCGGGGCCTCGCGCCGCATGGTGGCGCCGTTGCAGCCGGGCAACCAGCTGCAGGCCACCTGGCGCGCCCGCCTGCCCGAGCATCTGGGCCATTTCACCGTCGAGGCCCTGGACATGCGCGGCTGCGATCTGATGGCCGACCGCCTTGCGCTGTCGGGGCTGAATGCGATCGTGGCACTCCTGCGTCTGGCCCTGCCCGAGCGGGCTGCGCATCCGCGCCTCTATGCGGCGTCGATCACGATGCTCGACACCATGCGCAGCGCCATCTGTACCAGCGGCGCGGGCTGGTCGGGCCTCTATCTCGAGTGGGAAATGGTGCTGCTCGACGAGATGGGCTTCGGTCTCGATCTGTCCAGCTGCGCAGTGACCGGAGCAACCGATGACCTTGCCCATGTCTCGCCGCGCAGCGGTCGGGCGGTGTCCACGGCCGGCGCCGGCAGATGGGCGGGGCGTCTGCTGCCCTATCCCGATCCGGCCAACGCGCTTGCAGGGCTGCGAACGACCGGACATTTCCTGGCCCGGGCGCTGGGCGACCGGCCCCTGCCGGACGCCCGCGCGCGCCTCATCGCGGCGCTCGGGCGCGCTGCCTGAGGCGGCTGTTGCAATCAGGGCGCGATCCAGGCAACACAGGCCCCCCTTGCACATGGGCGCGCAAGGCGTATTCCCTTGTCACAGCAACAAGAGGAATCCCCCATGCGCGTCCAGCCAAAGCCCCTCAACCGGTATCCCTGGTTCATCCGCCTGTTCTTTGCCAAGCAGAAATACACCTATGGCGAGGTTCTCGACCCCGGCCTCCTGTGGGGCCGCTCGAAATGGGTCTTTGCTTCGGTGGCGCTGCTGTATGGGGCGCTCAATCGCCGCCGCTCGCCCCTCGGCGGCGAATTGCGCGCGTTGGTCACGGTGCGGGTGTCGCAGATCAACCATTGCGAATTCTGCGTGGACATCAACGGCGCAACCCTCCAGAAACGCGGCGCCAGCGAGGCAAAGATCCTCGCCCTGCGACACTGGCGCGACAACCCGCTGTTCTCGCCCCTCGAACGCTATGTCCTCGATTATACCGAGGCCGTGACCTTTTCCGACCGCGAGGTTACCGACGAAATGGTTGACCGCCTGCGTCGGCATTTCGACGATGACGGCATTGTCGAGCTGACCGGTCTGATCGCCTTTCAGAACCTGTCGAGCAAGTTCAACGCAGCCCTGGATATCCCGCCCCAGGGGTTCTGTGCCCTGCCCGATCTCACCACCGACAAGGCAACGCGCCCGCCTTCTCCGACCACGCCCGTGGCCGACTGATCGCCTTCTTCTTTGCCCAAATACGCCGGGGGAGTCGCGTCAGCGACGGGGGCAGCGCCCCCGGGGACATGCGGGAACATTGGGGACATGCCCGAAACATGCCCCCGGATCAGTATCCCCGCGCCCTGTCCACCAGATGCAGGAACGGCTCTTGCGCCTCGCCCCGGCGAATATTTTCGGCAATCGCCATCGATGCCGTCGCGGGACGCGTCTCCGAGGCCACATGCGGTGTCACCGTCACCTTCGGATGGGCCCAGAAAGGGTGATCGGGCGGCAGGGGCTCGGTGCGAAAGACATCCAGTGTCGCGTGACCGATCCACCCGCTGTCCAGCGCCGCGATCAGGGCGTCGTCGTCGATCAGCCGCCCACGGCCCGGATTGATGATGACCGCCCCACGCGGCAGCAGGCGCAGCCGTGCCGCGTCCAGCAGATTTTCCGTCTCCTGCGTCAGCGGCAACAGCAGCACCAGGATCTGCGCCTGCTCCAGCACCGCGCGCAAGCCGCTGTCGCCACTGTGGCAGGCGATGCCATCGAGCTTCCTGGGGCTGCGGCTCCAGCCCAGAACGGGAAACCCGGCCTGCACCAGATAGCGTGCGGCCGTGCCGCCAAGCGCGCCCAGCCCCAGCAGGCCGACCGGCCTTTCCGAGGCCAGCGGCGGGGCCTCGCGATGGCTCCAGCTGCCATCCTGATGCAGGACATGGCGGTCGATTCCCAGATGGTGGCGCATGACATGTCCCAGTACATATTCGGCCATGCCCGCGCTCATGCCGGGGTCCACCATGCGCGCCAGCGGCACCCTCAGCGTATCGTTGCCGCGCATCCATTCGACCCCGGCCCAGAGGCTGAGCACCGCCTTCAGCCGCCGATAGGGCGCAAAGTCCGACAGCCCGCCATCGGGGGCGTGCACGATGTAATTGACACTTGCCGGATCATCGACATGGTTGACCAGCTGCGCCCGCACACCGCTTGCGGTCAGTGCCCGGCCCAGTTCCCGCCGGTAGACGGGCCATTCCTCGGGCGCGCCCGCATACAGAACGACGACACTCATCCTCAGCCTGCCTTTCTGGGGCGGTGGACATGGGCCGACTGCACCAGTCCAAAGCCGATCAGCAGCACCAGCATCGCCGTACCTCCATAGGATACCAGCGGCAGCGGCACCCCGACCACCGGAGCAAGCCCCATGACCATCGACATGTTGACCGCGAAATACAGAAAGAACGTGGTCGCGATTCCCATGGTCAGCAACGATCCGAAACGGTCGCGGTTGCCCCAGGCGGATGTCAGGCAGAACAGGATGATCAGCGCATAGAGCGCCATCAACGTGACACCTCCGACAAAGCCCAGCTCTTCGGCCAATGTGGTAAAGATGAAATCGGTCTGTTTCTCGGGCAGGAAATTCAGCCGGCTCTGCGTACCCTGCATGAACCCGCGCCCGGCCCAGCCGCCCGAACCCAGCGCGATCTTGGACTGGGTAATGTGATAACCCGCCCCAAGCGGGTCAAGCGAAGGGTCGAGAAAGGTATCGATCCGCTTGAACTGATAGTCCTTGAGCAACTGCCAGCTGGTGCCCCGCGACAACAGCACCACCGTTACCAGCCCCGCGCCCGAGGCCAGCGCGGCCAGGAAATACCACAGGCTGACGCCCGCCAGGAACATGATCGCGCCACCGCCAACACCCAGCAGCAGCGCGGTGCCCAGATCGGGCTGCTTCAGCACCAGCAGCATCGGCACGATGATAAGCACCAGCGGCAGCAATACCCACAACGGACGCGAGACCTTGTCCGTGTCCAGCCAGTCGTAATAGGCCGCCAGCGCCATCACCAGCGCGATCTTCATCAGTTCCGAAGGCTGCAGACGCATGAACCCCAGATCGATCCAGCGCTGCGCGCCCATGCCTACCTGTCCGAACAGATCGACCGCCACCAGCAGCATCAGCGAAATGAAATAGGCCAGCCCCGCCATGTTGCGCCAGAACCAGATCGGAACGAATCCGACCACCACCATCAGGGCAAAACCCACCGCGAAACGCTTGACCTGTGGCGCGGCCCAGGTCTGGAAATTGCCGCCTGCGACCGAATAGAGCATCAGAAAGCCCAGCCCCGCAACTGCCGTCACCAGCAGGATCAACGGCCAGTTCAGAAACAGCAGCTTGCGCCAGCCGGTCGGCACCGTCCTGGCATTGTAGACCAGATAGCTCATGCGCTGTCCTTGGGTTTGGGGTAATCCTCGGGGGCGCGCAGTTTCAGTTTCCTGCGCTCGTTCATGATGCGCGTGCGCTGGCTGGCGGGATAGGCGCTCAGCGGCGGCGCGCCCTGGTAAAGCGCCTCGAGCAGAACGTCGCGCGCGATCGGGGCGGCAAAGCGCGAGCCCCCGCCGCCATGCTCGACCACCACCGACACGCTGTAGCGCGGCCGATCAAAGGGGGCAAAGGCCACGAACAGGGCGTGGTCGCGCCGTTCCCAGGGCAGATCCTCGTTGCGGATGATGCCGGCGGCGCGTTCCTTGCGGGTGATCCGACGCACCTGGCTGGTGCCGGTCTTGCCGGCAAGGGTCATGGATTTCTCGACGATGCGGGTCGAATAGGCGGTGCCGTGCAACTCGTTCGAGACCGCGAACATGCCTGCGCGCACGGCATCGAGGGACGCGCGCGAGACATCCAGCCTTTCGGGCCTGGGCGCTGTGATCGGGACCGCATCGACCGACTTGACCAGCCGTGGCCTGACGGCGCGCCCGGTCGCGATCCGTGCCGTCATCAGGGCCAGCTGCAGGGGCGAGGCCAGCACGAAACCCTGGCCGATCGCCGCGTTCAGGGAATCGCCGATGCGCCAGTCTTCGCCGATGATCTTGCGCTTCCAGTCCTTGGTGGGGATCAACCCGGCGGCGATGCCGTTCAGCGGCAGGTCCAGGCGTTCGCCCAGGCCGAACCTGCGCGCCATGGCGGCGATCCTTTCGATGCCGGCACGCTGGGCCATTTCGTAATAATAGACGTCGCATGACTGCTTGAGACTGTTTTTCAGATCGACATTGCCGTGGCCGCCGCGCTTCCAGTCATGAAAGCGCTGGTTGCCGATATCGACATAGCCCCGGCAAAAGATCGTTTCATCGGGATCGACCACCCCGGCCTCGAGCGCGGCCAGCGCCACCATCATCTTGAAGGTCGAGCCGGGCGGATAGGTGCCCTGAACCGTCTTGTTGGCCAGCGGCCGATAGGGGTTCTGCATCAGCGCGCGATATTCGGGCGCGGAAATGCCGGTAACGAACTTGTTGGGGTCGAAACTGGGGGCCGAGCCCAGGGCGACGATTTCGCCGGTGTTGACCTCCATCACCACGACGGCGGCGCTCTGGCCCTCGAGGCGGGCCTCGACATAGTTCTGCAACCGGTGGTCGATGGTCAGCTGTATGTCGGCGCCCGGCTCGCCCTTGCGCCGGTCGATCACGCGCATGACGCGGCCCACGGCGTTGACCTCGATCCTTTCGGTTCCCGCGGTGCCGCGCAGGCGGCGTTCCATCTTGCGTTCGATGCCGCTCTTGCCGATCTGGAACTTGGGGATCTGCAGCAGCGGGTCCTGATCGTCCAGCCGCTTGAGGTCATAGTCGGACACCGGCCCCACATAGCCGGTGACATGCGCGAAATCGGGCCCCAGCGGATAATAGCGCGACAGCCCCACCTCGGCCGAGACCCCGGGCAGGGCAGGGGCATTGATCGACACCTCGGCAAGCTGCTCCCAGGTCAGATGTTCGGCTATGGTGACCGGAACAAAGGCGGCGCGGCGGGCAAATTCCCTGAGCGCGGCCTCGTATTCCTGATCGCCCAGCGGAATGATCCGGCGCAGCCTGTCCAGCACCTTGCGCACATCGCCCGCGCGCTCGCGCACCATCACCACGCGATAATTCTGTTCGTTTTCGGCCACCGGCACCCAGTCGCGATCATAGATCAGTCCCCGCGCCGGCGGGATCAGGCGGATATTGATGCGGTTTTCCTCGGCCAGAAGGCGGTATTGCGCGCCTTCGACCACCTGCAGATAGCGCAGCCGCGCCGCCAGCAAGCCCATGAACCCGGCCTGGGCGCCGAACAGAAGCATCGCGCGCCTGTTCAGACGCTTGAAACCCTTGCCCTGGTCGCGGTGGATCAGACTCATAACCTGTGCCCGAAGCGGATGGCGACCTCAGGTGTCACCTTGCGAATCCCGAGCAATGCATAACAGAAAAACACGATCAGCGGATAGACCGCCACGGTCACAAGATAATGAAGCATGCTCATGCCCGCGCCGATCTGTGGAACCAGCGCGACAAACAGGATCATTCGCCGGGCCAGCATGGCCAGAAAGATGATCCCGCCGACATAGCCCCATTCCAGAACAAAGGCGCGCTCGCGGAAACGGTATTCCTGGCCGCGGGTCAGGCTGGCCACCATCAGCATGATGGCCGTCCACAGGCCGGGCGGGCGCATCAGCAGGATGTCGGACAACAGGAATACCAGCGCAATCAGCCAGGATGGCACGAATTCCGGTCGGCGCAGCAGAAAGGCCAGCGTCAGTCCGAACAGGACATCCGGCGCCGGGGTGAACCGGGGGGTGAACGACAGCGGCAGCAGGTCGAAGAACAGGATTGCCATGGCCACCGCGAAATAGGTCAGCCGGCCCATCCAGGTGCTCAGAAAGACCGGGCCCAGCATCACCCGCCCCCCGGCGCGGCGGTGGTCGATGGTGCGGCAGGCGCGCCTGCGGGGGCCGTGGCCTCGCCGGTCGGGACAGGCCGCGCCTGTCCGGCCCCGCCAACCAGCTGATCCGGGCTGTCGATCCGTGGCGCGGGCGAGGTGCGCAATACCCGCAGGAATTCCAGCCGCTGATAGTCGGCCGCCAGCTGGACCATCAGCCGCCCGCTGCGCCCCAGAACAACCTGCCCGACCAGAAGATCGGGCGGAAACAGCCTGCCATCGCCGGTGGTGACGACCCGGTCGCCGGGTTTGACCACATCGGGGGTCTTGAGGAAATCGAGCACCGGATAGGGGCCATTGGTTCCGGCCAGGATGGCCCGTTCTCCCGAAGGTTGAACCGTGACCGGAATCCGGCTGCTGGGATCGGTCAGCAGCAGAACGCGGCTGATCGATTCGCCTACCCCGGATATGCGCCCGACCAGGCCCAGCCCGTCCATCGTTGCCCAACCGTCGCGCACCCCGTCGCGCCGGCCGACATTGATCAGCGCCGATTGCCGAAAGGGCGAGCCGGAATCCGTCAGCACCACGCCGGTCACATAGGTCAGGCGGGGGCTGATCCTGACCTTGTTGAGGTCCAGCAGCTTGGCGTTCTTCTGTTCCAGCTGCAACGCCGCCTCGCGCCAGCCCCTGAGGCGCTGCAACTCGCGGCGCAGTTCGCGATTCTGTTCATAGAGTTTGGTGTAGGAACGGAAATCGGCCACCATCCGCGAAAGCCGGGCCACCGGGACCAGCGCCCAGTCGAACTCGGGCAGGACCCGGTCGATCACCGCCATGCGAAACCGTTCGACCCTGGGGTTGTCGATACGCCACAGCAGGAACAGCCCGATCAGCAGGGCAAGCAGGATCGCGGCCAGAATGCGCCCGACCGTCCTGCCATATTCATGCTCGCCGTTCCGGTTCCGTGCCACCCGCTGTCCCTTGTGTGGCTGGTCGCCTCTCTGTCTGTCTGCCGCGGCGGCTGCCTCAGCTGTCGTAGTCTATCACATGCTGAAGCTGTTTTTCATATTCCAGCGCCTTGCCCGTGCCCATGGCCACGCAATTGAGCGATTCCTCGGCAACCGAAATGGCCAGCCCCGTCTGCTCGCGCAGGGCGAGGTCGAGGTCGCCCAGCAGCGCCCCGCCGCCCGTCAGCATGACGCCGCGATCGACGATGTCGGCGGCCAGGTCGGGCGGGGTGGCCTCGAGCGCGCTCATCACCGCCTCGGTGATCTGCTGCACGGGTTCGGACAGCGCCTCGGCCACCTGGGCCTGGGTGATCTCGGTTTCCTTGGGTACACCGTTCAGCAGGTCGCGCCCGCGGATCTGCATGCTGGTGCCGCGCCCGTCATCGGGCATGCGCGCGGTGCCGATCGAGGTCTTGATCCGCTCGGCCGTGCTTTCGCCGATCAACAGGTTCTGCTGGCGGCGCAGATAGCCGATAATCGCCTCGTCCATGCGGTCTCCGCCGACGCGCACGCTGCGGGCGTAAACGATGTCGCCAAGGCTGAGAACGGCAACCTCGGTGGTGCCGCCGCCAATATCGACAACCATGCTGCCGGTGGGGTCGGTGATCGGCATGCCCGCGCCGATGGCGGCCGCGATCGGTTCGGCGATCAGCCCGGCCTTGCGGGCGCCTGCCGACAGAACCGACTGGCGGATCGCGCGTTTTTCGACCGGGGTCGCGCCATGGGGCACGCAGACGATGATCTTGGGCTTGGTGAATGTGGTGCGCTTGTGGACCTTGCGGATGAAATGCTTGATCATTTCCTCGGCCACGTCGAAGTCGGCGATCACGCCGTCGCGCATGGGGCGGATGGCCTCGATGCTGCCCGGGGTGCGGCCCAGCATCAGCTTGGCATCCTCGCCCACGGCCAGAACCGTCTTGCGCCCATCCTTGATATGATAGGCGACCACCGAAGGTTCGTTCAGGATGATCCCCTTGCCCTTGACATAGACCAGGGTGTTTGCCGTGCCCAGGTCGATGGCCATGTCGGATGAGAACATACTCGAAAAAGGTCCTGCCATGAATGAGATTTCCCGTCAGATTGTCTGCGCGATCATGACACCGCGCTTGCTTCGTTCGCCCTTATAGGCGTGGTGCGCGGGTGGCGTAAAGGGGGGCGCGGTGGGGGATGCGCGCCTTTTCGCCCATTGTCGCCGACCGGGCCATTGCACAGGCGAGCCCCCCGGTCAGACCCCTGGTCAGACCCCCGGTCAGACCCCCGGTCAGACCCTTGTCAGACCCTTGGCCCGACCCCTGGCCCGACCCGTTTCCGGGGGGCGTTCAGGGCCACTATCCGGGCCACTATCGGAGCCTGTCCGAGGGGCTGCCGAGGGCGGTGTCGGCGGCCCCCCGGGGGTGGGCGTTTCAGCCATGTGTGGCATCGGGGGCGGTCTTGGTCCGCCTGAGGCGCAGCTTGTTCAGCGCATTCACATAGGCCCGCGCCGAGGCAACCACGGTATCGGTGTCGGATGCCTGGCCCGTGACGATATGGCCGCCTTCCTCCATCCGTACGCTGACGGTCGCCTGGGCGTCGGTGCCCTGGGTCACCGCATGCACCTGATACAGCTGCAGGCGCGCATCATGCGGATACAGCGCCTTGACCGCGTTGAAGGTGGCATCCACCGGCCCGTCGCCCTGGGCGGTGACCTGGTGATCCTTG
>CAZWXK010000048.1:0-18490 GCA_964637875.1 uncultured Rhodobacter sp.
TCTGAGGGACAGGCCGGGCTGGACAGCGCCGGCAGGATGGACGAAACTCATTCTTCGACAAGAACAGGCTGGCGATGTTTCCGATACGCGACCACAACCCCTCGCAGACCACCCCGGTGGTGACGACCGCGCTGATCGCGATCAACGTGATCGTCTTTCTGATGACGCTGCCCTATTTCGGCAGCCAGGAATCGCTGGCCGCGCTCTATTCCCGCTGGGCGCTGATCCCGGCCGAGGTGACCGCAAATGGCGACTGGACGCCGATCCTTACCTCGATGTTCCTGCATGGCGGGTTCCTGCACATCATCGGCAACATGCTGTTCCTGTGGATATTCGGCGACAACATGGAAGATGCGTTCGGTCATGTGGGCTTTCTGCTGTTCTATCTGGCCAGCGGGGTGGGCGCAGCGCTGGTGCATATCATGGTGGCGCCCTATTCCACGGTGCCCACCATCGGGGCCTCGGGGGCCATCGCGGGGGTTCTGGGGGGGTATCTGCTGCTCTATCCGCGGGCGCGGGTCGATGTTCTGATCTTCCTGTTCGTCTTTGTCACCATCGTGTCGCTGCCGGCATGGTTCATGCTGGGATTCTGGTTCCTGCTGCAGCTGCTCAACAGTGCTGCGGCCGACCCCAACATGGGCGGCGTGGCCTATTGGGCCCATACCGGGGGTTTCCTGTTCGGGCTGCTGTTCACATTCCCCGTCTGGCTCAGGCGGGGCCATACCGCACATTGGCGCGACCATGGCGCCCGTCCGCCCTATCCCAGGGCCAGCTATCGCAGGATCAGCCGCACCGAGGTGCCCGTGGTCCGGCGGCGCAAGGGGCGATAGGCCCTCCTGCGCCTGCCCGGCCCCTGCCCGGCCCCTATATGAACGAGAAATGATCGATGGTCAGATCGGCGATCGTCACCCCGCGGATCATGATGCTGTCCGCGCCGATGGTGATTTCGACACCGTGGGCCGTCTGGGTCATGTTGTTGGCAACCATGGCGTTGTAATCCTCGGTCGGCGAGTGCCCCGGCAGGGCAAGTGCCGTGTCGTTCATGATCAGCAGCTCGCGCCCCGGATCGTGGACATCAAAGTCCCTGATCACGTCATGGCCGTCGCCGGTTCTGAAGATGAAATAGTCGGCCCCCTTGCCGCCAACCAGGATGTCGTCTCCCTTGTCGCCATGGATCATGTCCACGCCGCTGCCTCCGAACAGGCGGTCATTGCCGGCGCCGCCATGCAGGCTGTCACCGCCATTGCCGCCACGCAGGATGTCGCGGCCGGAATCGCCGCGCAGCAGGTCGTCTCCTCCATTGCCGACCAGGACATCCCTGCCCCCGCCGCCATGGAGCCTGTCATTGCCCTTGCCCCCGATCAGCATATCCGCGCCGGCGCCGCCCTTCAGGATATCGCGCCCGGCGCCTCCGTCGATGTGATCGTTGCCGCCCCCGCCCATGGCGCGGTCGCGAAAGGCACCCAGAATGGCGCTGTCGTCATGGGAACTGCCCGTGAACATGTCCTTCTGGCCACCGGTGGTATCCACCGATACGCCAACCGGCGAAAGCGATGCATCTATCTGGGTGCGATAGCCGTCGAGAAAGGTCTCCATCGGCGCCGGATTGCCCGCCTTGTAGGCCGCCATCGCCGTTGACAGATCGACCGCGGCAATCGGAGGCAGCCTGTAGTCGGCAGCCACATGTCCGGTCGGATCGATGAAGGTCACGCCGCGCAGCGTTCCCGACAGGAAGGCGCCGGTCGTGTTGTCAAAGGACAGCCCGGTTCCGGTGATGTCCATGGCCCAGCCGGATACGGAATTGTCGAATGTAACCAGGGTATCGTTCTGGAATGTACCGGTGACAACCAGATTGCCCGACGCGTCGAACAGCGCACCGGAAAGATAATCCTGATTGGTCAACAGATCGATATGCAGGGTGTCTGGCAAAAGGGGCATGTCCACCTCCATGGCATGTGTTACCGGGTGGAGCTGCAAACATGTCGCGGGGCACCACCCGCTCTGTTCCAGATATGATCCTGCGGGGAAGATCTTGCAAGCTTCCGGCAGGTGGAAACACAAGATACGGGTGCGACATTTTCACCCCGTTGCCGAGAGCCGCGCCGGACGCTGCCTCATGCCCCTGCTATGGACGCGCGACGGGAACGACGGCGGCCCCCTCCATGCCCGCCTGATCGGCCTGAAGCGACGGTTCGCGCCGTGCGGTGCAATCGTTGCGGGGGCAGATGCGGCAGCTCAACCCCACCGGAATATCGGGGCCGACGACAGGCATCGCGCTGCCGTCGTGACAGAACAGCATCGTCGCGCGCTGCACCGGCAAAAGCGCCTGCGGGGTGACATAGCGACTGTGGGCGAGGGCCGAAAAACGCTGGCGCTCGGGCGTTTCGAGCCTCGCCGACACCGGCACATGCGGACGCGAGATCGCCTGATACAGCGGCCACAGCGGGCAGGCCGCCCCATAACGCGGCAGCGAAAACCCCGCGAGCGGCTTGCGCAGCAGCACCGCGCCGGTGCCGTCGCAGGTGATCAGGCCGAAATCCGGCAATCCCCGCCCCGGCGGCAGAAAGGCAAGGCGCCGGCAGACCGCATCGAAACCGATATCGAACCGCCGGGCAAGCTGCAGCGGATCGAAACGACATTCCTGCGCCGCCGCAACAAAAGGTTCCAGCGGCATCGCCCCGACATCGGCACGGTAACGCGCAAGCATTTCCCCGGCCAGCAGGCGGGATGCGCGCGAAACCAGTTCGTCCGCCGCGGAAATCAGGCTTTCGGCCGTGGCGCTGCCATCCTCGATGCCGGGGAAATGGAAATCGTGCCGCGCCAGAAAGGCTTCGAGCTCGTCCAGCGGCGTCGCATGGGCAACCTGATCTTCGGACAGGCGGTCAAAGAACACCGCCAGCCCCCGCGAAAGATCCGACAGGCGGGCGCTCTCCTGATGGATATTGGCCTGAAAGCGGCGCTGCTGGAGGGGCTCCATCCCCTCGGTCTGGACAAGGATGGCGGCGGTTGCGTGAATCGCGGTCACACTGGACAGGATCTCGTGCAGGGTCTCGGCAAGATAGGGATCATGGGCCAGCCGGTCGCTGAGCGCGGCGGCAGTCTGTTCGAGGGTGTCGATACGCTGCTGCATGCTGGCGATCAGGCGCGACCAGCCGGGAAAGCGGCCGATCAGTTCAAAGACCCGGTCGGACTCGACCACCACATCCCCGCGCAGCGCGGCGCTGATGGTGCGGGCAAGCACGCCGTCCGAGTCATCCGACAGCTC
The DNA here is from genome assembly GCA_964637875.1 of uncultured Rhodobacter sp. Classification (GTDB taxonomy): domain Bacteria; phylum Pseudomonadota; class Alphaproteobacteria; order Rhodobacterales; family Rhodobacteraceae; genus UBA5972. The sequence goes on from CAZWXK010000048.1 coordinate 3,266, forward strand.
GGCCACCGACAGGCCGAGCGCCGAGGCGATGTCCAGCAACAGCTTGCCGGCCACCGCCCTGCGGTTGTGTTCGATCAGGTTCAGATAGGATGGCGAGATTCCGCATTGGCGGGCAAGTTCGCTCTGTTTCATGCCCAGCGCCTTGCGGCGTTCGCGGATTCTGAGGCCCAGCAGCTTGGCCGACATGGCGACTCTCCCTTGAAAATCAGTGCGGTAGGACGGGGGGTGTAAAAAATTTTACAACGTTGTCCGATTTTCTGTAATACATTTTACACGAAAACCCTTTCACAACAATAATTTGTTGCGTGCTTTACAATTCTGCCCCGATAATGCGGTCAGCCACAACAATGGCTCGTCACCCCGAATGCGGGGCGACGTGACACATGACACGAATGGGAGGAAATTCATGTCGAAAAACATCCTGACCCGTCGGGGCCTGCTCAAGACCGGAGCAATCGCCGGCGCGGGCCTCGCCATGCCGATGGTGTTTGCCAAAGGTGCCGCGGCCTATACCAACGAGCCCAAGGGCGGCACCGTCACCCTTGGCTTCAACGTGCCCCAGTCCGGGCCCTATTCGGACGAGGGCGCCGACGAGCTGCGGGCCTACAAGCTGGCCGTCGAGCACCTGAACGGCGAAGGCGACGGCGGCATGCTGAACACCTTCAGCTCGAAGGTGCTCAAGGGCAACGGCATCCTGGGCAAGAAGGTGACCTATGTCACCGGCGACACCCAGACCAAATCGGATGCCGCGCGCGCATCCGCCAAGTCGATGATCGAAAAGGACGGCGCGATCATGATCACCGGCGGGTCCAGCTCGGGCGTGGCGATTGCCGTGCAGAGCCTCTGCCAGGACGCCGGCGTGATCTTCATGGCCGGCCTGACGCACTCGAACGACACCACCGGCAAGGACAAGAAGGCCAACGGCTTCCGCCATTTCTTCAACGCCTACATGTCTGCCGCGGCGCTTGCGCCGGTGCTGGCCGATGCCTATGGCAAGGACCGCAAGTTCTACATGCTGACGGCCGACTATACCTGGGGCTGGACGCAGGCGGCCTCGATGAAGGCCTTCCTCGAAGGCGAGGGCTGGTCGATGGTCAAGGACGTGCGCACGCCGCTGGCGACCACCGACTTCAGCAGCTATATCGCGCCGGTCCTGAATTCGGGCGCCGATGTCCTGATCCTGAACCATTACGGCGGCAACATGGTCAATTCGCTGACCAACGCGGTCAATTTCGGCCTGCGTGACAAGATGGTCAACGGCAAGAAGTTCGAGATCGTCGTGCCGCTCTATTCGCGTCTGATGGCCAAGGGCGCGGGCGCCAACGTCAAGGGGATTCTGGGTTCGACCAACTGGCACTGGTCGCTGCAGGACGAGGGCAGCAAGGCCTTCGTGAAATCCTTTGGCACCAAATACGGCTTCCCGCCGAGCCAGGCCGCGCATACGGTCTATTGCCAGACCCTGCTCTATGCCGACGCCTGCGAGCGCGCGGGCACCTTCAACCCCTGTGGCGTCGGCGAGGCGCTGGAAGGGTTCGAGTTCGACGGCCTGGGCAACGGCAAGACGCTGTACCGCGCCGCCGACCACCAGTGCTTCAAGGATGTTCTGGTCGTGCGCGGCAAGGAAAACCCGTCGAGCGAGTTCGACCTGCTGGAAGTGGTCCAGAAGACCCCGGTCAGCAAGGTGACCTACAAGCCCGACAACCCCTTCTTTGCCGGTGGCTCGCTGGGCAAGTGCAACCCGGGCGAATGATCCCGGCGGCTTGCATCTGACGGAACCCCCGCACAGGGGGTTCCATTGGCCGCGTCCGAAACCTCCCCGGTTGGGCGCGGTCGGATTTTCCGGCATGCCGACAGACGGCCGCCGAAGGATCGACATCGGGGACAGGCAAAAACAAGGACGGGTGGAAGATGGACGCCATCATCTTGCAAATCCTCAACGGGCTGGACAAGGGCAGCGCCTATGCCCTGATCGCGCTGGGGCTGACACTGATCTTCGGCACGCTGGGCATCGTCAATTTCGCCCATGGTGCGATCTTCATGCTGGGGGCCTTTACGGCGGTTCTGCTGAACCGTCTGCTGAATGCCTCGTTCATTACCATCGACCCGACAAAGACGAATTTCCTGGGCCAGCCGCTGGAGGTAAAGACGCCGTATCTGGTGTCGTGGTTCGGCGACAGTATCGGCAACGGCATCATCGACTGGGCGGTGCCGCTGGCAATCCTGTTCTCGATTCCGATCATGCTGGCGGTGGGCTATGTGATGGAGCGCGGCATCATCAAGCATTTCTATCACCGGCCGCATGCCGACCAGATTCTGGTGACCTTCGGCATGGCCATCGTGTTGCAGGAAATCATCAAGGCCTTCTTCGGGGCCAACCCGATTCCCACCCCGGCACCGTCGGCCTTTCGCGGATCGTTCGATTTCGGCGTGTGGCTGGGCTTTCCGGCCAATGCGATCATCTATCCCTACTGGCGGATGATCTATTTCCTTTTCTCGGCCGTCGTCCTGGGCGGGGTGTTCGCCTTTCTGCGCTTTACCACCTTTGGCATGGTGGTACGCGCGGGCATGGCCGATCGTGAAACCGTCGGCCTGCTGGGCATCGATATCGACAAGCGGTTCACCATCATGTTCGGCATTGCCGCCGCCGTGGCCGGGCTGGCCGGCGTCATGTACGCGCCGATCAACAGCCCCAACTACCACATGGGAATGGATTTCCTTGTGCTTTCCTTTGTCGTCGTGGTCGTCGGCGGCATGGGCAGCCTGCCGGGCGCGGTTCTTGCCGGTTTCCTGCTGGGCATTCTGGAAAGCTTTGCCTCGATGAACGAGATCAAGTCGATCCTGCCGGGCATCGACCAGATCATCATCTATGTGATTGCAATCATCATCCTGCTCACAAGGCCCCGCGGGCTGATGGGCCGCAAGGGTGTGATGGAGGAGTGAGCGATGCGACTTTTCGGATTGACCAAGAAGGATTCGGCCTTTCTGCTGATCGTCATCTTCCTGACGCTGGCAACGCCCATCCTGCTGCAACCCTTTGCCGAGGGCAGCGGCCTGGCACAGTTCAACGCGGGCTACCCGGACCTGATGCAGCGCTTTGCGATCTACGGGATATTTGCCATCGGCTTCAACATCCTGTTCGGTCTGACGGGCTATCTGTCCTTCGGCCATGCCGCCTTTCTGGGGGTCGGCTCCTATGCCGCGGTCTGGATGTTCAAGCTGCTGACCATGAACGTGATCCCCGGCATCATCCTTTCGGTGATCGTGTCGGGCCTGTTCGCGCTGCTGATCGGCTGGATCAGCCTGCGGCGGTCGGGCATCTATTTCGCGATCCTGACGCTGGCATTCGCGCAGATGTCCTATAACCTGGCCTATTCGGTGCTGACGCCGCTGACCAATGGCGAAACCGGGCTGCAGATCCGTCTGTCGGACCCGCGCATCCTGGACGCCGCCAACCCCGCCGGCACCCTGCCCACGACCAATCTTTTCGGCCTGGCCATGAACGATTCGGTCAAGCTGGAATTCCTGGGCCGGGTGTTCACCTTCAACGTGGGGTATTATTTCAGCGCGGTGCTGGCGATCATCGTGTTCTATATCGCGCTGCGCATCTTCCGCTCGCCCTTCGGGCTGATGCTGCGGGCGGTCAAGACCAACCAGACGCGGCTGAACTATACCGGCATCAACACCCGCCCCTATACGCTGGCCGCATTCGTCATCTCGGGGATGTATGCCGGGCTGGCCGGCGGCCTGCTGGCGGCGATGGATCCGCTGGCGGGGGCCGAGCGCATGCAGTGGACAGCCAGCGGCGAAGTGGTGCTGATGGCGATCCTCGGTGGCGCGGGCACGATGATGGGGCCGGTTCTGGGCGCCGGTTTCATCAAGTATTTCGAGAACATCTTTTCCAAGATCAACGACAACGTGCTGCATACATGGTTCAGCGCGCTGCCCGACGGTCTGGAAAATTTCCTGGTGGACATCATCCACCCCTTTGTCGGCAAGGGCTGGCAGCTGACCCTGGGCCTTTTGTTCGTGCTGGTCGTCATGTACCTGCCCGGCGGTCTGGTCGAGGGCGGACAACGCATCGCCGCCCTTTTCCGTCGCCCGCGCAAGAGCGGCGATTCGGGCGATGCCCCCTCCACGACACCGCCTGCACATCAACCCGAACCCACGCCCCATGTGGCCGAATGACGGAGAGAAGATGATGGGAATTCTCGAGGTCAAGAACGTCTCGAAACGATTTGGCGGGCTCAAGGCGCTGGACAATGTCAACCTCAGCGTCAAGGAAAACTCGGTCCACGCGATCATCGGCCCCAATGGCGCGGGCAAGTCCACCCTGCTGAACTGTTTCGTCGGCAAGCTGATCCCCGATACCGGTTCGGTCACCTTCGACGGTCATTCGCTGCTGGGGGTGACGCCGTTCCGCATCAACCAGCTGGGCGTCAGCCGGGTGTTCCAGACACCCGAGATCTTTGCCGAGCTGACCGTGCTGGAAAACGTGATGATCCCCTGTTTTGCCAGGCGCGACGGCGCCTTCCGCCTGCATGCATTCGAGACCGTGAACAACGAGCACGAGATCCGCGACAAGGCCGAGGCGATCCTGGCCGATGTCAACATGCTGGAAAAGAAGGACGAACATTCCGGCGCGCTGTCGCGTGGCGACAAGCGGCGGCTGGAAATGGCCATGTGTCTGGCGCAGGACCCGAAACTGCTGCTGCTGGACGAACCCACCGCGGGCATGGCGCGGGCCGACACCAACGCCACCATCGACCTGCTGAAGGACATCAAGAAAAAGCGCGACATCACCATGGTCATCATCGAACATGACATGCATGTCGTGTTCAGCCTGGCCGAGCGCATCACCGTACTTGCACAAGGCACGCCGCTGGTCGAGGATGTGCCCGAAAGGATCAAGGGCCATCCCAAGGTGCAAGAAGCCTATCTCGGCGGCCATTGAGGGGAAAGGACATGAACATGCTCGATACCGCGGCTTTCGAAAAGAACGCCAACCGGGCCGCCACGGCGCCCGCGTTTCTGGCGGTGCACGAGATCCATGCCTATTATGGCGAAAGCTATATCGTGCATGGCATCAGCTTCAACGTGCATGAGGGCGAGATTCTGGCCCTGCTGGGGCGCAACGGCGCCGGCAAGACAACCACGCTGCGTGCGATTGCCCGGCTGGATTCACCCCAGCTGACCCATGGCGAGATCTGGCTGGACCACCAGCCCCTGCACGACATGCGCGCCCATCAGGCCAGCCAGGCCGGCTGTCAGCTGGTGCCCGAGGACCGGCGCATCATCCAGGGCCTGACGGTCGAGGAAAACCTGCAACTGGCCCAGATCGCCCCGCCCAAGGGCTGGAGCATCGAGCGCATCTACGAACTGTTCCCCCGCCTCGGCGAGCGCCGCGATCAGGAAGGCACCACCCTTTCGGGCGGCGAACAGCAGATGCTGGCCATCGGCCGGGCGCTGGCGCGCGACATCAAGGTGCTGCTGCTGGACGAACCCTATGAGGGGCTTGCCCCCGTCATCGTGCAGGAGATCGAGCGCACCCTTGCCCATATCAAGGAACAGGGCATCACCACCATCATCGTCGAGCAGAACGCCATCGCCGCGCTGAAACTGGCCGACCGCGCCATCATCCTGGACACCGGCGAGATCGTCTTTGACGGCACCGCGCAAGAGGTGCTGGACAACGAAAAGCTGCGCCACGACTATCTGGCCATCTGAACCATCACCCCGGCCCCGAAATTTCAGCGGGGCCGACCTCGTACCACGAGACCCCGGAATTGCACCGGGGCAAGCACAGGAAACCGACTCATGACCGCCAACAAGCTGTATCCCCCTTCGGAGGAATTCGTCGCCAACGCCCATGTGGACGCCGCGAAATATCAGGAAATGTACGCAGCCTCGGTCAACGACCCCGATGCCTTCTGGGGCGAGCAAGGCAAGCGGCTGGACTGGTTCAAGCCCTATAGCAGGGTCAAGAACACCAGCTTTGCCCATCCCGACATCTCGATCAGATGGTACGAGGATGGCGAGCTGAACGTCTGTTACAACTGTGTTGACCGCCATCTTGAAAAACGTGCCGACCAGGTGGCCATCGTCTGGGAGGGCGACGATCCAGGCACTGATCAGCACATCACCTATCGCGAGTTGCACGAACAGGTCAGCAAGCTGGCCAATGTCTACAAATCCCTGGGCGTGGGCAAGGGCGACCGGGTGGTGCTGTACATGCCCATGATCCCCGAGGCCGCCTATGCCATGCTGGCCTGCGCGCGCATTGGTGCGGTGCATTCGGTGGTCTTTGCGGGTTTCAGCCCCGAGGCCCTTGCCAGCCGGGTGCAGGATTGCGGCGCCAAGCTGTTGATCACCGCCGACGAGGCCCCGCGCGGCGGGCGCAACACCCCGCTCAAGGCCAATGTGGACAAGGCGCTGGAAATCAGCGGCGACGTGACCACGCTGGTGGTGGCCCGCACAGGCGCCGATGTGCCCATGAAAGAGGGCCGCGACCTTGCCTATGGCCCGTTGATGGAGGCCGCCAGCGCCGAGTGTGCGCCCGAGGTGATGAGCGCCGAGGATCCGCTGTTCATCCTCTATACCTCGGGGTCCACCGGCAGGCCCAAGGGCGTGCTGCACACATCGGGCGGCTATCTGGTCTATGTCGCGATGACGCATGAACTGGTGTTCGACTATCACGATGGCGACATCTTCTGGTGCACGGCCGATGTGGGCTGGGTCACGGGCCACAGCTATATCGTCTATGGCCCGCTGGCCAATGGCGCCACGACCCTGATGTTCGAGGGCGTGCCCACCTGGCCCGATGCCAGCCGTTTCTGGAAGGTCTGCGAAAAGCACAGGGTCAACCAGTTCTACACCGCCCCGACGGCCATCCGCGCGCTGATGGCCCAGGGCGATGAATGGGTCGCCAGGGCCGATCTTTCCAGCATCAAGGTGCTGGGCACGGTCGGCGAGCCGATCAACCCCGAGGCCTGGGCCTGGTACAACGATGTCGTCGGCAAGGGCAAATGCCCCATCGTCGATACCTGGTGGCAGACCGAAACCGGCGGCCACATGCTGACCCCGCTGCCCGGCGCGATCGCGACCAAGCCGGGTTCGGCCACCAAGCCGTTCTTTGGCGTGCAGCCGGTGATCCTCGACCCACAGAGCGGCGAGGAAATCACCACGACCGAGGCCGAAGGTGTGCTGTGCATCAAGGATTCATGGCCCGGCCAGATGCGCACGGTTTACGGCGACCATGACCGTTTCGTTGCCACCTATTTCAGCGACTACAAGGGCTATTACTTTACCGGCGACGGCTGTCGGCGCGACGGCGACGGATATTACTGGATCACGGGGCGGGTCGATGACGTGCTGAACGTGTCTGGCCATCGCATGGGCACCGCCGAGATCGAAAGCGCGCTGGTGGCGCATCCCAAGGTCTCGGAGGCCGCGGTGGTGGGCTATCCCCACCCGATCAAGGGGCAAGGCATCTATGCCTATGTCACGCTGATGGCGGGCGAGGAATATACCGATGCGCTGAAGCAGGAGCTGTCGGACTGGGTGCGCAAGGAAATCGGCCCGATCGCCAAGCCGGACCTCATCCAGTGGGCGCCGGGGCTGCCCAAGACGCGCTCGGGCAAGATCATGCGCCGGATCCTGCGCAAGATCGCCGAAAACGATTACGGCAATCTGGGCGACACCTCGACGCTGGCCGACCCCGGCGTTGTCGAGGATCTGATCGAAAACCGGATGAATCGCGACTGACGCAAGCCTCATCGGAGGTCATTCGCTTGGGAAAAGGGGTTTGGGGGCGCTGCCCCCGCCCCTGCGGGGCGCCCCCGGCGTATTTTGGCAAAGAAGAAGCGGATGTCGCCGCGCGTCGTCAGGCGCCGCCGCCATGTTCGGGAAACAGGCTGGCCAGCCCGCGGGGTGTTGCCGCGCAGATCCCGCGTTCGGTAATCAGGCCGGTGACGAGGCGGGCCGGGGTCACATCGAAGGCGGGGTTGGCGCCTGGTGTATCTTCGGGGCTGATGCGGATGCTGGCAATGTCGCCCTGTGCCAGGCGGCCCTGGAGATGTGTGACCTCGGATTCGTCGCGTTCCTCGATGGGAATCTCGGCGATACCGTCATGAGCCTGCCAGTCGATCGACGAGGACGGCAGGGCGACATAGAACGGCACCTGGTTGTCATGGGCCGCGAGCGCCTTGAGATAGGTGCCGATCTTGTTGCACACGTCGCCATCGGCGGTGGTCCGGTCGCTGCCCACGATCACCAGATCGACCTGCCCGCGCTGCATCAGATGCCCGCCGGCGTTATCGACGATCAGGTGATGGGCGATGCCGGCGCTGGCCATCTCCCATGCGGTCAGATGCGCGCCCTGATTGCGCGGGCGGGTTTCGTCCACCCAGACATGGAGATCGATGCCCTCGGCCACGGCCTGATAGATGGGCGATGTTGCGGTGCCCCAGTCGACGGTTGCCAGCCAGCCGGCATTGCAGTGGGTCAGGATGTTGACGGGCTCGCCGGGTTTCCTGGCCGCCGCGATCTTGCGGATGAGGCGCAGCCCGTGGGTGCCGATCAGGCGGTTGGTTTCGACATCGGCATCGCAGATCTCGCCAGCCCGGCGAAAGGCGGCCTCGGCCCGGCCGTCAGGCGGCACGGCCGAAAGATGGTTGCGCATGTCATCAAGCGCCCAACGCAGATTGATCGCGGTCGGGCGCGTCTGGAGCAGGATTTCCCAGGTTTCCTCGAGCGAAAGGTCCGACGGATCGAGCAGCATCTGCACCGCCATGCCATAGGCGGCGGTTGCACCGATCAGCGGGGCGCCACGGACCCACATCCGGGCGATCGCGGCCACGAAATCGTCGCGACTGCGCAGCTCGACAACGCGGAATTCGTGGGGCAGCCTGCGTTGATCGATGACGCACACGCGACGCCTGTCCTCGTCGAACCAGATGGAACGGTAATGTCTGTCTCCGACCTTCATGCGTACCCCTCGTGCTGCGGCCGCGTCCTGCCCTTGCCGAACTTTCCCGACTGGGAAACGATTCTCTGCCGGCGGAGATTTGTCAAATCATTTCGCCCCCGACCATGACCCGGTCGAGGGGCTTGACTTTGACGTTGGCGCGGTTAAACGCTGACATGCTTCGGTTCCGTCCCAGGACGGATGAAAAGGGAATGCGGTGACGGCCCCCACGGGCCCATTCCGCAGCTGCCCCCGCAACTGTAGGCGGAGAGCGGCGTTTCGAATTGCCACTGGCCATGAGGCCGGGAAGGTGAAACGCCGCTTCGACCCGCGAGCCAGGAGACCTGCCGGAGTGCTCACCCTTTCCACGCGCGGGGCGCGCGTCGGATGCGGTTCTTCCGCAGAGGTGACATCACTCGCCGTCTGCGGAAGGGGCTTTCCTTCCAAGGACAGATTGATCGTTTCCGGGCATCCATGCCCGATCTGGAAGGGAAAAGACACATGAACAAACGCGACCATCTGGCGGGCATCATCGCCCTTGTCCTGTCGGCCCATGCGGCCGGCGCGCAGCAGGCCCTCGATCTGGGCAACATCACGGTTTCGGCCAACCTTGCCGACACCGCGCTCGATCGTACCGGCACCAGTGTCATCGTCATCACCGGCAAGGCGCTGCGCAAGGCAGGCGACATTCTGGTTGGCGATTTCCTGAACCGCCTGCCCGGCATCAGCGTGAATTCGAACGGGCCCATCGGCACCAAGTCAGGCATCAGCATTCGCGGCGCCAATCAGAATTACGTCAAGGTGTATATCGACGGAATCGATGTGACCGACCCCTCGGGCACGCAGGTTGCCTATGATTTCGGGGCGCTTACCACCGCCGACATTGCGCGCATCGAGATCCTCAAGGGCTCGCAATCGGCGCTGTATGGCGGCCAGGCCGTGGGCGGTGTGATCAACATCACCACCCGCAGCGCAAACCGGGGTGGCACGCGCCAGTCGGCGACCCTGGAATATGGCAGCTACAATACCGCCCGCGGCAGTTATCGGCTCTCGCGCCGGACAGATCGCTATGCCGTCTCGCTGGGCATTTCGCGCATCACCACCGACGGTTTCTCGGCGGCCGACGCAAACAACGGCAATACCGAGCCCGACGGACATCAGCAGACGGCAGTCGATTTTTCGGGCCAGCTGTTCCTGAGTGACCGTCTGACCCTGGGGCTGAGCGGCTTTGCGACCCGTGGGCGCACTGCCTTTGACGATTATGTGGGTGGCGCGATTCCCTATGGCGACGGCACGCCCGACGACTTTGTCACCCGCGAGACGACCGGGCTGCGCGCCCATGCCCGGCTGCGGGCCGGTGGCGTGGACAGCAGCCTCGATCTGACCAGCTATCGCATCAAGCGCCATTACACCGGAACCTCAAGCGCGGCCGTCCCCTATGACTGGCGTTATCAGGGCATGCGCAAGGGGGTCTCCTACAAGGGGATCGTCGAGGTTTCGCAGTTCTCGACGCTGGTTTTCGGCGCGGACTATACGCGCGAATACTATTATTCCGACACCGGATTCGGCCCGACCGCCGGCAACACGTCGATCGGGGGGGCCTATCTTCAGTGGCTGAACGCGCCCAGTGACCGGCTGGACATCAGCACCACCCTGCGCATGGATCGTCATTCCAGCTTTGGCGACTTTCCGACCGGGCGCCTGACGGTCGCATGGCGCCCCGACGGGGCGACGGTGCTGCGCGCGGCCGCCTATACCGGTTTCCGCGCGCCCTCGTTCAACGAACTTTTCGGCCCCTTTGGCGGCAACCCCGCCCTGAGGCCCGAACAGAGCCGCGGTCTGGAACTGGGAATCGAACGGCAGATGGCCGGCGCGATGCGGATATCGGCCACGGCCTTTGTTCTGGATGTCACCGATCTGATCCAGTACAGCTGGCCGGCGGGCTATGCCCAGGTCCCCGGAACATCGCGCCGCCAGGGCATCGAGGTGACGTTTTCCGCACCCCTGGGAAAGCGGGTGAACCTTTCGGCCAACTATACCTGGACCGACGGTCGCGATGCCAACGGTGCCCAGCTGTCGCGGGTTCCCAGACATGATCTGACGCTGTCGCTGGCAGCGCGGCTGAGCGCACGGCTGAAGGGGACATTCGACTGGCAATTCGTAGCCGGCCGTGTCGATGGCGGCGCCGCCATGCCCGATTATGCCGTGGCCAATGCCAGCCTCGGTTATGACATGGGCGAACAGACGCAGCTTTACCTGCGCATCGACAACCTGTTCAATGCCCAATACGAAACCGTGCGCTATTACGGAACCTCGGACAGGGCCATTCATGTCGGCTTGCGCAGGAATTTCTAGCGCCGTTCTGGCGCTTGGCGTCGCGCTGCTCGGCGCGGCGCCCGTGGCGGGGGCGGAGCACATGCCGCCCCCTGCCCCGCCCCCTGCACGGGTGGTTTCGATCAACCTGTGTACCGACCAGCTGGCGATGATGCTGGCGCGTCCGGGGCAGCTGGTTTCGGTTTCCGCTCTGGCGGTCGATCCGCGCGCCTCGGCGATGGTCGAACAGGCCCGCCGCTATCGCCTCAATCATGGCGGCGCCGAGCAGATATTCCTCATGCGCCCCGATCTGGTTCTGGCCGGCAGCTTTACCACCCGGGCAACGGTTTCGATGCTTGAACGCCTGGGAATCAGGGTGGTGCGGTTCCGGCCGGCCTATTCGCTGGATGACGTGCGCGCACGCATCCTGAAAATGGGCACGGTCCTGGGGCGCAGGCAACAGGCGCGCGCCCTGGCCGCCGATTTCGCCCGCCGCCTGCAGGCGCTGCGCGCGAGCAGCGGCAAACGCCCCCGCGCGGCGCTCTATTTCGCCAATGGCTATACCCTGGGCGACAAGACGCTGGCCGGGCAGATTCTGACCGCCGCCGCGTTCGACAACATTGCCGCCGCGCTGGGATTTGCCGGGGGTGGGACGCTGCCGCTCGAGGTTCTGGTGATGGCCCGGCCGCGCATCATCGTGACCGGTGTGCGCTATCCCGGCGCCTCGCGGGCCGAATCGATCCTCGACCATCCGGTGCTGCGTCCCTGGCGGCAGGACGGGCGCAACGCGACCATTGCCGATGCCGACTGGGTTTGCGGCACGCCATATGTGCTGCGGGCGATCGCCGGGCTCGTGCGCCTGCATGGCAGGATCGACAAGGCGGAACAATCCGGGGAAAACCAATGAGGATACGCCTGTTCGCACTGTTGACCCTGCTGGTCCTGCTGCTGTTTGCGGCGTCACTTCTGACCGGGCCGGCAAATATCGGCATCGGCCAGAGCCTGCGTGCCCTTGTCAGTGGCCAGGGCGGGGCAACCGTGCTGGTGATGCGCGAAATCCGCCTGCCGCGCGCGTTGCTGGGGGTGATGGTGGGGGCCAGCCTCGGGCTGTCGGGGGCGGCGCTCCAGGGCTATCTGCGCAACCCGCTGGCCGAACCGGGCCTGATCGGGGTGTCGGCCTCGTCCGCGCTGGGGGCGGTACTGGCGATTCAGAGCGGACTTGCCGCCGCGATGGCCCTTGCCCTGCCCCTGGCGGCGCTGGTCGGCGCGGTGCTGTCGGTGATGCTGCTGCTGATGCTGTCGGGCCCCCGAGGGGGCACCCTGGCCCTGATCCTGGCGGGCATCGCGGTCGGGGCGCTGGCAACGGCGCTGACCTCGCTGGTGCTGAACCTGTCGCCCAACCCCTTTGCCGCCACCGAAATCCTGTTCTGGATGCTGGGCTCGCTTGCCGACCGTTCGATGCGCGACGTGTGGCTGGCATTGCCGCTGATGCTGGCCGGATGGGCTGCCCTGCTGGGCCTCGGGCGGGGGCTGGACGCGCTGACCCTGGGCGAGGATGCGGCACAGTCGATGGGAATCAGCCTGGCACGGCTGCGCCTGGTCATGATCGTCGGCGTGGCCGCGGTCGTCGGCGCGGCAACGGCGGTTGCCGGGGTGATCGGCTTTGTCGGCCTGGTCGTGCCGCATCTGCTGCGCCCCCTTGTCGGCGCCCGGCCGTCGGCTCTGCTGCCGGCCTCGGCGCTGGGCGGCGCGGCGGTGATCCTGGCCGCCGATATCGGCGTGCGCCTGATTGCCCCGGACAAGGACCTGAAGCTGGGCGTACTGACGGCGATCGTCGGCGCGCCGTTCTTTCTCCACCTGATCTACAAGACCGGAAAGGAGGCCCCGTGACCCTGTTGCAGGTCAGCGATCTGACGGTCATCCGGCGCGGTCGCGTGGCCCTGGAAGGGGTCTCGTTTTCGGTCGAGGCAGGCGAATGCGTCGGCCTTGTCGGGGCCAATGGCGCCGGCAAGACCACCTTGATGCGCACGGCCCTCGGGCTGCTCGCGCCCGCACGGGGCAGCAGCAACATCGCCGCGCTGCCGCCCGGGGCGCGCGCCCGCGCCGCCGCATGGCTGCCGCAAAGGCGCGAGGTGGCCTGGCCGGTCCCGGTGCGCGAACTGGTCGCGCTGGGGCGCATACCCCATGGCGGGCGCAGGACGAGCGCGGACGATGCCGCCATCGACGCCGCCATCGACGCCATGGGCCTGAGGGGGTTCGAAGACCGCAGCGCAACCCGCCTGTCGGGCGGCGAGCAGGCGCGTGTGCTGATCGCCCGCGCACTGGCCCAGCAGACTCCGCTGCTATGTGCGGACGAGCCCATCGCCGGGCTCGACCCGGCCCAGCAGATGACCACCATGGCGGTCTTTCGCGCGCTTTCCGGCAAGGGGCACGCGGTGCTGTGCGCGCTGCATGATCTGGGGCTTGCGGCGCGATATTGCTCGCGCGTGCTGGTACTGCACAGGGGGCGGCTGGTTGCCGACGGGGCGCCGGAAAAGGTGTTCAACGCCGAAATCCTGGCCACGGCCTTTGGGATCAGGGCCCATTTCGAAATCGGCGCCAATGGCCCGCTGTTTCAGCCGCTGGAGGTGTTGTGATGATGGACGTACGGCTTGCCGAGCCCTGGCTGATCTGCGACATGGGCCGACGTCGCCGGGTGCTGAGCTGGGCAGTGAACCGCCCCGGTTTCGTGGACAGCCGCCATGTGCTGTGGCGCAAGGTCGATGATGCCGATCTGCCGCCCGGGCGCGATGTCGCGACATGGCTGGACCACCAGCTGGCCACGATCGGGCACCGGGGCGCACCCTGCCTGATGACCGCGCGCCGGCTGGACGCCTTCGAGACCGCCTCGGCCACCGTCGAGGGTATCACCGCCCGCTGCATCGCCACCGTCGGCCTGTCGAATGCCGAGCGGGTGGGCAGGCGCCAGCAGCGGCACGCCCGCGCGACAGCCGGTTGGGGCACGATCAATGTGGCGCTGCTGGTCGATCACCCGCTGAGCGACGGCGCGCTGCTGGAATCGCTGTCGATCATCGCGCAGGCCCGCACGGTCGCGGTGGCCGAATCCCGCCTGCGCCTGCCCGGCGGAATTGCCACCGGCACCGGGACCGACTGTATCGCCGTGGCTGCCGACCCGCATGACCGCGGACGCACCGGCCAACCGCGGGGGGTGGGCACGTTCGCCGGCCTGCACACCGCCATTGGCGAGGCCGTCGGCGCGGCGGCCCTTGCCGCACTCGGGCGCGGGGTCGCGCGGTGGCTGGCCGACGGTACGACGGCACGCGCGCACGGGCGCGATGGCAGCCCGGAAAGGAGAGCCCGATGAACCTGGTACAAGCGATCCCCGCCCCCTGGCAGGGGGTGGCCGATTTCCTGATCAAGGGCGGCCCGGCAATGTGGGCCATCGCCTTTCTGTCGGTACTGACGCTGGCCCTGATCCTGGGCAAGCTGTGGCAGTTGCTGCGCTGGGGGGCGTGGCGGCGCCGTACCGCCCTTCAGGCAACGGCGCTATGGCAGCAGCGCCGGTTCGACGCGGCGCAGGCCATGCTGGCCGGCCGACGCAGCCCGCTGGCCCGCCTGGCCCTTGCCGCCATGCGGGCCGCGCGCACCGCCCGCTTCAGCCCGGATGAGCGGCGCGAAGATGTCACCCGGGTCGCCCGCAACCTGCTGGCCGAGGCCACATCGGGGCTGCGTATCCTCGAACTGATCGCAACGATTGCCCCCCTTCTGGGCCTGCTCGGCACGGTACTGGGGATGATCACCGCCTTTCAGACCATGCAGAATGCCGGCAGCCAGGTCGATCCCGCACAACTGGCCGGCGGCATATGGGAGGCATTGCTGACCACCGCCGCCGGCATGGCGGTGGCCATTCCGGCCTCGATGGCGCTGAGCTGGTTCGAAAGCCTGCGTGA
>CAZWXK010000049.1:0-17897 GCA_964637875.1 uncultured Rhodobacter sp.
CGTCTGCGATTTCTGCCTGCGCAGGCGGGGGCTGTCTGCCCCCGCACCCCCGAGCGTATTGGTGCAAAGAAGAAGCGATGGGCCCCTACAGCAGCACCCCGATCACCACCATCATCAGGCCTAGCGCCGAAACCCCCATTGCGGCCATGTTCAGCGCCACCACCTTTTGCAGGCGCACCTTCATTTCATCATCCGACAGGCCTGCGCGCTTGGCCTTGAAAACCAGCCAGATGCAATAGCCCAGGCCCAGCAACCCCAGCAGGGCGACGAAACTGCCGATGGGGATGAGAATTTCCATGAATCGGATCCTTTCCTTGTTGCGCCTCGCCTAAACAAAACCGCGCGCGGGCGCAAGCCGGCCCTTGATGCGCCGCCGGCCGGCCTATAGGAAAGAGGCCCCCGAGAACGGGAAGAAAAACGAGGACGGGTTCATGGAAGATTCGAGCAACAACACCTACCGCGTCGCCACCGCCGAGTTGCGCGCATTCGTCGAGCGCTATGAGCGTCTGGAGGCAGAAAAGAAGGACATCGCCGACCAGCAGAAAGAGGTGATGGCCGAGGCCAAGTCGCGCGGCTATGACACCAGGGTTCTGCGCAAGGTCATTGCGTTGCGCAAGCGCGACCCGCAGGAAATTTCCGAAGAAGAGGCCGTGCTGGAGCTTTACAAGGAAGCGCTGGGAATGTGAGAGCGGACATCCCGGAGCCGCATGACGCGCCGGGGGTGGTTTGCGCAGCGCCTTGGGGGTGATCTTACCGGCGGCGTGTGTCGAACGTCTTGCGCACGGCGTTTTCGCAGTGCAACGCCAGCGCCTTGCGGTCGGGGAAATCCGACACGCGCACGGGATCCAGAAAGATCACCTCGACCTCTCCGCGGCGTGGCTCGGTCAGAATCATCAGGAAATGGGGTGCAAATTCCATGTCGCCCCACCAGCCGAAAAAGCGCGGATCCCGCCCGTCCGGGGCGTGATAGATCACGCAGCAGGGCTGAATCCACAGGCGCGAGGCAAGGTTGCCGTCGAAAAACGCGGCAAACAGGGTGGATTTGAAGCCGACCACGCGGCGCGAATCCGTGCTTGTGCCTTCTGGAAAGAACAGCAGACGATCGCCGGCCAGCAGGTGCCGGGTGAACTGGGCCTTCTGGCGGCGCGCATGTGATGCCCGGCGTTCGATGAATACGGTGCCGGCGGCGCGGGCGATAAAGCCGACGACGGGCCATTTCCCGACTTCGGCCTTGGAGACGAAATGAACCGGCGCGGCAGCGCTCAGCACGAAGATGTCGAGCCAGGAGGCGTGATTCGACACGATCGCCCCGGGATGCCTCATCGGCCGGCCGTCCTGATGCAGGCGGATGCCCATGACCCCGAGCGACAACCGGCTGGCCAGTTGCACGACACGCGGGGACAGGCGTCGTCCGGCGCGCCATTTTCGCGTCAGCGATTCGATCAGCCGTATCGACAGCAGCACGATCAGCAGACCATAGATGACGATGGCGATCAGCAGCAGCCGCAGGACGGCCCGCAGCATGCCGGTCATGCCCGGGCGGGGCGGCTCGGGCGGGGGTGTCCGGGCCCATTCGGTCATGTCGCGCCGGCCCCCGAACGCCGGGTATAGGCCTTGCGATGGCGCTCGGACATGCGCGCGGTGTCCATCATCAGGCAGACATCGGTGGTGTTGAAGTCATGGTCGATAAAGGCACCATCGCCGACGAAACCGCCCAGCCGCAGATAAGCCTTGATCAGGGCCGGGGTCTGGGCCATCGCCTGTACGCGGTCTATGCGGGCGGGCGGGATCAGATCCAGCGGCTGGTAGAATTCGGGGCGCACGCGGACGCGGATGTCGGGCGGGGCGAGGTGCTTGTGCCATAGCAGCGACAGCGATTGCGCGATCGCCTGCGGGTCGGTGCCGTGATAGGAGGCAACGCCGAACATCACCTCGATCCCGTGCCCGAGTACATATTCGGCCAGCGCATTCCACAGGAGATACATGGCGATGCCGCCCCGATATTGTGTATCGACACAGGATCGCCCCAGTTCCAGCAGGCGACGTCCGGTGTCGAGCAGGGGGGCAAGATCGTATTCCGCCGCCGAATAGAATCCGGGGCCGGCCAGCGCCACGTCCGAACGCAGCAGACGATAGACCCCGACCACATGATCCAGCGTTGCCGGGTCGCGCCGACGGTCGATCAGCAGAAGGTGATCATAGAAGGGGTCGAAGGAATCGCTTTCGATTTCGGCCTTGTGATCGACGGTCGGGCCATCTGCGCCCAGTTCGCGCACAAAGACGCGATAGCGCAGGCGCTGCGCCGCGATCAGCTCGTCCGGGGTTTCGGCAAGCTTGATCTGAAAGTTGCGTTCCTGGGATTCGAGGTTTCTGGCCATAGCCGCCGGTTGCCATGGTAGGTGAAAACTCAAACCTGTTTATGGGGTTGCCGGGCGAATGGCAACCTGAATCTGGGCAGGGGAACATGTGGTTGTCATATAATCATGAGTTGTATAATCATAAGCAGGTAACGTTCAGGGTTGCGATTCGGGTGCAAATTCCAGACTGACGACACGGGCATCGATGACAATCTTTCCACCATGTTCGAAATTCACGGTGATACGACTGCCGATGACCGATTGCACCTGTCCCAGGCCCCATTGGCGGCACTGGGGATGGATCACCAGATCACCGGGCTGGAACATCTCGCGCGGGGGGGGTGTCATCTCGGGGGCTCCTGTCAGCGGCGCTATCGGTGGGCGGGCCGGGATCGCCTGCCCTGCGGGGCGGTGCCATGGAGGTTGACGATCCACGGCTTGCGGCCCTGCTGGCTTCGCGTATCTGTCACGATCTGATAAGCCCCCTTGGCGCCGTAAGCAACGGGCTGGAGCTGGTCGAGATGGCCGTGGCGCGGGATCTGCCCGAGTTGTCGCTTGCGCGCGAGGCGGTGGCCGCGGCCAATGGGCGGCTCAGATTCTTTCGCCTGTCATTCGGCAATGCCGCCCCGGGCGAGCAGATCGCCCGTTCCGAGATATTGTCGGTTCTGGAGGCGCGCTTTGCCCCCACGCGAATCGGGGTTGCCTGGGATTCGGCGGCTTCGGTCGCACGTGTGCATGCGCGGATGTGCCTGTTGGCCATCCTGTGCCTTGAAGCCGCCCTGCCGCGCGGCGGGCATGTCACCGTTGCCCAGCGCGCCCGGGGATGGCATCTGCGCGCGCGGGGGCCGCGCCTGAGTGCGACCGGCCCGGGCTGGCAGATTGTCGGCGGCGCCGCGACCTCGGTCGCCCCCACGGCCAGCGAGGTGCCTTTTCTGCTGCTGGCCACCCACGCCGGGCCCTGCGGCCTGTCGGTCGAAGCCGGTGGTGACGCGATCGAGATACGGCTGGGTCACATGGACACGCGCCCCTGAGACACGCGGCACCGCGCGGGTGTGATTTCGTCCAGATCCCGCCTGAAACGGCGCATGTTTTCGGCGTATCCTTCGGCAGATTTGCGCAGCATCTCGATGGCCTTGTCATCCAGCTGCCGCACCACCTTGCCCGGCGCCCCGACCACCAGCGAGCCGGGCGGAATTTCCCTGCCCTCGGTCACCAGCGCGCCGGCGCCGATCAGACAGTTGTCGCCGATGCGCGCGCCGTTCAGCACGGTCGCGTTCATGCCGATCAGGCAGTTGTCGCCGATGGTGCAGCCATGCAGCATGGCCTTGTGCCCCACCGTGCAGCCGCGTCCGATGGTCAGCGGAAAGCCCATGTCGGTATGCAGCACGCAATGGTCCTGGATATTGGTGTCGTCCCCGATCACCAGTGGCTCGTTATCGCCGCGCAGGGTGGCGTTGAACCAGATGCCCACGCCGCTGCCCACCACCACATCGCCGATCAGATGCGCGCCGGGCGCAACCCAGCAATCGCCGCTGTCGGGCAGTTTCGGCTGGCGGTCGCCAAGACGGTAAAGCGTCATTTCATCAGCTCCTCGTATTCTGCGTTCAGGCGGCGGACATGTTCCACCAGATCGGGGCGGCGGATGCGTTTCAGGCGCTCGGCGGTCAGGATGGCGCGCAGCTTGGCCTCGGTTTCGTCCAGATCGTCATTGATCAGCACATAGTCATATTCGGCCCAGTGGCTGATCTCGGCGCGCGACTTTTCCATGCGCGCGCGGATCACCTCGGCCGAATCCTGCCCGCGCTCATTGAGCCGGCGTTCAAGTTCGTTGATCGAGGGCGGCAGGATGAAGATCGACACCACCGCATCGCGCAAGGACGAACCCGCGATCTGCTGCCCGCCCTGCCAGTCGATATCGAACAACACGTCGCGCCCGTCATTGATGGCGGCCTCGACCGGCCCCTTGGGCGAGCCATAGAAATTGCCGAACACCTCGGCATGTTCCAGCATCTCGCCGCGCGCGATCATCTGGCGAAAGGTCTCGTGATCGACGAAATGGTAATCCAGCCCGTCGCGTTCGCCGGGGCGTGGGGGGCGGGTGGTCGCGCTGACCGAAAAGCTCAGGCTTTCGTCCCATTTCATCAGGCGCTGCGCCAACGTGGACTTGCCCGCGCCCGAGGGCGAAGACAGGATGATCAGCAGGCCGCGCCTTTTGCCTTCGGTCATGGTGCGTTCCGTTTCATTCGACATTCTGAACCTGCTCGCGCATCTGGTCGATCACGGTCTTGAGGTCAAGCCCGATCCGCGTGAGGTCGGTCGATCCCGATTTCGAACACAGCGTGTTGGCCTCGCGGTTGAATTCCTGCATCAGGAAATCGAACTTGCGCCCCACGGGGCCATCGGTTTCCAGCAGGGCGCGGGCGGCCGCGACATGGGCGCTCAGGCGGTCGATTTCCTCGGTTACATCGGCCTTGACCGCGATCAGGGCCAGCTCCTGCGCCAGGCGATCGGGATCGACGCCATCGCTGTTTTCCAGCACCATTGCAAGGTTGCGGCGCAATGTCTCGGCCATTTGCGCACGCCGTTCTGCGGCCCTGGTGCGGGCCTGTTCCACCAGCTTTTCGATCTGGTCGAGCTGCGCGCCCAGGATTCGTTCCAGCGCCGCCCCCTCGTCCGCGCGGGCCAGGGCAAAGGCCTCGACCAATGGTTCGATCTGTGATGCGAGCGCGGCGATCAGCGCGCCCCGGGCCTGTTCGTCATCCTGTTCGCCAGCTCTGCCGTCCGCCAGGGCGCGCGATGACAGGATTTCGGCCGCACTGCTGGGGCGCAGTTCCTGGCCCAGCGCGTTGGCCCGGGCCTCGATCAGGCCCAGCGCCGCAAGAACGCGGTCGATCCGGGCCGGATCCGGCATCTCGCCAGGGCCGCCCTCGGTCTGCAGACGCAGCCCGACCGAGATGTTTCCGCGCCGCAGCCGCGCCGCGATCGCCTTGCGCAGCGTCGATTCGATGTCGCCCAGCCCCTCGGGCAGGCGCAGCCGGATATCCAGCCCGCGCCCGTTCACACCCCGTATCTCCCAGCGCCAGCGGTGGGGGGCAAGGGCACCCTCGAGCGTGGCGAATCCTGTCATGGAATTAACCATTTAACGGATTTTCCCTCTCTTTTCGGATAATTTTCTGCGATATTAAGGCTTGGGTAAGCATTGCGAAGATAGGGTTAACAAATCCGGCCCCTGTTCACAACGATGCTCTCCCGCGGGGGCGCAACGGCACGGAGGGCCTGAACCATGACAACCACCGCAGGGAGCTTTCGAAATGTCATTCCTTTGCACGCCTACGCCATTCCGGGGGCGGGGGGCGCCATGAAGAAGGGGGTCGCCATGAAGAATCCGGTTGCCCTGGCCCTGTTCGACCACTGGCAGGCCCTGCGCAAGGGGCGCATTGCGCCTGCCCGCGAAGAAATCGACCCCCGCGCGATCGAGGATGTTCTGGAACATGCCTTCATCCTGCAACGGGCCGAGGCAGGGCCGCCGCGCATCCGCATCGCCGGCATGAGCCTGTGCGACCTGCTGGGCATGGAGCTGCGCGCAATGCCCGCAACGGCCCTGTTCGCGCCGGTCGCGCGGCCGGATTTCCTGCGCGTCCTGGAAGGCATGCAGAAACAGCCCGCCATCGTCGAACTGTCGCTGGCGGCGCTGCCCGAATCGGGGCAGTTGCCGGGGCAGGCTTCGGGCCGGGCGGTGGAAACGACGGCCGAGATGCTGTTGCTGCCGCTTGCCGGGTCGCAGGGGCAGATCGACCGCGCCATCGGCTGCCTTGTCTGCAACCGGACCCCGCCGGGCCCGCCGGTGCGCTTTGGAATCACGGCAACCCGCATGCGTCTGATCGCGGGACACAATCCGGCCAGGCAGCCGATGCAGGGCTTTGCCGAACCCGCCGCGCCCTTTTGCCCACCCCCGGCGGCCGGGCGGGGCAGGCAGGGCGGGCGGGGCAGGCGCCCCAATCTGCGTCTGGTCAAAAGCTGCGATTGAGCGCCCCGCGCGCGGCCCCCTTACCGCCGGCAGCGATCGGGATGGGCGGCGGCAAAGGCCGGGTGCCGGTCGAGATTGTCCATCACTGCGCGGATGCGGGGCCAGGGATCCAGCGCGATTTTCCATCTGCGGGCGTTATAGATCTGCGGCGCCAGGCAGATATCGGCCATGCTGAGGTGGTCGCCATGGCAATAGCGGCCCGGCCCTCCCTGCTCCAGCATGGCCTCGATGCCGTCCAGCCCGCGCGCAATGAAATGCTGCATCCAGCCGGCCATGGTGATGTTGCCGGCCGCGTGATCGGTTGCAAAACGCGCGACCGACAGGTTGCATACCGGGTGAATCTCCATCGCGATGGCATGGGCAATGCGGCGCACCAGCGCATGTTCGATCGCATCTCCGGGCAGCAGCGCTGCGTTGCGGGTCTCGTTCAGATATTCGATGATCGCCAGCGATTGCGTCAGCATCTGTCCGTCGATTTCAAGCGTCGGCACCAGGCCCTGAGGATTGCGGGCAAGGTTTTCCCGCCCGCGATGTTCGCCCGCCAGCAGATCGACCGGCACGCTTTCATATGGAATGTCCAGCAGGTTCAGTGCAATGCGCACCCGATAGGCGGCCGAGCTGCGCCAGTAATCATACAGCTTTGCCGTCATCGCAGCCCATCCAGCAGCTTGACGATGGAATCGCGGAACTGGCGGCGTTCCTCCTGGTCCAGCCGCTCCAGAATGTCGGCCTCATAGGCCAGGGCGAGGGGGGCGATCTGGTCAACCAGGGCGCGGCCCGTTTCGGTCAGCGACAGCTCGACCAGGCGTCGGTCACATGGGTTTTCGCGTTTCAGCACATATCCCGCCCTTTCCAGACGTGCCGCCGCGCGGCTGGATTTCGACTTGTCCATGCGGACGCGCCGATGGATCTCGCGGATGCTGACCTTTTCGTCGCGTGACAGATGCGCAAGCACCCGCCATTCGGCGACCGATATGCCAAAGCGCCGGGTATAGATATCGGCAAAGCCATCGCTGATACGGGCCGACAGGACCGCCAGCTGATAGGGCAGAAACCGGTCGAGAAGGAATTCCGCCGCCTCTGGCGTTTCGTCCGTTGCGGGCGCGACCTCGGCGCGGGCGGTGTGGTCCGGTGGAGGGGGCGGGCTGATCTGGGTCACGACATATGGTTTCGTTGCAAAAGAGACGATTTTCATAAGGCCACGAAACAGACCTGTTTTCAAGCACGGATTGCCCGCCGGGCGATGGCCCTTGTCGATCATCGGGCCCATGCCGGGGCGGATCTTGACATCGTTGCAAATGCAACGATACTGACGCAGACGAATCCAGGGAGGAGAAAGATGGCGCAACGCAAGATGGTGCAGGCCGACGCGCCCTGCGGCACGACACCGGGCTACATGCCCGGTTTCGGCAATGATTTCGAGACCGAGGCCCTGCCCGGCGCACTGCCCCAGGGGCAGAACAGCCCGCAGAAATGCAATTACGGGCTTTATGCCGAACAGCTGTCGGGCACCGCCTTTACCGCGCCCCGCGGCGAGAACCAGCGCACATGGTGCTATCGTATCCGTCCCTCGGTCAAACATGTCGGCCAGTTCCGCCGGATCGAGGTGCCTTACTGGCGCTCGGCCCCCGATATCGACCCGGAAATCCAGTCTCTGGTACAGCGCCGCTGGGACCCGATCCCCATGACTGACGCGGCCCTGACCTGGATCACCGGCATGCGCAGCATGACCACCGCGGGCGATGTGAACACCCAGGTCGGCATGGCCAGCCATGTCTACCTTGTGACCGCCGACATGGAGGACGAATATTTCTTTTCCGCCGACAGCGAACTCATGGTCGTGCCCCAGGACGGCAGGCTGCGTTTCTGGACGGAACTGGGCATCATCGACGTGGCGCCGCTTGAAATCGCCATCATCCCGCGCGGCCTGGTCTATCGCGTGACGCTGCCCGATGGGCCGGCGCGCGGCTTCGTGTGCGAAAATTACGGCGCCCAGTTTACCCTGCCAAACCGCGGGCCGATAGGCGCGAACTGCCTGGCCAATCCGCGTGATTTCAAGACACCGGTCGCCACCTTCGAGGATCGCGACGCCATCAGCCGCGTGGTCATCAAGTGGTGCGGCCAGTTTTCCGAAACCTTCACCGATCACAGCCCGCTGGATGTGGTCGCCTGGCATGGCAACTATGCCCCCTGCAAATACGATCTGCGCAGCTATTCGCCCGTGGGCGCGATCCTGTTCGACCATCCCGACCCCTCGATCTTTACCGTGCTGACGGCGCCTTCGGGCCAGCCGGGCACCGCCAATATCGATTTCGTCATCTTCAAGGATCGCTGGCTGCCGGCCGAGCACACCTTCCGCCCGCCCTGGTATCACCGCAACATCATGACCGAATTCATGGGCAACATCACCGGCCAGTATGACGCCAAGCCCGAGGGCTTTGTCCCCGGCGGCATGAGCCTGCACAACATGATGCTGCCCCACGGCCCCGACGCCCAGGCCTTTGAACATGCCAGTACCGAGCCCATGGTGCCGGTCAAGCTGGAAAATACCATGGCCTTCATGTTCGAAACCCGCTTTCCCCAGCACCTGACCCGTTTTGCGGCGTTCGAAGCCCCGGCGCAGGACAACTACACCGATTGCTGGGCGGGGCTGGAAAAGAAATTCGACGGCACGCCGGGCGAGAAATAGGCGCGGGAAACGGATCATGCGCAACCGTCTTGTCCTGCTGGGAACCAAGGGAGGCCCCGCGCTGCGCGTGCCGGGCCGGATGCCCACCGCCAACCTCGTGGAGCTGGGGGGCCGCGGCATCATTGTCGATTGCGGCCTTGGCGTGACGCTGCGTCTGGTCGAGGCCGGCTTCGATCTGCGCCAGCTTGACGTGATCGTGATCACACATCTGCATTCCGACCACCTGCTTGAACTCGGCCCGCTGCTGCTGACCGCCTGGACGACGGGGCTGACCCGCAAGGTCACGGTTTTCGGCCCCGCGGGGACCGACGCATATTGGCAGGCGTTTCTGCGCTCCATGTCCTTTGACCTGAACATCCGCGAATCCGACGAGGGCCGCGCGCGGCTGGTCGATCTGGTAAATGTCAGACCGATCGCCGAGGGGGTGTTTCTCGACAGCCCGGCTCTCTCCATTTCTGCCATGCGGGTTGAGCATCCTCCGGTAACAGATTGTTTTGCCATCAGGATCGAGAGCGAAAGTCGTGTGATCACATTTTCGGCCGATACCTGTCATTTCCCACCGCTGGCCGATTTCGCAAAAGGCTCCGACATCCTCGTGCACGAGGCCATGCTGCCCCGGGCGGTGGATGCGCTGGTCGAACGCACCGGGCTGGGGGATGCGCTGCGCAACCACCTGCACGCGTCCCACACCACGGCCGAGGATGCCGGTCGCATCGCCGCCGCCGCCCGGGCGGGGCGGCTGGTTCTGAACCACCTTGTGCCGCCCGATGATGCGCGCTTTACTGAGGCCGACTGGCTGACAGCCGCCCGCACCCATTTCGATGGCCCCGTCGATCTGGGCCATGACGGCATGGAAATTCCGCTGAACTGAACAAGAGGCAGGCGCATGACGCTAAGCAAAAGCTGGGTTGCCAGCGCGAACGATCCCGACACCGATTTCCCGCTGAACAACCTGCCCTGCGGGGTGTTCTCGACCGACGGAAACATGCCCCGCTGTGGCGTGGCCATCGGGGACATGATCGTGGATGTAACCGCGCTTGAAGAAAACGACATCCTGCATCCGGTCCATTCGCACAAGTTCGACATGTATGTTTTCGACGCACCCGAATGGAATTATTTCATGGGCCTCGGCCCCGAAGCCTGGGCCCGCTTCCGCGCCGATCTCACCGCCCTGCTGGCCGAGGGTTCGGACAGGCGCGCCCGCGTCGAACCCCATCTGGTGAAACAGGCCGATGCCACCATGCACATGCCCTTTGCGGTTGCCGAGTTCACCGATTTCTATGCCGGGCGCCACCATGCCACCAATGTGGGCACCATGTTCCGCGGCCCCGAAAACGCGCTGCCGCCCAACTGGCTGCATATCCCGATCGGCTATAACGGGCGGGCGTCCTCGGTGGTTGTCTCGGGCACCGATTTCCACCGCCCCTGGGGGCAGCTGAAATCGCCCGACCACGACATGCCCGCCTTTCTGCCCTCGCGCCGCTTCGACTTCGAGCTCGAAATGGGCGCGGTCATCGGTCAACCGTCGCATGGCCCGGTGACGGTGGCCGAGGCCGATCAGATGATCTTTGGCTATGTGCTGCTGAACGACTGGTCTGCACGCGACATCCAGGCCTGGGAATACCAGCCGCTCGGCCCCTTTCAGGCCAAGGCCACGGCGACCACCATCAGCCCCTGGATCGTCATGCGCGCCGCGCTCGAACCCTTCCGCATCGCAACGCCGGAACGCGAAAAACCCCTGCTGCCCTATCTGCAGGAACCGGGGCCGATGCTCTATGACATCGACCTTGCCGTGCAGCTGGCCCCGCAGGGCAAGCCCGCCACCACCATAACCCGCACCAACATGGCCGAACTCTATTACTCGGCCGCCCAGCAACTGGCCCATCACACCACATCGGGCTGCCCCATGAATGTCGGCGATCTGCTGGGATCGGGCACGATCTCGGGCAGGACCAGGCCCGAACGCGGCTCGCTGCTCGAACTGTCCTGGGGCGGGAAAGAGCCGCTCACCCTTGACAGCGGCGAAGCCCGGACGTTCCTTGAAGATGGCGACACCGTAACCCTTTCGGGCCACGCACAGGGACAGGGCTATCGCATCGGTTTCGGCACGTGCCGCGGCACGGTTCTGCCCGCGCTGTCCGACCCATATGCGCGCTAGGCTTCTTCTTTGCCCAAATACGCCCGCCGGAGGCATCCCCGACACCCGCCACAGGCGCAACCACAAAGGATCACGAGACATGGCCAAGGCATTCGCATCCCAAGGCGACCTCGACGACAAGAAAACCAGCTTCACCGAAATCGGCCCCGGCCTTTACGCCTTTACCGCCGAGGGCGACCCGAATTCCGGCGTCATCATCGGCGACGAAAGCGTCATGGTGATCGAGGCCCAGGCCACCCCGCGCCTTGCCCAAAAGGTGATCGACGAAATCCGCAAGATCACCGACAAGCCGATCACCCATCTGGCCCTGACCCATTACCACGCCGTCCGGGTGCTGGGCGCCAGCGCCTTCGGGGCGCAGCAGATCATCATGTCCGACATGGCGCGCGCCATGGTGGTCGAGCGCGGGCAAGAGGACTGGGACAGCGAATTCCAGCGTTTTCCGCGCCTCTTCCAGGGCCATGAATCCATCCCCGGCCTGACCTGGCCAACCACCACCTTCAACGATTCCATGACGCTCTATCTGGGCAACCGCAAGGTCGAATGCATGCATCTGGGCCGCGCCCACACGGCGGGCGATATCGTGATCCATGTGCCCGACGCCAATGTCATGTTCACCGGCGACATCGTCGAATACCACAGCGCCTGCTATTGCGGCGACGGGCATTTTTCCGACTGGGGCGACACGCTGGACGCGATCAGGTGGTTTCAGGTCGATGCCATCGCGCCGGGGCGCGGCGACGCGCTGGTCGGTCGCGACCGCGTCGACGAGGCAATCGCGCTCACCCGCGACTTTCTGCAATCCACCTACAACCCGGTCGCCCGCGTTGCGGCCCGTGGTGGCAGCCTGAAAGAGGCCTGGGATGCGGCCCGTGCGCTCTGCGACCCCAAATTTTCCGACTATGCCATCTACGAACACTGCCTGCCCTTCAACATCGCGCGCGCCTATGACGAGGCCCGCGGCATCGACACCCCGCGCATCTGGACCGCCCAGCGCGACCTTGAAATGTGGCAGGCTCTGCAGGGCTGACCCGCCCGCACACCCCCTGCCTCATGCCTCCTGACCGGAAAACCGAACCATGACCCGAATCTTCGAAACCCCCATCTACCCCTACAGGCGCTCTCCCGATCAGGATGTCGGTACGCGCAGGCGCCACAAGGTTGTCGTCGTGGGGGCCGGGCCGGTCGGGCTGGTCGCGGCCATCGACCTTGCCCATCAGGGCGTGCCGGTGGTGGTGGTGGACGAAAACGACAAGGTCAGTTTCGGCAGCCGCGCGATCTGTTTCGCCAAGCGGCCGCTGGAAATCCTCGACCGCCTCGGCTGCGCCCGGCAGATGGTGGACAAGGGCGTGACATGGAACCTCGGCAAGGTGTTCTTCCGCGACCGCGAAATCTATTCCTTCAACCTCCTGTCCGGCAAGGACCACCGCTATCCGGCCTTCATCAACCTGCAGCAATATCATTTCGAGAAATTCCTCGTCGATCACATCCACAGGATGCAGACCGATGGCGCCCCCATCGAGATCAGGGGCCGCAACAAGGTTTCCGCCATCGGCCTGCATGACGACCACGTCACGCTCGAAATCGACACACCCGAGGGGCCCTACAACATTGATGCCGACTGGCTGGTCGCCTGCGACGGCGCCAATTCGCCCATCCGCAAGATGCTGGGACTGGGCTTTTCGGGTCAGGTTTTCAAGGACAACTTCCTGATCGCCGATGTGGTGATGGAGGCCGAATTTCCGACCGAACGCTGGTTCTGGTTCGACCCCCCCTTCAACAAGGGCCAGTCGGCACTGCTGCACAAGCAGCCCGACAATCTCTGGCGCATCGACATGCAGCTCGGCTGGGACATCGACCGCGACGCTGAACTGAGGCCCGAAAATGTCCGCGCCCGCCTGCACGCGATGCTGGGGCGTGACGCCAGATTCGAAATCGAATGGACCTCGATCTACACATTCCAATGCGCCCGGATGGAGCATTTCCGCAAGGGCCGCGTGCTGTTTGCCGGCGACAGCGCGCATCAGGTCTCGCCCTTTGGCGCGCGCGGCGCCAATTCCGGCATCCAGGACGCCGACAACCTGGCATGGAAACTGCGCGCGGCAATCAATGGCGAGGCGCCAGAGGCCCTGCTCGACAGCTATTGCCACGAGCGCGAGCAGGCGGCGGATGAAAACATCCTCAATTCCACCCGCTCGACCGAATTCATCACCCCGAAATCGGAAATCAGCCATGTCTTCCGCGATGCGGTGCTCGATCTGGCCGAACATCACGAATTTGCCCGCCCGCTGGTCAATTCGGGCCGCCTGTCGGTGCCGACGATTCACGATGGCTCGCCCCTCAACGGCCCCGACGCACCCGGCCTGCCCGCCGAAACCCGCCCCGGCGCCCCGGCCGTGGATGCGCCGCTGCGCAAGGGCTGGCTGCTCGACCGGCTGGGCGATGGATTCAAGCTGCTGGCAATCGGCATCGATGTGCCCGACGAACTGGCCGGCATCGAGGTCGTGCAGGTGGCCGCCGACGAATCCGACGCCCTGGCAGAGCGCTGGCTTGGCGGGGCAGGGGGTGCGCTCTACCTGATCCGCCCCGATCAGCATGTCGCCGCCCGCTGGCTGGAATATGACCGCGATGCGATCACCGCCGCCCATGACCGCGCGCTTGCCCGCCATTGACCGAGGAACCGAAAAATGCCCCAACTGACCCTGCATGCCAACATCCCCGCCCCGGATGATTTCTACGAGGATCTTCTCGCCGCCCATGAAGGGCTGTCCAAGGCACAATCCGATGCGCTGAACGCCCGGCTGATCCTGCTGCTTGCCAACCATATCGGAGACCCCGACATCCTGCGCGAGGCGCTGGAAAAGGCGGCCCGCCAAAGTGCGGGCTGACCACGGCTTCTTCTTTGCCCAAATACTCCGGGGGAGTCGCGCCAGCGACGGGGGCAGCGCCCCCGACCTTACCCGGCCACCAGCCAGAGCGCGCCAAGCATCAACACCAGCACACCCCAGGCGCGCCAGATTGCACTCACCGCCCGGCGAATATCCCCCGCTCCCGCATCCCGCCTACCCTCGGCATTGACGAAAGGCTCGTCCACCAGCTGCCCGTCATAAACCCGCGGCCCCGCAAGTGAAATTCCCAGCACGCCCGCCAGCGCCGCCTCGGGCCAGCCGGCATTGGGCGAGCGGTGCAGCCCGGCGTCGCGCAGCATCACGGCCCAGGCGCGTGCCGAAAGATGCGCCAGACAGATCAACGCCCCGCTCAACCGCGCTGGTATCCAGTTCAGCACATCGTCCAGCCGCGCCGCCGCCCAGCCGAATTCGCGATAACGCGCATTGCGATAGCCGATCATGCTGTCAGCCGTGTTCACCGCCTTGTAGAGCGCCATGCCGGGCAGGCCGAACAACAGCCCCCAGAACAGCGGCGCAACCACGCCGTCGCTGAAATTCTCGGCCGCACTTTCGATGGCCGCGCGGGCAATGCCCGCCTCGTCCAGCGTTTCGACATCGCGCCCGACGATCCGGGCCACCGCCCGCTGCCCGGTATCGAGACCACGCTCCATCCCCACGGCCACCGCGCCCACATGGCGCATCAGGCTGTTCTGGGCCAGAAGCACGGCCATCAGAACGGGTTCGATCAACCATCTGCCAGGCAGCAGCATCATAACCGCGACAATGGCCCAGACCACGACCAGCAGCACCGCCAGCGCCAATATGCCGCGGGCGCGACGCCGGGTGCCCCGGTTGAGGTGCCGTTCCAGAAATCCGATCAGCCGCCCCATCAGCACGATCGGGTGGGCAACCCTGCGCCAGAGGGGCTCGGGCTCGCCGAGCGCACCATCCAGCAGCAGGGCCGCAAGGGCAGGGGGCAGCAGGCTCATCGCATCTCTGCCAATGCCGATCCGAGCCGCCTCCATGCCGCGGGCGTACCGGGGATGCCAAGGCGCAACCACCCGGGGGAATGGGAAAACACCCGCCCCAGCACATGGTGACGGCCAAGCGACTCGTTCCAGCGGGCGCCATCGCCCACATCGAACAGACGAAACAGCGCGGTCCCCCCGACCACGCGCGCGCCATGGCGCAGCAGCAGATCATCCAGCCGTCGCGCCTGGCCCGCCAGCCAGGCGCGGCTCTCCTCGGCCCAGCGGTGATCCGACAGGGCCGCCGTGCCGATCTTCAGCGCCGGCCCCGATACCGGCCAGGGGCCCAGCATTTCACGCAGCCCGGCGATCATGTCGGGCGTGCCCATGGCAAAACCCAGCCGCAACCCGGCAAGACCCCAGAATTTTCCGAAACTTTTCAGCACCACCGTGCCCGGTCGCGCGGCCAGCGCGATCAGGCTGCGGGTGGGGGTGACATCGCAGAAACTCTCGTCGATCACCAGCAGGCGCGGATCATCCGCGACATCACCACCCCAGATCCGCCCGTCGGGATTGTCCGGGTTGACGACAACCCGCGCAACCGTCTGCCCGGCCCCGGGCTGCGCGGTCTCGACCACTTCCCAGCCGGCATGGGCAAAGGCCGCGGCATGTTCGTTATAGCTGACCGGCCGTATCTGCGCGACACCCGCCGGGGCCAGCAAGGGGATGCGCGCAATCAGCGCCGATGCCCCGGCTGCGGCCAGGATATCGACCCCGGCAGGGACATTCCAGAACCGGCGCGCCGCATCGATCAGCGCCCTTGCGGCGTCGTCGTCGGGCAACGCACACCAGTCGCGCGCCTCGAGCACGGGCAAGGGATACGGGCGGGGATTGATGCCGGTCGACAGATCGACCCAGTCCCGGGCCCGCCCGCCATGGCGCCGCCGGGCCGCGTCCATGCGGCCGCCATGTTCGCGCGCGGCAGCTGTGCCGTTGCCGTGGATTGTCGCCTGTCCTGCCACCATGCTCTCCGGTTTCGATCGGTACAGATCAACCGGATTTCCCATCCCATTGCAACGCCAAACCGCCAGCGGGTATTGGCAACGGGGCCTCAGTTCGCACTTGCGCCCACGGCGCGGCGCCCTTAGAAGGGCGGCTGAATTCCCGGACCCGACGGCCCGGGTCCGGACCCTTTTTGCCACGAGGAAACCATGCAGGTTACAGAAACCCTGAACGAAGGCCTGAAACGGGGCTACAACATCACCGTCACGGCGGCCGAGCTCGACGCCAAGGTCAACGCCAAGCTGGCCGAGGCGCAGCCCGAGGTCGAGATGAAGGGCTTTCGCAAGGGCAAGGTTCCCATGGCGCTGCTGAAAAAGCAGTTCGGCCCCCGCATCCTGGGCGAGGCCATGCAGGAAAGCATCGACGAGGCCATGCGCCAGCATTTCGAGGAAACCGGCGATCGCCCCGCCATGCAGCCCGAGGTCAAGATGACCAACGAGCAGTGGAAGGAAGGCGACGATATCGAGGTTTCGATGACCTACGAAACCCTGCCCGATATTCCCGAGGTCGATTTCCGCGCGATCAAGCTGGAAAAACTGGTCGCCCCGGTCGAGGACGCCGATATCGACGAGGCGCTGGAAAATCTGGCCAATGCCGCCAACAATTTCGAGGACCGCCCGGAAGGCGAGCAAGCCCGCTCCGGCGACCAGGTGGTCATCGATTTCGTCGGCCGGGTCGATGGCGAGCCCTTCGAGGGCGGCGCAGCCGAGGACTACCCGCTGGTGCTGGGGTCGAATTCCTTCATCCCCGGTTTCGAAGATCAGCTGATCGACGCCCGGGCCGGCGACAAGATCGACGTCAAGGTGACCTTCCCGCAGGAATACGGGGCCGAGGATCTGGCCGGCAAGGACGCGGTATTCGAATGCACGATCAAGGCGGTCAAGGCCCCCAGCCCCGCCAGCATCGATGACGATCTGGCCCGCCAGTTCGGGGCCGAGTCGCTGGATGCGCTGCGCGAGCAGGTGCGCGCCCGCCTTGAATCCGAATATGGCGATGCCGCCCGCACCGTGCTCAAGCGTCACCTCATGGATGCGCTGGACGAGGTGGTGAAATTCGACCTGCCGCCCAGCATGGTGGAAAACGAGGCCCGCCAGATTGCCCACCAGCTGTGGCACGAGGATCACCCCGAGGAACATGGTCACGATCACGACGATATCGAGATCACCGACGAGCATCGCAAGCTGGCCGAACGCCGCGTCCGCCTGGGCCTGTTTCTGGCCGAGCAGGGCAGCCGCAACGAAATCACCGTCTCCGAGGCCGAGCTTCAGCAGGCGATCATGCGTCAGGCCCAGCAATATCCGGGCCAGGAGCGCGATTTCGTCGAATTCGTCCAGCAGAACGACCAGGCCCTGCAGCAGATCCACGCCCCGCTGTTCGAGGACAAGGTCGTTGACTATATCTTCGAGCTTGCCGATGTAAGCGAACGCCAGGTGACCAAGGACGAGCTGCAAAAGACGCTTGAGGATCTGAACGAGGACTGAGCGATTCCGGGGGACGCGCGCAACCGCATCCCCCCCCCCCCGAACCTGTCGAAAGGGCCACCCCCGGGGGTGGCCCTTGTCGCTGGGTGCGCATGCGCGGCGCCTCGGTCACGCTGCCGGCCGGTCTTTTCGTGCAAGCGCCGGCGCGGGGCGAATTTCGCTCTTCCATTTTGGAAATGCAGGGGCTATAGAGCGGCGCACCAAGTCACTGATATGCGGTCGTGGCGGAATTGGTAGACGCGCAGCGTTGAGGTCGCTGTGGGGTAA
>CAZWXK010000050.1:0-2195 GCA_964637875.1 uncultured Rhodobacter sp.
GACAGTGGCGGAGAGACAGGGATTCGAACCCTGGGTGGGGTCGCCCCCACAACGGTTTTCGAGACCGCCCCGTTCGACCACTCCGGCACCTCTCCGCAAGGTGTTCTGGTCGGAACGCGGCGTATGTAATCCGGCTGGCGTCTCAGGGCAAGTGGTGATTTTGCCTCGCGCGCCGGATCCCGCCGCCGGATCCCGCCTCAGAGGCGCCCGGCGCGCTCGAGTATCTCGACCAGCGGGGCAAGCTGGCGTTCGTATCTTTTCCATCCCCTGACCGAGCTCTGATATATCCGCTCGCGGACCTGTCCGACGCTTGCCGTCTTGACCACGCCTTTGGCCTTGTGAAACTCCAGCACGGCCGGATCCCATTCCAGGCCGCAGGCATCCAGCAGGCGGCGGGCCTCGTCCCGCGGGTTGCGGGTCAGTTCCTCGTACGAGCAGTTGTACACGCCCCCCGGCAGTGTCGATTCCCAGTGATCCATCAGGTCGCGATAGATCAGGTAGAAACGCGCCAGTTCCCCGAGGTCATAGGCATAGGCATGGCCGTGGGTCGAAAAATGGTTTTTCCATATCGACAGGCAGATGTCGCGGGGGTCGCGCTGCATGTTGATGATGGTGGCGTTGGGAAAGGCAGTTCGCACCAGACCCAGCCAGAAGAAATTCGCAGGCATCTTGTCCACCACGCGGGCGGCCTGTGGGCCATAGCGGTCAAGGCGGGCCAGATAATCGGTGGCGAAATCGGTCAGGTCGGGGAAGGGGTGGTGTTCGAAGCGATCGAGATTGGCCTCGCCAAAGCGGGTGACAAGGGTCTGCTCGCCGGCGCCGGCCGCCTGGCTGTGGCTGGCGATGATCCGTTCGGCCAGCGTCGTGCCCGAGCGCATCATGCCCACGATCAGAACCGGCTTGCGGCTGGGATTGCCGGCACCTGCGTGTGCGGCAAGGAAATCGGCGTCGAAAATCCGTTTGATGCGGGCGGCCTGTTCCTCGTGCATGGCGATATCATAGTCGAAGTCGCGCCGGCGGATGGCATTGGCCTCGCGCCAGTGTTCGAAGGCCGCGTCGTGATCGCCGGTATCCTCGCGCGTCTTGCCCAGGGCAAAGCCCAGATGCATGCGCGCCGCGCTGTCGGGCGGGGCCTTGGCCAGCGCCTGTTCCATGCGCGCGATCTCGGGCTCGTCGCCGCGGAACCTTTTCAGCGTGGTGATGGTGCGCCACGCCTCGGCATTGTCGGGGTCGATCTCGCAGGCGCGCGTCAGGGCGTCCAGCGCCTCGTCCAGCCGGCCCAGGGCGCTGAGCTGTACGCCCAGCCGGTACCATGTCTCGCTGTTGTCGGGCGCCAGTTCGACCGCCCGGCGGAGATAGCCGACGGCGCGCTCGGTCTGGTCCAGCGCGTCATGGGCATAGGCCAGATTGGTCAGGGTGACGGGATTGTCCGGGTCGATCTCGAGCGCCTGTTCGAAACAGGCAATGGCCTCCTGCGTCTTGTTCAGATCCTTGAGGATCGTGGCCTTGCTGTTCAGGGCGGTGGCATGTCTGGGATCCAGTGCAAGGGCCTGTTCGGTGCTTTCCAGCGCCTCGGACAGCCGGCCGATCTGGGTCAGCGCGATACCGCGGTTCTGGTGGGCCTCGACAAGGTCGGGCTTGATGGCGATCGCGCGGTCCAGGGCCGCGAGCGCCTGTTCCGGCTGACCCAGTTGCAGCAGCACGCCGCCCAGATTTCCATGCGCCTCGGCGAAACCCGGGCGGAGCCGGGTTGCGGCCCGGAATGCGGCGGCGGCGTCCTTCATCTGGCCCTGCTGAACCAGCGCCATGCCCAGGATGTTGTGCAGAACCGGCTCTTTCGGGGCCTTGCCCAGCAGAAGGCGCGCCATGTCGGCGGCGGCCGCGGGCCGGCCCGACTGAAACAGGCGGACCAGTTCGTTCACCTCGGCCTGGGTCAGCGCGCCACCGTGGATTCCCATCTGCCTCTGAAGGCGCCTGAGGGCCTTTTTCGCGCCGCCATGGCCCGGCATCCGGGACAATATCCTGGCATAGAGTGCCGCTGCCCGTTGCAGGTCGCCCGCCTTTTGCGCGGTTTCGGCCTCGGCCATGATCTGCCTGACGGTTCGGGTCTTTGGTGCCATTTCCGGGTTCCCTCGCTGGCCTGTCGGTGCCGTCTCATAGCCCATCGAGAGGGGCGCGTGCAATCGCCAGCGGTT
>CAZWXK010000050.1:2295-17096 GCA_964637875.1 uncultured Rhodobacter sp.
ACGGGCGATGGAACGGGGCCGACGGGGCTTGACATCAGGCGCGCGATTCACGATATACCGCCATCTCCCGGGGCATCCCTGTCGCGGGCTGAATGGAAACCACGCCCTGAAACAGGGGCGCGCTGTCCGAAGGCGCCGCAAGGCATGAACGCCCGCGCAGACCGGTCGCAAGACCGATTTCGGGGGGGCCACAGAGACGCGGATGAATGAAAAGGAAATCTGCGCATGTTCGCAGTGCTGAAAACTGGTGGCAAGCAGTACAAGGTTGCCAGCGGCGATGTCCTGAAGGTTGAAAGACTTGCAGGCAATGCCGGAGACAAGGTTCAGTTCAACGAGGTTCTGATGCTGGGCGGCGACAAGGTTGTTGTCGGCGCGCCCCTGGTCGAGGATGCCGCCGTTCAGGCCGAGATCATCGACCAGATCAAGGGACCCAAGCTGATTCATTACGTGCGCCGTCGGCGCAAGCATTCGAGCCAGCGCAAGAAGGGTCATCGCCAGCAGCTGACCGTTCTGCGCGTGACCGAGATCCTTGCAAGCGGCGCATCCGGGTCGGGCGTTGCCGCCGCTGTCGGCGCCGGGTCGGTCAAGGTGGACGCCCCCGCAGCCGGGGCAGAAAAGCCGGCTGCGAAGAAAACCGCCAAGCCGGCCGCTGATAAGCCCAGGAAGGCCGCGGCCCCTGCCGGTGAGGACGACCTCAAGGTTCTGTCGGGTGTCGGCCCGGCACTGGAAAAGAAACTCAAGGAAGCGGGTGTCACCACGCTTGCGCAGATCGCGGAATGGACCGAAGATCACATCTCTGCTATCGAGGAAAAGATCGGGGCCAAGGGCAAGGCCGCGCGTGAAGGCTGGGTCGAACAGGCCCGCGAACTGGTCGAAGGCAAGTAAGGAGAAGCGACATGGCACATAAAAAAGCAGGCGGTTCATCCCGTAACGGTCGCGACTCGGCCGGTCGCCGCCTTGGCGTCAAGAAATTCGGTGGCGAAGCCGTCATTCCCGGCAACATCATCGTGCGTCAGCGCGGCACCAAGTGGTGGCCGGGCGAGGGCGTTGGCCTGGGCCGCGACCACACCATCTTTGCGACTGTCGAGGGTCAGGTGAAATTTCACAAGGGCCTCAAGGGCCGCACCTTCATTTCGGTACTTCCGATGGCGGAGGCCGCAGAGTAAGCCGAACCCGGCAAGGACAGGAATTCAGGGGATCGGTGAAAAATCACCGGTCCCTTTTCTTTTTCGGCGGATGTTCATCCCGGTTTCACCCGAATGTGAAATTGCAAAAACGGAATTCATCCCCATTTCAGAACTGTCGTTCAAGGGAGGTTGAGCGTGAGAGCAGAAGATTTCAGGACAACACAGGACGACAGCCAGCCCGAATTGTCCCAGCAGCCCATCGAGGCCGAACGCATCGTTCTGCGCCCCTTGCGCAACAGCGATGCCGAACTGGTCGCCCGCCATGCGGGTGACCGGCGCATTGCCCAGATGACCTGTGCGGTGCCCTTTCCGATGTCGCTCGAGGCGGCCGAGGAATATGTCGCGCGCGCGCTAGACACCGACCGGGTCGAGGATATCTGGGTCATCGACGGCACCCCCGGCGGGGCCGCGCCCTTTCTGGGCGTGATCTCGTTGCGCTATCTGGGGCGCGATCAGTCCGAGGTCGATTACTGGGTCGCGCCGACCTTCTGGAACCGCGGCTATGCGTCCGAGGCGCTGCGCGCGCTGCTGGAGGCCAACCCCCATGACAACCGTTCGGTCGTGGCCTCGGTGTTTCAGGACAACCCCGCCTCGGCGCGGGTGCTGACGGGTGCCGGTTTCACCTGTCTGGGCGAGGCCGAGGCCTTTTCGCTGGCCCGTGGCAAACATGTCCCGACATGGACCTATCTGAAAACCCTTGAAGGGGATGGCTGAGTCGCCGAATCGCGGTGGCGAATATGGCAAATTCAAACGTGAATGGCGCGGCGCGGGTGATTGAATGATCCCGCGCCCTCGCTTATGCAGTTGGGGCAAAGGGGTCCGTAATGAAGTTTCTCGATCTGGCCAAGGTAACGATACGCTCGGGTGCTGGCGGCAATGGCTGCGTCAGCTTCCGGCGCGAGAAATATATCGAATATGGCGGTCCCGACGGCGGCGATGGCGGGCGTGGCGGCGATGTCTGGGTCGAGGCCGTGGACGGGCTGAACACGCTGATCGATTTTCGCTATCAGCAGCATTTCTTTGCGGGCAATGGCCGCCCCGGCATGGGGCAGGCGCGCACGGGCAAAAATGGCGATGACATCGTGCTGCGCGTGCCCGTGGGCACCGAGGTGCTGGACGAAGACGGCGAAACCGTGATTGCCGACATGACCGAACTTGGCCAGCGCGTGCTGCTGGCAAAGGGGGGCAATGGCGGCTTTGGCAACCTGCATTTCAAGTCATCCACCAACCAGGCGCCGCGGCGGGCCAATTCAGGCCAGCCGGCCATAGAACGCGTGGTCTGGCTGCGGCTGAAACTGATTGCCGATGCGGGGCTTCTGGGCCTGCCCAATGCGGGCAAGTCCACCTTTCTTGCGGCAACATCGAATGCGCGGCCCAAGATTGCCGACTATCCCTTTACCACGCTTCACCCCAATCTGGGGGTGGTCAAGGTGGACGGCGCCGAATTTGTCATCGCCGATATTCCGGGCCTGATCGCCGGCGCGCATGAGGGCCACGGCCTTGGCGACCGCTTTCTGGGGCATGTGGAACGGTGCTCGGTTCTGCTGCATCTGGTCGATGCCACGGCCGAGGATGTGGCGGGCGACTATGCCACCATCATCAACGAATTGCGGCAATATGGGGGGCATCTGGCCGACAAGCCGCGCGTGACCGTGCTGAACAAGGTCGATGCGCTGGACGGGGAACAGCGCGAGGTCAGACGAGCCGCGCTCGAGGCCGCCCATGGCGGGCCGGTCATGCTGATGTCGTCGGTTTCGGGTCAGGGCGTGCGGGATGTGCTGCGTGCGCTCAGCCGCCAGATCCGCCGCGACCGGCAGGACGAGGCCGCCGCCCTTGCCCCCGAGGAGGACGAATGGCGGCCCTGAACCCCCTTGCGAATGTGCGCCGTCTGGTCGTCAAGATCGGCTCGGCATTGCTGGTCGAACGCGACAGCGGCGCGTTGCGCATCGACTGGCTGCGGGCGCTTGCGGCGGATATTCTTGACGCGCGCAAAAAGGGGCGTGACGTGATGATCGTGTCGTCGGGCTCGATCGCACTGGGGCGCAAGGTGCTGGGCCTGCCCGACGGCACGCTTGCGCTGGAACGCAGCCAGGCCGCCGCCGCCGTGGGCCAGATCAGGCTGGCTCGCGCCTATGAAGAGGCGCTGGCGCCTTTCGGCATCGCCACGGCGCAGGTGCTGGTGACGCTGGAAGACACCGCCGACCGCCGGCGCTATCTGAACGCGCGGGCGACGCTGGCGACATTGCTGGGCATGGGCGTCGTGCCCATCGTGAACGAAAACGACACCATCGCCACCGACGAGATCCGCTTTGGCGACAATGACCGGCTGGCCGCACAGGTGGCAGGCATGGCCGGGGCCGATCTGCTGGTGCTTTTGTCCGATGTTGACGGGTTGTATACCGGCAACCCGATGACCGACCCGCAGGCACGCCATATTCCCCGCATCGAACGCATCACCCCCGAAATCGAGGCCGCCGCAGGTGACGCGGTATCGCAATCGGCCAAGGGCGGCATGAAGACCAAGCTGATCGCCGCCCGCACCGCCACCGCGGCAGGCTGTGCGATGGTGATCACGCGCGGTGATGTCGCGCGCCCGCTCAAGGCGTTGCAGGAAGGCGCGCGCCACAGCTGGTTTGCGCCGATGGGCGATCCGCAGGTGGCCCGCAAGCGCTGGATCGCGGCGATGAAGCCAAAGGGCGAGATCATTGTCGATGCAGGCGCGGCGCGGGCGCTGGGGCAGGGCAAGTCGCTGTTGCCTGCGGGGGTAATCGAGGTTCGCGGCAGCTTTCGCCGGGGCGATCCGGTAACCATTTCAGGGCCGGACGGCCAGAGGCTGGGCAAGGGGCTGGCCGGCTATGACAGCCTTGAGGCCGACCGCATCAAGGGGCGACATTCACGCGACATTGCCGCCATTCTGGACTATCCCGGCAGGGCGGCGCTGATTCACAGGGATGACATGGTGACATGAGTGAAAACATTACCGACATGATGGCCCGTATCGGGCAG
This sequence comes from uncultured Rhodobacter sp., assembly GCA_964637875.1. GTDB lineage: Bacteria > Pseudomonadota > Alphaproteobacteria > Rhodobacterales > Rhodobacteraceae > UBA5972. Next base: position 6,489 of record CAZWXK010000050.1, read on the forward strand.
GCGGCGCGCGAGGCCGCGCAGGAACTGGGTTACGCCCCTTCCGAACAGCGTGCGCAGGCGATGACGGCGGCAGCCAGCGCGATCAGGGCGGGCAAGGGCAGGATTGCGGCGGCAAATGCGCGCGACATGGAATATGGCCGCGACAAGGGGCTGAGCAACGCCATGCTTGACCGGCTCATGCTGGATGACGCGCGGATCGAATCTATCGCCGCCGCGCTGGAATCCGTGGCCGCGCAGCCCGACCCGGTCGGTGCCACCATCAAGGAATGGGACATGCCCTCGGGGCTGCATATCCGGCGCGTGCGCACGCCGCTGGGGGTGATCGGGGTGATCTATGAAAGCCGGCCTAATGTCACGGCTGACGCCGGCGCGCTGTGCCTGAAGGCCGGCAATGCGGTGATCCTGCGGGGGGGCTCGGAAAGTTTTCATTCGTCAGGCGCAATCCATGAATGTCTGGTCGAGGGGTTGCGCACCGCCGGCCTGCCCGAGGCCGCGATCCAGCTGGTGCCCACGCGCGACCGCGCGGCGGTGGGCGCGATGCTGACCATGACCGACCATATCGACGTGATCGTGCCGCGTGGCGGCAAGGGGCTGGTCGGGCGCGTCCAGGCCGAGGCCCGGGTGCCGGTCTTTGCCCATCTGGAAGGGATCTGCCACATCTATGTGGACAACGCCGCCGACATGGACAAGGCGCGCCGCGTCGTGCTGAACGCCAAGACGCGCCGCCCCGGAATCTGCGGCGCCGCCGAATGCGTTCTGGTGGATCGCGCCCTGTTCGAACGCGCAGGCGCCCCGTTCATCGAGGATCTGGTCACGGCGGGCGTCGAGGTGCGCGCCGAGGGTGTGTTGCAACAGATCGAAGGCACCGTTCCGGCCAGCGCCGACGATTTCGGGCGTGAATTCCTTGACATGATCATCGCCGCAAAGATCGTCGATGGGGTGGACGGTGCTATCGAACATATCCGCGCCTATGGCTCGCAACATACCGACGCCATATTGACCGAGGATGACGCCACCGCCGCCCGCTTTTTCGAACGCCTAGACAGCGCCATATTGATGCGCAACGCCTCGACTCAGTTTGCCGATGGCGGCGAATTCGGCATGGGCGCCGAGATCGGCATCGCGACCGGCAAGATGCATGCGCGTGGCCCGGTGGGGGCGGAACAACTAACCAGCTTCAAATACCTGGTCGAAGGCGACGGCACGATCCGTGGTTGACGACCGGGCTGTTCTTCTTTGCAAAAATACGCTCGGGGGCGCGGGGGCAGACAGCCCCCGCCGATGCGGCCGGAAATCGCAGACGCCTTCGGCGGGCGTATTTGGGCAAAGAAGAAGGGTTGGTCCGAAATAAAAACCCGCCGGTGGTCAGGCGGGTTTGTCAGTCGTGGGTCGCTGTCGGGAGGAAGTCAACGACCCCAGGTCCGGATGGGGCCACAATCCATGTGGACAAAGTTGGATCGGGAGTATTTTCCAACTCCGCCCGCACGGCATGCCAATGCGGCACGGGCCACCTGGGTGACGGAACGCGATTTGAGCCGCGTATCGGCGGCCTTTCCCTGAATGTGCAGGGATTTCTTGGCCACACCGCGGCCGCGGATCCGGCGCAGCATGGCATTGGTGCGCGCGGTGCGATAGCCTGACAACAGCAGATAGGGTTCGGTCGTGTTCAGCAGACGGTGGGTCGCGGCAAGGGTGTCGAAATTGCGCGGATCCATGCGGATGCTGCGATCCTCGCGCCAGTCACGCATGAAGTGATTGATCTCGGCGAGTGCCTCGGGGATGTATTCGCCATCGATCCAGTAGATCATTTCGAGCGATTCGCCCGTGCGGCCCGAATACATCGAAAGTTTGCGGATATCTCCGGCGCCCTTGAGGAAGCCGAAGGTCTTGGAATATACGGGCGCGGCGGAGACCGCCGTTGCCGCGAACACGCCGAGCACGGCGCGCCGCGTGGTATTGGCACCGATCAGCTTGGTCATGACTGGCGTCTGTCCCCCATACGACTGGGCCGCGTGGCATCGCGGCGGATTGAGTGTCATCGTCCCCCCAGTGAGGGATTTATGCCACAAAACGAATCGGTCGCCAAGGAGAAGTTCGCGTTCGGGTGGGCGGGGCGGGGGCAATCGGCGAATTCTTGCCGTGTCGGGGGGTGTTTCGGTCTGTTGTCCGGCACCGCGTTCCTGGTGGCGCCCCTGGTGGCGGGACGGCGGCGGAATATCCGCGGTTGTCACATTCGGGCAACGGGATTTCGGCAAAACATCTTGGCGGACGCGTTCGAGAGGATATAGTAGAGGCAAATAAGGCGCATATTTCAGGCGTTTGACGCAGGAGTTTCAGCATGTATCGGACAGGTGTTTTCATCTTGGCGCGCGGGCTCGGGGCGGTGTCGGCACCGGTTCTTGTGGCGATTGCCGCGCTGGTCGTGCTGTATTCGCCTGGTGCAAGGGCGCAGTCGCTGGCCTTTCGCGAGGCACTTGCCGTGGCTGCGGCCCCGGATCGCGATATTGCTGCCTTTTACAAGGAACGCAACTATCGGCCGATCTGGACCGGTCGTGCGGGCCGCGATGCGCAGCGGCGGCGGGCCTTTGTCGAGGCGGCCTCGCGCGCCTGGGTGCACGGCTTGCCGGCCGGGCGTTATGATGCGGCGCAGCTGCGGCGCGATTTCCGCATGCCGCTTTCCGAGCGGGATCGTGGCAGGCTGGAAGTCGAGGTCACCCGCAGGTTTCTGCAATATGCCCGGGATATCCAGTCGGGCATATTGGAGCCGCGCCGCATCAGCAGCGATCTGGATATCAGGCCTCCGCGGCGCAACCGGCTGTCGATACTCAGGGCCTTTGCCAGGAGCACGCCGCAGGCATTCATCAAGGCCCTGCCGCCGCAGAGCCTGGAATATCAGCGCCTTCTGAGGGAAAAGGCCCGGCTGGAGCGGATCATCGGGCAGGGTGGCTGGGGGCGCAAGCTGCCGCTGCGCAAGCTGGGTCAGGGCAGTCGGGGCCCGCAGGTGGCGGCGCTGAGGGCGCGGCTTTTCAGGATGGGTTATCGTGGCGCGGGTCGGGGGGATGTCTTTGACGACGTGCTCGAGCGTGCGGTCGAGCTGTTCCAGATGGACAACGGTCTTACCCCCGATGGCGTTGTCGGGCGCGCGACGATTGCCGCCATCAATGTTTCGGCCCAGACCCGCCTGCAACAGGTGATTGTGGCGCTGGAACGCCGGCGCTGGCTGAACAAGCCCCTGGGCAAGCGGCACATCATCGTCAATCAGGCCGCTTTCCGGGCTTTTGTGGTCGATGACGGCCGGGTCACGCTGGAAACGCGGGTGGTTGTCGGAAAGGCGGGCAGGAAATACCGCACGCCCGAGTTTTCGGACGAGATGACCCATCTGATCGTGAACCCCACATGGCATGTGCCGCAATCCATTGCGCGCGCCGAATATCTGCCCCAGCTCAAGAAGAATCCCGATGCCCTGGCCCGGCTGGGTCTGAACATGCTCGACGCATCGGGGCAGAGGGTGGATCCGACCACCATCGATTATTCGCAATATGACGAGAACAATTTTCCCTTTGACCTCAAGCAGCCGCCCGGGCGGGGCAATGCGCTGGGCGTGGTGAAATTCATGTTCCCGAACAGGTTCAACGTCTATCTGCATGATACCCCGGCCAAGGCGCTGTTCGGGCGCGATGTCCGCGCCTACAGCCATGGGTGCGTGCGGGTGCAGCGGCCCTTTGATCTGGCCTATACGCTGCTGGCGCCGCAGAGCCGTGATCCGAAGGGGCTGTTTCAGCGGGTGCTGGCCACGGGCGAGGAGACGCGCATCGACCTGCGCCCGCCGGTGCCCATCCACCTGACCTATCAGACGGTATGGATTTCGCCCGATGGGCGGGCCAACTACAGGCTGGACGTCTATGGGCGGGATCGTCTGGTTTTTCGCGCACTTGAAAAGGCTGGGGTGGTCTTGCATGCGGTTCGCGGGTAATAAGCGCCCTGAAGGGGATCGATCGGGCGGTCGGGGTTCCCGGGCGTCCTTTTTCTTGGATCATGTGATGGAAATTCGTGTTGACGAGCTGGCCAGCGCCCTGGGGGCCGAATATGTGGGCAACGGGGCCTGCAGGGTAAAGCGGGCGGCCGAGCCGGGATCGGCCGGGCCGCAGGATCTGGCCCTGGCCATGGATGCCCGTTATGGCGAGGCCCTGGCCGGGGGCAAGGCGCGCGCGGCGGTGCTGTGGCCGGGGGCCGACTGGCGGGGTCTTGGCCTCGAGGCGGCGATCTTTGTCTCGCGGCCGCGTCTTGCGCTTGCGGGGATTACCGCCGCCTTTGCACATCAGCCCGAGGTCGCGCCCGGCATTCACCCCACCGCCGTGATCGACCCCTCGGCCGAGATCGGCAGCAACGTGGCCATCGGCCCGTTCTGCGTGATTGGCGCGCGGGCGCATATTGGCGATGGCGCACGTCTGATCGGGCAGGTGACGGTGGCCGAGGATGCGCGCCTGGGGCGTGACGCGGTGCTGTTCAACGGGGTGCGGATCGGCGCGCATGTGGTAATCGGGGACCGGTTCATTGCCCATTACAATGTCGTGGTGGGCAGTGACGGGTTTTCCTTTGTCACGCCCGAGCCCAGCCGCGTCGAGGAGGTGCGGGCCTCGATCCTGCGCAGCCCGACCGCGCCCGGCATGGCCGGGTCGGGTTCGGATGCTGCTGGCGATGGCGCGGATGCACGGGCCGGGTCGGGCGGGCAGAGCCATGTCAGGATTGCCTCGAACGGCGCAGTGCGCATTGGCGACGATGTCGAGATCGGCGCCTGTGCAACCGTTGACAAGGGCACCATCGCCGATACCGTCATCGGCAGCGGGACCAAGATCGACGACCATGTGCATGTCGGTCACAATGTGCGGGTCGGGCGCGACTGCCTGCTGTGTGGCCAGTCGGCGATCGCGGGCTCGACACGGCTGGGCGACCGGGTGGTTCTGGGCGGGCAGGCCGGGGTCGCCGACCATCTGGTGATCGGCAATGATGTCATTGCGGCGGGCGGTACGGGCATTCTGTCGAATGTGCCCGCGGGCCGGGTGATGATGGGCTATCCCGCAATGCCGATGACAAGAAACATCGAATCCTACAAGGCGCTGCGCCGTCTGCCACGCCTGCTGGCCAGGCTGGACGCATTGCACAAGAGACTGTCCGGATCCTCGGCGGACGAGGGCTGATGGCCGGGCGCGTGAACAGGAGGGGGAAGATGACGGTTTCGGTCAGGGACCGGGTATTGCAGATCATCGCCGAACAGGTGGTCCTGGATGTATCCGATATCGGCGAGGAGGCGACGCTCGAGGATCTGGGGGTCGATTCGCTGGGCCTTGTCGAGGCGGTCTTTGCCCTGGAAGAGGAATTCGACATCGAAATCCCGTTCAATGCCAACCAGCCCGATCAGAGCCGGTTCGACATTTCGACCGTGCGCGGCATTGTCCGGGCCGTCGAAACCCTCGTCGCCGCCCGCACGGTCTGAGGGCGATGCGGCGCGTCGTCATCACGGGCCAGGGCACGATCAACGCGCTGGGCCATGACGTGGCGACGACGCTTGCGGCCATGCGTGCGGGGGAATGTGCAATCGGGCCGCTGGCGTTTCGCGATGTCGAGAGGCTGTCGATCCGCATTGGCGGGCAGGTGCGCGATTTCCGCCCCGAGGATCATTTCACACGCCAGCAGCTGCCCCTGTACGACCGCTTTACCCAGTTCGCGCTGATTGCCGCGCGCGAGGCGGTGGCGCAATCGGGCCTGGGTTTCGACGATGCGCTGGGCGCGCGCGCCGGGGTGATCCTGGGGACGGCGGGCGGCGGCCTGCAGACCCAGGACGACAGTTTCCGTACCGTCTATGCGCTGGGCAAGAACCGGGTCCATCCGCTTGTCGTGCCGCGTCTGATGAACAATGCGGCGGCCAGCCATGTCTCGATGACCTTCGGCCTGCGCGGACCCAGCTATTCGGTGTCCACGGCCTGCGCCTCGTCCAACCACGCGATCGGACAGGCCTTTCAGCTGGTGCGCAGCGGCCTCAGCCCGGTGATGTTGACGGGGGGTGCGGAATCCATGCTGTGTTTCGGCGGGATCAAGGCCTGGGAGGGGCTGCGGGTGATGTCGAAAGAGGCCTGCCGTCCCTTTTCGGCCGATCGCAGCGGCATGGTTCAGGGCGAGGGCGCGGCGGTCTTTGTCCTTGAGGAATACGAACATGCCCGCGCCCGCGGGGCCGAAATCCTGGCCGAGGTGGTCGGCTTTTCCATGGTTTCGGATGCGTCCGATATCGTCATGCCCGCGCGCGAGGGGGCGGTGCGGGCGATGCGGGGCGCGCTCGATGACGCGGGGCTCGCGCCTGCCGAGGTGGGTTACATCAACGCCCACGGCACCGGCACCGCCGCCAATGACCGCACCGAATGTGCGGCGGTGGCCGAGGTATTCGGCGCGCATGCGCGCAAGCTGATGATCTCGTCCACCAAATCGATGCATGGCCACCTGATCGGCGGCACCGGCGCGGTCGAGCTGCTGGCCTGCATCATGGCCCTGCGCGAGGGGGTGATCGCCCCCACGGTGGGCTATAACCGGCCCGATCCAGATTGCCCGCTGGATGTCGTTCCGAACGAGGCCCGCGCGGCGCGTGTCACCGCCTGCCTGTCGAATGCCTTTGCCTTTGGCGGGCTGAATGCGGTGCTGGCGCTCAGGTCGATCTGAGCGCCGATCGACCTTGCCAACGGGTCAGTTCTTTTTCCCGGTTTTCGGTGGGGTGGCTTTCTTGCGTTCCTCGATCAGGCGTTTTTGCAGTGCCGCATAGGCCTTGGCAAACCCCTTGAGCGATACCGGTATGTCCAGCACGTTGTTCGGCCGGCCATAGATGTTGACGGAAATGCGCGCAATCTTTCCGTTGCGCAGGCTTTCCAGCTCGAGCGGGGTAAAGCCGATGCGCGCCACACAGCCCACATTGTTGCACACCGCAAAGGGGTACTGCTTGGGCTTGTTCTTGTCGATGGCCATCAACATGCCGCGCTGCAGGTCGATCCCCAGAGGGGCGATGACCGTGGCCGCGGCAATGGCGGGTTGTCCCGCAGGCAGGGGAAAGACCCGCATGTCGGAAATGGGCGTGCCCTTGGCGTCGAGGACGAGCTGCCCGATCTCGCAGGGCTCGGGGCCTTTTTCCCGCTTGACGCAGAGCAGTTCCCACGCGTCAAAGGTTTCGGCGGTATAGGTCTGGCCGACCTGTATCTCGGGTTTCTTGCCCAGCGGGAAAGCGTTGCTCGGGGCCTTTTTCTCCTGCGCCGAGGCGCCCGCGGTCAGGGCGATCGAGGCAACGGCTGCCGAAAACATGATGGCGGCGAATTTCTGCAAGGTTCTCATCTGGGCTCCGATCATGATCTGCATCTTGACTGGCGCAGGCGCGCCATGGCTATGCGCAAGCGGTGTACACCCGCTTGGCGGGGATTGTCAGGTGAAAAATCCGCGCCATGTGCCGGGCTGGGCGAAATCGCGCCGACATTGCCCGGCGATCCTGCCGCCTGTCGCCTTGCCAGCGGGCGGCAGGATCGGCAGGCAGGGATGAAAAAAGGGTACCTGTTGGCACCCTCTTTCCCCGCTTTTCGCGGTTCCTCCCTGCCGGACTGGCCGACTAATCATTGGCCGTGACATTACGTCACCACCGAGAGTCGGTCAACAGTCCAGTTGCGGGGAAAGGTGTAAAAAACCCCCTTGTCTGTTGCCGTTTCGGAAACAGTCAACCGCTGGTTTTGTTTCGCGCAAGTCGTTGTGAATGCAATGATTTCCCGTCCCGTCCCGCCGCCGCTCGGCATGTTCGCATGATCGGTCGTCACATGCCGCGCGGGCGGGGTGTCAGACCGCCCGCCGAACCCTGTTGATGCCCATGACACGGGCACGCGCGCGCGGATCCCTGTCGAACAGGGCGGCCAGCTGTTCGGTCATGGCGCCGGCCAGCTGTTCGACATCGGTGATGGTGACGGCGCGCTCGTAATAGCGGGTCACGTCATGGCCGATGCCGATGGCGATCAGTTCCACCTGCCTGCGCTTTTCCACCATGGCGATCACGTCGCGCAGATGCTTTTCAAGATAGCTGGCCGCGTTCACGCTGAGCGTGCTGTCGTCAACCGGCGCGCCATCCGAGATCACCATCAGGATCTTGCGCGCCTCGGGGCGGCCCACCATGCGACGATGCGCCCATTCCAGGGCTTCGCCGTCGATGTTTTCCTTGAGCAGCCCCTCTTTCATCATCAGCCCCAGATTGGGCCGCGCCCGTCGCCAGGGTGCGTCGGCCGCCTTGTAGATGATGTGGCGCAGGTCATTGAGGCGCCCGGGCGTCTGTTCGCGCCCCTCGGCCAGCCATTTTTCGCGGCTCAGCCCGCCTTTCCAGGCCCGCGTGGTAAAGCCCAGGATTTCCACCTTGACGTCGCAACGTTCCAGCGTGCGCGCCAGCACATCGGCACAGATCGCGGCAATGCTGATCGGCCGACCCCGCATCGAGCCCGAATTGTCCAGCAGCAGCGTGACCACCGTATCCTTGAAATCGGTGTCCTTTTCCTGCTTGAAACTCAGCGGCGTGGTCGGGTTGGCGACCACCCGGGCCAGACGCCCGGCATCCAGAATCCCCTCTTCCAGATCGAACAGCCATGAACGGTTCTGCTGCGCCTGAAGGCGGCGCTGCAACTTGTTGGCCAGTCGCCCCACGGCGCCCTTGAGGGGTTCCAGCTGCTGGTCCAGATAGGCCCGCAGACGTTCCAGCTCGGCCGGCTCGGCCAGGTCCTCGGCGCGGATTTCCTCATCGAAATCGGCGCAGAACACCTTGTAGTTCGGGTCGGCCTCGGAATGCGGCGGCGGGGCAGGGGGCTCGACGGGCGGCTCGCCATCGGCCATCTCGGCCTCGTCCGACATGTCCATGTCTTCCATGTCGTCAACGGACACGGCGGATTCGCTGTCATCGGGCTGGCTGTCCTCGTCCTCGCGACTGTCCTCGACCTGGTCGCTGTCGTCGCTGTCGCCGCCATCCTCTTGTGGCTGATCCTCCTCCTGATCTTCCTCTTCGCTGTCCTGGTCCTGCTGATCGTCCTGCTGGTCGGGATCCTCGCCCAGCTGATCGCCATAGCCCAGATCCTCGATCACCTTGCGGGCCATGCGGGCAAATGCCGTCTGGTCGTCAAGTACCTCTTGCAGGTTGGACAATGTATCGCCCGCCTGGCGTTCCATGAAATCGCGCCACAGATCCATCACATTGGCGGCGTCCGCAGGCAGGTCGCGGCCGGTGGCAAGGTGGCGGATCAGATAGCCCGCGGCCGAGGCCAGCGGCGCCTGTTCCGCCTCGGTAATCTGGCCATAGCCCTTGCGGGCAGCGTCATCCGCGATCTTGGCGTCGATATTACCGGCAGTACCGGGCATGGCACGCGCGCCCATCGCCTCGCAACGGGCGGTTTCCATGGCTTCGTACAGCTCGCGCGCCAGCTGCCCTTCGGGGGCATATCTCAGATGGGTCGCGGGGTCGTGAAAGCGCAACCTGAGCGCATAGGCGTCGGCCGTGCCGCGGGCCAGCATCACCTCGTCGCGCCGCATCCGGCGGCTGACCTGCGGCAGGCGCATGGTCTCGTTGGCGATACCGGGGGGATCGACCGTGTAGGCAACGCTCAGCTCGGCATCATTGGCCATGGCCTTGGTCGCCTCGGCCAGGGCCTTCTTGAACGGATCTGCCGGGTTGTCAGAGCGTTTGGTCATGTCCCGATGCCTGTCACGTCACCCTTCTTCTTTGCTCAAATACGCGCTGGGGGTGTGGGGGGCAGCCGGCCCCCCACATGCCGATCACCCGAGACTCACGCTTGCCGCGCTTTCGGGCAGTTCCTCGTCAAAGCAGCGCTGATAGAACTCGGCCACGGTCTGGCGCTCCAGCTCGTCGCACTTGTTCAGGAATGTCAGACGAAAGGCGAACCCCACATCCTTGAAGATTTTCGCGTTCTGGGCCCAGTTGATTACCGTGCGCGGGCTCATCACCGTCGAGATGTCGCCATTCATGAAACTGGTGCGGGTCAGATCGGCCACCGTCACCATCTGGCTGATCGTCTTGCGGCCCTGTTCGGTGTTGTAATGGGGGTTCTTGGACAGCACGATCGCCACCTCGGCATCATGCGACAGATAGTTCAGCGTTGCCACCAGCGACCAGCGGTCCATCTGGGCCTGGTTGATCTGCTGCACCCCGTGATACAGCCCTGTCGTGTCGCCCAGGCCAACCGTGTTGGCGGTTGCGAACAGGCGGAAACTGGGATGCGGGGTGATGATCTCGTTCTGGTCGAGCAGCGTCAGCTTGCCGTCATGTTCCAGCACACGCTGGATGACGAACATCACGTCGGCACGCCCCGCGTCATATTCGTCGAACACGATGGCGACAGGGTTGCGCAGCGCCCAGGGCAGGATGCCCTCGTGGAATTCGGTGACCTGCTTGCCGTCCTTCAGCTTGATCGCATCCTTGCCGATCAGGTCGATGCGGCTGATATGGCTGTCAAGGTTCACCCGCACGCAGGGCCAGTTCAGATGGGCGGCGACCTGTTCGATATGGGTCGATTTGCCGGTGCCGTGATAGCCCTGGAT
>CAZWXK010000051.1:0-10526 GCA_964637875.1 uncultured Rhodobacter sp.
GGCGCTGGCCGACGACCTGATGGAGCCCTTCCGCCCGACAATCGACCTCGCCGTGCATCGGCTGGCTGCCAATGGTATCGCCCGCGCGGAAGACGCCCGCGAAGAGCTGATCGCCTGCCTCAATGCCGATTTTCCCACCCGCAACGGGGCAACGCCGCTCTCGCATGTGCTCCTGCGCCTTGCCCGCAGCCTTGCCGCATCCTTTCTCGATCGCAAGCTGCGGCTCGACTTTCCCGCCCGGCCTCTGCCTGACGAGGCCGACGATGCCTGAACGTTACAAACAATTGTCGGGGTATCAAATCATGTGGGTCTGGGTTCTGTTCGATCTTCCCGTGGGCACGAAGGCCGAGCGCAAGCGTGCCACGCGGTTTCGCAACGATCTACTCGATCTCGGTTTCGAGATGGTCCAGTTTTCCGTATACTTGCGCCATGCGTGGAGCCGTGAAAAAGCCGAATCATACGCGCGTCGGGTGGGCGAATGCGTGCCCGAGTTCGGACATGTGCAGGTGCTGTTCTTTACCGACAAGCAATATGCGCAAAGCAAGGTCTATCGGGGCCGCGCACGCCCCGAATCGCCCGAGGAAAAACCGCGTCAATTGGTGCTTTTCTGAGCCGATTCGAACCGGATTTTTCTTGGGGCACACAAAGAAAAGCCCCGCGCAACAGTGCGTTGCGCGGGGTGTATCCTAGCAGAAGAAGCGGCGCGGCCAAACCCGGACCGACTCGACTCTCCTGGGACGTCAGACAAATCCTAGCAGAAGAAGCGGCGCGGCCAAACCCGGACCGGGATGGCGTTGCAGGGGATATTGGCGAGATCCTAGCAGAAGAAGCGGCGCGGCCAAACCCGGACAACTTCACTCTCCACACCTTCCTTAATGGATATCCTAGCAGAAGAAGCGGCGCGGCCAAACCCGGACTCGTCGAGCATGTTGAGAGCCTCGTCGATAAATCCTAGCAGAAGAAGCGGCGCGGCCAAACCCGGACCCATGACCATTCTTCCCCACCACGGCCTCTATCCTAGCAGAAGAAGCGGCGCGGCCAAACCCGGACGCCGTCCCGCCGAGGGTTATCGTTCCGCCATCCTAGCAGAAGAAGCGGCGCGGCCAAACCCGGACTTAGGCTGACTGCGACTGACATGGAATGGTAATCCTAGCAGAAGAAGCGGCGCGGCCAAACCCGGACCACATCACCAAGGAAGAAGCCGAGACGATTTATCCTAGCAGAAGAAGCGGCGCGGCCAAACCCGGACTGCTGTCCTCTCTTGCGCCTACAGGCGCTCATCCTAGCAGAAGAAGCGGCGCGGCCAAACCCGGACCAATCCGTCGATCACCGCACCATTGATAATATCCTAGCAGAAGAAGCGGCGCGGCCAAACCCGGACTAGAAGCTCGAACTCGTTATCGAAGAACTCATCCTAGCAGAAGAAGCGGCGCGGCCAAACCCGGACTGCGATCCATCTGGGTAGACATGGCCGTGAATCCTAGCAGAAGAAGCGGCGCGGCCAAACCCGGACCATTGGTTCAATCCTGACATTCGGCGCCAGATCCTAGCAGAAGAAGCGGCGCGGCCAAACCCGGACTGAGCTTTCTGCACAGGCTGGCGAACGTCCGACCCCGGTCGATTGTCGGCAAACGCGACCGCCATCGAAGTGTTTAGGTTGCGTTACAAAATAATTACGCGATTTCAGCACGTTGCAGAAAATTCACCAAATCACCGCAGTCATGAGGTTCAGAGAAAAACGGCGCGGAGAGACCAATTTCGGGCGTTTCGCGCGGGCGAAGATGAATGGCTGGCCCGCTTAACCCTTGAAAACAACGGGAAAATTCTGGGGCTGCGGTGGCAGAGAAACATTCCGCTCAGAACAGTGGCGGAGGAGGAGGGATTCGAACCCCCGGACGAGTTACCCCGTCAACGGTTTTCAAGACCGCCGCATTCGACCACTCTGCCACTCCTCCGCGCGGGTGTGCTTTAGCGGGCATTTCGTGATTCTGGAACCTCGGAATCACACGGTCCCTGCCGCGACCCCCAGGAAGGTTTCGATATGCTCGTCCGTTGTCGCCCAGTTGCACACCAGCCTGGCCTGCAGGATTTCGTCGTCAGGCCCTTCAAGCGACTGATCGAAGGGCCAGAAATAATATTGTGCGCCCGCGTCGATGGCGGTGCGGTGGCCTGCGCGCGACCAGCCCGCGAACAGCATGTTGGCGTGGCGCGGGTGGGTCATCCGGCCACCGGGCAGCACCTTGATGCCGGCCTCGAGGCGGGCGGCGGCGTCATTGGCCTTGCGGGCAAGCTCCAGCCAGAGGTCGCCTTCGAGATAGGCCGCAAACTGGGCGGCCAGGTAACGATGTTTGGAAAACAGATGCGCGGCGCGCTTGCGGCGCAGCTCGAATTCCCAAGCATGGGCGGGGTCGAAGATCACCACCGCCTCGACCCCCATCAGCCCGTTCTTGGTGCCGCCAAAGGACAGGATGTCGATGCCCGATTTCCAGGTCATTTCGGCAGGCGAGCAGCCCAGCGCCACCAATGCGTTGGCAAAGCGGGCGCCGTCCATGTGGACGGGCAGGTCATATTGCCTGGCAATGCCTGTGAGGGCGCGGATTTGGTCGAGGGTGTAGACGGTTCCCAACTCGGTCACCTGGGTGATCGTCAGCGGGCCGCGCTGCACGCCATGCACGCCCTTTTCGGCGGTTTCTCTCAGCGCGGCTGCCAGAGATTCCGGGCTGATGCGTGCCGAGGGGCCGTCAAGCAGCGACAGCTTGCTGCCGCCGGTCATGAACTCGGGCGCGCCGCATTCGTCCTCCTGAACATGGGCCTCGCGGTGGCAAAAGACGGCCTCCCACGGCCTGGCAAACAGCGCCAGCGACAACGCGTTGGCCGCGGTGCCCGTGCCGACCAGATAAACAGCCGCCTCTGGGGCCTCGAAGATTTCGCGAATACGGTCACGCACGCGGGCTGTGATCGGGTCGTCTCCATAGGGCGCGGCATGGCCCTGGTTGGCCTCGATCAGCGCCTCCAACACCCGTGGGTGAACGGGGCCGGCATTGTCAGATGCAAGGAACATGTCAGCGCAACTCCTCGATGATATAGTCCTCGAGATCATCTTCGGCGATCTCGTATTCGGGCACCACACGGTCATGCATGGATATGCCGGCCTCGCGCACGCTCTCGGCGCGGCCCGAGATCAGCGGATGCCAGTCGAACAGGGGATGCCCCTCATGCAGCAGGCGATATGCACATGTCGCGGGCATCCAGTAGGCGATGCGTTCCAGGGTTTCGGGCGTCAGGATCACGCAGTCGGGCACCAGCTGCTTGCGCAGCGCGTACTGGCCGCATGTACAGTTTTCGGCATCGAACAGGCGACAGGCAACATTGGTATAGGCAACCGCGCCGGTTTCGGCATCTTCCAGCTTGCGCAGGCAGCAACGGCCGCAATTGTCGCACAGGGCCTCCCATTCCGCCGGGGTCAGGGCATCAAGGGGGAAACGCTCCCAGAATTTTTTTCGCACGACCGTCATTCCCAATGGGGGTTTTCGAGGATGGCACGGGATTTGCGGCAATCTTCCTCGATCTGGCGTTTCAGCGCCTCCAGTGACGTGAACCTTACCTCGGGCCGCAGATAGGCGACCAGCGCAACGGAAATCTCGGTGCCGTACAGATCGCCCGAGAAATCGAAGATATAGGTTTCGAGATTGGGAAAATCGCCGCCGAATGTCGGGCGGAAACCGATCGAGGCGGCCCCCTTGTAGGCCCCCTTGTGCGGCCCGCCGAGCACGTCCACCAGAACGGCATAGATGCCGAATTTCGGCGGGTGCAGCCCGTCGATCAGCAGATTCGCCGTGGGATAGCCCAGGTCGCGACCGCGCTGGTCGCCACCCACCACCGTACCGTCGATCCGGTGCCAGTGGCCCAGCATGCGCGCGGCGTCTTCGGGGTGGCCGTCTGACAGCGCCCTGCGGATCGCTGTCGAGGAGAATTCGCCATTCGCATCTGCGACCAGTGGCGCAATGGTGACGCCGAAATCCATCTCGCGGCCCATCTCGGCCAGCATACGCGCATTGCCCTGTCGGCCCTTGCCGAAATTGAAATCCTCGCCCACCACGACATGTTTCAGGCCCAGCCCCCCGGCCAGTACGTCGCGGGCGAATTCCCTGGCCGTCAGGTTTGACAGGCTGGCGTTGAAATTCAGCTCGTACAACTTTTCCACGCCCAGCTTTTCCAGACGGTTTGCCCGGGTGCGGGCGCTCATCAGGCGAAAGGGCGGGCCATCGGGGGAAAAATATTCGCGCGGGTGGGGTTCGAATGTGACAACCCCAAGCGGAACGCCCAGTTCGCGGGCCCTGTTGCGGGCGATATCGATCACCGCCTGGTGGCCCCGGTGGACACCGTCGAAATTGCCGATTGCGGCCGAGGCACCCCGATCCTCGGGGGTGACGAACTGATAGTCGCGGATGATCTGCATGGCCGCACCTTTTGCGAAAATGATCAGCCCCTGCGCGGGGCCAGCACCAGGGCGTCGCCCTTGATCACGACGGTATCCCCCACCGACGCAACACATTCAAGGCTGACTCGTCCCTTGTCATGGTGAATATCGGCAACCGTCACCGTGGCTGTCACCAGATCGCCTGGCTTGACCGGAGCCGTGAAGCGCAGATTCTGGCTGAGATAGATCGTGCCGTGGCCTGGCAGACGTTCGCCGATTATGGCCGAAAACAGCGCCGATGAAAGCATCCCGTGGGCAATGCGCCCCTTGAACATGGTGGCGGCGGCATAGTCGTCGTCCAGGTGCAGCGGGTTGCGATCCTCGCTGAGCTCGGCGAAAGCATTGATTTCGGCGTCGCCCATCACCTTGGAGAGCGAGCGCGACAGGCCCACCTCGAGGTCTTCGATATAGATCGTGCCGATTTCGCTGTTCGTCATGTCGTTGCTCCTTGGTTCCGGTCCCCGGATCGTGGCCGCCAGGGTCGTTCATCGGGGCATTTCGTCGGGGTCGTTTCGTCAGCGCAAATGCCCCATTGCATAGAGCGGTGAGAGCATCGCCTCGTCAAGAAACCGTTTCAGTCGCGCGTGATCGGGTTGTGCGGCCTCGTCGGCGCCGGTTCCGGTCTCGGTCGCGGCCAGCCCGCCGGTGATGAACAGGCTGTCCAGATCTTCGGCCATGGCCCCGCGGATATCGGTGCCGATGCCGTCGCCGATGCAGATGATCGCCTGGTCAGGTATGTCGGCGATTGCCGCAAGGCGGCGGCGCGCCAGATCGTAGATCGGCGGAAACGGCTTGCCGAAATAGAGGGAAACGCCGCCCATTTCCTGGTAGGCGCGCGCGATGGCGCCGGCGCAATAGATGCGGTGGTCGCCCTTGTCCACGAACTGATCGGGATTAGTGCAAAGCAGCTTCATCCCCTTGTTTTTCGCATACAGCAGGGTCGCGCGATAATCCTCGGGGGTTTCGGTGTCGTCATCGAACAGGCCGGTGCAGACGATGCCCTCGGCCTGTTCCAGCGGCACGCGCCGGATTTCGCGGCCTTGCAGCACATCCTCGGGCAGGTCGCGGAAAAAGCCGAGGTCGCGTTCGGGGCCCAGGTGATAGACATCGTATCCCACAGCGCCCGATGCCAGCGCAAATTGCGAGGCATCGCCCGAGGCGGCGATATCGTCATACAGATCGCGCGGCACGCCGATCTTGTCGAGCTGCCGGATCACCGAGGGCCGCGGCCGGGGCGAGTTGGTCAGCAGGATGACCTTGCCGCCACGCGCGCGATAGCGAGCCAGCGCGGCAACTGCCTGCGCATAGGGGCGATAGCCATCATGCAGACACCCCCACAGATCGACATAGGCGGCCCGGTAGCGGGCCGAGATCTCGTCGAAACTTTCGATGATCCGGGTCAAGCCGACTCAGACCTTCAGATTCGGGATGATCTGCTTTTTCCGGCTGACGATGCCGGGCAGAACCACCGTGTCGCCGGTGACGGTTGCGCCGAATGATTTCTCGGCCAGCGTCCTGACCAGATCATTGGGCACCAGAAGGGTGGCCTCTTCGTTCAGGATATCGACGACGAACAGCAGCACCTGATCGACGCCATCCTCGGCGGCGACCTGCTCCATCGCGGCGATCAATGCATCCTTGCGCGCCAGCACCGCGGCGGGGCTGGTGGTTTCGAGGACGGAAACCCGGAATTTCTTGCCGCCGGATTCATATTTCTTGCTGTCCATGCGCAGCAGCTCGGCCTCGGAAAAACGTGAAACGTCGGATTTGGCGGCGAACATTTCTGCCGCATAGGCGGAAATGTCGATGTCCAGCTCGGCGGCCAGTTTTTCCACAACCGCGCGGTCGGTGGGTGTTGTCGTGGGCGAGCGGAATTCAAGCGTGTCCGAAAGAATTGCCGACAGCATCAGCCCCTTGATCGCCTTGGGCATGCGCGCCATGTCGCGGCCGATCAGCCAGTGCATGACGGTTGCGGTGCAGGCGACCGGGCGAATGGTGATCTTGATCGGCCCCCTGGTCACCAGACCGCCGGCCAGCAGGTGGTGGTCGATGATCTCGGCGATATTGGCATCGTTGATGTTTGCGGGCAGTTCCGCCGGGTTGTTGGTATCGACGATCACGACCTCGTCATCGGCCGACAGATCGCCAAGCGTTTCGGGCATGTCCACACCCCAGTAGCGCAGGACGAACCGGGCCTCGGTGTTGGGCTCTTCCAGAACAAGGGCGCGCGCGGGCTTGTTCTGCACCTCGGAAAGATACCAGGCCCAGATGAGGGCGGAACAGGTTGCATCGGTGTCGGGGGCCAAATGGCCGAAAATCTTGATCATGCGTCTCGATCACGTCTGATAGGTGGAAAACACGGGTCTTATAGGGGGTGGGTGCGAGAATGTCATCAGCCCTCGCACCCGAGTGGGGAAAAAAACGGGAGCATCCTTGTGCGGAAAATGGTTCATTCGTTCGGGTTTCTTCGCCTGTTCCGAAATATCCCCGGGGGGACATGAATTTCCCCGGGGGACAGGGGGCGGCTGCCCCCTCTTGCCTGCGGCAAGTCACCCCCGCGAGTATTTGAACAAAGAAGAAAGCACAACAGCGCGGGGGAAGCACCGTCGGGGCACGGTTTGTTGGCGCTGATGGAGTATGGCCGAAACAGATGCAATCCGGCAAGTATCGCCAAGTGTCAGAGTTTCAGACGCGTGACAATGTATCCCTGCCCTGCCAGAAGATTCAGCACCCCCTGGCGGCCTGACAGGTGCAGCGCGCCAACCGCGACAAAGACGTTCTTTCCACGCGCCTGGCGCAGCAGGCGGCGGACCCAGGCCCGGTTGCGCCGCGAAAGCATGACCTCCTCGTATTTCGCGAACATCCCGTCTATCCGGGCGCGTGACTGCGTTCCGGCCCGATAGGCCTGCAGGCGCGAGAGCTCCCATATCTGGCGGATGTTCTGGGTCAGGTATTGCTTGCGCAGCGTGGTAAAACTGTCCCGTGCAAAGCGCGCGTTCACCAGTTCGATGCGCAGCATGGCCAGTTGATCCCTGAATCCCAGCCCGTTGAAGATGCGAAAGATCGTGTCATAGGGTTCAAGGTCGCGCGTCGGGATCCCGCGTTTTTCGGCCGTTTCCATGATTGTCCAGTCCAGCCCCCGGACACCTGCCTGCCGGACGCTTTTTCGGATGCAGGGTGATGTGTCAAGCACACCCGAAATCGCCCAGGGCGCCATGCGTGCGCCGACAAAGGGCTCGATGCCGTTTCGCTCCATGGCGGCCGCCAACCGGGCCCATTCCTGTTGCGAAAGGGCCTCGGGCAGGCTGGGCTGCCCGGGCCTGAGCTCTAGCAGCTGCGGGCGATCCGCGATCTTTTTCTTGAGTTTGGCGAAATCCGATCTGACCGCTTCGAGAAAGACGACGTCCGCCTTTAGGATCGCGGGCCTTATCCGACGCATGAAACGCGCCGTGGCACGATCGGGGACATGGTAGGTTCCAAAAATGGTGATCCGTGTTTTTCCCTTTTGCGCGCGCCAGTAGATCCCGCGCGCAAAGGGGTATGCCGAGACCCGCGATTCGAGCGCGGCGCGCTCTCCTGCTCCCAGCATGGCGATCAGATCGCGCCCCTGGCACGGCGCGGCCCTGGCCGGGGCCGGGGCCAGGGCAGGAGTCGCGGCCAGGACCCCGATGAATACCAGAAACCTGATGACCGTCTTGTGTATCACATCCTTGTGCAAAGCTCGTATCCCCCTGGTTGATTTGCGTTCGGGAACGCCTCTCTCTGGCCGAGTTTCACCAAAGAAGTCGCCCGATGACAATGAAAAACGGTGCCTCCGGTGACGAGGGCCTTGACTTGCGTCGGGCTTGTTCCTACATCCGCGCTGTTAGCACTCAAGGGTGGCGAGTGATAACAATTCCATGAGGCCACCCATGACATTCTGGAACGGAACCTCAACTCTCTAAGGAGCGATTTCCATGTCTTTCACACCTTTGCACGACCGTGTACTGGTTCGCCGCATTGAAAGCGACGAAAAAACCGCCGGCGGGCTGATCATCCCCGACACCGCCAAGGAGAAACCCGCCGAGGGCGAGGTTATCGCAGTCGGCGAAGGCGCCCGTGACAGCGACGGCAAGCGCATTCCGATGGACGTCAAGAAGGGCGACCGCATCCTGTTTGGCAAGTGGTCGGGAACCGAAGTCACCATCGACGGCGAAGAACTGCTGATCATGAAGGAAAGCGACATCCTGGGCATCCTCGCGCCCGCATCGGCCGCGAAAGCTGCCTGAACACCGCGCATCGTCTGACCCACGAAGAACGGAAAATCTAGGAGAGACAAGACATGTCTGCCAAAGACGTAAAATTCGATATTGATGCCCGCAACCGCATGTTGGCCGGCGTCAACATCCTGGCCGATGCGGTCAAGGTGACCCTTGGCCCCAAGGGCCGCAACGTGGTTCTGGACAAGTCGTTCGGCGCCCCGCGCATCACCAAGGACGGCGTGACCGTTGCCAAGGAAATCGAGCTTGAGGACAAGTTCGAGAACATGGGCGCGCAAATGGTGAAAGAGGTTGCCAGCCGCACCAATGACGAGGCTGGCGACGGCACCACCACGGCCACCGTTCTGGCCCAGTCCATCGTCAAGGAAGGCCTGAAATCGGTCGCTGCCGGCATGAACCCGATGGACCTCAAGCGCGGCATCGACATTGCTGTCGAAAAGGTCGTTGCCCAGATCCGCGGCATGGCCCGCGAAGTCAAGGACAGCGAAGAGGTTGCCCAGGTCGGCACCATCTCGGCCAACGGCGAAGCCGAAATCGGCCGCCAAATCGCCGACGCGATGCAAAAGGTCGGCAATGAAGGCGTCATCACCGTCGAGGAGAACAAGGGCCTCGAGACCGAGACCGAAGTCGTCGAAGGCATGCAGTTCGATCGTGGCTACCTGTCGCCCTATTTTGTCACCAATGCCGACAAGATGACCGTCGAACTGGAAGACGCGCTGGTACTGCTGCACGAAAAGAAACTGTCCTCGTTGCAGTCGATGGTCCCGCTGCTCGAGCAGGTGATCCAGTCGGGCAAGCCGCTGCTGATCATCGCCGAAGACGTAGAGGGCGAAGCCCTGGCAACCCTGGTTGTCAACAAGCTGCGCGGTGGCCTCAAGATCGCTGCCGTCAAGGCGCCGGGCTTTGGTGATCGTCGCAAGGCCATGCTGCAGGATATCGCCATCCTGACCGGCGGCCAGCTGATCAGCGAAGATCTGGGCATGAAGCTGGAAAACGTCACCATGGACATGCTTGGACGCGCCAAGAAGATCGCCATTACCAAGGACGAGACCACCATCGTCGATGGGGCCGGCGACAAGGCCGAGATCGAGGCCCGCGTCAACCAGATCAAGGCGCAGATCGAGGAAACCACCTCGGACTATGATCGCGAGAAGCTGCAGGAACGTCTGGCCAAGCTGGCCGGTGGCGTTGCCGTGATCCGCGTCGGCGGCTCGACCGAAGTCGAGGTCAAGGAACGCAAGGACCGCGTCGAAGACGCCCTGAACGCGACCCGCGCGGCCGTGCAGGAAGGCGTGATCGTGGGCGGTGGCGTTGCCCTGGTTCAGGCGGCCAAGGCGCTGGACGATCTCAAGGGCGACAATGACGACCAGAACGCGGGCATCCACATCGTGCGCAAGGCGCTGGAAGCTCCGCTTCGCCAGATCGCCGAGAACGCCGGTGTTGACGGTGCAGTGGTTGCCGGCAAGGTCCGTGAAAGCGACGATGTGCAGTTCGGCTTCAACGCCCAGACCGAAGAATATGGCAACATGTTCGACTTCGGCGTGATCGACCCGGCCAAGGTGACCCGCACCGCGCTGGAAGACGCGGCCTCGATTGCCGGCCTGCTGATCACCACCGAGGCCATGGTCGCCGACAAGCCCGAGCCCAAGAACGCGGCTGCCGGTGGCGGCATGCCCGACATGGGCGGCATGGGCGGCATGATGTAATCGCCGACAACACCCCCGCGCATATGTTCGTCGGGGCGGGAAAAGGACAATGGAAAGGGGCCGCGATCGTCGGCCCCTTTC
>CAZWXK010000051.1:10626-15428 GCA_964637875.1 uncultured Rhodobacter sp.
CCACCGGCCAGGTCGTTCTTGACCGTGATCCCGAATTCGGCGTTGTCTGACGGAGCATAGCTGAGATTGCCCTCCAGCGTGCCGCCCTGATCGCCGGTCGAATTGAAATAGACCCGCGTATACTTGACATCATAGGAAAACCCGCTGGATCCCGCCAGATCGCCGGAAATGCCCAGATAGACGTCGGTTTCCAGCGTGTCCGGCCCGGGCGCGATGTTCGAGAACCAGAGCCCGCCATACAGGTTGCCCGAGCTGACTTCGATATGGGGCTGGATGGCCGGCTGGTTGTTGGAAGCGGTGGCCCCCTCATCGACATAGTTCGAGGTCACGTCGACACCAAAGTTTACCGTCGGTCCTTGTGCGAACGCCGCAAGCGGCAGGAGGCAGAAAGGAAGGGCGGAGACGATTGCAAATTTACGTTGCATTTTTCTGTGCTCCGATTGCTGAGTTTGTTACCGCGTTTCTTGAAAACGCGCGGACAGATGGCTCCTGAGCGGGTGAGTCGTCGTTGAGCTGGACACGGGTTTGTGAAAAATTTTCGCCATGTTGCAGCGGTGCCACATGCGGCCTGTTTTGCCGGCGCGCGGGGGCAATTTTCGCGGTGGAAACGGTTTTCCACGGGGTGAAACTGTGAATGACTGAAAACGTCCCCCATGCTACCCTTGGGTCATGTTCATACGTCCGGCATCACCGCGGGACCACCCGTTCATCCCGCCCCTGGTCGAGGTCGCCTTTGGCCGTCACGACGAGGGTCTTCTGGTCCGGGAATTGCGCGAAGCCGGTGATATCGCACTGGAATATGTTGCCACCGACCGGGACGAGCTGGTCGGCCATGTCATGATGTCACGACTGATCGGCCCACCGGGATGTCTGGCGCTGGCGCCGGTTTCGGTGCGCCCCGACCGCCAGGGCCGGGGGATCGGCTCGACATTGGTGCGCATAATCACCGAACTTGCCGAAGAAGATGGCTGGACCGCGGTATTCGTGGTGGGCAACCCGCGATATTACCGTCGTTTCGGCTATGAGGTCGAACCGGCCGAGGATTTCGACACCCCGTTCTCACACGAGTTCACGGCCGTGTGTATCTTTGACGCCACTGAATTCGGTTCACTTCCCCGGGAGATCATCTACCCGCCCGCATTTTGACCTTTGCGCCCCGCCTGATCCGTGCGGGAATGTTTCCATGCGTCTGTTCCTGCTTGCATCAACGACAATGCTGGCCTTTGCGGCCAACTCGGTCCTGAATCGCGCGGCGCTGGCCGATTCGGGGATCGGACCCGCGGGTTTTGCGTTGCTGCGCCTTGCCGGGGGGGCGGTGATGCTGGCAGCGCTTGTCTGGATTCGACAGCGCCGCCTGCGTATTTTCGACGAGGTTTCAGCCGCTTCGGTGGCCGGGCTGGCCGTCTACATGCTGGGTTTTGCCTTTGCATATGTCAGCCTCGATGCCGGGACCGGGGCCCTGATCCTGTTCGGAGTCGTGCAGATCACCATGTTCGCCGGCGCGCTGATCGCCGGCGAGCGGCCCGGAACCCTGCGCTGGATCGGGGCGGCGGTGGCATTTGGCGGCCTTGCCTGGCTGATGGCGCCTTCGGCCATTGCGCCCGACCTTCGGGGGGCGGCGTTGATGGCCCTGGCGGGCGCGGGTTGGGGATATTATTCGCTGTACGGGCGCCGGGTAACGACGCCATTGCTGGCAACGACCGGAAATTTCGCCCTGGCCGTACCGATTGCCGCCATCGTCTGGCTGCTGGCGACCGAGGCCCGGGCAACCCCGCCGGGCATTATCCTGGCCCTTGTTTCCGGGGCCGTCACCTCGGGGCTGGGATATGCGCTGTGGTACCGCGTGCTGCCCGAACTCGACGCCTCCGTTGCGGCAATCGCGCAGCTGACGGTTCCG
Organism: uncultured Rhodobacter sp.; assembly: GCA_964637875.1. Taxonomy (GTDB): domain Bacteria; phylum Pseudomonadota; class Alphaproteobacteria; order Rhodobacterales; family Rhodobacteraceae; genus UBA5972. The sequence continues at coordinate 12,524 of CAZWXK010000051.1, forward strand.
GTCATCGCGCTGGCCGGCGGTATCCTGTTTCTGGGCGAGGGCGTGACCTGGCGTTTCGTCGGGGCATCGATCCTCATCCTCGGGGGGGTCGGATTGTCGTTGCGCGGGAGATGAGGCCCGCGCCCTTGCCCGTGACACCCTTGCCCGCGACACCCCCGCCCCCGGCGCAGTTCCTCATGGTGAGGCCGGGCCCGTGATCCGGTTGATATGGCCCATCTTGCGCCCCGGACGGGAAACCTCCTTGCCATACAGGTGCAGCGCGGCGCCCGGATCGCGTGCAAGCATCTGCGGGCAGGCGGCCTCGTCCCCAAGCAGATTGGTCATCACCACGTTGGCGTGGCGTCGCCCGTCGCCCAGCGGCCAGCCGGCGATGGCGCGGACATGTTGCTCGAACTGATCGACGATACAGCCATTCTGTGTCCAGTGACCGGAATTGTGCACGCGCGGGGCGATTTCATTGATCAGAAGGCCCGCCCCGGTCACGAATATCTCGACCCCCATCACCCCCACGTAATTGAGCGCGTTCAATATGTGCCCGGTCAGGATCACCGCATCCGTCGCCTGGGCCGTGGTCAGGCTGGCAGGCACCGTGGTCGTGCGCAGGATACCGTTTTCGTGGACATTCTCGCCAGGATCATAGCAGACCACGCTGCCATCAATCGCCCGCGCGCCGATGACCGATATTTCGCGTTCGAAATGCACCACCCCCTCCAGCAATGCAGGGCGGTGGTTGATCGCCGAAAAGGCCTCGGCAGCCTGTGCCGGATCGGTAATTCGAACCTGTCCCTTGCCATCATAACCAAAGCGACGGGTCTTGAGGATCGCCGGGGTGCCGATTTCCGCCAGACCGCGCGCAAGGCCTGCAAGGTCATCGACCTGCGCATAAGGGGCCGTCTGCAGGCCCAGGCCCCGGATGAAGTCCTTTTCCAGAACCCGATCCTGCGATACGACCAGGGCCGCGCCGCCGGGCAGGACGGGGCAGATTTCCTCGATCGCGTTCAGAGCATCGGCGGGAATGTTTTCGAATTCGAAGGTCACGATATCGACGCTGCGGGCGAATGCACGGATGGCGTCGAGATCGTCATAGGGGGCAGTGAACACCCTGGCCGCGACATGGCCCGCCGGCGGGGTGGCGGCGGGTTCGAAAACATGTGTCCTGAGGCCCAGACGCGCAGCCGCCACCGACAGCATCCTGCCCAGTTGACCACCACCCAGTATGCCAATGGTTGCGCCCGCGCGCAGGGGCCTATTCATCGCGGGGCTCCTCGGGGATCGACGATGACAGCGCGGTGCGCCATTCATCCAGGCGCAGGGCAAGCGCGGCGTCCTCGTTGGCAAGGATCGCCGCCGCCATCAACCCCGCATTGGCGGCGCCGGAGGCACCGATGGCCATGGTGCCAACGGGAAACCCGCGCGGCATCTGCACGATGGAATACAGCGAGTCCAGCCCCGAAAGCGCCCTTGTCTGCACCGGCACGCCCAGAACGGGCACACGGGTTTTCGACGCCATCATCCCGGGCAGATGCGCCGCACCTCCGGCACCGGCGATGATGACCTTCAGCCCCCGCGCAACCGCGCTGCGGCCATATTCATACAACCTGTCAGGCGTACGATGGGCGGACACGATCCTTTTCTCGTAAGCGATGTCAAGTTCGTCGAGAATCGCCGCCGCCTCTTTCATGGTGGACCAGTCGGACTGGCTGCCCATGATGATACCTACCCTGATCGTTGCCATCTGCCCCATCCCGACCATGTGAAAGAAGCGCGCAATATACCGACCCCCTGGGTTTACGCAATGATATCCGGTGTCAGTTCATCCTCGATCCGGGCAATCCTGTCCTTGAGGGCCAGTTTCCGGCGCTTGAGCCGCTGCAGGGTCAATGCGTCGGCATGACGTTTCTCATGCAGCGCCGCGATCGCATCGTCAAGGTCGCGATGCTCGCGCTGAAGAATCTTCAACTCGATCCGCAATACCTCGTTGCGGTCCATCTGCGGCGTCTCGCTCATGCCGGGGGTCTGCCTGTCTTTCGTTGCCCTTGCGGGCACATGCCCGATCCGGCCCCAATATATACCACCATCGCGCAGGGAAAAAGCCGGGGATCTTGAGTTCGGGCCGGACTCTCCCCATATTTCGATTGCGAAGGCCGATAACGGGTTCGCTGATGGAGTCGCTTGCAGAAGGGCTTGGACATATGACGAAGATGACATTCGCCTCGCATCCGTTTCTTTTGGGATTCGAGCAGCTTGACCGCCTTGTGGAACGTACCGCCAAGACGGGAAACGACGGCTATCCGCCGTACAATATCGAACAGTCCTCGGCAGATAGCTATCGCATCACGCTGGCGGTTGCCGGTTTCTCCGAGGACGACATGACGATCACCGTCGAGGATCGGCAATTGTCGATCCGCGGGCGCCAGCCCGAAGATGACGACAAGCGCGTCTTCCTGCATCGCGGAATCGCCGCGCGGCAGTTTCAGCGCAACTTCGTGCTGGCTGACGGAATCGAGGTGACCGGCGCGACCATGGAAAACGGTCTGCTGCATGTGGACCTGAAGAAATCCGTTCCCGAATCGGTCGTTCAGACGGTCAAGATCAGGAGAGGGTAGAAAAGGAGGCCAGCATGAATCACAAATATGATTTCGGCCAGTCCGATGATGCGCCCATCGTCTATGTCCGCCCCATTTCGGTAGACGAGCTGCCGCCCGAAATCCGTGCCTATGCGGGGGGGCTTTCGCATCTCTATGCGGTACATGACCAGGATGGCCAGCGCCTGGCCCTGGTGCGCGACCGCAAGCTGGCATTTGCGCTTGCGCGTCAGAACGATCTGTCGCCCGTGAACGTGCACTGAGCATAGCCCCCAGGCAGCGGTGTGTCGTCGAAATCTGCGCTCGGACAAAGGTGGTCC
>CAZWXK010000052.1:0-9305 GCA_964637875.1 uncultured Rhodobacter sp.
GGTATCGCGCGCCGGTCATCTCGACCAGCGCAAGGTCGCGTTCCAGCCCCATGCGTTCGGCGATCGGGGATACCGCGGGCAGGCCGCGCAGGCTGGCGAACTTGCCGCTGGTCACGGCCGCGCCCCGGCTGAGCCCCGGATCCTGCACATGGCCGATCACCAGCGCACCCAGCGCGCCCGCATAGCTCAGGCAGCGGGCCAGAACCCTGTTGTCGGTCGTCACCGCATCGCCATCGGAAAAGCCCACCGCGCCGGCATCGAGCAGAAAACCGATCTCGGTCATCTCGCGCCCCTGCCGGCCCTTGGTCAGGGCCGCCAGCGGGTGGATGCGCACCAATGCCTGATCGCGGGCGCGTTCCAGCACGAAGGCCAGCGTTTCGGGCGTGTCGATGGGCGGGATGGTATCGGCACGGGTGATCATGGTGGTGACGCCACCGGCGGCGGCCGCGCGCCCGGCCGAGCGAAAGCTTTCCTTGTGGCGTTCGCCCGGCTCGCCGATCTTGACGCCGATATCGACAATGCCCGGAGCCAGGACCTTGCCGTTGCAGTCGATGGACTGCGCGGCCGGCGGCGGGGCGGCGCCCTCGGGCAGAATTGCCGAGATCGTCCCATCGGCGACCAGCAGCGCAGCGCGCCTTTCGGTGCCGTTTTCAGGGTCGATCAGGCGGGCATTGGTGAAAAGGGTGTCGTTCATGCCCAGACTCCGCTTTTGCCTGATGCGCGCAGATTTCGCGCCAGCAGATCCATTGCCGCCATGCGCACCGCCACGCCCATTTCGACCTGTTCCTGGATGACGCTGCGGTTGATGTCGTCGGCGATGGTGCCGTCGATTTCCACCCCCCGGTTCATGGGGCCGGGATGCATGACGATGGCATCAGGTTTCGCCAGCGCCAGCTTTTCGCCGTCCAGCCCCCAGCGGTGGTAATATTCACGCGTCGAGGGGATGAAGGCGCCGTCCATGCGCTCGCGCTGGAGGCGCAGCATCATCACCACATCGACATCGCGCAGGCCTTTGCGCATGTCGTCGAAAACCTCGACTCCGAATTCCCCGATGCCTGCGGGCATCAATGTGCGCGGCCCGATCAGGCGGATGCGGTTTTCCATCTTGCCCAAAAGCAGGATGTTCGATCGCGCAACCCGGCTGTGGGCAATGTCGCCGCAAATGGCGATCGACAGCCTTTGCAGCCGCCCCCTGGCCCGGCGGATGGTCAGCGCGTCCAGCAGCGCCTGGGTGGGGTGTTCGTGGCGGCCGTCGCCGGCGTTCAGCACGGCGCAATTCACCTTTTCGGCCAGCAGGTTGACCGCGCCCGAATGGGGGTGCCGCACGACCAGCAGGTCGGGATGCATGGCGTTCAGTGTCAGCGCCGTGTCGATCAGGGTTTCGCCCTTCTTGATGCTTGAGGCCTGCATCGCCATGTTCATCACATCCGCGCCCAGACGTTTGCCGGCCAGTTCGAAACTGGCCTGGGTGCGGGTGGAGGCCTCGAAGAACATGTTGATCTGGGTCAGGCCCGCCAGCGCGTTGGCGTGCTTGTTGGGCTGACGGTTCAGGGTGACGTAATGTTCGGCGAGGTCGAGAATTGTCAGGATGTCGTCTTTCGACAGGGATTCGATCCCAAGCAGGTGGCGGGCGGTAAAGGCCATGCTGTATCCCCGGTTCGGTGTCTGGCCCGTTATAGAGGGTTTGCGCGCGGGTTTGAAGCGGTGTCTTGACCCCTGGCGGCGGTTCTGGCGGCTGGCGCGGGATATGCGTATTTGTGCAAAGAAGAAGCGGGTCTTCGGGGATTTACCCTGCCTGTGCGAGCGCTTAGGCTGAGGCGCGAAAGGAATCTGCTGCCGTGACCGGATCCGAACCACATGCCGAGGCCCTTGCCCAGCTTGCCTGGCTGGTCGAGCTTGGCGCGACCGAGGCGATCGGCGAGCAGCCGGTCAACCGGTTCGAGGCGGCGGACGCGGCAAAGGTTGCGGGTCGGCAGGAAACTGCCGTGGCGAGGCAGGCGGCTCCGCTGGCCGAACCTGCGTCCAGCCCGGACAGGGCGCCGCAGGACGAGGCGGTCGAGGTTGCGCGCCGGCTTGCAGAGGGCGCGGGCGATCTGGCGGCCCTGCGCGCGGCGATTGATGCCTTTGAGGGGTGCGAGCTGAAGAAAGGTGCGCGCAACCTGGTGTTTGCCGATGGCAACCCGGCGGCGCGGCTGATGATCATTGGCGAGGCGCCGGGGCGCGACGAGGATCGCGAAGGTTTTCCCTTTGTCGGGCGCGCGGGCAAGCTGCTGGACAGGATGCTGGCGGCGATCGGGCTGTCGCGCAGGGCGGACGAGGCCGAAAATGCGGTCTATATCGCCAATGTCCTGCCCTGGCGGCCGCCGCAGAACCGCGACCCGACGCCTGACGAAATTGCCATGATGCTGCCCTTTCTGGCGCGTCATGTGGCGCTGGCCGACCCCGATCTGATCGTGCCCATGGGCAATATCGCCTGCCAGGCCGTTCTGGGCCGGCGCGGTATCACGCGGCTGCGCGGGCAGTGGACGCGGGCCTTTGACCGCCCTGCGCTGCCGATGTTTCACCCGGCCTATCTGTTGCGCAGCCCGGCGCGCAAGCGCGAGGCCTGGGCCGATCTTCTGGAAATACAGTCACGACTGAAAGGTTCGAACTGATGTCGCGTATCGACGAAAGCAAGGAATTCATCCCTCTCGACATCGCCGTTCTGACGGTCTCGGACACGCGCAAGCTGGAAGAGGATCGTTCGGGGCAGGTTCTGGTCGATCGTATCACCGGGGCGGGGCACAGGCTGGCCGATCGCAGGATCATCCGGGACGAGCGCGACCAGATTGCCGCGCAGCTGCGCGCGTGGTCGCAGGATCCCGGCATCGATGTCATCATTTCCACCGGCGGCACCGGGCTGACCGGCCGCGATGTCACGGTCGAGGCGCATCGCGATGTCTATGAAAAGGAAATAGACGCGTTCGCGACCCTGTTCACGATGATCTCGTTTCCCAAGATCGGCACCTCGGCGGTCCAGTCGCGCGCCTGTGCGGGGGTGGCCAACGGCACCTATATATTTGCGCTGCCCGGCTCGCCCGGGGCCTGCAGGGATGGCTGGGACGAGATCCTGCAATATCAGCTGGATTACCGTTTGCGGCCCTGCAATTTCGTCGAGATCATGCCACGGCTGGAAGAACACAAGCGCCGCGGCTGAGATCCGGTGCCGCCGGCAGGTAACGGTTGTGTCAGCGCCGGATTCTGGACTTCCGCGTGGGGCGTGGTAATCTGCCCGCTTGTTCGTGGCGCTTATGAAAGGGCGTGGGTAAGATGCAGTTCCTGCGACGCAGTCTTACGGGCCTGTTCCTGCTGGCCCTGACGCTGGGCCTGCTTGGCCTTGGCGCCGCGGTGTTGCGCGAGGCGATCCAGAGCCGGATGCGCGCAGGCCCCGAAAGGGCCGCGCGTGAGCGTGTCTATACGGTGGCGGTCATGCGTGCACATGTGCAGACCGCGCGGCCGGTGATCGAGACATATGGCGAGATCCGCGCCCGCCGGCGGCTGGACATTCGCGCCCCGATGGGTGGCAGGATTATCGAATTGTCGCCTTCTTTCGTCGAAGGGGGCAGGGTTTCCGAAGGCGAGGTTCTGGTGCGTTTCGATCAGGCCGATGCGCGGGGCGCGGTCGAGGTTGCGCGTGCGAATCTGTCGGATGCGCGCGCCGAGCTGTCTCAGGCGCAGGAGGCGATCGGCCTTGCCCGCGACGATCTTGAGGGCGCGCGCGCCCAGGCCGCGCTGCGCGATGGTGCCGTGGCGCGCCAGAAAAAGCTGCTTGCGCGGGGGGTCGGCACCGATGCAATGGTCGAGAGTGCCGCTCTGGCAGCGGCGGCGGCGCGTCAGATGGTTCTGGCCAAACGTCAGGCGCTGGCCCAGGCCAGGGCGCGGCTGGAACGTGCGCGAACCAATCTCAAGCGGCGCCAGTTTGCCCTGGACGACGCGTCGAGGCGCCTTGACGACACCGTGCTGCGGGCGGGGTTCGACGGTGTGCTGAGCAATGTTGCCGCCGTCGAGGGCGGCCTTGTCGCCCCGAACGAGCGTCTTGCCCGGCTGATCGATGCGGCCGCGCTGGAGGTTTCCTTTCGTCTTTCGACGGCCCAGTTTTCGCGTCTGAGCCGCGGTGACGGGCAGGCGGGGGGGGCGGTCTGGGTTCTGCCTGATGGCCAGGCCGGGGCGGCACGCCGGGTGCGCGGCAGGATCGAGCGCGTCGGGGCCGAGGTTGGCAAGGGCCAGACCGGGCGCCAGCTGTTTGCCGGGTTGCCCGATGCGCTGGGGGCCGGTTTGCGGCCGGGGGATTTCGTCTCGGTCGAGGTGGCCGAGCCCGTGATCGAGAATGCCATCATCCTGCCTGCAACGGCGCTTGATGCGCAGGGTCGCGTTCTGGTGGTGGGCAAGGACGACCGGCTGCGCGAGCAGGCCGTCACCCTTTTGCGGCGGCAGGGAAACGACGTCATTCTTTCGGCGCCCGCGCTGGCGGGCAAGCTGGTGGTCACGCGCCGTTCGCCGCTGCTCGGGGCGGGGATCAGGGTCAGGCCGCTTGCGACGAACGGGCCGCGCCGAGGCGGGGGTGGCGCCGCGCCGGGCCTGGGGGCGCGCGCGGTCAGGGGGGCAACGGCCGGGCCGGAATCGGGGCCGGAATCAAGGGCCGGTTCTGGAGCCGGGGCCGGGCCGGGGCAGGGGGCGATGGTGCGCCTGAGCCCCGAAAGGCGGGCGAGTCTGATCGCGCGGGTAAATGCCAGCAAGCTGCCGCCGGCCCGACGCAGGCAGATACTGGATCTGCTGGAAAGGGAACGCGTGCCGGCACGCATGATCGCGCGCATCGAATCGCGCCAGGGGGGCTGAGATGGCCGTGCCCGGATTCCCGCGCGCGGCCGCCAGCGGGATCCTGAGTTATTTCACGCGCCACCGAACCGCGGCAAATCTGTTGATGGTGGTGATGCTGGTGCTGGGGGTGATCGCCGGCACGCGCATCCGCTCGCAGTTCTTTCCCGATGTGGTGATCGAAACCGTCACCGTCACCGTGGTCTGGCCAGGCGCCAGCCCCGAGGATGTGGATAATGCCATCGTGCAGTTGCTCGAACCGCCACTGCTGGCTGTCGAGGGGGTCGAAAGCACGCAATCCATCTCGCGCGAGGGACGCGCGATCATCCGTCTGGATTTCAGCCCCGGCCAGGACATGACGCAGGCGGAAAAGAACGTCAAGACCGCCGTCGACAGCGTGACCGGCCTGCCCGACGATGCCGAGTCCCCGGTGATCCGGCGCGTGTTGTGGCGCGATCGCGTGACCGATGTGGTCATCACGGGGCCGGTCTCGACCGGGCAGCTGGCGCGTTTTGCCGACAGTTTCAAGACGGCCCTGTTTCGCGCAGGCGTGACCCGTGTGACCATTCGCGGCGTGCAGGCACCCGAAACCGTGGTCGAAGTGGACCAGGCCGCAATGGCGCGCAATGACGTGACCATGCGCCAGGTGGCCGCGGCAATCGGGGCAGGGGTGGCGACCGCCCCGGCTGGCGAGGTGGCCAGCGGCACGGCCAGGGTGCGCACCGGCACCCCGCGACGTGGCGTTGACGAGATCGGCGACATCGTGATCCGCAGCCGCTCCGATGGCGCCAAGCTGCGCGTGCGCGATGTCGCGCGCCTGTCGATCAGCGGCGTTTCGCGCCAGCGGAGCTATTTCGTCGGCGACAATCCGGCGATCTCGATCCGCATCGACCGCACGACCGGGGGCGATGCCATCTCGATACAGAAGACGGTCGAAAGGGTTGCCCGCGATCTGGAACGCCGTCTGCCCGCGGGGGTGACGGTGCGCCTTGTGCGGGCGCGGGCCGAAAATATCAGCGACCGGCTGAACATGCTGATGGACAATGGCGTGGTGGGGCTGGGTCTTGTTCTGCTGCTGCTGTTTCTGTTTCTGGATGTCCGGACGGCCTTTTGGGTGGCGGCGGGAATTCCGGTATCGGTCGCAGCCACCATCGCGCTGATGTATGCGGCGGGGCTGACCATCAACATGGTGTCGCTGTTTGCCCTGATCATCACGCTCGGCATCATTGTCGACGATGCCATCGTGGTTGGCGAACATGCGGATTTCCGAGCCCGGCGCCTGGGCGAGCCACCGGTCGAGGCGGCCGAAAACGCCGCGCGCCGCATGGCCGCGCCGGTGATTTCGGCAACCCTGACCACGATCATGGCCTTTCTGGCGCTGACGGCGATTCGCGGCCGCTTTGGCACCCTGATCGCCGACATACCCTTTACCGTCATCGCGGTACTGGCGGCCTCGTTGATGGAATGTTTCCTGATCCTGCCCCATCACATGAGCAGGGCCCTGCACGGCGCGCGGCGGCGGCGCTGGTATGACTGGCCCAGTCACAATTTCAACCGCGGCTTTTCGTGGTTTCGCGAGGTTGTGTTCAAGCGGTTGATGCGCCTTGTGATCCTGCTGCGCTATCCGGTGGTGGCGGCGGTGATCGCGCTGCTGGCCTGGCAGTTGAGCCTTTTTGCCCGCGGGCAGGTCACCTGGCGTTTCTTCAGCGGGCCCGAACGCGCGACCATTTCGGCCAATTTCGCCATGGTCGAGGGGGCAAGCCGCGCCGACAGCCTGGCGTTCATGCGGGAAATCCAGAACGCGGCGCGCAAGCTGGGGAAGGAATACGCCCAACGATATGGGCGCGATCCGGTAAAGTTCATGCTCGGCCAGGTCGGCGGAACTGCCGGGCGCGGTCTGGCCGTGGCCCAGACCCGCGACCGCGATCTGCTGGGCGGGGTGTCGATCGAGCTGATCGATGCCGATCTGCGTCCCTATTCGACCTTTCGGTTCCTCTCGGACCTCAAGGGCCGTCTGCGGCGTCCGCCGATGCTCGACGTGCTCAGCTTTCGCGGCGGTCACAGTGGCCCCGGGGGCGACGCCATCGACATCCAGCTTTTCGGCAGTTCGGCGGCAACGCTGAAACGGGCATCACAGGCGGTCAAGGCGGCGCTGGCGCGTTTTCCCGAGGTATCTGCGGTCGAGGACGATCTGACCTATGACAAGCAGGAGCTGGTACTCGACCTCACCGCCAAGGGCCAGGCGCTGGGCTTTACGGTCGAGGGCCTGTCGCGGTCCCTGCGCGACCGATTGAACGGAATCAAGGCCGCGTCCTATCCCCTGGGCACGCGCTCGGCCGATATCACCGTCAGGCTGCCCGAGCGCATGACCCGGGCCGATTTTCTGGAGCGCCTGATCCTGCGCAGCCCCGGCGGCGCCCGGGTGCCGCTGGGCGATATCGTGACGGTGTCGCGCAAGGCGGGTTTCGCCAGCATCCTGCGCGAGGACGGGTTGCGGGTGCTGACCATCACCGGCGATATTTCCGGTGACGATGCCGCCCGTGCCGGTGCGATCACCACCGCGCTGCGCGATGACATCCTGCCGGCGATCGAATCGGAATTCGGTGTCGGCTGGCGCATGGCGGGGCTGTCGGAACAGGAGGACGCCTTTCTTGCCGATGCCGAGCTGGGCTTTCTTCTGGCGTTGATCGGGATCTACCTGATCCTTGCCTGGATCTTTTCCAGCTGGACCCGGCCGGTCATCGTGATGGCGATCATTCCCTTTGGCCTGGTCGGCACGATCTATGGCCATGATGCCTGGAATGTGCCCCTGTCGATGTTTACCGTGGTCGGGCTGATCGGCATGAGCGGGATCATCATCAACGACTCGATCGTCCTGGTCGGAACCATCGACGAATATGCTCGGCGGCGCGACATTACCTCGGCCATCGTGGATGGCACGGCCGACCGTCTGCGTCCGGTGCTGCTGACCACGTTGACGACGGTTCTGGGTCTTGCGCCGCTGCTGTTCGAGACCTCGCGCCAGGCGCAATTCCTCAAGCCCACGGTGATCACGCTGAGCTACGGCCTGGGTTTTGGCCTGGTGCTGGTCCTGCTGCTGGTGCCCGCGCTCCTGGCCATCCAGCGCGACCTGTCGCTGCGCAGCCGCGCCCTGCGGCGGATCCTGCTGGGGGGGCACCATCTGGGTGTGGCGCGCCTGCTGGTGGCGGTGGCGCTGGTGCTGATGCTGGCCAGCTTTGTCGCGACAGTGGGGTGGTATGCGGCAACCGGCGGTCTGATGCCCGCGCTGGCAGCCCGTCTGCCCGTGCCCCCGCCCGAATGGTTGCCCGCGGGGGTGCTGGCGCTGGGGCTGTTTGTGGGCGCAAGCGCGGCGGTCGTGGCGGTGGCCTGGCTTGCCGCCCTGCTGGTGCGCGTGGCGCGGCGCGCCGTCAGGGGCGCTCCCGGGGGCGCCTGAGGGGGCGCCTGAGGGGGCAGCACCACCGGTGCTGGCGGTCAGGGGATGGGCTGCGGTGGCCGCGGGTTCAGCGCGTGGTGCAGCCCTGCTTTTCGATTGCCGAATCGGGCCCGATCAGGGTGATGCGCAACTTGCCCGGGTCGAGCGTGAAGGAATCCCCCGACATGGTCACGAATTCGGTCGTCGCCTGGACCATGTCTCCCTTGCGGGTGACGGTTGCCGGGGCGGTCCAGATGTCGGGGTCGGGCAGCTCGAAAACCACCGTGTCAGGGCCGCGCAGAGATTCGGGCACGCGAAAGCTGCCGCGCAGGCGATAGCCGCCGTCAATGGGCTCGGTGAGGCAGGAAACCACGCGCAGCCCGGCCCTGGCCGCGGGCGTGATCTGGTCGTCCAGCGCCAGACGGATCAGGAAATTGTCGGCGTCGGTGCCGTTGCCCCCATCGGCGCTGACGCTGAGATCGACGGGAATGCACACCTCGCTGCATACGCCCATTTCCAGCCGCGCCCTGAGCTGCATCGGCTGGCCCGGTATGCGCGCCGTGAATTCGAAGGGCAGGACCAGCTGGTTTTCATAGCCGATCACCTGAAGCCCGGCCTCGGACAGAACTTCGGGGCGCGGCCACAGCGGCCTGGCATCTGCCAGGTTGGTCGATTCGGACCAGTCAAAGCGGGGCGCGATTCCCGCACCCCCGCCTGTCACCCTCCAATAGGTCTTCCAGCCGGGGGCAAGCGTCACGCGCAGGGCGCCCATGCGCCTGCCCTGGTCGATCTTCCAGCCCGGCAGAAGGGCGACCTGAACGATCTTGTCCAGATCCGGCAACTGGGCCTGGACAGGTACCGCCATTGCCAGCATCAGCGCAAGGGCGGCCATGACGCGGGTTGTGGGGTTCATCGGGAAAACTCTCGTCGTCGGGTCGATCGGATTGGGGGTCGATCGGATTGGGGGTCGATCGGTCGGCAGGTGCTGGCGCAAGCATACATGTGCAAGGGCCTGCGG
>CAZWXK010000052.1:9405-15109 GCA_964637875.1 uncultured Rhodobacter sp.
GGGGTCGATCGGTCGGCAGGTGCTGGCGCAAGCATACATGTGCAAGGGCCTGCGGAAAAATCACGATTGAGGGAAAGGCCATCGTCGCCCGTCATGCAGGGACGGCCCTTGAAAGATCGTCTGCGGAGGGTCATCTTCGGGGCATGAAACCACTCAGCGAATCCGGCCATCTGAATGGCAAGCTGCTGATCGCAATGCCCGCGATGCGGGATCCGCGGTTTGCGCGCAGCGTGATCTTCATGTGCGCCCACAGCGACGAAGGCGCGATGGGGCTGGTCGTGAACAAGCCCGCGCCGGATCTGGAATTCCGCGATCTGCTGGCCCAGTTGAACATCACGCCGGCCAGCGACGTGCCCCAGATCAGGATCCATGTCGGCGGCCCGGTCGAACATGGGCGCGGCTTTGTTCTGCACAGCGCCGATTACCGGGCGACCGAGGCCACCTTGCAGGTGGACGGGCGTTTCGGCATGACCGCCACCCTGGAAATTCTGGAAGACATTTCGCAGGGGCACGGCCCGGCGCAATATCTGCTGGCGCTGGGCTATGCGGGCTGGGGGCCGGGGCAGCTGGAAAGCGAGCTTCAGGCAAATGGCTGGCTGACGGCGGATGCCTCGCCCGAGCTGGTCTTTGGCGACCATGACGGCGACAAGTGGGAGGCCGCGCTGGCCAGCCTGGGGATCTCGCCCAGTTTTCTGTCAGGTTCAGGCGGCACCGCCTGAGGGGCGCGCGGCCGCCGCGCGTTTCAGCCGGTCGTTGATGGCCAGCCCCAGCCCGCGCGCGGGGATCGGGGCGACATGGATTTCCGAAATGCCGCGCCGCACTGCCAGCCGGTCAAGCCGGTGCAGATGGCCAAACAGGTTTGCCGCCGCCTCGACCATGTCGCCTGTGGGGGACAGGTTGAGATCCGCCCCCCCGCAATCGGGTCCAAAGCCCAGCCACAGCGCCGCATCTGGCCGCGTGGCGACATTCAGCACGACCCTCGTGCGGGGCGCATAATGCGATGTCATCTGCCCCGGCGAGACGGGTGTTTCAGGGTCGTCGGGCCGGGCCAGGCGCCGGCCGAGCGCGGCCTCGATGGCCTCGACAGGCAGCCCGCCGGGGCGCAGCAGGGCCGGCGGGCTGTGGTCCGGCGCCAGAATTGTCGATTCCAGCCCCACCGTGCAGTTGCCGCCGTCGATGATCGCGTCGATCCTGCCGCCCAGCCCCTCGGCCACATGGGCCGCCCTGGTCGGGCTGATCCGCCCCGAGGGGTTGGCCGAGGGCGCGGCAATCGCCCCGCCAAAGGCGCGCAGCAGGTCGCGCGCCAGGGCGTTGGCCGGGATGCGCAGGGCAACCGTCCTCAGCCCCGCGGTCACCAGATCGGACAGGGCGGCGCCCTTGCGCAGCGGCACGACCAGGCTCAGCGGGCCGGGCCAGAAGGTTTGCGCCAGTGCCTCGGCCTGCGGGCCGAAATCCGCATAATGCCGGGCGGTGTCCAGATCGGCCACATGAACGATCAGCGGGTTGAAGCTGGGCCGCCCCTTGGCCTGATAGATGCGCGCGACCGCCGCGCCATCGCAGGCATCCGCCCCCAGCCCGTAGACCGTTTCGGTCGGAAAGGCGACCAGCCCCCCCTTGCGCCATATGGCAACCGCCCGCTGGATGCCGGCGGCATCGGGGTTCAGCAACTCGGTTTCGGTCGGTTCCAGCATGTCGCCACGTCCGGCTTGTCAAGGGCAGGGCATGCGCCTAGTTTCGGCGCGATTTCGGCCGTGATAGCCCCAATGGACCCAAGGCGCAAATCGGGGCGCAAACAGTGCATCGCACCCAGCATCGCAAAGAGGACAAGATGGCATACAAGGCACCGGTCTCAGAGCTTCAGTTCCTGTTCGACAATGTCGTGGGTTTCGACCGTCTGGCCCGAACCGAACGCTTTGCCGAGGCCACGACGGACCTGCGCGACGCCATATTGACCGAGGGCGCGCGTCTGGCCGAACAGGTTCTTGCGCCGCTGAACCGCCAGGGCGACCTGCATCCGGCCAGGCTGGAAAACGGGGTGGTGCGCACATCGCCCGGCTTTGCCCAGGGCTATCGCGCCATTGCCGAAGGCGGCTGGATCGGCATTTCGGCCGACCCCGAACATGGCGGCATGGGCCTGCCCCAGACGCTGGCGGTTGCCCTGAACGAGATGATGTCCAGCGCCTGCCTGTCGCTGTCGCTGAACCCGTTGATGAGCCAGGGCCAGATCGAGGCGCTCGAAGCCCATGCCAGCGACGAGATCAAGGCGCTGTATCTGCCAAAGCTGATCTCGGGCGAATGGTGCGGCACCATGAACCTGACCGAACCGCAGGCGGGATCCGATGTGGGCGCGCTGCGCACCCGGGCCGAACCCAATGGCGACGGCACCTATGCGATCAGCGGGCAAAAGATCTTCATCAGCTGGGCCGACAGCGATTTCGCCGGCAATATCTGCCATCTGGTGCTGGCGCGCCTGCCCGACGGTGTGCCGGGGACCAGGGGGATTTCCCTGTTCATGGTGCCCAAATATATCCCCGATGAAAATGGCGAGCCGGGCGAGGCCAACAGCCTGCATGTGGTCTCGCTTGAACACAAGCTGGGCATTCACGGCTCGCCCACCGCGGTGATGCAGTATGACGGCGCGACCGGCTGGCTGATCGGGGCGCCGCATGCGGGCATGAAGGCGATGTTCACGATGATGAACAACGCCCGCCTCGGCGTGGGGACCGAGGGCCTTGGCGTGGCCGAGGCCGCCTTTCAGCAGGCGCTGGAATATGCGCTGGAACGCAAGCAGGGCCGCAGCCCGGTCAAGGGCGGCACCGGCACCATATTCGACCACGCCGATGTGCGGCGCATGTTGATTGCCATGCGTGCGCAGATCAACGCCGCACGCGCCATCATCTATGACACCGCGCTTTCCACCGACATGGCCAGGGCCACGGGCGACGGCGCCATGGCCGCCCGCGCCGCCCTGCTGACCCCGATTGCCAAGGCATTCGGCACCGATACCGGCATCACAGTCGCCAGCCTTGGCATACAGGTGCATGGCGGCATGGGCTTTATCGAGGAAACCGGCGCCGCCCAGTATCTGCGCGACGTGCGGGTGACGGCGATCTACGAGGGCACCAACGGCATCCAGGCGATGGATCTGGTCGGCCGCAAGCTGATGGACGGGGGCGCTGCCGCCGATGCCCTGCTGGACGAGGTTGCCGCAACCGCCGCCGCTGCGCAGGGCAGCCTGCCCGATCTGGGCGCGGCCTTGTCATCAGCCGCCGACGAGATGCGCGCAACCCTGCGCTGGATGGTGGAACAGGGCGATTTCAACAACCGTTTCGCGGGCGCCGTGCCGTTTCTGCGGGCATTCGCCCTGGTGCTGGGCGGGCACTATCTGCTGCGCGGGGCGCTGGCCTCGGGCGGCAAGGGCGCGCGCGCCGATCTGGCCCGGTTCTTCATCCGCCGCCTGATGCCACAGCACGCGGCGCTGTGCCTCGAGGCCCGCGAGGGGCAGGAGGGGCTGTATGCGCTGTCGGCCGATGACCTGTCGGCATGAGCGCCCCGCCGTCAACGCACAGCCCCATTCGCCACCCCTTCGAAACCCCGCCCGCGCAGGGCGAGGCGGTCGCGCTGGCCGAGGGCATCTTGTGGATGCGCCTGCCGCTGCCCATGAAGCTGGATCATGTCAATGTCTATGCCCTGCGCGACGACGATGGCTGGACGGTGATCGACACCGGCTTTGCCTCGAAAACCGCGCGCCGGCTGTGGCGCGCGCTGATGCAGGGGCCGCTTGAGGGGCTGCCCATCCGGCGCCTGATCGTGACCCACCACCACCCCGACCATATCGGCCTTGCCGGCTGGTTCCAGACGGAATTCGGCACCGAGTTGCTGACCACCCGCACGGCCTGGCTGTTTGCCCGGATGCTGACGCTCGACGAACATGCGGTGCAAAAGGAGGAAACCCTTGCCTATTGGCGCGCCGCCGGGATGGATGCCGAAATCTATGAAAAGCGGCTGAAGGAACGCCCCTTCAATTTTGCCGATGTGGTGGCGCCGATGCCGCTGGGCTTCAGGCGGATTCAGGAAGGCGATGTCCTGACCATCGGCAACCGTCGCTGGGATGTGCGCATCGGCCACGGCCACGCCCCCGAACATGCAACCCTGTGGTGCCGCGACGAGGCGCTCCTGATTTCGGGCGACCAGATCCTTTCGTCGATTTCACCCAATATCGGCGTCTACGCAACCGAGCCCGAGGCCGACCCATTGGCCGAGTGGCTGGAAAGCTGCGAGCGCCTGTCGCGATATGCCCGCGAGGATCATCTGGTGATGCCCGGCCACAAGCTCCCCTTTTCCGGCCTGCCCGCACGCATGCGCCAGTTGATCGACAACCATCACGGGGCGCTTGCGCGGCTGCTGGACCATCTGGAAACGCCGCGCACGGCGGCCGAATGTTTTCAGGTACTGTTCAAGCGCCCGATCGGGGCTGGCGAATACGGGCTGGCGCTGGTCGAATCGATGGCCCATCTCAACCATCTCTTTCACATGGGCAGGATCGCGCGCGAAAGACGCGCCCCCGACGGGGCCTGGCTGTGGTACAGGGGTTGAAGCGCCACCGTTTTTCCCCCTCTCGTTCGGGATGTTGCCCTTGCAGATGTTTTCGGGCATAGAAAACGGCGGACGGTATGGCGCGGGATTGCGGATATCCGACCGAAACAAGAAAGAAAACGGAGGGAAGACATGTCCGGAAATCAGAATGACACATTCGACATCGAGGCACATGAAAAGACCTTTCACGGCTTTATCAAGGCCGTCGAATGGGGCGTTGGAATCATTGTCGCAATCCTGATCTTTCTGGCGATCTTCAACAGCTGAACAGGTTTTCCCGGCCTGCCGGTGGCCTCGATCATGCGTGCCGGGGCATGGCGGCTGCGGGCGCGGTTTCACATTTTCGTGTGACATGCGCCTCTTTGGCAACACCGGCGGCGCCACGGTTGCGCGTGATCTTGAGAATCAAGGCGATCTGTGGCCGAGTTTTTCCCGCATGGCGCCCACCGCGCCCAAGTTTCATGCAGATTTCATTAAGGGGGTTCCATGTCTTCTTTGCGCGCGATCGTTCCGGTTCTGCTGCTGTTCGTCCTTTCGGCCTGCGCCCAGCGTGTCTGGGCCCCGGACGAGGCTGTTTCCAGGGCGGCCTATGTCGATAACGGCCCGCCGTCGATTTCCCTGGTGACAGTGATCAACAACCGCAGCGGTGCCGGTGGCCACTCGGCCCTGGTCATCAATGCCGAACAGCGGGTGGTTTTCGACCCTGCCGGCAATTTCAAGTACAACCGCGCGCCCGAGCGGAACGATTTCCTCTATGGGATGAACCCGCAGGTCCTGCGCGCCTATTACGGTTTTCATGCGCGCAAGGCCTGGCATGTGGTGATCCAGACCAAGGTGGTATCGCCCGAGGTGGCGCAAAAGGCCTATGATCTGGCCAGGAATTACGGCGCGGTCGCGCCCGGATTCTGTGCCGTCAGCACGACGACGATTCTGCGCCAGCTGCCGGGATTCGAAAGCATACCCGTCAGTTTTTCGCCCAAACAGACGATGAAGCGTTTCGCCAGGCTTCCCGGCGTCAAGACCGAGAAGATCTATGAAAACGACTGATCCGCCCGCGGCGGGTCGCGCTGCGCCGGGAAAGACCCCGGCGAAAGAGCGAAAGAAAACC
>CAZWXK010000053.1:0-13482 GCA_964637875.1 uncultured Rhodobacter sp.
ACATCGGCGCGCTGCCGTCCTGGCTGGCCGAGCAGGGCCGGGGGTGATCCGGGGGGCCAGATCATCGGGTCTGGCCGGTTTGCACCCCCATTTTCCGCTGTGCGCGCCGCGCTAGAGCATGTCTCCCCAGATCGGATTCGCCTGTGTTATGAGCCGAGGGCGTGCGGCCGCCCGGGTGGGCGCGGATGCGCCCGCCATGGGGGCGGGCGGGCGCATGCCCGGGCCGTTGCGCGACCCGGGCCAGGAGAATTCGATCAAACGCGACATGCTCTATCCGCACCACGTCAGCCGCGCCGGGGCCGGCCAAGGGCGGCAAGCAGGCCGCGGGTCGATGGGTCGTGATCTGCGGCATCCGCGGCGGGGCTGTCCCCGTCCTCCGGGTCGTCCCCGCCCCTGACCGCCGGCAGCAGCGCGCCTGCCAGTTCCTTGCCCAGTTCGACCCCCCACTGGTCAAAGGAATTGATCCCCCAGATCGTGCCCTCGACAAACACGCGATGTTCATAGAGCGCGATCAGACGGCCCAGCGAAAACGGCGTCAGCTGGTCATGGGTCAGGGTGATCGAGGGCCGGTTGCCCGGAAACTGGCAGTGGCGGGCCAGGATTTCGGCCTGCTTGCCGACAAGTCCGGACGACGCGACCAGATGGCGGGCCTCGTCCAGGCTGCGCCCGCGCATCAATGCCTGCGACTGGGCCAGGCAATTGGCGACCAGCAGATCATGCTGATGGGCGAGATCGGGTTCATGGCCAAGGGCGGCGATGATGAATTCGGCCGGGATCACCTGCGTGCCCTGATGCAGCGACTGGAAAAAGGCATGCTGGCCATTGGTGCCCGGCGCGCCCCAGACGATGGGGCCGGTCGGCCGGGTCACGGGGCTGCCGTCCAGTGTCACGCTCTTGCCGTTGCTCTCCATGTCGAGCTGTTGCAGATAGGCGGGAAGATGCTCCAGGCGCTGGTCATAGGGCAGGATGGCGCGGGTCCCATATCCGCAGATGTCGTTGTGCCAGATACCGACAAGGCCCAGCAATACCGGCAGGTTCTGCGCAAGGGGCGCGTTTCGGAAATGGTCGTCCATGGCCGCGGCGCCCTGCAGGAAACGACCGAAATCATCGGCGCCGATGGCCAGCATCACCGGCAGGCCCACCGGCCCCCAGACGGAATAGCGCCCGCCCACCCAATCGGCAAAGCCGAAGACGCGGCTGGCGTCGATGCCCAGCGCACCGGTGCGCCGGGTCGCGCTGGACACGGCGGCCAGGTGGCTGGGCGCGCGCTCGCCCATTGCCGCGCGAAGCCAGTCGATGGCGGTGCGGGCATTGGTCATGGTTTCGGTGGTGGTGAATGTCTTGGAGGCGATGATGATCAGTGTCTGCGCGGGCTCCAGCGGTGCCAGCGTGTCGGCAATATGGGCGCCGTCCACATTCGACACGAAATGCACCCTTGGCCCGTCATGCCAGGGCGACAACGCCCGCGTCACCATCACCGGGCCAAGGTCCGACCCGCCAATGCCGATATTCACCACATCGGTAAACTTGCCCCCCTGGGCGGTACGGATGCGCCCTGCACGGATGGCCTCGGCGAAATGGGCCATGCGGGCGCGGGTGTCGCGGATCTCGGGCAGAACGTCATGGCCATCGACACGGACGGGGCTGTCGGACTGGCTCCGCAGTGCCATGTGCAGCGCGGCCCGGTCCTCGGTGGTGTTGACATGCTTGCCGGCAAACATCGCGTCGCGCCGTTCCTCGACCCCGGTTGCGCGGGCAAGATCCAGCAGCATCCCGCGCGCCCGCCTGTCGATGGCGGTCTTGGAGTAATCCAGCAGCATGTCGTCGAGACGCGCGGAAAAATCGTCGAAACGGGCCGGATCGTCAAAGAGCGACAGGATCGCGCGCTTTCGGGTGGCGGCGCGATTTCGGCGCAACGCGGTCCACAGGGCAGAGATGTCGGTCATGAGCAGGCTCCGCGCGTTGCGGCCTGTCTGGCCAGCAAGGTGATTGCATCCCAGTCGCCGCGTCTGACCAGATCGCGCGGCGCAACCCAGCTGCCGCCCACGCAGGCGACATTGGGCAGGGCCAGATAGGCCGCGGCATTGTCAGGGGTGATGCCGCCGGTCGGGCAGAAACTGATCTGCGGCAGCGGGCCGGCCAGCGATTTGAGCGCAGCGGTGCCGCCTGCGCCCTCGGCCGGAAAGAATTTCAGCATGTCATAGCCCCGCGCCAGCAGCGACATGGCCTCGGAGGCGGTGGCGGCCCCCGGCAGCAGCGGCATGCCCATGGCGGTGGCGGCCTGCAACAGATCGTCGGTCGCCCCGGGCGAAACGCCAAAGGATGCGCCTGCCTCATGCGCCTTGCGCACGTCGTTTTGCGACACCAGCGTGCCGGCCCCGACAATGGCGCCCTTGACCGCGCGCATTGCCGCGATTGCCGCGAGCGCGGCGGGCGTGCGCAGCGTGACCTCGAGAACCGGCAGACCGCCGGCCACCAGCGCCTCGGCCAGGGGGCGGGCGGCGGCGGCGTCCTCGATCACCAGCACCGGGATCACCGGGGCCAGGGAACAGAGCCGTTTCATTTCAGCGCTGGCTTTGGAAGGGGTCATTCAGTCATCCCTGTTGAAAAACACGCTGGCGCCCTGGGCGGCCGCGCCGGCATTGCGCCTGAATACGTCGAACAATTCCCGCCCCGAGCCGTGCTGATTGCCTGAAAGATCGGGTTTTGCTGCCGGGCGGTCGAAAACATCTGATGACAGGATATCCAGTGTTCCGGCGCGCGCGTCAAGGCGCAGCATGTCGCCATCGCTGAGGCGTGCGATCGGCCCGCCATCCAGCGCCTCGGGGCAGACATGGATCGCGGCGGGCACCTTGCCGCTGGCCCCCGACATGCGCCCGTCGGTCACAAGCGCAACCCGCAGGCCGCGCCCTTGCAGGATGGTCAGCAGGGGGGTCAGGCTGTGGAGTTCCGGCATGCCGATGGCGCGCGGGCCCTGAAAGCGCACGACGATCACCACATCATCGGTGAATTCGCCGTTGCGGAAGGCCTGCTTGACCTGTTCCTGATCCGAAAACACGCGTGCGGGGGCCTCGACGACATGGTGTTCGGGGGCAACCGCCGAGACCTTGATCACCGCTTCGCCCAGGTTGCCGGTCAGGTATTTCAGCCCGCCGCTGGCCTGAAACGGCGCGCTTGCCGGGCGCAGGATCGCGTCATTTGCACTGGCGCCGTCGCCATCCACCCAGTGCAGGCGCCCGTCGATCAGGCGCGGCTCCTGCCGATAGCGGTCAAGCCCCGGCCCGGCGATGGTGTTCACCTGTGCATGCAGCAGCCCCGCATCCAGCAGCGTGCCGATCACGAAACCCATGCCGCCGGCGGCGTGGAAATGGTTCACATCCGCCAGCCCGTTGGGATAGACCCGCGCAACCAGCGGCGTCACGGCCGAGATATCGGCAAAGTCCTGCCATGTCAGGATGATGCCGGCGGCGCGCGCCATGGCGACAAGGTGGATCAAGAGGTTGGTCGAGCCCCCGGTCGCGTTCAGCCCCGTGATGCCGTTCACGAAGGCGCGCTCGTCAAGGATATGGGCCACCGGCAGATAGCTGTCGCCAAGCGCGCCCAGCGCCAGCGCGCGGCGGGTGCCGTCGGCCGTCAATGCATCGCGCAGCGCGGTGCCGGGGTTGACAAAGCTGGCGCCGGGCAGGTGCAGGCCCATGATTTCCATCAGCATCTGGTTGCTGTTGGCGGTGCCGTAGAAGGTGCAGGTGCCGGGGCCGTGATAGGCGGCCATTTCGGCGCGCATCAGGGCGTGGCGGTCGATCTTGCCTTCGGCATATTGCTGGCGGATGCGGGCCTTTTCGTCATTCGGCAGGCCGCTGGTCATGGGGCCGGCGGGCAGGAATACCGCCGGCAGGTGGCCGAATGTCAGCGCCGCGATCACCAGCCCCGGCACGATCTTGTCGCACACCCCCAGAAACACGGCCGCGTCGAATGCGTCATGGGAAAGGGCGACCGCCGCCGACATGGCGATCACGTCGCGGGAAAACAGCGACAGCTCCATCCCCGGCGCGCCCTGGGTGATGCCGTCGCACATGGCCGGCACGCCGCCGGCGACCTGTGCGGTGCCGCCCGCCTTGCGTGCTGCGCGGCGGATCAGCTCGGGGAAATGCTCGAACGGGCGGTGGGCCGACAGCATGTCGTTATAGGCGGTAATGATGGCGATATTGCCGGCGTCGCGCTCGGCCAGGGCATCCTGATCGGGCCCGGCCCCGGCATAGGCGTGCGCCTGGCCCGAGCACGACAGATGCCGCCGCGACGGCCCGTCGGGGCGCGCCGCCGCCACGCGCGCCAGATAGGCCGCACGGGTGGTTTCGCTGCGGCTGCGGATGCGTTCGGTGACGGCGGCAATGGTCGGGTTCAGGGGTGTCGTCATGGCGTGGCCTCGTCAGCGTAATGCACCCGCACGCCCTGGGGCGCATGCAGGATCAGGCGCACCGGGGCCTCGGCAACGGGGCCGGGGCGTTCGGCGCGCCGGAACGCGCGCAGCTTGGCGCGGCCCCGGATCAGCAGATGCAGATGCGCAGCCCCCAGCAGGGCAGGGGCGGTCAGGGTGATGCGTGGCTCGGGCGCGGCGGTGGTATGGGTCGGCAGGATCGGGGTCGGGCAGTCGGGATCAAGCGCGTCTTTCAGCCGGTCGGCGCCGGGAAACAGGCTGGCAATGTGCATGTCCGCACCCATGCCCAGCACGCAGACATCCAGCGGCAGCGCCGCGCGGACCGCGCCGACGAGATCGTCAAGCGCGTCCTCGGGGGCCGGGGCCGCAAGCGGAATCAGGGTAGCTGCCGCCGCTGGCCCCTGCAACAGCGTCTCGCGCAGCAGGCGCGCGTTCGAGCGCGGCGAATCCGCGGCCACCCGGCGTTCGTCGGTGGGCATCACGCGGACATGCGCCCAGTCGAGATCGGCCCCCGACAGCGCCCGCAGGAATGGCCCCGGCGTGGTGCCGCCCGGCACGGCAAGGGATGCCTGGCCGCGCGCCTCGATCGCCGCGCGCAGGGTTCCGGCCACCAGCGCGGCAAGACCGGTCGCCTGAAGCGCCCCGTCGCGGTAGGAAATCAGTTCCACGCTCATGAGCCGATCTCGCGCCAGCGCCGCCCGTCGCGATGCATCAGCATCAGCGCATCCTCGGGCCCCGAGCTGCCGGGGTCATAGGGGGCAGGGCGGTCGCCGGTTTCCTGCCAGCGGGCGATGATCGGGTCGATCCATTCCCAGGCGGCCTCGACCTCGTCGCCACGCATGAACAGGGTCTGGTCGCCCCGGATCACATCCATGACAAGGCGCTCATAGGCGTCGGGGATTTCGACATCGGCGCCCAGCGCCTCGGCGAAGGTCATGTCCAGCGGCACCTCGGTCAGGCGCATGCCGCCGGGGCCGGGTTCCTTGATGGTCATGCGCAGGGTCACGCCCTCGTCCGGTTGCAGCCGGATGATCAGCGCGTTGCCGCGGCGGCGATCCATGCGCGGAAAGATGGCGTGGGGCGGGTCGCGAAAGATGATGACGATTTCCGACAGGCGTTCGCGCAGCTTTTTCCCGGTGCGCAGGTAGAACGGCGTGCCCCCCCAGCGCCAGTTCGAGACATGCACCTTCATGGCGATAAAGCTTTCGGTGGTGCTGTCGGGGTTGCCGACCTCGTCGAGATAGCTCTTGCCATGGGCGCTGGCGCGGTACTGGCCGCGCACGATGTCCTCGGGCGGCACCGGGTCGAGCGCGCGGATGACCTTGAGCTTTTCGTCGCGCACGGCGTTGGGTTCGAAGCGCGAGGGGGGCTCCATCGCGGTCAGGCACAACAGCTGCATCAGGTGGTTCTGCAGCATGTCGCGGGCCGCACCGGCGTGGTCGTAATATCCGGCCCGCCCCTCGACGCCCAGGCTTTCGGCAACCGTGATCTGCACATGGTCGATATGCTGGCAGTTCCACAGCGGCTCGAACAGGGCGTTGGCGAAACGCAGCGCCATCACGTTCTGCACCGTTTCCTTGCCCAGATAGTGGTCGATCCGATAGATCTGGCCCTCGTCAAAGCATTTGCGCAATTCGCGGTTCAGTTCGCGCGCCGAGGTCAGGTCGCGGCCAAAGGGTTTTTCCACCACGATGCGGCTGTCGGGCGTGGCCAGGCCATGCTGGTCGAGCCGGGCCGCGATGGGGGCAAACAGGTCGGGGCCGACCGACAGGTAAAAGGCGCGCACGACATCACTGCGCAGCCTTGCCGCCAGCCCGTCCCAGCCGCGTTCGCCGGTGACATCGATGCTGACATAATCCAGACAAGTCAGAAAGGCATCCAGATTGTCCACGCAATCGGTCTGCGACAGCACGGTTGCGATCGAGGCGCGGAATTCCTCGGGCGTCATGTCCGATCGCGCGCAGCCGATGATCCGCGCCCCGGGCGGCATCTGGCCCACGGCGTGCCGGTGGCACAGCCCCGGCAGGATCTTGCGATGGGCAAGATCGCCCGTCGCGCCGAACAGCACCAGGTCGAACGGCGCGACAGGGATGACATGTGAGGCCATGAATTCTCTCCGGTTGTGATAGCGCTAACAGGTTCATAATCGGCGATATTGCGGATTGAAACACATTTCTGGGCCGAGGGGAAAACCAAAGGGGGTAAAACAAGTTGACCACGACGTGAAAATTGCGACATCTGGCAGACGAAATCCCGCGGAGCCCTGATGAAACCCTTTCTGATCCTGCAATTGCGCCCCGAAACCGAGGCCAGCGATGACGAATATGCCGCCTTTCTGGAAAAGGGCGGGCTGCGGCCCGATCAGACGATCCGGGTGCGTCTGGACCGCGATCCGATCCCGCCGGGGCTGCGCCTTGACGATCTTTCCGGGGTGATCGTCGGTGGCGGGCCGGGCTGCGTGTCGGATCCGGCCGAGGCGAAATCCCCGGTCGAGCAGCGCATCGAGCAGGCTGTGCTGGGGATCATGCCCGAAATCTGCGCGCGTGATTTTCCGTTTCTGGGGTGCTGCTATGGCATCGGCATTCTGGCCCATCATCTGGGTGGCGAGGTCAGCAAGGCCCGCTTTGCCGAGGATGTGGGCGCGACCACCTGCACCCGTACCCCCCAGGGGGCGGACGATCCCCTGCTGGCGGGCCTGCCCGGCAACTTTCGTGCCTTTGTCGGCCACAAGGAGGCGGTGCAGGCGTTGCCACCCGGCTGTGCGCATCTGCTGGAATCGCCGCAATGTCCCTTTCAGATGATTCGATACCGCAACAACGTCTATGCCACCCAGTTTCACCCCGAGGCCGACAGCGCCGGCTTTGCCTTGCGGATCAGGATCTATCGTCACCGGGGCTATTTCGCGCCCGATGATGCCGATCGCCTGATCGCAGCCTGTGAATCCGAGGATGTGCAAAGTCCCCGGCGCATCCTGCGCAATTTCGTTAAACGCCACGGCCGGGATTGAGTTCGATCCGGAAATTCCACCCGCCCCACCCCGGGCTGCGGGTGGCATGGTGCGCACCCGAAAAGGATGCCGCCCATGCCGGGGCTTTGCGCAAGGGTTGCAAAACGGTGCGGGAATGCCGGCACGCCCGGTGGTAAAAAAACCTTACCACGTGAAAGGCGGTTGCAATTTGCCCGACGCCTAATGCAAGATGCCGCCAGCGGAGGGAGCCCATCGCACGGGAGAGCGAGCGTACAGCCACCACCGCCCAGGATAATAAATATGAGAAACACGGAGGACTCATAATCAATGGAACGTCGTAAATTTCTTAGAGGAGCCGCTCTTGCCGGCGTTGGCACCGCAGCACTGGCAGCCCCGGCAATCGCCCAGGGCCGCAGGGAAATGAACATCGTGTCGACCTGGCCGCGGGATTTCCCTGGCCTGGGCATTTCGGCGCAACGCCTTGCCAAGAACATCACCACCCTGTCCGAGGGCAAGATCCAGACCAACTATTTCGCCGCCGGCGAGCGCGTGAAGGCGTTCGACTCGTTCGACGAGGTCGCCTCGGGCAACAGCCAGGCCTATATCGCGGCCGATTACTACTGGATCGGCAAGGAGCCCGCATTTGCCTATTTCACCGCCGTGCCCTTTGGCATGGTCGTGGACGAATGGAACGCCTGGATCAAGTATGGCGGCGGTCAGGAGCTGTGGGACAAGGTTTCGGGCAAGTTCGGCCTCAAGGCCCTGCCCTGTGGCGCCACCGGCACCCAGGCGGGCGGCTGGTTCAACAAGGAAATGAACAGCCCCGAGGATTTCAAGGGTCTGAAGATGCGCATCCCCGGCCTCGGCGGCACCGTACTGTCGAAACTGGGCGTGTCTACCGTCTCGCTGCCCGGCGGCCAGATCTATCAGAACCTGGTATCCGGCGCCATCGACGCCACCGAATGGGTCGGCCCGTACAACGATTACTTCATGAAGTTCTATGAAGTGACCAAATACTACTATCTGGCCGGCATGCACGAACCCAACGCCAACCTTGCCTTCGGCATGAACAAGTCGTGGTGGGAAAGCCTGAGCGATTGGGAAAAGGACGTGATCACCACCGCGTGCTACGCCGAGAACGCCAACCAGTTCGAGGAAACCCAGGCCAAGAACGGCGAATATCTGCGCAAGCTGATCAACGATCACGGCGTTGTCGTCAAGCAGTTCAACGACGACATCTGGGACGCCTTCGGCGAGGCCGCCAAGGAAGTGTTCGCCGAAACCCGCGCCAAGTCCGCGCTGGCGACCGAGGTCGACGATGCCTTCCAGAAGGCCATGCGCGAAATCGGCGGCATGATGGCCCAGATGCAGGGCGTCTATCTGGAACAGCGCAACCGTATCCTGGGGATCGGCGACAACTGATCGCGACGCCAGGACGATATCGGGCGGGGCTTTCGGGCCCCGCTCTTTTGGAGCATTGGGGGGGAGCATGTCTGAAACGGGCACAGCCGACGAGATCGAGCGGTACGGCAACCCGGCGCCGCTGGTGCGGGCCCTGGGTTGGGCTATTCTTGGGGCTCTGGCAGCCCTGCTGACAAACAACATCCTGAACCTGGCATTCGGCCTCGAGGGGCCCATGGCGTTGCTGGCCGGGCGGATGGACGGTCTGATCCCGACATTGATCTATGTGCTGTTCATCGGCGGGGCGGTCCTCTATCCGCTGCGCAACCCCGATGTGGCCCTGCGCTGGGACGCCCGCATGATCCACGGCGCCAACATGTATCTGTTGCGGGCCTTCTTCTTTGCGATCCTGTTCGTCGGCATCGCCGACATCACGGTTGCCTTCATGCGGGTCGAAAAGATCTTTGTCATGTTCCTTGACCTGCCGACGGCGCGCCTGTTCCAGCGGCCCGATTTCGTGGGTCTGTATATCCACCTGCCGCTGTTCATCGCCGGCTTTGTCCTGGCCGCCTTCAAGCGCAAGGCGCTGGGATTCCAGTGGCTGGCCCTGATGATCATCATCGCCGAGCTGCTGATCGTGATCACGCGTTTCGTGTTTTCCTATCAGCAGGCCTTCATGGACGATCTGGTGCGCTACTGGTATTCGGCGCTGTTCCTGCTGGCCTCGGCCTATACCCTCTATGAAGAGGGCCACGTCAGGGTGGATATCTTCTACACCAATTTCAGCCAGCGCAAGAAGGGCTGGTTCAACGCCTTTGGCACGCTTTTGCTGGGCGTGCCCACGGCGGCGGTGATCCTGATGGTCGGGCTCGATGGCAAGGAGTCGATCATGAACGGGCCGGTTCTGAATTTCGAGGTGACCCAGACCGGGGGTCTGGGCCTGTATGTGAAATACCAGATGGCCGCCTTTCTGGGCGTTTTCGCCACGACCATGCTGATCGAGTTCGTCTCGTTCTTCTTTGAGGCAATCGCCGATACCCGCGCCGAGCCGGGCCATCGAGACGTTTCCTCCGAAGCCGCTGCCTGACAAGGAACAGACCAATGGAAGTTTTCTTTCTCGTCACCCTGATGGTGCTCATGGCGTTGGCGCTGGGGTCGGGTTTTCCGGTCGCCTTTGCCCTGCCGGGCGCGTCGATCGCAACCATCCTGCTGGCGGGCGCGGCCGGCCTGATCGCAACCGGCGATGCGGGGGCGTATTTCTTTACCGGCACGCCGTGGCAGTGGCTGTCGGCGGGGGTGACAAACCTGCGAAGTGTCTACTGGGTTCCACAACGGGATACGCTGATTGCGGTACCGCTGTTCATCTTCATGGGGATCATGCTGCAGAAATCGCGCATCGCCGAGGACCTGCTGGTGACCATGGCCCAGCTGTTCGGCCCCGTGCCGGGTGGTCTGGGCATTTCGGTGGTGTTCGTGGGCGCGCTGCTGGCGGCAACCACCGGCATCGTGGGCGCGACCGTGGTCGCGATGGGGCTGATCAGCCTGCCGGCCATGCTGCGCAACAACTATTCCCATTCGCTGGCGACCGGGACGATCGCCGCCTCGGGAACGCTGGGGCAGATCATTCCGCCATCCATCGTGCTGATCATTCTGGCCGACCAGCTGTCCTCGGCCACCGATCAGGCCGGCAACCTGCGCTCGATCATGTACAAGCAGGCCACCGGCGAATTGTCGATGCCGTCGATCTTCGAGGTCACATCGACCAGCGCCGGCGAGATGTTCCTGGGTGCGCTGGCGCCGGGTCTGGTGCTGGTGGGGCTGTACATGGTCTATATCCTCGGCTTTGCCCTGCTCAGGCCCAAATCGGCCCCTGCCGTTCATCGCGAGGGTGGCTTTGATGCCGAATTCGCCAAAAAGGTCGCGCTGGCCCTGGTTCCGCCGCTGACCCTGATCTTTCTGGTGCTGGGCTCGATCATCCTGGGTGTCGCCACGGTGAACCAGGCCGGCGCCATCGGTTCGGCCGGGGCGATGGTCATGGCCGGCTATCGGCTGCCCGAAAGCGACCGCCGACGCTACTGGCCGGCGCTGCTGGCGCTTCTGTCGGTCGTGGTGCTGTATTTCACGCTGTCGAATTTCGAAATGAACATCAAGCGCATCAACACCACGCGCGACATGATCGGTATCGTGATCGGGATCATCGCCTCGACCACCCTGATCCTGTCGCTGATCTGGAGCGGCCTGCGGGCGATCCGCATCGACAACACCATGCATTCGGTGATGGTCGAGACCGCCAAGACGACATCGCTGGTCTTTATCATCCTGATGGGCGCCGCGATCCTGACCGCGGGTTTCCGGGCCTTTGGCGGCGAGGAACTGGTGCGCAACTTCCTTGAAACGCTGCCCGGCGGTTTCTGGACCAAGTTCTGGGTGGTGATGGGGGTGATCTTCATCCTCGGGTTCTTTATCGACTTCATCGAGATTTCGGTGGTCGTTGTCCCCATCGTGGCGCCGATCCTGCTGGCCGACCCATCTGCCAATGTCACCGCCGTGTGGCTGGGCGTGATGATCGGTCTGAACATGCAGACATCCTTTCTGACACCGCCCTTCGGTTTCGCACTGTTCTATCTGCGCGGGGTCGCCCCGGCGATCGTCAAGACGGTCTCGATGTATCGCGGGGTCATTCCCTTCATCATGCTGCAACTGGCGGCTCTGGCGATCGTTGCGCTGAATCCGCCGCTGGTGAACTATCTGCCGAACAGGGTGAAATTCCTCTCCGAGGTATCGCCGCCACCGCGCAACCCCAAGCTGCAATATTGTCTCGAACAATATGTCGAGGACAAGCTTCAGGCCGACAATGGCGTGACCCGTTCCGCCATCGACGCCGCCCTGCGCATCGACCTGGGCAATCTGCCGCCTGCCATGGCCAATGATCTGAAGGCGTCGTTCAAGGCGGCCGGTGACGCGATTGGCCGGCTCGACCAGGCTTTCGTGCTGGAAAAACAGGTCGAGGAGCTGTCGCCCGCCTATCGCGAACGCCTGGTCTATGTGCGTGGCCTTCAGAAACAGATCCGCACCGCCCAGGACCGGATCAAGGAACTCAAGGTCTTTCTCAGCCAGTCGGGCCGGGGGGACAGCGAGGCCGAAAAGGCCAGGGACCGGGCCGAGATCAAGCGCCTCGAGGCCGAGATCGAACAGGAAAAGGCCAAGATTCCCGCAGATTGGCAAAAGGTCTATACCGCCTTCCAGACGGTCAATGGCGCCGAAAAGAAGGCCCGCCTGGATTACCGCCGCAACGCCGACAAGGCATATTCGGGGCCGCAAAAGGCACTGGATATCCTGAACGCGACACCGGCCTTCCTGGCGCTCGAGGGCGAACTGAAATCCCTCAAGACCGCCATCGAGACGGGCGACCCGAAAGAGACGGCCAGCCGTATCCGCGACATCGAACGCAAGCTGACCAAGGTTGCCGGCACGTCCACGATCAAGTCGGCCCTGTCCAAGGCCCGTCGCGTGCTGAAGAAACGCAAGCCCAAGATCAGCCGCGCGCTCAAGCAGTATGACAAGGCGATGAAGGCGTATGAATCGCAGAAGATCTGGCGCGCCGAGGCGGAAAAGACGCTGAGGCCGGGCCTGGAAACCTTCCTCAAGGCGATCACGCCGACGCTGGGCATCCGTTCGCAGGAGAAACTGACCCGCGAACAGGCGCTGTATCTGGCCTGGTGCGGGTCGGATCACAAGGATATCTCGCTCAACTTCTGAGCCGGAGTAGCAGGAAAAGGCCAGGCGGCGCCCCGATCGGGCGCCGTCTTTCATGCAGAATCGGTGTCGGATAGATGATCGGTAAAGATCGCGTTAAAATCACCGGAGGAAACAGTGAATAATATTGCAACTTAAGGGAATATTTTTCTTGCCCTTTCCCGGTGGATCATGTCATCTGTCCATGCAAGCAGCAGTCAGGATTGTCGCCACGGGGGCAGACACCACCCACCCCACCCCTCGCTCCCCTGCCTCCGGGCGGCAATCGCTGCACTCCGGCCTCAAAATTCTCTTGCACCGCGACCCCGCTTTGCCGATAAACGGGCTCATCGAGAGAGAGGAGTTTTCCACATGCTCGCGCGTATCTACCAACCTGCCCGAAATGCGATGCAGTCCGGCGAGGCCAGAACCAGAAACTGGATTCTGGAATTCGACCCCACGGCCCCGCGCAGCATCGACCCGCTGATGGGATGGACCAGCTCGCCCGACACGCTCAGCCAGGTCAGATTGCGCTTCGATACCCGCGAGGCGGCCGAGAAATACGCGCGCGAACACGGAATCGATTATATCGTCCAGCCATCGCACAAGCGGCGCCCGGTCCTGCGCCGCACCGGCTATGGTGACAATTTCGCCCATGATCGGCGCATGGCCTGGACCCATTGAACCCGGCAGGCGGGTATCGAAAAACCATCCCGACAGGGTGGCCGGCTGCCCTGGCTGCAGTCCGGCCAGCCACAGGTGGCGGGGCGGAACGGCAGGCCCCTTAGCTCAACTGGATAGAGCGGCTGACTTCTAATCAGCAGGTTGAGGGTTCGAGTCCTTCAGGGGTCGCCAGTTCGAAATTGACACACCGCACGGACGGTGGTTTCCTGTGCAGGAGCGCAAATCCCCCCGACATCCGGCGTTCACCGGCCGGGGATGG
>CAZWXK010000053.1:13582-15109 GCA_964637875.1 uncultured Rhodobacter sp.
GGCCGGGGATGGCGCCGATCAGGAGAGCCGATCCATGCGCCGATCAACGACCGGCATCGACCTGCCGTTCACGCGTGACGAATATCAACGCCGGCTCGATCTGGTGCGGCGCGCGATGGCGACCAAAGGGCTGGACGCGCTGTTTGTCGAAGACCCGTCGAACATGGCGTGGCTGACGGGTTACGACGGGTGGTCCTTCTATGTGCATCAGGGGCTTGTCGTGACCCTCGCGGATGATCCCGTCTGGTGGGGCCGGCAGATGGACGCCAACGGGGCAAGACGCACATCATGGCTGAGCGAGGGCAGCCTTTACCCCTATGACGACGGTTACGTCCAATCGGTCGAACGCCACCCGATGCAGCATCTTGCCGGCCTGTTGTGCGAACTGGGCCTCGAACGG
The DNA here is from genome assembly GCA_964637875.1 of uncultured Rhodobacter sp. Lineage (GTDB taxonomy): Bacteria > Pseudomonadota > Alphaproteobacteria > Rhodobacterales > Rhodobacteraceae > UBA5972. The sequence goes on from CAZWXK010000053.1 coordinate 13,983, forward strand.
GCCCGGATCGGGGTCGAGATGGAGAACTGTTATTTCTCGGCAAAGGCCTATGTGACCCTGCGCGACGCCCTGCCCGCGGCCGATCTGCGGGATGCGACCGCCCTGGTCAACTGGCAGCGCGCGCAAAAGTCGGATCAGGAAATCGCCCTTATGCGCAAGGCGGCAAGGATATCGGAAAAGATCGTGACCGGTGCCATCGCGCGCGCCCGACCGGGGCTGGCCAAGAACGAGCTGGTTGCCGAGATATGTCGCGACGCCCTGATCGGCGTCGATGATGTCTGGGGCGATTACCCGGCGATCGTGCCCATGTGCCCGTCAGGAGCGGATGCCTCGGCGCCCCATCTGACATGGAATGGCGCCCCGCTCGAGGCGGATCAGGGTACGTTCTTCGAGCTGGCGGGTGTCTGCCGACGCTATCATGTCCCCCTTTGCAGGACGGTGTGGCTGGGCTCTCCGCCCGACGAGGTCAGGCGGGCCGAGGAGGCGCTGGTCAAGGGCCTGGAGGCCGGCATCGATGCCGCCCGCGCAGGCCGGGTTGCCGGCGATGTCGCCAGGGCGCTGGGCGATGCGCTGGGGCAGGCCGGGATCGCGCGCAGCGCCCGGTGCGGCTATTCGATCGGGCTGGGCTATCCGCCTGACTGGGGCGAACGCACGATCAGCCTGCGCCCCGAGGATGACACGATCCTGCGCCCCGGCATGACCTTTCACTTCATGCCCGGGTTGTGGATGGATGGCTGGGGCCTGGAGATCACCGAATCCATCCTGATCCGCCCGGAAGGCCCCGCGGAAACCTTCTGCAACCTTCCACGCCAGCTGTTCGTCAAATGAGGGACTGGTAGCGGAGGAGGGACTTGAACCCCCGACACGCGGATTATGATTCCGCTGCTCTAACCAGCTGAGCTACTCCGCCACGGTGAGCGGGATTTAGGCGAGAGGGGCACGGGCGTCAAGGGGGAAAATCCGCCAGCCAGCGCCGCCCGCCGCCATGCCGCGCGTTCGCGATTGCGTCAGGGATCGGGCGAAAATCGCCGCGCCCGCGCGCGCCGCCATTTGGCGCCCGGGCTTTTCGAAACCCGGGCTTTTCGAAAACTGCATGATGACCGGCATCTGCCTTAATTCTGCCGAAA
>CAZWXK010000054.1:0-7771 GCA_964637875.1 uncultured Rhodobacter sp.
AATTATCTGCGTTCGCCCCCAATTGGCGGAGGAACGCGTGAAGATCGGACAAGGAAGGACGAACAGTCATATGACCGGCAACAACAGTGGGGGCCCATGGGGCGGCGGAGGTCGCGGCGGCGGCAACCGGGGTGGTGGCGACGACCACGGCGGAGGTCGCGGCGGCGGCCAGGGGCCGCAGATCCCCGAAATCGACGAGATCGTGCGCAAGGGCCAGGAGCAGCTGCGCGTGCTGATGGGTGGCAAGGGCGGCGGCTCGGGCTTTCCGGGCGGCCGGGGCGGCGGCCAGGGCCCCAGGATGACACGGGGCGTGATCGGACTGGGTGTTCTGGGGCTGATCGTGCTGTGGCTGTTTGCCTCGCTCTATACCGTCAAGCCCGAGGAACAATCGGTCGAACTCCTGTTCGGCAAGTATTATCGCACCGGCGAGCCGGGGCTGAACTTTGCCCCCTGGCCCGTCGTCACCAAGGACATCATCGCCGTGACCCGCGAACGGACCGAGGATATCGGAACCGGACGTGGCGGTTCGCGGGCGACCCAGGGGCTGATGCTGACCGGCGACGAGAACATCGTCGATATCGATTTCCAGGTGGTCTGGACCGTCACCAATGCCAAGGACTTTCTGTTCAACCTGGCCGATCCGGTGGAAACCATCAACGCGGTGGCGGAATCGGCCATGCGCGAGATCATCGCGCGCTCGGAACTGGCGCCGATCCTGAACCGCGACCGGGGCATCATCAGTGTCGAGTTGCAGAAGCTGGTGCAGGAGACGCTCGACAGCTATCAGTCGGGCATCAACATCGTGCGGATCAACTTTGAAAAGGCCGACCCGCCTGCCGAGGTCATCGACGCCTTCCGCGAGGTCCAGGCCGCCGAACAGACCCGGGACACGCTGCAGAAGCAGGCTGACGCCTATGCCAACAAGGCCGTTGCCGGTGCGCGCGGCCAGGCCGCCCAGATCATCCAGCAGGCCGAGGGTTATCGTGCCCAGGTCATCAACCAGGCCGAGGGCGAGGCCAGCCGCTTCAACGCGGTCTATGCGGAATATGCCAAGGCGCCCGAGGTCACGCGCAAGCGTCTGTACATTGAAACCATGGAGAGCGTTCTGGGCAAGGTGGACAAGGTCATCATCGACGAAAAGATCGGTGCCAGCGGTGTCGTGCCCTATCTGCCACTGAAACAGCTTGGCACAACCGGAAAAGGAGCGAACTGATGAAACGCTCGACAATTCTTCTGGCGGTTCTGGCCGTTGCCCTTTTCGCATTGTCCAAGTCCTTCTATATCGTGGACGCCCGGCAAAAGGCGCTGGTTCTGCAGTTCGGCGAGGTCAAGGCGGTCAAGCGGGAACCGGGGCTGGCCTTCAAGATCCCCTTCATTCAGGAAGTGGTGAAATATGACGGGCGGATCCTGTCGCTGGATACGCAGTCGCTCGAGGTAACGCCCCTGGACGATCGTCGTCTGGTGGTCGATGCCTTTGCCCGCTGGCGGATCAGTGATCTGGTCCGCTTCCGCAAGGCGGTTGGCGTGGGTGGCACGCGACTGGCCGAAAGCAGGCTGGAACGCATCCTGACGGCGGCCACGCGCGAGGTGCTGGGTTCGGTCAGTTCGGGTGACATCCTGTCGGCCGACCGGGTCGAGCTGATGAACCGCATCCGCGATGCCGCCCGCAAGGAGGCCGAGGCGCTGGGAGTCGAGGTGATCGACGTGCGCCTCAAGCGCACCGACCTGCCCTCGCAGAACCTGAACGCCACATTCGCCCGGATGCGTGCCGAGCGCGAGCGCGAGGCGGCAGACGAGATCGCCCGCGGCAAGGAAGCGGCGCAGAAGGTGCGCGCCGAGGCCGACCGGACCGTTGTCGAGCTGACCTCGGAGGCCCAGAAACAGGCCGATATCATCCGGGGCGAGGCTGACGCGAAACGAAACGCGATCTTTGCCGAGGCCTATGGCCGGGACAAGGAGTTCTTTGCCTTCTACCGGTCGCTCCAGGCCTATGAAAATGCGTTCAAGGAGGGCAACACCTCGTTCGTCGTCAACCCCACGAGCGAGTTCTTTACCTATCTGAACTCGGACGGGGGCAAGGGATCGCTGGCCGTGCCGGTGCCGGCGGACAAGGCGCCTTCGACCACTTCTGCCACGACGCCCGCCAATAGTGGCGGGGCAGGGGCGGGGGCGCCGCCGGCGGCAGGGGCCTCGCAGTGATCGTATATCTGCTGACAGGGCTGGGCCTTGTGGCAGTCATCGAGGGGCTGGTGCTTGCGCTGGCCCCTCTGAAACTCGAACAGGCGCTCGAACTGTTCCGGCGCCTGGACATCGAGACCCGCCGTCACATCGGTCTGGTGGCGGTTGGTATCGGGGTGGCCCTGATCTGGCTTGCGCGGCTGCTGACGGGCTGATTTTCGCCGTTTTCGCGATGGCCGCCCCCCTGGTTGCCCCTGTTGGCCCCCGGTTGTGGCCCGTCGCACCGCAATGTGATCACAGCGTGCGCGATGTCACCTTCCAGTCACGGGTCGTTTCACGCTCATTTGACGCAAGCGCGACCGCAGGGCGGTTGCAAAGCGCTGGCGAAAGGCCGATTTTGCCCATGACGGCAGGGCGCGCTCGACCGGCCGGATTCACGTATAACTGGAGGAAACTACCATGTATAACCGAGCTTTGGCTCTTACGCCGAAGGACGCCCGCACGGACGCGCGCGGCCTGCAGGGGCTGCTGGCCCTTCTGGTCGCGGCAACCCTGGTGCTGGCCCAGACCGTGGCGGCACATGCCCGTTCGGCCCCCGAGAGCTTTGCCGATCTTGTCGAAAAGGTCAGCCCGGCGGTGGTGGACATCACCACCACCACCACCGTCACCACCAGCGCCAATCCCCTGCCGGTGATCCCCAAGGGTTCGCCCTTCGAGGATTTCTTCAAGGATTTCCTCGACCGACAGAGGGGCGGCAAGGTTCCGCGCCGGGCGACCGCGCTGGGATCGGGTTTCGTGATTTCCGAGGACGGCTATATCGTGACCAACAACCATGTGATCGCCGAGGCCGACACGATCCAGATCGAATTCAAGAATGGCGACGTGATGAAGGCCAAGGTCGTCGGCACCGACCCGAAAACCGATATCGCGCTGCTCAAGGTCGATGCCACCAAACCGCTGCCCTTCGTTTCGTTCGGCGACAGCGATACCGCGCGCGTGGGCGACTGGGTGCTGGCGGTCGGCAATCCGCTGGGCCAGGGGTTTTCGGTCACGGCCGGTATCATTTCGGCCCGCAACCGCGAATTGCGCGGCACCTATGACGATTTCATCCAGACCGATGCCGCCATCAACCGGGGCAATTCGGGCGGGCCGCTGTTCAACATGGATGGCCAGGTGATCGGCGTGAATACCGCGATCCTCAGCCCCAATGGAGGGTCGATCGGAATCGGTTTCTCGATGTCGTCCAACGTGGTGTCCAAGGTGGTCGAGCAGCTCAAGAAATACGGCGAAACCCGCCGTGGCTGGCTGGGCGTGCATATCCAGGACGTGACCAAGGACATGGCCGACGCGCTGGGTCTTGACGACGCCGCCGGTGCGCTGGTGACCGACGTGCCCGACGGCCCGGCGAAAAAGGCCGGCATGAAGCAGGGCGATGTCATCGTCACCTTTGACGGCAAGCATGTTGCCGATACGCGCGAACTGGTGCGCATGGTGGCCGATGCCGAAGTGGGCAAGACGGTGCGTGTCGTGGTCTTTCGCGACGGCAAGACGGTGACGCTCAAGGTCGTTCTGGGCCGGCGCGAGGCAGCCGAAAAGCAGCTTGAAAAGGCCAATGCCGCCAACCCCGCCACGCCCGAGAAACCGGTCGAAAAGACCGTTCTGGGGCTGACCGTCCAGGGCATGAACGCCGATCTGCGCAGCCAGCTGGGCCTGCCGGACGATGCCCAGGGCGTGGTGGTGATGAATGTCGATGAAAACAGCCAGGCCTATGAAAAGGGCCTGCGCGCGGGCGACATCATCGTCGAGGCCGGCCAGCAAAAGGTCCAGAGCGCTGCCGATCTGGCCAGGCGGGTCGAGGCCGCGCGTGCCGCCGGCCGCAAGTCGATCCTGCTGCTGGTGCGCCGCAACGGACAGCCGCGATTCGTCGCGCTGGAGATCAAGGGCTGAGTTCGTTCCGGGCCCGTATCGGGCCTCGGGTCCGGGCTTCGGGCAGTGGGGGCGTCCTTTCGGGGGCGCCCCTTTCGCTGTTCGGGGGGTGCCGCGCCCGGGGGGTGCCGAGGTTCCACGCCCCGCGCCCCGCGCCCCGCGCCTGCCGGGTTCATTGCTGCCGGTTTTCGCCCGATTCCGCGCTCAGCCTGGCCCGGTCATAGGCCACCAGCCCCAGCTTGCGCGCGGCCTCAATCGACAGGATCGTGCTGTCCAGGCCCATGGCACGCATCTGAAACCGTCTGACGGCCCGCTGGGTGCGGATGTCATAGCTGCCGTTGACCGGCCCCCGATACAGCCCCCGCACGGCAAGTGCGCGTTGCAGGGATGCGGTGAAATCCTCGACCATGTCCTTGCGGCACGGGATCCGGATCCAGCCGCTCTGGCGCTCGCGCAGGATTGTCTGGCTGGTTTCGGTGCGCCAGGCGGCCGGCTGTTTCAGCCTGCCGTCACGATCGTAGCGCGGTGGCCGCACCAGGATGTTGCGGGTGATGGTCTCGATCAGCGCGGGCGAGGTAATGCGATTGTAACATTCCCCCGGCCTGGCCCAGGGGGGCGCCACGACGACCTCGGTGCCGGGCCCCGTGGCCGACATGTCGGTGATGCCGGTGAATTGCAGCCCCGAGCAGCCCGCAAGAACGGTCATGCCGAACAGGGCAAGGCGGTTTTTCGGGAAATTCATTCTGCTCGTCCCCTTTTCCGCCCAGATTATCCTGAAAATCGCGTGTCACAAAGGGAAATACGCCTGCCCCTTCAACCGCGGCGCAACAATTCGTCCAGCATGTGGGATATGTCCTCGATCCTGCGGGCGATGACATGGACGACCGCGCCTTCGCGTTGCAGGGTGCCGGTTACCCGCAGCAGCCGCCCGGCAATCACCGCGCGGCGGTAGCGTTCATAGACCTTCTGCCAGACCACGACATTGGCAATGCCGGTTTCATCCTCGAGCGTCAGAAAGATCACCCCCTTGGCGGTGCCCGGCCGCTGGCGCACCAGAACCAGCCCGGCAACCGTTATCAGGGCCCCGGCGGGGGGTTCGTCCAGCCGGGCATGCGGCAGTGCGGCAGGCGGTCGCGGCCAGAGAGGGGGAGGCGGCATGGGCATGAGAACGAAGATAGAACATGATACGGGAATGACAAGAGTTTTACGCCAGATTTACCCGCGCGGCGAAAAATCGTCTGGCCACGGCAGGGTGGCTGTACTAAATCAGCCTCGAACGGGCCGGGCAATCCCCAAAGGGCAATCCCCCAAGGGTAATCTCCGGTCGGGCAAAGAGGATGAAAATGGCAAAGATCACCTATGTCGAGCATGACGGGACCGAACATGTCGTCGAAGTGGCGACGGGTCTGACCGTCATGGAGGGTGCGCGCGACAACAACATTCCGGGAATCGACGCCGATTGCGGGGGGGCGTGCGCCTGTTCCACCTGCCACGTCTATGTCGACGAGGCATGGGTTTCCAGACTGCCCCCCAAGGACGCGATGGAGGAGGACATGCTCGATTTCGCGTGGGAACCCGACCCGGTGCGCTCGCGTCTGACCTGTCAGGTCAAGGTCACGGACGAGCTGGACGGCCTGATCGTGCATCTGCCGGAAAAACAGATATGATCGCGCGCGTGGCCCTGGCCCTGCTGGCGGCGGCCATCGCCCTGCCTGCCGGCGCCGGGATCAGGGCGGCGCGCTATGATGCACCGACCCCGCGTTACGATCACGCCATTCTGGGCGATGCGCTGGAATGGGGCGTGCTGCGCATGACCCGCGATGATGGCCGCCAGATCACCGTCACCCTGCCCGAAAGCCGGGTATTCGAGGATCTGGCACCCCGCCTTGCCGATGTCGATGGCGATGGGGAAAACGAGGTTCTGGTGATCGAGACCTCGCTTGAACGGGGCGCGCAGCTGGCGATCTATGACGAAACCGGCAAGATTGCCGCGACCCCCTTTCTGGGGCGGCCCTATCGCTGGCTTGCCCCTGTAGGGGTGGCCGACCTCGACGGTGACGGTTATCCTGAAATCGCCTATGTCGAGAAACCCCATCTGAGCAAGATCCTGAGGGTCTGGCGCTATCGCAACGGCCGGCTGGTCGAACTGGCCGCGCGTGCGGGGCTGTCGAATCACCAGATCGGCTGGAACTATATCGTCGGCGGCATCCGCGATTGCGGCAAGGGGCCCGAGATCGTTACCGCCGACGGTGACTGGCGCAGGGTGATGGCCACCCGCCTGCGGGATGGCCGGCTGATCGCACGCGGGATCGGGCCTTATGACGGGGCGCGCAGCGTCAGGGCGGCGCTGGCCTGCCGGAACTGAGCGTCCGGGGCGCAGCCGGGGCCGGGCCGGGCAGGGTCTCGCGGGGCAGGGGCGCGCCGGTCAGCCGCCGGTATGGCTCATGTGGCGCGACATCTGCCCCGAAACCGCCTGGCGGGAATAGTCGAAATCATGGCCCCTGGGCTTGCGGGCGATGGCATGGTGCAATGCCGCGACCAGAGGCACGTCATCATCCGGGTTGTCGCGCAGCACCTTGCGCAGATCGAACATGCCTTCCTGGCCCAGGCACTGATACAGCTGCCCGGTGCAGGTCAGCCGCACACGGTTGCAGGATTCGCAGAAATTATGCGACAGCGGCGTGATGAAACCCAGCTTCTGGCCGGTGTCCTCGACCCGGCGATAGCGCGCCGGCCCGCCGGTGGTTTCGCTCAGATCGGTCAGGCGGTACCGATCCCGCAGCCTTTCCATCACGTCATCCAGCGACCAGTACTGGCCCAGGCGTTCGTCTCCGGCGATGTCTTCGCCCATGGGCATGACCTCGATAAAGGTCAGGTCCATGCCCCGCCCGGCGCACCATTCGACCATGTCGAACAGCTCGTCATCATTGAAGCCCTTGAGCGCGACCATGTTGATCTTGATGCGCAACCCGGCATCCTGGGCCGCGGCGATCCCGTCCAGAACCTGTGGCAGACGGCCCCAGCGTGTGACGCGGCGGAATTTCTCGTGATCCAGCGTGTCGAGCGAAACATTGACGCGCCTGACCCCGCTTGATGCCAGATCAGCGGCAAAGCGGGCCAGTTGCGAGCCATTCGTGGTCAGCGTCAGTTCGTCCAGCGCGCCGCTTTCCAGATGGCGCGACATGGCGCGAAAGAAATTCATGATGCCCCGGCGCACCAGAGGCTCGCCCCCGGTGACGCGCAGCTTGCGCACGCCCTGTGCGATGAAGGCCGAACACAGGCGGTCCAGCTCTTCCAGGGTCAGCAGGTCGCGCTTGGGCAGAAAGGTCATGTGTTCCGACATGCAGTAGACGCAGCGGAAATCGCAGCGATCGGTGACCGAGACCCGCAGATAGGTGATTGCGCGCTGAAACGGGTCGATGAGGCGAGGTGTATTCGACATGAATGGCAGGCTATCCGCGCGCTCGCCCCTTGGCAAGACATTGAACAGCGGGGGCAAGGCTTCTACACTGTCGTCATGACGAGGTTTCCCCTTTTTCCGACCCGCGCCGGGGCCGGTTGCGTGGCTGGCATCGTGCCGGGCGTTTCACCGGGCGTTTCACCGGGCGCGGTGGCGCGCATTGCGGCCCTGTCGGCGGTTGCGGTTCTGGCGGGATGCACGCTGAAC
>CAZWXK010000054.1:7871-10539 GCA_964637875.1 uncultured Rhodobacter sp.
GGCGCGCATTGCGGCCCTGTCGGCGGTTGCGGTTCTGGCGGGATGCACGCTGAACCTGCCGCGCCTGCCGGGCAGCCGGACGACGGCCGCGACATGTCTGGGCAATACCTGTCCGACGGCCATGGTCGCGGGCAAGGATACCCCCCACCCCAGGGCCAGGCCCGGCGCCGAGGGCGGCAGCGCCACCATGGCGGGCAACGTTGCGCCGCCCGTTGCCCCCCCCGCGACCCCCCCCGCGACCACTGCCGGGATTGCTTCTGAAATCACCCTGGGCAGAACCGTTGCCTCGCTCGGAGACGTGACGCAGCCCGGTTTCTGGCTGAAAACCCCGCTGGTCAGCCGCCCGATCCCGGGGCGCGTGGTCTGGGCCGAGGGCGGCAACAGCGTCGCGGTGACGCTGATTCCCATGCCGGGCGCACGGGGGGCCGGCAGCCGGATCTCGCTGGCCGCCATGCGGGCAATGGAAATACCGCTGACGGCCCTGCCCGAACTGATCGTTCACGCCCGCGCGGCGCCAAGAGACTGAGGCCGCACGGATCCCCTGAAAAATGCGGGGCAGCACACAGGCAACAGGGAGCACAGCCATGCCGCAAAGAAAGATTTTCACCGCCGAGCGGATCTGGGAGGGGCTCAGGCGCGATTTCCGCTGGAACCTGCCCGAACGTTTCAATATCGGCGTCGCCTGCTGCGACGACTGGGCGCGGGCAGATCCGGGCCGGGTGGCGGTGATCCATGTCGGCGCCGATGGCCGGGCCGAGGAATTCACCTATCAACGCCTGCGCCGGGCCTCGAACGCGCTGGCCAATGCCCTTGTCGCCCGCGGCCTGAAACGCGGCGACCGGGTGGCGGTGCTGCTGGCACAATCGCCCGAGGTGCTGATCACCCATTTCGCCGCCCACAAGGCGGGCATGATCTCGATTCCGCTGTTCACCCTGTTCGGAGAGGAGGCCCTTGAATATCGGCTCCGCGATTCGGGCGCGCGCGCGGTCGTGACCGATCGCGAGAACCTGCCCAAGATCGCCGCCCTGCGAGACCGGCTGCCCGATCTGGCCGTCGTGCATGTGGTCGAGGGGGCGCAGCAGGGCGCCTTTGGCCTGTGGGAGGATATCGCCGCGGCCTCGGATGATTTCACCCCCGTCGCCACCCTGGCCGAGGACCCGGCCATCATCATCTATACCTCGGGCACCACCGGCCCGCCCAAGGGCGCGCTTCATGCGCACCGCTTTCTGCTGGGCCATGTCCCGGCGATCGAGCTGCAGCACGATTTTTTCCCCCGCCCCGGCGATCTGGGCTGGACCCCGGCCGACTGGGCCTGGGTCGGGGGGCTGATGAATATCGCCATGGGCTATCTCTATCAGGGGGTGCCGGTGGTCTCGCACCGGATGGGCCGGTTCGACGCCGAGGGCGCCTTTGCCATGATCGCGCGGCTGAACATCCGCAACCTGTTCCTGCCGCCGACCGCGCTCAAACTCATGCGCCAGGCCCCTGCGCCTGCCGGGCTGAACATCCGCACCGTCATGTCGGGGGGCGAATCGCTGGGCGCCGACATGCTGGATTGGGGGCGCGGCGCGCTGGGGGTGACGATCAACGAAACCTATGGGCAGACCGAATGCAACCTCTGCCTGACATCGAGCGCCAGCATCGGCGTGCAGAAACCCGGCGCCATCGGCAAGCCGGTGCCCGGTTTCGATGTCGCCATCATCGACAGCGCGGGAAACGAACTGCCGCGCGGCGCGCTGGGCGAAATCGCCGTGCGGCACACCACGCCGGTGATGTTTCTGGAATACTGGAAACAGCCCGAAAAGACGGCCGAAAAATTCGTCGGCGACTGGATGCGCACCGGCGATCTGGGCGTCATGGACGAACAGGATTACGTCACCTTCCAGTCGCGCGACGATGACGTGATCACATCATCAGGCTATCGTATCGGCCCGACCGAGATCGAGAACTGTCTGACCGGCCACCCCGATGTGGCCATGGCCGCGGTCGTCGGCATCCCGGATCCGGTGCGCACCGAAATCGTCAAGGCATTCGTCGTGCTGCGTCCAGGAGCGGCCCGCGACGGTATCGAGGATGCGCTCAAGACCCGCGTGCGCGAACGCCTGTCGCCGCATCTGGCCCCGCGCCGGGTCGAGGTGATCGACGCCATGCCCATGACCGCAACCGGCAAGATCATGCGCCGCGAATTGCGCGCCCGGGGCTGAGGGCGGCGGGCTGAGGGCGGGACACAACCTCCCGGCCCCCGCCCAACCCCATCCGGGCCACGGTGTCCCCCTCCGGCGATCCCCCCCCCCGGTGATCCCCTCCGGTGATCCCCTTGTCGAAGGGGGGCGTGCATTGCTATGCTGTCGGCTGACCCCAAACGGAAGGCCGAATGAAATGAAATGCGTTTTCGTCCAGATCAGATGCATGCCGGGCAAGACCTATCAGGTCGCCGACGAGATCTACAACCGCGAGATCGCGTCCGAGCTGTACTCGACCAGCGGCGAATACGACCTGCTGGCCAAGCTCTATATCCCCGAGGGTCAGGATATCGGAAAATACATCAACGACCGGGTTCTGGATATCCCCGGAATCAGCCGCTCGCTTACGACAATGACGTTTCAGGCCTTTTAGGCCCGGTCCCGCCTGGCGCCCGCCCGCCCGGGGTTGCGCATTGAACCCGCCC
>CAZWXK010000054.1:10639-12982 GCA_964637875.1 uncultured Rhodobacter sp.
CCTGGTTCTGGCCCTGGTTCTGGCCCGTCTGGGCCAGCGCGGGGCTGGCCAGCAGGAAGATCGCAACAAGGATACGCAGCATCATTCGCCTCCGGCGCCAAGAGTGTAGAGTTCGGCAGGTTCGAACAAGAGGTCGGCCGCCAGCTTGCCACAGACCCCGAGAACCAGCATGGCCAGCAGGATCCGCAGCGATTCCGCCTTCATCTTGAGCCCGATGCGGGTGCCGATCTGGGCCCCGACGACGCCGCCCAGCAGCAACAGCACCGCAAGGGCCATGTCAACCGTATAGTTGGTCGTCGCGTGCATGAGTGTGGTAAAGGCGGTGACAAAGATGATCTGGAACAGCGAGGTCCCGATCACCACCTTGGTCGGCATGCCCAGCAGATAGATCATCGCGGGAACCATGATGAATCCGCCCCCGACCCCCATGATGGCGGCCAGTATCCCCACCAGCGCCCCGACCAGCAGCGGCGGAATCACGCTGATATACAGGTGTGAGGTGCGGAATTTCATCTTGAAGGGCAGGCCGTGAATCCATGTATGGCCCCGGCGCGCGGCCGGTGCGCCGCCCCTCTTGCGCGCATGCCGCAGTGCGTTCAGCCCCTCGACGAACATCAGGCTGCCGATGATGCCCAGAAAGACCACATAGGTCAGCTTGACCAGAAGGTCGACCTGGCCGATCTCGCGCAGTTCCCGAAAGATCACGATCCCGACGGCCGCCCCGGCAAGGCCGCCGCTCAGCAGCACCAGCCCCATCCTGAGGTCAACCGTCTGCCGCCTCAGATGCGCCAGAACCCCGGAAAAGGACGAGGCCACGATCTGGTTGGCCTCGGTCGCGACGGCAACCGCCGGCGGAATCCCGATGAAGAAGAGCAGCGGCGTCATCAGGAACCCCCCGCCCACGCCGAACATGCCCGACAGGATGCCCACAAGCCCCCCGAGACCGAGCAGCAGAAAGGCATCGACCGAGATTTCCGCGATGGGAAGATAGATCTGCATGGCATCACCCGTTCGTATTGGTCCGTTTGCATTACAAGTTCTGCATATATTGAATCAAAGCGAGAACCTGCGACAAATCGGAGCGAACCCCCTCTTTTGCGTGCTTGTGTGACCGTTTGAACGGAAATTCGGCCCAAATGCCCCTCAAAAGGCGATCGAAAACAGCTCGGCCGGCATCAGGACCAGCCCGAATGCCAGCTTGATCGCGATTCCCAGAACCATTGCCGCCAGCAGGATCCTCAGCGTGTCGGCCTTGATCTTTTCGCCGATGCGGGTGCCGATCTGGGCACCGATCACGCCGCCGATCAACAGGATGAAGGCCAGAACCAGATCGACGGTCTGGTTCTCGACCGCCTGCAGAACGGTCGTGAATGCCGACATGAAGGTGATCTGGAACAACGAGGTTCCCACCACCACCTTGGTCGGCATGCCCAGGATATAGATCATTGCCGGCAGCATCAGAAAGCCGCCGCCGACCCCCATGATCGCCGACAGGATGCCCACCATGATCCCGATGCCAAAGGGCGGGATGGCGCTGATATACAGTTTCGAGGTGCGGAACCGCATCTTGATGGGCCAGCCATGCACCCAGGAATGATGCTTGCGTCTGGCCGGCTTGTAGTTCTTGTCGTTGCGCCGCTTGAGGGCGACCAGCGCCTCGGCCAGCATCAGCGCGCCGATGATTCCCAGCAGCAGCACATAGGCCAGCTTGATGATCAGGTCGATCTGCCCCAGCGCCGTCAGCAGGTGGAACAGGCGCACCCCGATGGCCGAGCCCACCAGACCGCCCCCCAGCAGCACCAGCCCCATCCGGAAATCGACCGTCTTGCGCCGCAGATGGGCCAGCATGCCCGAGAATGACGAGGCCACGATCAGGTTTCCCTGCGTGCCCACGGCAACACCCGGCGGGATGCCGATCATGAACAGCAGCGGCGTAAGGATGAAACCGCCACCCACGCCGAACATGCCTGAAAGGATGCCGACGGTGGTGCCGAGACCGAGTAACAGAAAGATGCTTACCGAAACTTCGGCAATGGGCAGATAGCTTTGCATGGGGCTGATCCTTGAAGGAGGCCAGTGGGAACGGGTTCTGACGACAGGGCCCGCGCATTGTCAGCCGCGAAATCCCCCCACGCGGCCCCCACTCGGCGGGGACTCCCGGTCGAATGGGCGCTGTCGAATGGGCGCTCGGGGGCCCGAAAATGCGATCGTCACCGATGAGGGGTGGCTGACCATGCGAGGCGATGTCGGGTGATGCTATATTATATTCGAATGTATTTGTAAAAGGGGCGTTGTCTGCGACAAAAAAGAGGCCCGGAACATCGGGTGTCCGGACCTTTTGCC
>CAZWXK010000054.1:13082-15046 GCA_964637875.1 uncultured Rhodobacter sp.
TTGCCAGGGGCCTCTTGCCGGGGGCCTTTTGCGGGGGGCCATTCTCCCGGGGCCTTTTGCCGGGGTATCTGTTCGGCCTATCTTTCCTTTACATAGGGCTCGCCCCCTGCCCTGGGCGGGACCGCCTTGCCGACAAAGCCCGCAAGGATCACCACCGTCAGGATATAGGGCAGCGCCTGGGTGAACTGCACCGGAATGTCGATGATTCCCAGCAGGTTGATGTTGGGGTAAAGGTTGCTGATCGCTTCGAGCAGACCGAAAAGCAGCGTCGCCCCCAGGGCATAGAATGGCCGCCATTTGGCAAAGATCAGCGCCGCCAGCGCGATATAGCCGCGTCCCGCGGTCATCTCGCGCCCGAATCCGGCTGCCTGCGAGGTGGCCAGATAGGCCCCCGCCACGCCGCACAGCACCCCGGCGATCAGCACCGCGCCATAGCGCATTCTCGTGACCGAGACGCCCGCGGTATCGACGGCAGCCGGGTTTTCCCCCACCGCCCGCAGGCGCAGCCCGAACCGGGTGCGATACAGGATCCACCAGGTCAGCGGCACCACGGCAAAGGCGATATAGACGATCGGCTTGTGTCCCGAGATGACCTGGGCATAGAACTGGCCGATTACCGGCACGTTCTGCACCGCATCCGCAAAGGGCAGGGTGATTTCGTGAAAGCGGGCATTGCCCGAAAGCGTTGGCGTGCGGCCGCCCTGCTTGAACCAGGCATTGCCGACCACCACCGTCAGGCCCGAGGCCAGGAAATTCAGCGCCACCCCCGAGATCAGCTGATTGCCGCGGAATGTGATCGAGGTCAGCCCGTGGATGACCGACAGCGCCATCGAGCCCCCGATTCCCGCCAGCACGCCCCACCAGGCATTGCCGGTCTGATAGGCCACCACCGCCGACAGGAAGGCGGCGATCAGCATCTTGCCCTCGAGCCCGATGTCGAAAATCCCCGCGCGTTCGGAAAACAGCCCCGCCAGGCAGGCCAGGATCAGGGTCACCGACAGGCGCACGGTCATGTCCATGGTCAGAAGCAGCTGCATGAAGCTATCGGCGAAATCCATCAGCTTTTTCCCTTGCGCAGTTTGAGGAACAGTCGCTCGACCGGATCGCGCACCATGTTGTCCAGCGCCCCGGTGAACAGGATGATCAGGGCCTGGATGACCAGCACCATCTCGCGGCTGACCGTGGGCATGTCCCACATCAGTTCGAATCCGCCCTGGGTCAGCATCCCGAACAGCAGCGAGGCCAGCACGATGCCAAAGGGGTGCGAGCGCCCCATCAGCGCGACCGCAATGCCGACAAAGCCGGCGCCCTCGACGAATTCCTTGATCAGGCGGCCCTGTTCGCCCATGACCACATTGATGGCCAGCAGCCCGGCGAGGGCGCCGGAAATCACCATCGCGATGATGGTGATGCGCACGGCATCGATCCCGGCATAGCGGGCGGCGGTCTCGCTCTGGCCGAAGGCGCGGATCTGATATCCCAGGCGGGTGCGCCACAGCACGAACCACACCAGCCAGGCCGCCCCCAGCGCCAGGAAGAAGCTGACATTCACGGGCGCCGATTTCGAAAAGGAAATGCCCAGCGGGGCCAGCATCTCGTGCATGGTGGGCAGATGGGTGCCCGCCGGAAAGGCCACCGTCTCGGCATTCTGGGTGTCGGGGTTCTTCATGATCCCGTTCAGCAGATAGCCCATCAGGGCCGCCCCGATGAAATTGAACATGATCGTGGTGATCACCACATGGCTGCCGCGTTTGGCCTGCAGATAGGCCGGAACAAAGGCCCAGGCCCCGCCAAAGGCGGCCGCGCCGATGATCGCGAATGGCAGGGCCAGCCACCAGTACGGCCAGTCAAAGGCCAGCAGGACCAGCGCCGCGCCGACGCCGGCGATCGTCGCCTGGCCCTCGCCGCCGATGTTGAACAGGCGGGCGTGAAAGGCAAAGGCCACCGCCAGCCCGGTGAACATG
>CAZWXK010000055.1:0-14615 GCA_964637875.1 uncultured Rhodobacter sp.
TCACCCCCTACCCGCCCAGTCGCCCGGGAATGGTCGCGGCGGGCCGTGCGCCCGAGAGCCTGTCCATATGCCAGGCCAGAGCCTGGTTGCTGCTGACCACCGGGATACCGAGATCGGCCTCCAGCGGGTCGATGATGTCAAGCGTCCTGAGATTCGTGCAAGACAGAAAGACCCCGTCCAGATCCCGTTTCCGGGCGATCTCGCGCACCGCCCTGGCGATCGATCCGGGATCGATCCTGGCAACGCGGGCCTCGATCTGCTCGCCAAAGGACAGGGTTCCGGCGATCTCCAGACCGGCCGCCCCGAGGGCATCGAGGACCGGGGTCAGGACCTGCGGAACATAAGGCGAAACGATGCCCGGCCGGGTAACGGCAAGCGCCCCGAAGGCGGCGACCGCTGCGCTGAGGGGATCGGTAACCGCCCTGCACTGCGCCTGCCCCCCGATCAGGCGCGCGACCCGATCCGCTCCGATCTGGGCGGTACCCGACGTGCAGGCATAGCCGATAACGTCGAAGATGCTGCCCGGTGGCAGCAACGCTGCGGCCTGAGGCAACCGATCCTCCATCGTCGCGATGGTATCCGGGGTAAGGTCGTCGCCCGACGGAACGCGACTGACATAGAGCGCCGTTTGCCGGACGCCGAACATGCGGCGGAAATCCTGTTCTACCGTCTCGTCCACCCTGAGCACGATCAACCCCATGCTGCGCGGTGCGATCGGTCCGGTCAGACGGTAGGGAAAGCTGCTCATGGCAATATCTCGGGGAGTTCGGCCGGTGTGCGGCGGCACAGGAGCGCGGGCCCATCCGCGCGCAGCACGACGTTTTCCTCGTGCACCATGATGCGCCCCGGCGACAGCTCGACCCCCGGTTCCAGCGTCAGGACCATGCCCGCGCGCAGCACCGTGCGATCGAGCGGGGTGAATGACGGCCACTCGGTCAGCGCAACCCCAAGCCCATGGCCCAGACGGCCGCCAAGGGGCGCAAGACCGGCCTCGTTCAGCCCCTCGGACAACAGGCGATGCATATCCGCAGCCGTCATTCCGGGGCGCATCCGCGCAAGGGCATTTTCGGTTGCCTGAAACAGGGCCGCATGGGCCCGTCTGGCCGTATCGGACGCCCGACCGATGGCGAAATTCCGGTCGAAATCGCAGAAATACCCGTTTCGAACGGCGCCGGTATCCAGCATCAGCACATCACCCCGGGCCAGCGGTTGGGCGCCGGCGGGCGAGATCACGTCGCCATAACCGTCGCGCCCCGCGCCCCCGGCGACATAGCTTACCCAGTCGGCGCCCTCCTCAAGCAGCGCAATCTGGAAATCACGAAAGACCCTGTCCAGCGGCACCCCTTCGGCAGCAAGTTCCGGCACCCGGGCAAAGGCGCGGTCCGCGATTGCGCAGGTCTTGCGGATCATGCGGATTTCGGCCTCGGACTTGATCTCGCGGACGCGTTGAACAACCCCGGTTCCATCGACCAGACTGCGCGGCGCAATCCGCGCCACAAGAGCATGATGGTCGGCCAGCGGCATCCGCAGATGGGTTTCGGCCCCCGAAGGCACCCCGATACGCCCGCGCTGCGGGGTCAAGGCGCACAGGGTATCGACCAGCAGGCCGATCCCATCGTCACGCGGGTCCGGGGCATTCCAGGTGCGAATGGTCGGGATCCAGCTGCGCCCCATCAGCGCCGCCCCGATCGCGGGAATGACGGCCACGGGATCGCCCGCTGCCGGCACGATCACGAACCACGGGCGCGCGGGACTCTCCCAGAACCTGGTCAGAAACCCGGTCACATGGAAAATGTCGGCGGCCATGGTCAGCAACAGCGCGTCGAGCCCCGCCTCGTCCATCCCGGCCTGGAGCCGGCGCACGCGTGCGCGAAACTCGGCCTCGGGAAAGACAGGCGCGCGTTCAGCCATCTTCCGGCCCCTCGCTGAGGATGGTCAGAACACGCGCCTGCGGTGGCAGATCGATGCCGGCAAAAAGGGCCGCGAGCCCCGCCCCCCCGGACGGAGTCGTATGCAGACCGTATCCGGCAAGCCGGGCTACCGCCCGGGCGGCCTCGTCCTCGGAGATGGTGACAAAGCGGTCGGCATCGCGGGCAAGTCCCGCCAGGGCGATCATCGAGGGGGTCTTGCAATCCAGCCGGCCCATGCGCGACACCGGCCCCGCGGTTGTGGTCAGCGCGCCACGGCGGATGCTTTCGATCAGCGCCGGGGCTGCCTCGGGTTCGACGATGATGATCTCGGGGTCGTCTTGCCAGACCCTGCGTGCATATGCGGCAACCGCGGCGGCCAGCCCGCCGACACCGGCCTGCAACACGATATGGGTGGGGGGGATGTCGATCTGATCGGTGATCTCGGCGGCAAGCTGCAGATAGCCTTCCATCACGCGCAGGGGCCAACGGGTATATCCGGGCCAGGAGCTGTCGGAAATCAGGGTCCAGCCATGGGTCCGGGCATCGTTCCGGGCCGCCTCCATGCTGTGCTCGTAGGTGTCGCCGGCCCGGGCGATCTGCGCACCCATCGCCCCGAGACGCCGGGCAAAGGCCTCGGGTACGCTGTGCGCCAGATAGATGATGGCCCGCGCCCCGAACACCCGCGCCCCGGCGGCAACCGAAAGCCCGTGATTGCCGGCGCTGGCACAGACAAGGACATGGCCCTCCAGCGCATGGGACCAGTCACCGCCCCTGAGCCGTGCCGCCGCCTCGGCGGCAATGGCATGACTGGCGCCGAGGGCCTTGAAACTGCCCAGCCCCATGCGGCGGCTCTCGTCCTTGACGAAAACCCGGGCAAGGCCGAGCCCGCGCGCAAGCTGCGGCATTTCCACAAGCGGCGTTACCGCATGGGCAGGACACAGCGCCAGCAGCCGCGCCACCGCATCGGCCGAATCGCGAGGCATCGGCCCAAGACCGTCAAGCCCCTTGCCGCGATACGGATTTTCCAGCGAATTCGGCATGTTTCAGCCCCCGTTCGGCCCCCTTTCCCGTCCAGACTATCAGGAAGAGGGATTCGTTTCCCGGATTTCCGCGATTCGCGCACCCCCGGATTGCCGGCGCGATCACATCCGGGCGGGCGCGGGCAGGCGCTCGGCCATTTCGCGCCCGGCAGACAACGCCTCGATGTTGAGACGGGCAAGTTTGGCGGGCATGCGCGCGCGGGTGGCCTGCTCCAGCACATCCGCCGGACAGATCCCGCCCAGCGTGACCAATGCGCTCAGCGCGACGATGTTGGCGGCGCGCTTGTTGCCCAGCTCTTGCGCGGTTTGCGTGAACGGCAGGGCCACGCTGCGAAATGCCCCCTGTGGCGGGTCGTCCACGCGGGTGCTGTCGGCCAGAACCAGCGTATCCTTGCCCAGCAGCCCGTCCGAGGCATGCGCCGCCGCCTGATCGAGGATCAGCAGAAAATCCAGCCTGCTGGCCAGCGGATAGGGGGCTGCCCCGTCGCTGACCACCAGATCGGCCCGGCTGAGCCCGCCGCGCGACACGGGCTCGTAGCTTTGCGACTGGGCGACATTGCGGCCCTGCGCGACCAGGGCGGCGGCCAGGATCCGGGCCGAGGTGATCAGCCCCTGCCCGCCCGCGCCGCTGAAGCGGATTTCGGTGGTGGTCATGTCTTTTCCCCCCCGGCAGCCTGGCGCAGCGATGCGATCATGGCGCGATAGGCCCGGCCGTATTCGGGCCGGTCGCGTTCGCACAGCACGCCGGTTTTCAGGGCGTTGGGCCGGAAGGGCACATCGACGGTGCTGCGATAGGTGTCGGGGCGCATGGCGGCCTTCTGGCTCAGCATCATCTCGGGGCTGGCGCCCAGATCGTTCTTGCGGCCATAGATTTCCGTACAGTCGGAAATCACCTCGACAAAGGAAAAGCCCTCATGGGCGATCGCCTTGCGGATCAGGTCCTTGAGCCCCGTCACCTGCAAGGTCACCTCGCGCCCGACGAACCCGGCACCGGCCGCGGCGGCCAGGTCGCATGCGTCGAAAACGGGCTCGGAATTTCCCGCCGGCGTGGTGGTGGTGTAGCGGTCCGAGGTGGTGGTGGGTGAGACCTGCCCGCCGGTCATGCCGTAGATCTCGTTGTTGAGCATCAGGCAGGTCATGTTCAGGTTGCGCCGGCAGGCATGGATCAGGTGGTTGCCGCCGATGGCGAGGCTGTCGCCGTCGCCGGTGATGACGATCACCGTCAGGTCGGGCCGCGCCAGCGCCAGCCCGGTGGCAAAGGCCAGCGGCCGGCCGTGGGTGGTGTGAAAGCTGTTGGCGTCCACATAGGCGCTCAGCCTCCCCGAACAGCCGATCCCCGACACCACCGCCAGGCTGTCCTTGTCGATGCCCGCCTCATGCACCGCCCACAGAAGCGCGCGCAGCGCGATGCCGTGGCCGCAGCCGGGGCACAGGAAATGCGGCATCATGTTCAGGCGGATATAATCGTTGATGTCAAACGGGCGATCCTGTGCCGCCATGTCGGTTTCCATGTTCATCGCTTGAGCACCTCGCGCAGCCTTGCGGCAATGTCCTCGGGCGGGATCGGCTCGCCGTCGAAGCGGTTCAGCCCGATCACCGGCAGATCGCGCGCCAGCAGGCGCTCGACCTCCAGCACCAGCTGCCCCTGGTTCATCTCGGGCACGATCACCGCGCGGGCGCCGGATTTCGCCACGATGTCCCTGAGCGCCTGCTCGGGAAAGGGCCAGAGCGTGACCGGGCGGAACAGCCCGGCGCGGATGCCTTCGGCGCGCAGATCCGCAACCGCCTTGCCCGCCGCCCGCGCGGTGATGCCGATGGCGACGACGATGGCCTCGGCGTCGTCGCAGCCCTCGGCCTGCCAGCTGTCGATCAGGTCGCGGTGCAGCGCCAGCTTGTCGGAAAGCCGCCCGATGGCGGCGCGCACCTCGTCCGGTTTCTGCGTCGGAAAGCCGTCCGCCCCATGGGTCAGGCCGGTGGTATGGGCGCGATAGCCGTCGCCGGGGCGCGGCATCGGCGGCACCAGGTCGTCCGTCACCGCGTAGGGTTCGAACCCCTCGCGCGGGCCGGTCGCCCATTTGCGCGTGGCCGCCTCTCCGGCCTTGGCCGGTTCCACGGTTTCGACAAGATGGCCGATCACCTCGTCCAGCAGCACCACCACCGGCACCCGCAGCCGTTCCGACAGATCGAAGGCGCGGATGGTCTCGGAATAGGTTTCCGCCACCGAGGCCGGCGCCAGCACCACAAGCGCGTGATCCCCATGCGTGCCCCAGCGCGCCTGCATGATGTCGCCCTGGGCCGGGCGCGTGGGCATGCCCGTGGACGGCCCGCCACGCATGACGTTGACCACCACGCAGGGAATTTCCGCCCCGCAGGCATAGCCGAGGTTTTCCTGTTTCAGCGAAAAGCCGGGGCCGGAGGTGGCGGTCATCGCCTTGAGCCCGCCCATCGAGGCGCCGATGACCGCGGCCATCGAGGCGATCTCGTCCTCCATCTGGATGAAGGTGCCGCCGACCTTCGGCAATTCGCCCGCCATGGTTTCGGCGATCTCCGAGGATGGCGTGATCGGGTAGCCCGCGAAGAACCGGCAGCCGGCCTTGATCGCGCCCAGGGCGCAGGCCTGATTGCCCTGAAGATTGATGCGTTGCGCCATCAGCCTGTGGCCTCCATGACGGGGGTGTTGGTGATGCGGATCGCGAAATCCGGGCAGAGCAGCTCGCACATCCGGCAGCCGGTGCACAGATCGGGCAGCGCCAGCTCGGCCACCAGCCGCCCGTCGAGGCGCAGGCAGCGTTCGGGGCACATCTTGACGCAGATATCGCAGCCCTTGCACCATTCGTCGGTGATCTCGACGGTGGTTTCGACCGGGCCGTGGCGCAGCACGTCTCGGCGGCGGTGCAGGCCGCTGGCGGCCTCGTCGATGCGTTTCGGCCCGGCCTGCGCCCATGCGCGCCCCTCCAGAAAGGCGCGGCGGTTGATCTCGACGGTTTTGGGCGGCACGAAGGCCCCGATCACCTCCAGCCAGTCCTCGGCCGGGAAGTCGAGCGCGGTCGAAAGCGCGCCCAGCAGAACGGTGTTGGCCGCCCTGGCATTGCCCAGGTTTTCGGCCATGCCGGTGGCGTCCATGGCATGGCCGGTGCCGATCTGCTCCATGATTTCCTCGGGCGTCTGCGGGGCATAGGCAGGTTCCGCCCCGCGGCCGCGATTGCGGCAGGCAAAGGGCGGCACGATGCGCTGGCAGTCGGCGATGAAGATGCCGGTATCGGGCTTCATGTAGTTGAGCCAGCGCAGCCCCTCGGCCCATTCCAGGGCAACGAGGATGTCGGCCTCGCCCTCGGGGATGGTGGGCGACCACACCTGCGGGCCGAAACGGACATGGCTGAACACCCCGCCGCCGCGCTTGGCCATGCCGTGCACTTCGCTCTGCTTTACCTGGTGGCCCTGATTCTGGCACAGTTGGGCCAGGACCTTGGACACCATGATGACGCCCTGTCCGCCGACCCCGACGATCAGCACGTTTGTCGGCCTTGCGGTCACGTCCGTCATGCGGGGGCGCCCTCCTGCGCCATCGGCGCGATGCTGTCGGTCGGGCAGATCTGGGCGCACAGCGTACATCCCATGCAGGCGTCGGGCTTGATCGTCACCTTGTGGCGCCCCTCGTGCCAGCCCTCGGACCAGGTGAGCGCCGGGCAGCCCAGATTCATGCAGGACTGGCAGGCGATGCACTTGTCCTGATCCACCACGAGCGCGGGGCCCTTGATCTTGACCGGGTCCAGCACGCAGGGCCGGTCGGAAATCACCACCGACACGCCCCGGAACTCGACCGCCTCGCGCAGGCTGCGCAGCATCCCGGCCATGTCGTAGCTGTCCACCTTGCGCACCCACTGCACGCCCAGCGATTTCACCAGTTCGACGAAATCCACCCGCGGGGCCGCGTCTCCGCGCAGGGTGCGGCCGGTGGCGGGATGGTCCTGCCCGCCGGTCATGGCGGTGATGTGGTTGTCCAGCAGGAACACGGTGATGTCGGCGCCGTTATAGACCGCGTCGATCAGCGGCGGGATGCCTGAGTGCAGAAAGGTCGAATCGCCGATGGTGGCAACGATTGGCCGGGTCTCGGTGCCCGCCTTGGCCATGCCCACCGCGTTGGCGATGCTCGACCCCATCGAAACCGTCGTGTCGATCGAGCGCAGCGGCTCGATCGCGGCCAGGGTGTAGCAGCCGATATCGCCCGCCACCCGCGCATCCAGCGCCCGCAACACCATGTAGCAACTGGTATGCGGGCAGCCCGCGCACAACACCGGCGGGCGCAGCATCGGCGTGAAACCGAATGCCGCCTTGCGCGGCGCGGCGTCGATCACGCCGGCCCTGGCCAACCCGTCGCGCACGACCTCGGGGGAAAACTCGCCCACCCGCGGGAACCATTCCTTGCCCTCGACGGACAATCCCATCACCCTGATCGCGTTCTCGATCACGGGTTCCAGTTCCTCGACCACGAAAACGCGCTCGACCCGCTCGCAGAAATCGCGGATCAGGCGCTCGGGCAGGGGATAGCTGGAGGCCAGCTTCAGCACCGAGGCGCCCGGCATTGCCTCTTTGACATAGGCATAAGCCACGCCCACCGTGATGATGCCGACCGAGGTATCGCCCATCTCCACCCGGTTCAGCGGGCTTGTCTCCATCGCCTCGGCCACCAGGCGCTCGCGCTCCAGCACCATCGGATGGCGCTGACGGGCATGGCCCGGAATCATCACGTTCTTGCCCGGGTTGTCGTCAAAGCCCCGGGATGCACGGGCATGGCGTTCGCCGATCTCGACCGCGCTGCGGGTATGCGACAGCCGCGTGGTCGCGCGCAGCATTACGGGGGTGTCGAAGCGTTCCGACATCTCGAAGGCATGGCGGGTGAAATCGAGCGCCTCCTGCGCATCCGAGGGTTCGAGCACGGGAACATGGGCAAAACCTGCGAAAAGGCGCGAATCCTGTTCGTTCTGCGATGAATGGATGCCCGGATCGTCGCACACCGCGATCACCAGCCCGCCATTCACCCCGATATAGGAAAACGACATCAAGGCATCGGCTGCAACGTTCAGCCCGACATGTTTCATTGCGGCCATGGCCCGTACCCCGGTGAACGAGGCCCCTATGGCCACATCCATGGCGGTCTTTTCATTGGTCGACCATTGGGCATGCAGATCTTCGGCGGGAAAACGCGCAAGGGTCTCCATGATCTCGGTACTGGGTGTGCCGGGATAGGCGGCGGCGACACGCAGACCGGCCTCCCAGGCGCCCCGCGCGATGGCCTCGTTCCCGGTCATGGGTCTGGCGCGCGAATTGGCGCGCTGAAGGCGCGACAATTCGGCTGCGGGCTGGTTCATCCGGCGGTCCCCCCTGTTGGCATGGCCGATTCAATGCCCGCCAACCTATCCGGGGCATTCCGGCCCTTCCTTGATTCAGATCAAGAAAGGAACAGGGCCGTGATCGCCGATGACGAGGTGTCGCACTTCCCGCCCGGGTCATCCTGCGCTCCCGCCTGAAACGGGACGGGGCAGCCCGGCCGTCACAGAACCTGCGGCAGGCTGTCCCGGGCGGCGGCCACACGCAGCCAGTCGAACATGTAATCGCCCACCGAGCGGAAACAGACCAGATGCAGGGTCCGGACGTCGCTCAGCCACCAGGCCGCCGCCACCTGCCCGATGCGCGAGCGGCGGAATTCGCCCTCCGGCAGCGCGTCGGGCGCCATGTCGGCGGGGCTGCCCTTGGCGATGACCTCGCGCAGGCCGGGGCCGGTCAGGGTGAACAGGGCGCGGGCATCCGACACATCCACCGCCAGATGGTGCTGGCCGGCAAGAGCCTTGTCCAGCCTGCCAACGGCAACGGGGGCACGGTCATGATCCATGAACAGGAGCAGCTCGTCCGGCGACATCCAGGCGACCGCGCCGCGCTTGCCGCTGCGGATGCGGCGCTGTGAGGGCATGGCCAGGCCGACCGCCCCCTTGACCGCCGCCGCCATTTCAGCCGCATCAAGATCGCCGCGCAGGGTGATCATGCCCACCGGGGCGTGACGCGCAACCGTAACCGCACCCTGAAAGCTTTGCAGCGGCTTGGGCATCCATGGCTCAGACATTCTGCCGCTCTCCTTCCTTGTCATAGAATACGGGCTCGACCACCCGCGCCCGGATCACCCGCCCGCCCTCGAGCGGGAAGGTCAGCGTATCGCCCATGCGCCGGCTGCCGCCGCGGATCAGCGCCATGGCGATGGAATGGCCAAGGGTTGGCGAAAAATAGCTGGAGGTCACATGCCCGATCATGTTTTCCATGCCGTTTTCACGCCGCCCGCCCTCGACCGCATGGGCGCCGGTCGGCAGCACGTCGTCGGGATTCTCGGTCAGCAGGCCGACCAGCTGCTTGCGGTCGTCGCCCTGCATGTGGGGGCGTTCCATCCCGCGCTTGCCCAGGAAATCGGATTTTTTCCGCGACACCGCCCAGCCGAGATTCAGGTCCTGCGGAATGACGGTGCCGTCGGTTTCGTCGCCCACCATGATGAACCCCTTTTCGGCCCGCATCACATGCAGCGCCTCGGTGCCATAGGGCTGCACGCCGTGGCTTTCGCCCGCCGCCAGCGCCGCGCGCCAGAATTCCAGCGCCCGCCCTGCCGGCATGGCGACCTCGAAGGACAGTTCGCCCGAAAACGAGATCCGGTAGATGCGCGCGGGGATGCCGGCGATATCCCCCTCGGCCCAGCCCATGAAGGGCAGCGCCTCGGCCGACAGGTCGATATCGGTTCCCATCTCGGCCAGCAGCTTGCGCGCATTCGGGCCGACAACGGCGATCTGGCCGAATTGCTCGGTCACATTGGCGACGAAAACCTGCCAGTCCCACCATTCGGTCTGAAGCCATTCCTCCATCCAGGCATGGACATGATCCGCTCCGCCCGAGGTGGTGTGGCACAGGAAAGTATCGTCAGACAGCCGCACGACCACGCCATCGTCGAACAGAAAGCCGTTCTCGTTGCACATCAGCCCGTAACGGCAGCGCCCGACCTTCAGCGTGGACATCATGTTGGTGTAAAGCATGTCCATGAACCGCGCGGCATCCCTCCCCTTGACGATGATCTTGCCCAGGGTCGAGGCATCCAGCAGCCCCACATTGCGCCGGGTGTTCAAAATCTCGCGCGTGACCGCCTGTTCCACGCTTTCGCCCGCGCGCCTGAGGCAATAGGGCCTGCGCCACCCGCCGACAGGTTCCCAATGGGCGCCGTTGGCATCAAGCCAGTCGTGAATCGGCGTCTTGCGCAGGGGCTGGAACAGGGGGCCGCGATTCATGCCCGCAATGGCACCGAAGCTGATCGGCTGCCAGGGCGGGCGAAAGGTGGTGGTGCCGACTTGCGGGATCTCGCGCCCCAGGCTGTCGGCCAGCACTGCCAGCCCGTTGATGTTGGACAGCTTGCCCTGATCCGAGGCCATGCCCAGCGTGGTATAGCGCTTGGTATGCTCGACGCTTTCATAGCCTTCCTGCGCGGCAAGGCGCACATCGCTGACCTTGACGTCGTTCTGATAGTCGAGAAAGGCCTTTTCCTGCAGATGCGCACCCGCCCCCTGCGGCATCATCCAGACCGGCAGAACGGGGGCGTGTTCCTCGGGGGCCGCGGTCGGGGCCTTGCCGCCCTTGCCCTTGTCCTTGTGGCCAAGCTCAAGGGCTGCGCGCCTGCCGGCGTCAAAGGCATCATTCAGGACCGATGCGGTATCGAGATGGCCGTTTGCCGTGCCCGCCGAGATCACGAAGCCGCTGCCATCGGCGCCACGCGGGGGGCGCGCGGGGTCGGGGCGGAACAGGGCCTGTTCGCCGTCCCAGCGCAGCTTGCCGCCGCAATGGGACCACAGATGAACCACCGGCGACCAGCCGCCCGACATGGCCACCGCATCGCAGGGGATGTGGCCAAGCGGCGCGCCCTCGCCCGCATGCAGGCACAGGGTGACGCCGCGCACGCGCTTGCCGCCATCCACCCGGGCAATGGCCCGGCCACGCTCGACACGGATGCCGCGTTCGCGGGCGGCGGCGATCAGGGGGCTGTCGGCGTCGGTTCGGGCGTCTATGATCGCGGGCACGATCAGCCCGGCGTCATGCAGCGCGATCGCCGTGCGATAGGCATCGTCGTTATTGGTGACGATCACGGTGCGGTCGCCGATGCTGACCCCCCAGTTCAGCAGATAGTCGCGCACCGCCCCGGCCAGCATCACGCCGGGGATGTCGTTGCCGGCAAAAGGCAGGGGGCGCTCGATGGCGCCGGCGGCGTTGATGATGCGCCCTGCCCTGATCCGCCACAGGCGGTGGCGCGGCCCCGGCATGTCGGGGGCGTGGTCGGTCAGCCGCTCGTAAGCCAGCGCATAGCCGTGGTCATAGACCCCAGCCCCCATCATGCGGCGGCGCAGGGTGACGTTTTCCATCTGCCGCAATTCGTCCAGCGCGGTGTCGATCCAGGCCTGTGCAGGCTTGCCGTCGATTTCGGCACCGTCAACGGGGGCGCGACCGCCCCAATGGGCGGTCTGCTCGACCAGCAGCACGCGCGCGCCCGTGCGCCCCGCGGCCAGTGCAGCGGTCAACCCCGAGATGCCGCCCCCCACCACCAGCACATCGACATGAATGTGGAAATGCTCGTAAGCGTCGGGGTCGGGCTGTTGCGGCGGCCTGCCAAGGCCCGCCGCACGGCGGATGACCGGCTCGAACAGTTTTTCCCAGGCCACGCGCGGGAACATGAAGGTCTTGTAGTAAAAGCCCGCGGGAAAGAACGCCGTCAGCGCCTGATTCACCGCGCCTATGTCGAATTCCAGGCTGGGCCAGTGGTTCTGGCTGGTGGCGGTGAGGCCGGCAAACAGCTCGGTCGTGGTGGCCCGCTGGTTGGGTTCGAAGCGCGCGCCGGTACCGAGGCCGACAAGGGCGTTGGGCTCTTCCGGGCCGGCGGCGACGGGGCCGCGCGGGCGGTGATACTTGTAGGACCGGCCCAGCAGCATCTGCCCGTTGGCCAGCAGGGCCGAGGCCAGCGTGTCGCCCGCAAACCCGCGCAGGCGCGCGCCGTTGAAGGTGAATTCCAGCGGGGCCGAACGGTCGATCAGGCGGCCGAGCGCAGGGTGACGGGTGCTCATGGCGTGGCCTCCCATGACATGAGAACGCCGAGGGCAGTGCCCGTCCCGGGCGGGTGCACAGCGCCCGCCTGGGGGGCGGGGCGGGCGCTGCCCGACCTGTCGGTCGGGCAAAAGATCATTATTGCATTCCTCATCCCTGAAACCCCTTCCAGTCGGGCCGGCGCTTGCGGATATGGGCAAGGATTTCCTCGGGCGGTTCGGTCGTCTGGGCGGGATAGGTGCCGAATACCTCGAGCGTATCTGTCGCGCGCGCCGCATGAAACCACTTGCCGCAGCCATGAGCGTGGCGCCAGCGCTCGAAATGCACGCCTTTCGGGTTCTTGCGGGCAAACATGTAGTTTTCGAATTCCCTGTCGTCAGAGCCGGGGCCGGCCCGGCGGATATGGGCCTCGCCACCGGGGGCGAGTTCGGTTTCGTCGGCGTCGATGCCGCAATACGGGCAGTGCAGGATCAGCATGGGTTTGCGCCCCCGGCCAGTGTTGGAATTGCGTATTTGTGCAAAGAAGAAGTCATCAATGCGCCACCCCCGCTGCCACGCTTTCGTCGATGAAGCGGCCCTCGCGGAAACGTTCCATGCCGAAGGGGGCGGCCAGGTCGTCGGGCTCGCCCCGGGCCATGGTTGCGGCCATGGCCCAGCCGCTGCCGGGGATGGCCTTGAAGCCGCCGGTGCCCCAGCCGCAGTTGATGAAGCAGTTTTCCAGCGGCGTGCGCCCGATGATGGGCGAGCGATCCCCGGTCATGTCAACGATCCCGCCCCATTGGCGCAGCATCTTGAGGCGCGAGATGATGGGAAAGGTCTCGACCAGGGCCCGGACGGTTTCCTCGACATGGTGAAAGCTGCCGCGCTGGGTATAGTTGTTGAACCCGTCAGCGCCGCCGCCGATGACCAGCTCGCCCTTGTCGGACTGGCTGATATAGCCATGCACGGTGTTGGCCATGACCACGGTATCCAGCACCGGCTTGATCGGCTCGCTGACCAGCGCCTGCAGGGCGACGCTTTCGATGGGCAGGCGAAAGCCGGCCATCTCGGCCAGCTGCCCGGAATGGCCCGCGACGATGATGCCCAGCTTGTCGCAGCCGATCGTGCCCCTGGTCGTTTCCACCCCGGTGACGCGGCCGCGCTCCTGCCGGATGGCGGTGACCTCGCATTGCTGGATGATATCCATGCCCATGTCGGAACAGGCGCGCGCATAGCCCCAGGCCACGGCATCGTGGCGGGCGGTGCCGCCGCGGGGCTGCCACAGCGCGCCGAGCACCGGATAGCGCGGCCCGTCGATTGCGATGATGGGGGCGATTTCCCTGACCTCGGCGGGCGAGATGAAGCGCGTTTCGACACCTTGCAGGCGGTTGGCATGGGCCGTGCGCTGGTAGCCGCGCACCTCGTGTTCGGTTTGCGCCAGCATCATCACCCCGCGGGGGCTGAACATGATGTTGTAGTTCAGATCCTGCGACAGGGTTTCATACAGGCTGCGCGCCTTTTCATAGATCGCGGCGGATTCGTCCTGCAGATAGTTGGATCGGATGATCGTCGTGTTGCGCCCGGTATTGCCGCCCCCCAGCCAGCCCTTTTCGAGCACGGCCACATTGCGGATGCCGTGATTCCTGCCCAGGTAACAGGCAGTGGCCAGCCCGTGCCCGCCGGCGCCGATGATGATGACGTCATAGCGGGGTTTGGGCGCGGGGCTGCGCCAGGCGCGCTGCCAGCCGGTGTGATGGCGCAGCGCCTCGCGCGCGATGGCAAATGCACTGTAGCGTTTCATCCGTAACCCCCGTTCGCGCCGCTGCGGGCACAAGGCAAGACTTGCAGGAAGCGATGCAGCCGGCAAGCCATTTCCATATGCACCGGATGAGAATGCCGTCCCGTTCACATTTCGCCACATTCGGGGCATTTCGCGACATTGCACCATGTGTCGCAGCTGCGCGGCGCGCCATGAGACGGCCTCGCGGCGAGTTGTTCGCACCTCGCGCTGCTTGCGGCATCTTGGGACTTTCCCCTTTTGGCGGGCTTGGGTAGAAACGGGCAGACCGGCGATGCGCCGGCATCTGAGCGAAAGGAAGCGGGGCATGGCATTCTGGTTGATCGCTGCGGGCATGAGCCTTGTCGTCGTGCTGGCCCTGCTGTTGCCCCTTTTGCGGGCAGCGGTGCGCCCGGCAGAAGCCCTTGACGACGAAGGCACCCCGGACATGCAGATCTATCGCGACCAGATGGCCGAGATTGACGGCGACGTGGCCCGCGGCATCCTTTCCGCTGACGAGGCCGAGCGCATCCGGACCGAGGTTGCCCGCCGCCTGCTCGAGGCCGACCGCAAGCTACGGAACCGTCGCCGCCCCGGCAGGGCGTCGCCCCTTGCCAGCGGCATCATTGCGCTGGTGGCAACGCTTGTGGTCGTCGGGGGCGTGTTCGGCCTGTATCGCGTCATCGGCAGGCCGGGCATGTCCGATCTGCCCCTTGCGCGCCGGGATGCGATCCTTGCCGCCGAACAGGCCAACCGCCCGACCCAGGAAGAGGTCGAGGCCAGGCTCGGGCCCGA
>CAZWXK010000056.1:0-1388 GCA_964637875.1 uncultured Rhodobacter sp.
TCGATCGAGAACATCGCCATCGAGATCCGCCACATGCAGCGCACCGAGGTGCTGGAGGCCGAGGAATTCTTTGCCAAGGGGCAAAAGGGCAGCTCGGCCATGCCGCACAAGCGCAACCCGGTGCTTTCCGAAAACCTGACGGGGCTTGCGCGCCTCGTACGTTCGGCCGTCATCCCCGCGCTGGAAAACGTGGCCCTGTGGCACGAGCGGGACATCTCCCATTCCTCGGTCGAACGCAATATCGGCCCCGACGCCACCGTGACGCTCGATTTCGCGCTGGCCCGCCTGACCGGGCTGGTGGACAAGCTGGTGATCTATCCAGACAACATGCTGGCCAACATGAACAGGTTTCGCGGCCTGGTGATGAGCCAGCGCGTGCTGCTGGCGCTGACGCAAAAGGGCGTGTCGCGCGAACAGGCCTATCGCCTGGTGCAGCGCAACGCGATGAAGGTCTGGGAAGAGGGCAAGGATTTCCGCACCGAGCTGCTGAACGATGCGGAGGTGCGCGCAGTGCTGGACGAGGGCGAAATCAACGAGAAATTCGATCTTGGCTATCATACCAGGCATGTGGACACGATATTCGCGCGTGTCTTTGGCGCCGAGGCCATCGCGCAGATGTGAAAGCGCGGGACAGACATATGATTCGCGCAGGCGGCGATCGCGGGTAGGTTCGCGGAAAATTCGATCTGCATTGGAGAACATGATGAAACTTGCCGCCCCCCTTGTGACCGTACTGGCCATTTCGGGCAGTTACATCCTTTCTGCCGCGCCGGCACTTGCCGCCTCCCATGGCAACAAATGGGTGATGAGCGCGCCACTCAACGGGCAGGTCTTCATCATGGATCAGACGCATATGTCGCTGTATACCTATGATGACGACAGCGAGGGCGTATCGAATTGCTATGGCACCTGCGCCGAGAAATGGCCGCCCGCGCTGCTGCCCGAAGGCACCAGGATGCCCGAAAGCTACAGCCTGATCCGGCGCAAGGATGGCAAGATGCAGATCGCCTTCAGGGGGCGCCCGCTCTACCGCTATTTCAAGGACCGCAAGATCGGCGACATCAAGGGCGATGGCGTGGGCGGCAAGTGGCGACTGGCACGCCCCTGAAAACGCCAACCGGGCAACCGGGCGATCGAAGGCAGGGCGCGCCTGATCGCATGCGCGTCTACCAGGGCATATCCGGCCCGGGCATGCGCCCGCCTGCCCCCATGGCGGGCCCATTCGCGCCCACCCGGATCGCCGCCCGCCCTGCATAGCGCGCTGCGTTGAATCCGGTCATGCGCAACCTGCCCGACCGCCCCGCGGGCGGCCCGGTCGACGCGATCATTTCGCGGCCTTCCCGCCCCGGGGTCCATCACACATGCTTTCAAACGCCCTTTCTCATGGG
>CAZWXK010000056.1:1488-14133 GCA_964637875.1 uncultured Rhodobacter sp.
GCGGGGCGGTCGGGCGGATCCCGCGGGGCGGACAGGTCGCCACGATCGATATGAGGGCTCGCAATATCGGGGCTCAGTCGGTTTTCGGTGACGGCAATCGCCTTTCGCCGGCCCTTCTGACCGAGCTTTCCCTTCATCAGTATCCGGCCATCCCCGGCAACCAGACTGACATCGCCCAGGGCGTTGGCCGAGATCGGCAACAGATCGCCACGGGCAAGGGCCAGCAGGCGGGACAACGGCATTTCGATCTGCTCGATATCCGCCCGCAGCGCCAGAGGGGCCATCGCAACGCCGGCCTCTAGCGCGCGTTTCCAACCCGGGCGCGGATCGGCATCAGCCGCCGGAGCCTTGCGAAAGGAAACCGGGAACGCAACGATCATGACACCGCCGCGCACCCCCTCCTGAAAGGTGACCTCACCGGAAAACATGTCATGATCGCCCGGGTCCAGCTGGTAGGTCAGACGACGCTGATCGGTTTCGTGATGCTCAGGGCTCAGGGCGGGCAGATCGGGCAGACAGGTGTCGTCGGAAAATGCCCCGCTCAGAAGGTCGAGAAGCTGCGCGCAATAGGGCTGGCACAACGCGGCATCGATCGCGGTTGGATTCCGCCGGTCGCGGAAAACCAGCGTGTCCGGTGCGTTGGTTGCCAGCTCGACCAGGGCATTGACCAGCAACGCGTCCAGCACGAGCAGACCGAAAGGCGCACGCCGCGCCGGCAGGGGCCAGGCCAGAAGCGGCTGCGGCAGCGCCGCCAGCAGATCGCCCCGCGACAGCCGGGAGGCAGGCTGCGCGCGGAAGCTGGCCGAAACATCGAACATGCTGCGAGCGGCCTTGCCGACAGCCGTTTCGAGCGCGTCATGTACATGTCCGGCCAGCCTGCCCGGCCCGTCACGCGCCGGCACGACCATCCGGTAAAGGGCATTATCCCCATCATCCTGCACCGGCATCACCATATGGCCCGACGGGAGGGCGCCCGATGATTGCGCGTTCGCAGTGTGGCCATGCGCAAGGCGTCCCTCATCCTGACATTCCCCGATGATTCGTCATGCCGCCCAGTCTGGCCGGTGCATGTTGAGAAAGCGTTACTCTCGACCGTGACCCTGCGGTCAACCCGGCACCCGCCCTCAGGCCGGGATGCGGGGAAAGACCACCCGAAAGGCCGCACCCCTCTGACCCGGAAGATATTCGATACGTCCACCCAATGCGCGCATGATCTCGCGGCTGATCGCCAGGCCCAGACCGGCGCTGCCGGCAGCCGAAGAATCGGAAAGCCGCGCGAATTTTTCGAAAACGATGGCGCGGTCCTTTTCTGCAATGCCGCTGCCATTGTCGATGAAATCCACGGTCACCTCGTCACCTTCCTGCATCGCAATGATCCTCAGCACCGGCTGCGCGGCGTCGCAGTATTTGCGCGCATTCGACACCAGGTTGATGAAAACCTGCGAAAGGCGGTCAAGATCGGTCGTCACCTGAATCCCGCCGATTTCCGGCGCGACCTCGATCGACAGCGGATGGGGCCCGCCAAGGCTGGCGGTAGCCGAAATCGCACGATTGACCAGTTCGCCCAGACTGCCGGTGGCACGTTCCAGGACAACCTTGCCGTTTTCGAGCACGCTGAGATCGAGAATCTCGTCCAGCAGCCGCGTAAGGCGAATGCTTTCATCCAGAATGATCCCGGAATAGCGCCGCACCTGATCATGCGACAGCCCGTCACCGTCGCGCAGGATCTCGGCAAAGGAACGGATCGAGGTCATCGGGGTGCGCAGTTCATGGCTGATCTGGCTGAGAAAACTGTCCTTCTGAATGCTGAGTTCCCGCAGCTTTTCATTGGCGGCCCTCAGTTGACGCGCGGTGCGGGCCAGTTCGCGTGACTTGGCCTCGAGCTGAACCGAATGTTCCATGATCTGCGCCGCCTCATCGGCGACCGCAATCAGATCCTCGACCGAGATCGTTGCCCCGCCCGTGATCTGCCCGATCATCGCATGGGCCGTGGCGGCACCCACCGTGCCGGCCAGCTCGCGCTCCAGCCGGTTGACGAATTCGGGGGTCGGGTCGGGCAGGCCATCGGCCTTGCCCTGGGCAACCGCCGCCTCGCGAAACAGGTCCAGTGCGGTACGGTTGCCCATGATCCGCTGGGCCATCACCAGCAGATCGTCGGCCGCAACCGACATGTTGGCCCGCGGCCCCTGGCCTGTGGAATGGTCGAACACGTTGACGAACTGCACCCCCTGAAGGCGTTCGAGCGGGGCCGGAAAGGTGACAAGAGATACGCCCACGAACAGCAATGTGTTGGCCCCGATACTCCAGACCAGCGCGTGCACCAGCGGGTCCATCCCCTCCATGCCCATCAGGGCCTGTGGCCTGAGCAGCCCGATCCCCCACGGGCCCTGGGCGATCATGTCGGCCGACATCATCCAGCTGCCGCCAAAACTGGGCAGGAACAACGTATAGATCCACAGTGCAAACCCGGCCAGCAGTCCCGCGATCGCCCCGCGCCTGGTAGCGCCGCGCCAGAACAGACCACCGATCAGCACCGGCAACGCCTGGGCAACCCCGGCAAAGGCAATCAACCCGATCGAGGCCAGCGCCTCGGACCCCCCGGTAAAGCGGAAATACCCATAACCCAATGCCAGGATGGCCGCGATTCCCAACCTGCGCGACCGGATCAGAAGATCGCGCACATCCCCGCTCAATTCGGCACTTGGCCGACGCAGCTGCAGCCACAGCGGCATCACGATATGGTTGGACACCATGGTGGACAGTGCGATCGTCGCCACGATTACCATCGATGTCGCCGAGGAAAACCCCCCGAGAAACGCCAGCATCGCCAGGGCCTCGCGGTCATGGGCAATGGGCAGGGTCAGCACATAGAGATCCGGGTTTGCGCTTGCCGGCATCTCGGCCAGGCCGACGACGGCGATCGGCAGGACAAACAGGCTCATCAGGAACAGATACAGCGGAAAGGCCCAGCTTGCCGTGGCCAGGTGGCGTTCGTCTGAGTTTTCGACCACCGTCACCTGAAACATCCGGGGCAGGCAGATTATCGCGCTGGCCGACAGGAACATCAGCGCAACCCAGCGGCTGCCCGAGGCGCTGGCCGTGTTCAGCTCGGCCTCGCCGATCCTTTGCAGGATATCTTCCGCACCGCCCGCAATTCCCCAGACCACGAAAATTCCCACCGTCAACAGCGCGATCAGCTTGACCACCGCCTCCACGGCAATGGCGGTGACGACACCGTGGTGACGCTCGTTCACATCCAGGCTGCGGGTGCCGAACAGGATGGTGAATACCGCCAGCCCGACCGACAGCCAGAAAGCGGTGAAATTGACATCGGGCGCGCGCCCGCCCGCAACATTGCTGGCCGCAAAGACCGAGAAACTCCGGGAAACGGATTGCAACTGCAATGCTATATAGGGGGTCGAGGCAACAACCGCCAACAGGGTGACGATCACCGCCAGAAAGGGGCTCTTGCCGTAACGCGATGACAGGAGGTCGGCAATCGAGGTGATCCTCTGGCTGCGCCCGATCCGCACCAGCTTGCGCAACAGCCACCACCAGCCCACAAAGACCAGGGTCGGCCCCAGATAGATGGCCAGAAACTCGAACCCGTTGCGCACGGCCGAACCCACCGCGCCATAGAATGTCCAGGCCGTGGTATAGATCGACAGCGACAGCGTATAGACCAGCGGCGAGCGCATCCAGCCCAACTGACCGCGCCGCGCCCGGCGATCGGCACCAAAGGCGACGGCAAAGAGAAACCCCACATAAAGCGTGGCCACCAGAACAAGGATGTTGAACGACAGCATCAGTCGGACAAGGGCCGCTCGCCCAGAGCGCGCGCAAGTGATCGTGACAACAGCACCGCGGCCAGAATGAGAACCAGCCACAGGATGAACAGATACAACCCCAGCGCGACCGCCCCTCCCTGCTCGGGGGTCTGTACGAATTCCAGCGGCAGCGGCATCAGCAACAGCGCGGCACCCAGCAGCGGGAGCAGGCGCGCGGCATCAATCAGCCGCTTGCGCCGATAACTGCGCCGGTCGAGAAACTGCGGCGAGACCGGATCCTTCATCGGCACGCCCTCATGCCATCAGCTCGCGCACGGCCGCAAGCATCTCGGCATTGGAAAAGGGCTTGGTCATGTAGCGACTGACGCCGTATTGTTCGGCCGTTTTCCGGTCGCGGCTCTGGCCCTTGGCGGTCAGCATCAGAACCGGCAACCCGCCCATCGTCGAATCCGTGCGCAGTTCACGCAGGATGTCGAATCCGCTGCGCCCCGGCAACATCACGTCCAGAATTACCAGATCGGGCCCCTTTGCCCGTATCGCATCGAGCGCATCGATCCCGTCCGAATGGGTGGTCACACGCCACCCTTCCTGGCGAAGCAGGAACGAGATCGCCTCGATGATGTTCGGCTCATCCTCGATCAGAAGAACGTGGCCTGTCATCCAAAGCACCCTCCCCAGCCTTGGCACGCCATGAATTTTCGCACATCTTTGCCGGAATGCCGCCTCTTGGCAAGAGCCGGGATCAACCGGTGTGGCCCCGGGGCTGAGGCCATGCGGTAAATACGCGGATGCGGATTCCGGAAACAAGCGCACGCCCCGGCACCAGACCGGATCATCGACACTCCAGCGGCGAAAGCATGCTCATCGGCACCGGCGGCCGTCAAACGTGCAATCTCGCAAGGCGCTTCACATCCGCCCCTGTCCACCTCCTGTCCATTGCGCGCGCGGCTGCCGCCACTTTTCCGCCCCCCCTGCCCTGAAACCATGGTTTCTTCTTTGGGCAAATACGCTCGGGGGTGCGGGGGCAGACAGCCCCCGCCCGCGCGACCGGTCAAGACCCGAACACCCGGCGGCTCTATCGGCAAACAGCGATCGATCCGGCTGGAAATCGAACGGAAGACCCGCTCACGCAATGGCAGTCGCAGGCCGGTGGCAGGGGCCTGTCCGGTGATTGTCAACAGCCCCTAATACAACCCGCCACTCGACAGGGAACCGAATGTTGCGCGTTTGGGAATCTTCTTCCTGACGCCCAGCTGGGTCGTGACTTCAAGACTGTCGTCCGGCGGCGGCAGATCGGCCTCGCCCGGCTTGAACAGGGGCAGGTTCGAGCCCATCGCGAATCCGCCATCCACGACACTCAGCGCGCCAAAGGCGGGCTCGTCACCCTTGCGGAACAGCTCGGCCACGACATTGTCGCCGGTTGCGTCATCAGGCAGGCGTTCGCCGGTATAGCGGTCGATCTTGACAAAGACGCCGCCCTCGGGAACCTTGAAATCCGAGGTGCCATACCGGGCAACGGCGGCCTTCATGAACTTGGTGAAAACCGGGCCGCACAGCGTGGCGCCATAGGCTCCGCGTCCCAGTGGCCGGGGAATGTCCATCCCCATGTAGCACCCGGCGACGATATTCGGGGTAAAACCGACGAACCAGACATCCTTGGCCCCGTTGGTGGTGCCCGTCTTGCCGGCGACGGGAAATGGCAGCTTGACCCAGCCGGCGGCGGTACCGCGTTTCACGACGTCACGCATCATCGAGGTCAGCTGATAGGCGGTGATCGGATCCAGCACCCGCGCCCGGGTCGAGGTAATCAGCGGCCCGAGTCCCGGCGCGATCGACGCCACCTTGCAGTTTTCGCAGTTGCGCTGATCGTGGCGATAGATGGTCCTGCCCCATCTGTCCTGGACCCGGTCGACAAGTGTCGGCGTGACCCGCACCCCGCCATTGGCAAACATCGCATAGGCCGAGACCATGCGATACAGTGTCGTTTCCTGGCTGCCCAGCGCGTTTGCAATATGGCGCCCCATTTCGTCATAGACCCCGAAACGTTCGGCGTATGACGCGATGATGTCCATGCCCACATCCATGGCCAGACGTACCGTCATCAGGTTTCGCGAGCGCACGATGCCGGTGCGCATCGGTGTCGGGCCATAGAACTTGTGCGACGAATTGCGCGGTCGCCATATCCCTTGCGGCGTCTTGATCTCGATCGGGGCATCGATGACGATCGTCGCCGGCGTATAGCCCACGTCGAGCGCCGCCGCATAGACAAAGGGCTTGAACGCCGAGCCGGGCTGGCGTGTGGCCTGGGTTGCGCGGTTGAAGACCGAATATTCGTAGGAAAAGCCCCCCTGCATGGCCAGCACACGCCCGGTATTGGTGTCCATGGCGACAAAGGCACCCTCGATCTCGGGGATCTGGCGCAGCGACCAGTACTTGAACTCCTGCGGAGGTTTTTCGCCCTTCTTGACCCGGGCGCCCTTGACCGGTCCGAAAACCTTTTTCACATAGACGACATCGCCAACCGACAGCACCTCGGACGGCGTCCTGATCCGGCGCTTGCCGGGTTTGCCGTTCTTTCCGGGGCGACGGATCCATTTCATGTCCTCCAGGGGAATGGCATGTCCGCCCTTGACCTCGGGAACATTCTCGACCCCGATGCGGACCGCCTTTTTCGACAGATCCAGCACGACCGCCAGATACCACCCCGCGATGTCGCGCGGCATCCTGAGATCGCCGAGCGCCTTGCGCCAGGCCTTTTCGCTGGCCAGCTGGGCACGGCTCAGCTTCTTGCCGGTGCCACGCCAGACGCCCTGCTTGCGGTCATAGCTTTCCAGCCCCTCCCGCAGTGCCGCCGCGGCCTCCTTCTGCAGAACGGGGTCCTCGGTTGCACGGATCTTCATCCCGCCGGTAAAGAATTCGTCGCTCCCGAAGGTGGTGGAGAGCTGCCGCCGGATTTCATCGGTGAAATAGTCACGCCGGGGCAAGGCCTTGTAATAGGGCGGATAGTCGCCGTTCTGCACCGTCTTGAGCGGGGCCTTCATGGCAGCCTCGGCAACCTGGGGCGTGAGATATCCGTTCTGCTCCATCTCGCGCAGGACATAGTTGCGCCGCTCGATCGCCCGCTTCATCTGGCGCACGGGGTGGTATTTGGACGGCGCCTTGGGCAGCACCGCCAGATAGGCCGCCTCTTCCGGGCTGAGGGCCTCGAGCGGCTTGTCGAAATAGGTCTGTGCGGCAGCGGTGACGCCATATGAATTCTGCCCGAGGAAGATCTCGTTCAGATAGAGTTCCAGAATCTTGTCCTTGCTCAGGGTCTTTTCCAGCCGTGTCGCCAGGATGATTTCCTTGATCTTGCGCTCGATCGAGCGCGATCCGTCCAGGAGGAAATTCTTCATCACCTGCTGGGTGATCGTCGAGGCCCCGCGCAGGCGCTTGCCCTTGGCCGCCTGGAACAGGGCCTTGAGGATGCCGAGGGGATCATAGCCGTGGTGATTGTAGAAATTCTTGTCCTCGGCCGAGATGAACGCCTCCTTGACCAGATCGGGTATTTCGTCGATCGGGGTGAATATGCGCCGTTCGCGGGCGAATTCGTCCATGATCCGCCCCTCGCGCGAATAGATGGTCGAAATGGTCGCCGGCTGATAGCGGGCAAGCTGCTCGTAATTGGGCAGATCGCGCGAATACATGTAGAAAACCGCGCCCAGCCCCAATGCGGCCATGACAAGGCCGATGGTCAGCCAGCTGAAGATGAACCCGAAAAAGGAAAGTATGGCCCTGAGCACGTGGTCAGCCCCTTTGGAACGCTGCAGCGGCCACTATAGGCCAGCCATACAGGGGCGTCAAAACGGTTCACCATCATTTTAGGCAGTTTTTCGCCGTTTTCACAAAGCTTTGCCTGCCCCGTTCCGGCGGCGTGAGATTGCCGCCATTGCAACGGCGAAACGACCGCCCTGCGGTCGGTCTCCACCCCTCCCGCAGGAGTTGTGCGGCACGCTGCTCGTCGCACGCCCCTCGTCTCGGGGGCGGGGCCATGCGTCAACGCCCGAGCGCCCCTAGCGCCTGAGCAGCCGGGCCTCGGCCGCGTCCTGCAATACCCAGCTTTCCAGCCCGGCGACCAGCCCGTCGATCATACGCGCACGCCATTTCCGCGATGTCAGCAGGGCCAGATCGCGCGGGTTCGACATGAAGCCGAACTCGACCAGAACCGACGGAATGTCGGGGGCCTTGAGCACGGAAAACCCTGCCGAAAGGCGCGGGCGCACGCGCATCCTGCCAACGGCGCGCGCGACCCCCTTGACAATGGCATCGGCCAGCTTTTCCGAGCGCGGCCCGGTTTCCACCCGCGCCATGTCCATCAGGACCGAGGCGACCAGATCATCCTGCTGCTTGAGGTCGACCCCGGCCAGCAGGTCGTTGCGGTCATGACTGGCCGCAAGCAGGGCCGAGGCCTGGTCGGACGCAACCCTGGACAGGGTATAGACCGTGGTCCCCGAGGCCGTGCCCCGTGCCAGGGCATCGGCATGCAACGATATGAACGCATCCGCCCCCGCGGCGCGGGCCCGGGTGATACGGCCCTGCAACGACAGGAACATGTCACGATCCCGGGTCAGCACCACCTGGAACCGCCCGGTACGGACCAACCTTTCACGCAGCTCGCGGGCAAGGGTCAGCATCAGGCCGGCTTCGCTATAGCCCTGATACTCGGCCCCCGGATCCATACCGCCGTGACCGGGATCGAGGGCGATCACGATCCGTCCATCCCCCCGCGCCGAGGGCGGATCAGCGGGGGAAACGGCGTCCCTGGGCAGGGCCCAGCCATCGCCCTCGGGCACACCGGCCAGGCGCGAGAAGGTGGCGGCATCAGTCTGCGTCAGACGGATATGGATGACCGCCCGTGCGGAATCCGGGTCGGTCCGCATCCCGGCCGAGAATACGCGCATCGGCCGCGCCAGCCCCAACACCATGCGCGACCATCCGGGACGAAAGATCCCCGTGCGCACAAAGGTGACCGCGTCACCGGCATTCAGTTGGCGCCTGTCGAGAACCGGAAAGTCCACCTTGCGGAAATCGACCACCAGGCGCGTCGGATCCTTCAGCGTGAACAGCCGCCATGGCACGGCCTGGCTGAGCGCCAGAACGATATCGACGTCGCCCGACAGGCGCTGCGAGATGCGCGACCCGGCCACATCCAGACGCGCAAGCGCACTGAGTTGCTGGGCTGACAGCGGCACCGCCAGAAGGACCAGCCCCGCCAATGCCGCGACCAGCGAAACCATCCAGTTGAAAACAGCCCTGCCCACGATCCTGCCCATGATCCGGCCCCTCATGCGGCCCGTCCTGCCCGATTCCTGCGTATTTTTCGCGCGATCCCGGGCCGTTGTTGCCTTTTGTTGCCTTTGTCCACCCGTGCGCAACCTCGGCTGTCTTGATACACCATCTTGGGTCGGGGAAAAACACCATTGTCATTCCATGCGGTTTGTCGCTATTGTCCGCGATACGGGGCCGTGCCGAACGGCCTGGTCCCGCCAATCAGATTCGTTGCTCTGTTCATGCTTCAGGCAAAGCCGGTTTCAAGGCGCAGCCAAAGATAGCCTCTGAAAGGACCAACAGGCCGGTCGGCCAGTCAGATAGCCCGGCGGAAACAGATTCGAGTGCCGGGCCGTGAATTGGCGCCATCACAGGGCGTCGGAGAGAAAAACCGCGATGAGACGCGTGCGAGGACCTGATGAAATGCGTGCGGCAGCCCCGGCTGCCCACCCCGTCGCGCACACCGTATCACACGCACAACAGAAACAATCCCGTGCGCTCGCCGCAGGACTCCGAACCGGATTCCACAGCGGGGGACCACCCGGATTGCAAGAGACCACATGCCAAAGAAAATGCTTATCGATGCCACCCACCCTGAAGAGACCAGGGTTGTCGTGGTTGATGGAAACAAGGTCGAGGAGTTCGATTTCGAATCCCTCAACAAGAGGCAGCTTGCCGGCAATATCTATCTAGCCAAGGTCACGCGGGTCGAACCGTCGTTGCAGGCGGCTTTTGTCGATTACGGAGGCAATCGCCACGGATTTCTGGCGTTTTCGGAAATCCACCCCGACTATTATCAGATCCCGGTTGCCGACCGCGAGGCCCTGCTGGCCGAGGAAAAGGTTCATGCCACGGCCGACGCCGCCGAGGAGGATCAGCCGCGTCCCCGTCGCCGGTCACGCCGGCGCAGATCGGCGGCCGAAAGCACCCCGCCCGACGCGCTCAAGACCGCCGACACCTCTGCCCCTGCCGCCGACGACACACCCGAGCCGCCAGCGGCCATCCCCGGCATGGATGTCGTCGACCTCGACACATCCGAGGCCCCGGTCGAGCCGATCATCGGGTTCACCCAGGATTCCGCCCCCCAGGATTCAGCCCGGCGCGCGGCCGAGGCCAACACCGTGGTGGAAACCGATGCGGAAACCGAGGTCGAAACACCCGCTGAAACGGCAGAACGATCCCCGACGCCCGCCGCGGCGGCAACAGACAGCGACAGTACCGCCCGACGCGCATCACAAGCGGAAGGTGGCGAGGCACCCGAAACCGCCACGACCGGCGGCAATGAGGCCGTCGATGCCGAAATCATCGACGACGAGGATGACGAAGACAGCCTGCCGGACCCGGCCGAGGTCGATCCCAACATCGAATCGGTCGCCGATGATGACGACCACGAGGACATCCGCCCGCGCCGCAAGCCGCGGCCGCGCCGCTACAAGATTCAAGAGGTCATCAAGGTTCGCCAGATCCTGCTGGTTCAGGTCGTCAAGGAAGAGCGCGGCAACAAGGGCGCCGCGCTGACAACCTATCTGTCGCTGGCCGGGCGCTATTGCGTGCTCATGCCCAACACGGCGCGTGGCGGCGGCATCAGCCGCAAGATCACCAACGCCGCCGACCGCAAGCGCCTGAAACAGATCGCCGCCGAGATCGACATTCCCGAAGGCGCGGGCCTGATCATCCGCACCGCAGGCGCCAAGCGCACCAAGGCCGAAATCAAGCGCGACTATGAATTCCTGCTGCGCCAGTGGGAACAGGTGCGCGACCTGACGCTGAAATCCATCGCGCCTGCCCCGATCTATGAGGAAGGCAGCCTGATCAAGCGCTCGATCCGCGATCTTTACGACCGCGACATCGAGGAAATCCTGATCGAGGGCGAACAGGGCTATCGCGTGGCCAAGGACTACATGAAGATGCTCATGCCGTCCCACGCCAAGAACGTGAAACAATACACCGACCCGATGCCCCTGTTTGCGCGCTATCAGGTCGAAAGCTATCTGTCCGGCATGTTCAACCCGGTCGTACAGCTGAAATCGGGCGGCTATATCGTGATCGGCGTGACCGAGGCGCTGGTGGCCATCGACGTGAACTCGGGCCGTTCCACCAAGGAAGGCTCGATCGAGGACACGGCGCTGAAAACCAACCTCGAGGCCGCCGAGGAAGTCGCCCGCCAGCTGCGCCTGCGCGATCTGGCCGGGCTGATCGTGATCGACTTCATCGACATGGAAGACCGGCGCAACAATGCCGCTGTCGAAAAGCGCATCAAGGAAAGGCTGAAATCTGACCGTGCCCGCATTCAGGTGGGGCGGATCTCGGGCTTTGGCCTGATGGAAATGTCGCGCCAGCGTCTGCGCCCCGGCATGATCGAGGCAACGACCCGGCCCTGCCCCCATTGCCACGGAACCGGGCTGACCCGCTCCGACGACAGCCTCGCACTGTCGATCCTGCGCGAGATCGAAGAGGAAGGCGTGCGTCAGCGCACCCGCGAGGTTCTGGTGACGGTACCGGTCGGCATCGCCAATTTCATTCTCAACCAGAAACGCGCGCATGTTGCGGCCATAGAAAAGCGCTATGGCATGGTGGTCAGGATCGAGGCCAGCCCATTGCTGATCAGCCCCGATTACACCATCGAGCGGTTCCGTACCTCGACGCGCCAGTTGCCCGAGCCCTCGGTCAAGGTGGTGTCGATGGAAAGCGCCATGATCGACACCCCGGCATCCGCGGTCGACGAACCCCCGGTCGAGACCGGCGATGACAGCGCACCCAAAAAGAAAAGGCGCCGGCGCCGGCGCCGCGGCGGGCGCGGACGTTCGGGTGAAAACGGCCAGGAACAGCCGCGCAACGGCGACAATGCACCCGAACCGCGCGAGGACGAGGAAACCGCTCAGGAAACCGGCAAGGACAACCAGGGCACAACCCGGGCGCCGACCGCCGCCGGGAAGGCCGCAGCCGAAGCATCGGCGCCAGAGCCATCTGGCACCGACGGCGCAACGCCGGATGGCGCTGTCCC
Organism: uncultured Rhodobacter sp.; assembly: GCA_964637875.1. Classification (GTDB taxonomy): domain Bacteria; phylum Pseudomonadota; class Alphaproteobacteria; order Rhodobacterales; family Rhodobacteraceae; genus UBA5972. The sequence continues at coordinate 13,588 of CAZWXK010000056.1, forward strand.
GGACACGCCGCCCGAGGACGACGCGGCCAGGCCCGCCCGACGCAAGCGTCGCACCACAAGGCGCGCGGCAGACAAGGCCGCCGCCCGCGCGCCCGCGGGCGATGCGCCCGTCGCGCAAGACACGCCGGTTGCCGAGCCCGTTGCCGAAGAAGGATCGCCCGCCTCCGACGCGACCACCGACAAGGCGGTCGATTCCGTATCCGAAGGCGACGAGAAACCCAAACCGCGCAAACGTCGCAGCCGCAAGAAGCCCGCATCCCCGCCCGAGGCATCGACAGACCCGCAGGCAGCCCCCGACAGCACGGGCGAACCCCCGCAGCCGGAAACAGCAGCACCCGCCGATCCGGCAGAGGTTGACGCGCCCGCCGCACCCCGGACACCGGACGAGCCACCTGCCGAGACCCCGGCCGCGCCCGAACCCGGCCCTGCCGTCGAACCCGTTACCGTGACGGAACCCGCTGCAGAGGAAGAGCCCGAGGCCGAGAAAAAGCCGCGCCGTCGGGGTTGGTGGTCGCAAGCGCGCTGATGACAGACCAGCGGCCCGGG
>CAZWXK010000057.1:0-4867 GCA_964637875.1 uncultured Rhodobacter sp.
CCAAGCGTCTGGAATGGATGCAGAAACGCCATGACGCCCTTGACGCACAGCGCCCCGATGCAAAGCCGGGCAATGATGCGCCGATGGATGGCAGCATGATGAAGAACAACTGAACCGGGCAGGGCGCAGCCCCCGGGTTGCGCCTCCGCCACAGAGTGATCGAGACGAAAGGATGGGTAGCAACATGATGGGATATGGATATGGTGCCGGCATGGGCTTTGGCGGACTTGGCGGCGGGCTGGTCATGCTGCTGGTTCTGGCCGCGCTCGGCCTGGGGATCGCCGCTCTGGTGAAATACCTCAGGCACTGACGAAATCAGCGGACGGATACTCCAGCGGCGCCGGTCAAAGCCGCCATTCGACAATCGCATCTCCGGTTCGGGCAGGGTCTTGTGCAGGATCCATCCCGGGCCGGGGATGTTGCCGTTCGGGACGCTTGCCTTGTGTCGCGCTGCCCCCGGAATTTCCGGCGGGGTTGTTGCCGGGGGCATGCGCGACGAGACGCGAAAAAAGGGGTCCGAACGAACGGACCGGCCCTTGCGCCCCGCAGGCTGGCCGGGTGGGGGCGCAGGGGCCGTGTTACGTGGTCACGAGATCCACCCGCCGGCCCTGAGCGAGGCATCCGCGATCAGCGCCGCGAAATGCAGGAACAGATAGACCAGCGACAGGCGGAAATATTTCCGCTCGGCGGCAAAGCGATCTTGCCTGGCCACGTCGTCGGCGCGTTGGCGCAACCGCCAGGCCCCCAGTACGAAGCGGGCGTTCAGCACCAGCGCGGCCGCGATATAGACCGGCCCGGCAAAACCCAGCACGATCGGCGACAGCGCGACCAGCGCCAGCAGCACCGCATAGACAAAGATCTGCCGGCGGGTTGCCTGATGGCCGTGGGTGACGGTCAGCATGGGCACACCGGCGCGGGAATAATCCTCTTTCATGAACAGGGCCAGCGACCAGAAATGCGGTGGCGTCCAGATGAAGATCAGCATGAACATGAAGATGCTCTCGGCCGAGATCGCCCCGGTCGCCGCGGCCCAGCCGATCATCGGGGGCAGGGCGCCGGCGGCGCCGCCGATGACGATGTTCTGCGGCGTCGCCCGCTTGAGCAGCATCGAATAGATCACGACGTAGAAAAAGATGGTGAATGCCAGCAACCCGGCCGCGACCCAGTTCGACACCAGCCCGAGCGCGGTGACCGAAAAGGCCGACAGAAGCAGGCCAAAGATCAGCGTGGCACGCCGCGAGATCCGGCCCGAGGGGATCGGGCGGTTGCGGGTGCGTTTCATGATGGCGTCGATATCGGCGTCCCACCACATGTTCAGGGCACCGGACGCCCCGCCGCCAAGGGCGATCAGCAGGATCGACAGCAATGCCGTCACCGGATCGGCGACCCCCGGCGCCACCAGAAAGCCCACCGCGGCAGTGAACACCACCAGCGACATGACCCTGGGCTTGAGCAGCAGGACATAGGTTTGCAGGGTCAGGCGCGGCGTCATCCGCGGGCGCACCTTCCCCTTGATGATTGAAAGCTCCGTCATTTCTTCTTCCCGTTTTTCGCTTTTGGTGCCCTGGGCGGAGGCTCCCCCGCCCGGAGGTTTTATCCCCTGGGCGGAGGCTCCCCCGCCCGGAGTTTTATCCCCTGGGCGGAGGCTCCCCGCCCGGAGGTTTTGTTCCCGGGCGAGAGGGTCCCGCCCGGAAAGGTGCCGGACTACATGTCCATTGCCATGCCCTTGGTGGCCATCTGGCCCATCATGCCCATTTCCATGTGGTAGGGCAGCATGCACATGAACATCCATGTGCCGGGCTGCTGGACCTGCATGACGAACGAGAATTCGCCGCCGGGCAGCACAAGCGCGCGTTCGTAAAGCGCCTCGTGCTCGAACAGGTTCCAGTCGGCGCGGATGGCGCGATACTTGACCGCGTTCATCAGGGGCGGCGACATGAACATGAACTCATGCGGAATCTGGCCACCGTTCTTGACGGTGAACTTGATCCGCTCGCCGGGCTTGACGTCGATTTTCATCTTGTCGAATTTCCACTCTGACATGGTCAGGGTGATTTCCCGGTCATAGGGTCCATCCTGCATGAACATCAGCCCGCCTTCGGCCTTGGGCATCTCGCCCGAGGCCATGTTCATCGAACCGTTGTTTGCATTCATGGTGCCGCTGTCCGAATTCATCGCGGCGTTGTCCGAGTTCATCGCCCCGCTGTCGGAATTCATGTCCATCTTTCCGTCACCGGAACCCATGTCCATGTTCATCCCCGAAATCATCTTTTCATAGGATGCTTCGGCCGCCTTCAGCATGGCCTCGTCGGTTTGCGGAACCTGGAATACCGACAGGTCCTCGGGGGTTTCGTCGATCGCCAGATCGACATTCTTGGGAACCACCCCTTCGGCCCTGAACTTGGTCAGCAGGCTTTCGGGTGGCGGGAGCTGCCCCGTGGGACCGACTCCGAAGGTGGTGAGATATGCGACGATCAAACCGCCGACAACACCCAGAAGAACGAATGTCCTGATCATTTCAACACTCTCCTCATTCAGCGGGTTGGGCGGCGGGTGCCGCTTTTTCGTCCATGACCAGCGGCCACGGATCCTCGGGGGCTTCCTTGCCGAAGCGTGCGCTCCAGGCGATGTTCACGATGAAGAACAGGAAGCCCAGCCCGACCATGAAACCACCGATGGTGATGAACAGCTGGGCTTCGGCCCAGCCGGGGATCGGCAGGTAGTCATAGACCCAGCGCGGGAAGTACAGATACCCCGCAACCCCCATTCCGGTGATCTTGAGGAACAGCCCGATCTGCCACAGCCAGAAATGCCAGTTGCCCAGTTTCTGGCTGAACATCCGTCCGGTGAAATACGGGTACAGATAGTAAAAGCCCGCGATCGCCATCTGCCCGGCAAAGCCGAAGAACATGGCGTGGAAATGCGCCGGAATCCAGTAGGTGTTGTGGATGAAGCTGCTGTCGGGTGCGATCTGTGCGTTCAGGAATGCCGTTGCGCCGCCATAGACGATAAAGGCAATCGACATGACCATGAACTTGAACGGAACCGCGCGACGCGCCGAATCCGGGATCGGTTTCATGAACAGGGTCGATATCCAGTTGAACACGTGCAGAACCGACGGGATGAAGACCAGCATCGTCAGGATCTGGACGAACCGCTGATAGCCCCCCGAGACCGTATAGACCGGCTGGAAGTGGTGCGGCCCGATCGGCATGGCGCCCAGCGCCAGCAGGATGAAGGCAACGACACCGGACCAGTAGCTCCACATCGGATGGCCCAGGAAACGCGGCATGATCGTATAGATGATCGCGATCGCCGGGACAAAAGGCAGATAGACCGCCGGGTGGCCATAGGTCCAGAACACATACAGGAAGAACTGGACGCTACCGCCGCGCGAGGGGTCGAAGAATGCCGTCTGCGTCCACTGCTGCCCGTCCGACAGCAGCCCGAAACCGGCAAATGCCAGCGGAATGACCGACGCCATGAACAGCAGGCCGATCGTGCCCGCGGCCCAGGCCATCAGCGGCGTATCCTTGAGCCCGCCCTTGCCGGAAATCGCATTGCGGAACAGCACCGCGCCGGCCAGGAATTCGGACACCGCCACCAGGATGATGGCAAGATGCCCCATCCAGATGAACGGATTGCCCGTGCGGAAGGACATCGGAGCATAGGCCGTCCAGGTAAAGTCGGGGCGCCCGATGATCAGCAGCACGGCAGCCAGGATCAGGATCCAGTAGCTGGCCTGCGCCGCGCCGGCCCAGTACAGCTTGTCCGTGCCCAGAACCCGCGGCAGCATGTAATAGCTTACCGATACCACGAACGGGATGAGAAAGCCGAACACCATGACCATGCCGTGCAGGGTCATCAGGGTCATGTAGATCCTGGCCCCGTTGGATTCGCCCAGCACCTGAACGCCGGGAAAGGCCAGTTCGGACCGGAACACCAGCGCAAAGAACCCGCCCAGCGCCAGCATGATCAGCGATGTAAAGATGCCTTTCAGCGCGATATGGCGGTAGTCATTGGAAAAGAGCAGTTCCCCGAGGGACATTTTCCCCACCAGATTTTCCGGCTTCCAATGTGCCAGATAGCCCCTGGAAGGCTTGTACAGTTCCGCAGCCATCAGATTTTCTCCCCTGTGGTTTTGAGTGAGGCTGTGTTGTTACCCTCGACCACGAGCCAGGCCTTCATCTGGGCGTGTCCAACGCCGCAGTAGTTGACGCACTGGATCAGATACTTGCCCGGTTTGTCCGGGGCCTTGATCCAGACCTCGCGCACGCTGTCGGGGTCGATTTCCGCGGTGATCTGCGCCACCGGGATGTTGAAGCCGTGGATGACATCGTTGCTGACGATCTTGAACAGCACCTTTTCACCCGGCTTGACGATTGCCGCATTGCGGCTGATTTCCTGGTCCTTGTTGACGAATGCGAAACCCCACTGGAACGCAATCACCGTATAGACCCGGTCGAAATTCGATTCTCCCTCGTTGTTGTAGTTCCCCGAGACCTTTCCCACCTCGTTGCTCAGGTTCTTCTGATACGCGGAATAGGTTTCCGTGCTCAGGCGGTCGGCATACCAGACAAGGCCCAGCATGACGGCGATGAACGCGAACTCGAAGGTGTAGCTTGGTTTCCACCGGCGTTTCATGAGGATGGCCAGCAACAGCATGACCAACCCCAGGATGGTAAATGAGGCCGTGATGGCCATCATTATCGCCTGTGGGCCCCATATCCCCAAAGCGTTTTCCATTGTTTTCTTCCCTTTCCTGTTTCCCCAGCGGCAGGCCATTGCGGCATCTCTGCGCCGCTTTGGGGATTTCTTCAGATTTGAGACAAACTGCCCGCGTTTTCCGGTTGTGCCTGTTCACGGC
>CAZWXK010000057.1:4967-11144 GCA_964637875.1 uncultured Rhodobacter sp.
TTGTGCCTGTTCACGGCGATCAAGGGAAAATTGGGAAACGGACAGTTCCGGTTTTGGGGAGGCGCCTGCGGTGCCTTCGGTCCGCGCCGAGCACAGACGGAAGGACCGGAAACGACGATCCCCGCTGCCCTTTGGACAAGGCCCGGCCGGGGTGCCGGCAGGGCATGGCAAGGGCGGGCAGAACCCCGGCTATCAGATGCGTGGCGGTTTCAGCAACGAAAACGGCGCGCGGCCGTCTCCTCGTTGGTCGACCCTGGCATAACGGACCGGGGCGTAATCGGCCCCGGCCCCGAGATTGTCGGAGGCATCCTCGTCGAAACAGTCGCAGCAGCCGGTGGCGATGATGAGGTCGCACAGCGCCGCAGGCAGACAGTCGAGGGCAGGTTGCGTCCAGCGCCGGGCAGCCGCGGGCTGCCCCTGCCGGTGCGATTGCTGCAACCCTTCGGTCACGGCAACCGCGCGCAGCTTGGCAAGAAAGGTCGTGTCGTGGTCGGGCAGGATATCGCGCGACAGCGCGGCACCGGCGCCCCCGGAAATCATCCCGAGCACCAGTACTGTCATCACCAGCCAGTCAAGCGTACGAACCACCATCCGTCGAGTATAGCTGCGACGATTTGGCCCGATACTCACATTTTCGTGAGAATTCTTGCAGTATAGAGTGATTTACAGAATTCTCGGTAAACGCGAGGCTGGCGTGACAGTTCCCGGTGAGACGACTCAGCCGATCTTGATGATCGTGTCGCTGGTAAACTTGTAGGGGGGCAGCCACAGGTTTTCGGGGGCCGGACCCTTGCGGATACGACCGGCGGTATCATAGACCGAGCCATGGCAGGGGCAGAACCAGCCACCCCACTGACCACGGGGTTCGCCCATCTCCTGGCCCAGCGGAATGCAGCCCAGATGGGTGCAAACGCCAATGACCACAAGCCATTCCGGGTTCTGCACGCGCGAGGCATCGGTGGCGGGGTCGCGCAGATCCGGGTTGTTGTCATCGGCCCGGGCCAGCTCGATTTCCTTGTCGGTACGGTGGTCGATGAAGATCGGCCGGCCATGCCATTTGAGGGTCAGACGGCTGCCGCGCTCGAGGTCGGAAACATCGACCTCGACCTTGTCCACGGCAACCACCTCGGCGCTGGGGTTCATCGAATCCACCAGCGGCCAGATTGCGGCCCCCGTTGCCACGGCGCCGGTGGCGGCGGTCGCGATGTACAGGAAGTCCCGCCGTTTTTTGTCCGGGACCGATTCGTCTTCTGTCAGGGTTTGCTCGCTCATCTTTCTTTCCTTTCGCGTGTCGAAAAACCTGTCCGTCGTCAGGCGGATTTTCGTTTTTCCAGTTTGTCGCAGTCACATGGCTGCTGGGTGATCGCCAGATCCCGCAGGATGGGGCAATCGGGTTTGTGATCTCCGTTGCAGGCCTCGACCAGCTCGGAAAGCGTGGTCTCCATGCCTGCCAGTTCGCGCATCTTGTTGCGGATCTTTTCCAGGTGGCGCTCGGCGATTTCCTTGACATCGGCGCTGGCGCGGTTGTCATCCTCGTACAGCGACATCAGCGCGCGGCAGTCGTCGATGCTGAAACCCAGCGAGCGCGCGCGCCCCAGAAAGGCCAGCTTGTGCAGGTCGCTTTCCCGAAAGGCACGATATCCGTTCAGGCCGCGCAGCGGCTTGATGAGGCCGATTTCCTCGTAATAGCGGATGGTCTTGGCCGGGAGGCCAGATCGCTTCGAGACTTCTCCGATGTTCATGGTCCTGATCCTTTTCCTTCGGTTCCGGTTCCATGGGGGCGCGGCCCCGGTTGCGGGATGTTGCGGAAATCGACCCGCGCCATCCCCTGTATATAAGCCGCGCCCCCCGGTTTTTCAGCTGGCGCGCGCGCGCAGCACGACGCCGGCCCGGCTGAGCGCGGCAAATACCTTGTCGTCCACCTTGTAGGTATCGGCACGATAGTTGGGCCGCCCCTCGGGCGAGACCCAGGCCGTGCGATAGACAAGATAGATCGGCACGGGTTCCTTCAGTCTGACCGTCACCTCGTCGCCCGCGGCCACGAGGCGGTCGAAATAGCCCTTGGGGTCGCGCACTTGCGGCGCAAGCAGGGTATAGGCCAGTTCGAACGGTTTCTGCACACGCACGCAGCCATGGCTGTAGGCGCGGATATCCTTTCCGAACAGCGACTTGGCCGGGGTGTCATGCAGATAGATCGCGTGACGGTTGGGGAACATGAACTTTACCTTGCCCAGCGCATTTGCCCCCGAAGGCGGCTGACGCAGGCTGAAGGGAAAGTTGTTCTTGCTGTATTTCGAAAAGTCGATCCTGGTCGGGTCCACCTGCCGGCCCGAGGGGTCGGTCATGATCAGTTCCTGCCGGGTCAGGGCGTTGGGGTTCTTCTTGAGCAGGGGCAGATATTCCCCGCCGGCGATCGAGGCGGGCACATACCAGGACGGGTTGATGACCATGTGGGTCATCTTCTTTTCGAATTCCGGCGTCCGCCAGCGCCCCGGCTGGCCGACGACGACGCGGGTTGTCAGGGTCGGCTTGCCATTGTCGATGACCCAGGCGGTAAAGGCGGCTTCGTTGACCAGGATATGGCGCTTGCCCAGGGGCTTGTTCAGCCAGCGCAACCGTTCGAGCCCGACCACCACCTGCATCAGGCGCATCGAGGCCGAGACATTGATCGCCCTGATCGTCTGCGGCCCGGCGATCCCGTCCGTGTTCAGCCCGTGATCCTGCTGAAACAGCCTGACCGCCTGTGCCAGGCGTGCGTCATAGGCGTTCGTGCTGCCCAGCTGGCCATAGCCCATGGCGCTCAGCCGTTTGCGCAGGGCGACGACCTGGGCATCGCGCTGGCCCGGTTTCAGGGCGCGGGCCTGCACCTTGGGGCCCCAGCCGCCCCGGGCTATGATCCGCTCCATGCGCAGCTTTTCCCTGAGCAGACGGCCATATTCCGGGTCTTGCGGCGGCAAGCTGCGGAAAAAGGCGCGCGGGTTGCTTCGGGAAAGGGCGATCAGCGTTTTCAGGGGGTCGCGCCGCGGCGGGCGCAGGGTCATGTTCCGGTCGATGCGGCGCGGTTCCAGGATGCCGCTCTGAATGTCGCGGGCATATTGCAGGAACTTGCGGGTGATCTCGACCTCGAGGATGCCGCGCTCGCGCGCCGATCTGAAGCCCGAGAATGCCTGACGCACCCGCTCGTAATCGTAACGCCCCTCGGGCAGGCCATGGTCGGGTGCGCGTTTCAACGCCTCGAGCAGGGCACGCCGACGTGCGCCGTCGCTTCCGCCGGTCCAGATCGGGCGATAGTCGCGCGCCTTGTAAAAGGCGGCAATGGCCTGGTCGCCGGCTGCGGCCTGGGCGACCGCCAGTCTGAATGCCGCGCTCTGGGCGCGCGCCGCGGGCGCCTGCATCTGCGCCAGAACGAGCAGCGCCACGATTGCAAGCGCACGGAAAAAAAGCGAAGAAATGGACGAAGCCGCCAGCGACCACATGTCGCGGCTGGCGATGGTCGGGGAAACCCGGACCTGCCCGGAAATGGGCGAATGATTGTGTGTGAACATGTTTTACCTCTCCTGAATCCGAATCAAAGGCCGGCATCTGTCGCCGGGCCGGACGATTCAGGATCTGGGAGGCTTGAGAATATCCGCCTGCGGCAGCCCGTCGGCCCCGGCAACGGCAAGCATCCCGGCCCGGCCGCCCGCGCGGTGGCCACCGGGCAGCGTGCCGAACGAGATGATCGCGCAATCGCTGCAGGGATGATCGGCATTTTCGCCGCATTCCGCGCTCTGGACGCAATTCGTGCCGATGGCGGGCAGGATAACGGCCCCCCGCGGGGCCATGGGCGCAAGGCTGCCCACCGACATGCCGGCGGTCATCGAAATCGCCGTCGGCATGGTGGGGGCGCGATGCCCGTCAAACGCCATGGCGGGCTGCGTAAGGGCAACCGCGGCAAGCAAGGCCAGCACCATGACGAAAAACTGTCTCATGACTGGAACCTAAACCCATGAGCCATTGCAAGACAATCACTTTTGTTTGAGGAACATGACGTTTGCACCCGCCGCGTGGTCCCCGTGCAATGGCCCCGGGGATGGTCTCGGCAATGACCATGGGACAGGGGGCGGCATGGTGGCCGCAGCCGGGTTCACTCGGCGCCCCGCTTGCGCCGGGCCTCGCGGATCCGTTCGGGCCAGGTCGACTCGATATAGGCCAGAACATCGCGGATCTCGTCATCGGTCAGGATGGCGCCGAAGGCGGGCATGCCGCTCTTGAGGCTGGTCACGCCCTGTGCCGCCAGCGTCGCCGCGCCCCCGTTGCGGACATAGTCGAACAGCATCTTGTCGTCATGGTGCCAGGTATGGCCGGTTTCGTCATGGGGTGGCGCGGGATAGGTGCCGTCGGCGTTCTGTTCCTGCCAGTTGGGCTGGCCTTCCAGATTGGCGCCATGGCACGAGGCGCAGTTGTCGCCATAGATGACCTTGCCGGCCAGGATGTCGGGGGCGCGGGTCGGGGTCGTGGGCGCGGGCGTTGCGGTGGCAGACGCCCCCGCCGGGGCGGTCGCGCGACCGGTGCGACCGGTGTCATCCCCGCCGCCTCCAGTGCCCAGAAACCATCCTGCCCCGATGGCACCCAGCGCGACCAGGGCAAGGGCGGATATCGCGATATTGGTCCGGTTCATGGCGTCTTTCTCCTGTCCGGGGCGGGGTCGGCTGCCTGGACCGCCTCGCTGACGCGGCTCTGGCCGCGGACCGCGTCAGGGGGTGCCCGTATGTGCCCCCATATGTGCCATCGTGCTACTTGATGATGCCGTTGGCGCGCTGCAACTCGCGGATATAGACGGCGATGTTCATCAGGTCCGCGCGCGTCAGCCCCTTTTGCGGCGGCATGTCGCCAAAGGGCCAGTGATGCGAACGCACCCCGTTCTGGGCGGCAAAGACGAATGCCTCGTCCCCGTGATGGGTGGGTACGTAGATGCGGCTGATGAAGGTCGGGCCGTGGCCGTACCTGCCCGATGCGTTGACGCCGTGACAGGCCGCACAGACCGAATCGAACGCCTTCTTGCCAAGCTGCGCCCGGGGGCTCAGCTTGTCGGGGAGCTTGACCTTCACGATCGGGTCGCCCTTTTCCAGCCCCGTCATGTCGGGGAGGGTGTTAACATGTGCCGGGACATCTGCTTGTCTGGTCGCGTTCAGATACAGTGCCCCGGCTCCGGCTGCAAGAAACAGGGAAACAGCCAGAATCGGTGTCGCTTTCATCTTGGTTCGTCTTTCTGCCCAGGTTGCCGGTTGTTTCTAGATCAGAACGACTTGCGTGCCAACCTTCGCCAGATCGAACAGTTCCTTGATGTCCTTGTTGTACAGGCCGATGCAACCGTTGGACGAACGACGCCCGATCTTGCGTGTGTCGTTGGTGCCGTGGATGCGGTAATAGGTCCATGACAGGTACAGCGCGTGGGTCCCCAGGGGGTTGTCGGGGCCCGGCGGCCAATAGCGCGGCCAGTTCGGGTTGCGCTTGAGCATGTTCGGAGTCGGGCGCCAGGACGGGCCGACGACCTTGCGCACGATGCGGGTGCGGCCGCGGCGCGTCAGCTGATCGGTCAGCGGGACGCTGGTCGGATAGATCTTGACGATCTTTTCGTCCTCGGACCAGAAGGTCAGGAACCGCGAGACCGTGTCGGACAGGATCGCGCCATGCTTGAGGTTGTCAAAGTGGTCCTGCCAGCGGCGCACCACGAAGGACGAGATGTTGTGCCGTGCCACGGCCTGTTCGGCCGCCTGTTCGAGCGCACCGTCCTGGGGGGTGGCGGCAAGAACCTTGCCGGGCAGTATCGCCGGAGCCGCGAGGGTTCCGGCAACGACACCCAGCATGCGGCGGCGGCTGAGATGCGGTGGAGTTGTCTTTTTCATTCGGGTTCCTCATGCCTGTACGCGGGTGCCGGCACCCGGAATGCGCGGGCGCCGACAGCCGGGTTCTAGCCGGTTTCGGGCAGAATTGCGACTTTCACCTGCTGGAGGGTCAAGCATATCCGTTTCACGTCATCGTGAGGCGATTTTGTTTGCCGTTCACCATGTCGTGCCGATACTGCCTCTTGACCTTCCCGCAGGGACGGCCTCAGGAAGCGCGTCAAACGATCAGTACGGATTTTCCCCATGCCCAGATTCAATGTCGCACTGTTTCCGGTTCTGGCCCGCGTTC
>CAZWXK010000057.1:11244-13529 GCA_964637875.1 uncultured Rhodobacter sp.
GGCCCGCGTTCGGTCCTCGACCCCGTCCCTGGTCCTGGCGCCGCTGCTCGCCCTGGCCGTTTCGATGGCGGGATCGGCCCTGCGGGCGGCCGAATCCGGGGCGTTTACCTCCGAGGCGGTCAATGCCAGTCTGATCACCGCACAGGATGGCGTGGCGCCCGGCTCGGCCACCATCGCCGCCGGGTTCAAGGTCGATCTGGCCGATGGCTGGAAAACCTACTGGCGCACCCCGGGCGAGGTGGGCACGCCGCCGCGGCTGGACTGGTCGCAATCGACCAATGTCGCCTCGGTCGATTTCCAGTGGCCCGCGCCCACCCGTTTTCATGCCTTCGGGATCGAGAATTTCGGCTACAAGCACGAGGTCGTCTTTCCCCTTGTCATCCGGCTCAAGAATCCGGGCGAACCGGCGCTGCTGCGGGTGGATGTCAACATGCTGACATGCTCGCTGGTCTGCGTGCCGCAGAATTTCAAGCTGGCGCTGGACCTGCCCGTGGGCAGTGGAATCGATCAGAATTCGGCCGCCCTGATCGCCAAATGGTCGGCACGCATCCCGCAACCGGGCGATGCGGCCGGGGTCACTCTGGAAACCGCCTCGCTGATCGAGGGCGATACCCCGGCCATGGTGCTGACCCTGCGCAGCGACACCCCGTTCAGCAACCCCGATATCTTTCCCGAGGTTTCGGAACAGACGATATTCGGCCCGCCGGATATCCGCGTGGGCGATTCGGGGCGTCTGCTGTGGGCGAAGGTGCCGCTGACCGGCATCGGCGATGACGGCGCCAAGGAGGTGAGGGTCACCATCACCGACGAGGGGGGGCGCGCCGTCACCACCGCCACCCGGGCGCTGAGCTCGGATCCGCCGCCCAAGCCGCCCTTTACCCTGGCCAAGGCGGTGCCCACGCTGGTGCAGCTGGCCAAGATGGCCGCCGTCGCCCTGCTGGGCGGGCTGATCCTGAACATCATGCCCTGTGTCCTGCCGGTCCTGTCGATCAAGCTGACCTCGGTCATGAAGGCCCAGTCCCAGGGGCGCGGGCGCGTCCGCGAGGGTTTCCTGCTGTCGGCGCTGGGGGTCATGGCCTTCATGTGGCTGCTGGGCGGCCTCACGCTGGGCGCGCGCGAGCTGGGCCTGACCGTGGGCTGGGGCGTCCAGTTCCAGAATCCGGTCTTTCTGGCGGGCATGGCGGTTCTGCTGGTGCTGTTTGCGGCCAACCTGTTCGGCCTGTTCGAGATCAACCTGCCCTCGGGCATGACGGACAAGCTGGCCAAGGCCTCGGGACAGCCGACCCGGATCGGCGATTTCTCGACCGGGGCCTTTGCCGCCGTGCTGGCAACCCCCTGTTCGGCCCCCTTCCTGGGAACCGCGATCGCCTTTGCCCTGACGGGCCGGCCGCTGGATATCCTGGTCATCTTCACGGCGCTGGGGCTGGGTCTGGCGCTGCCCTATCTGGCGGTGGCGATCAAGCCCGAGATGGTCAGGTTCATGCCCCGGCCGGGGCGCTGGATGGTGCTGATCAAGCTGCTGCTTGGCGGCTTGCTGGCCCTGACTGCGGTCTGGCTGTTCTGGGTGATGGACGGGGTCGCGGGGCGCAACGTGGTCTATGGCGTGCTTGCGGTGCTGATCGTGGTGATTGCACTGCTGGCGCTCAAGCTGCCCGAACGGCGCCTGCCGATCCTGCTGCGCCGGGGCGCGGTGACGGCGCTGGTCGCGGCATCGCTGGTGGTGCCGGTGATGGTCGGCGGCGACCAGCCGGCACGGGCCGGCAACACCGCCCAGCAGAAAATCCCCTGGGTGCCCTGGGTGCGCGCCGACATTTCCAAGCGCGTCTCCGAAGGGCGCACCGTCTTTGTCAACGTGACCGCCGACTGGTGCCTGACCTGCAAGGCCAACAAGGCGCTGGTGCTGCAACGGGGCGAGGTTGCGCGTATCCTGAGCGCGGGCGAGGTGATCCCGATGGAGGCCGACTGGACCCGGCCCGATCCGAAGATTGCCAAATATCTGGAGGACAACGGCCGGTACGGCATCCCCTTTTACGGGGTCTATGGACCCAAGGCGCCTGACGGCATCTTTCTGCCCGAGGTCCTGACCCAGGAAATCGTGCTCGACGCCCTGCGCAAGGCGGGCGGTGACGAGATCGTCCAGAGAAAGACCGCCGCCAAGCAGAAATGACGTGACGCCCCTGGACCGCCCCCCGGAGGGCGGGCGGGGGCGGGCGCGCACCGGACCGCTTGCGCGTACTGGGCAAGGTGACTGGGCAAGGTGAATGAGATCAGACGCAACCTGCCCT
>CAZWXK010000058.1:0-11335 GCA_964637875.1 uncultured Rhodobacter sp.
CTCGCAAGGCAAGGGGAAGAAATCCCCATTTTGCGCGCTTTGCGTGGCACGTTTTTTCGAAATTCACTCCATGCTGGCACGCGCGCCGCGTTCGCGATAGGGGGTGATGCCATAATGCGCCCGGTAGCATTTCGAAAAATGGCTGGGCGAGGTAAACCCGCAGGCCAGCGCCACGTTGATGACGCTCATGTCGGTCTGCAGCAACAGATTGCGGGCCTTCTGAAGGCGCAGCTCCATGTAATAGCGTTTCGGCGAGCGGTCCAGATAACGGCGGAAAAGGCGTTCCAGCTGGCGCGTGGACATGCCCACCTCGCGGGCCAGCTGCGCCGGGCTGACAGGTTCCTCGATATTGGCCTCCATCTTGCGAATGACCGACGACAGCCGGGGGTGACGCACGCCAATGCGGGTAGGAATCGACAGGCGCTGCTCGTCACGATCGGTGCGGATGGCGCTGTAGATCAGCTGATCGGCAACCGTATTGGCCAGATCCTGACCATGATCGGCGGCAACCACGTTCAGCATGAGGTCCAGCGACGACATCCCCCCCGCCGAGGAATAGCGTTTTCCGTCCATGACATAAACCGCGCGGGTAAGTTCGACCTCGGGGAAGTCCTCTTCGAAGCTGTCGTGGTTTTCCCAGTGGATGGTACAGCGTCTCCCATCCAGCAGCCCGGCCCGTGCCAGGCTGTAGGCCGCGGTACACAACCCGCCCATCACGACGCCGCGCCGGGCCTCGCGGCGCAGCCAGTTGATGACCGCCTTCGTCGTCGTCTCCTTGATGCCGACCCCTCCGCAAACCAGCAGCGTATCGTCATGGCCCAGCACACACAGGGCAGAATCCACCTCGACCGTGATCCCGTTCGAGGCGCGCGCGGGCAATCCATCCTCGCTGACCACGCTCCAGCGATACAGCTGTTTTCCCGTCACGCGGTTGGCCACGCGCAGCGGCTCGATCGCGGCGGCAAAGGGCGCCATCGAGAAATCTCTGAGCAGCAGGAACACGAAACGTCTTGCGGGGTTGTCCTGTTCGGTCTGCATGGGGCTGTCGTCCTTGCAACGGATCGGATACGCATCCCGGCGATGCCGCCGGGAGCGGGGTCTCTCGGCCAAGCGAAAGCAGAGCATTCGCGCCGGATCAAGCGCAAAATGCACGTCGCCTTCCACATGGCGCGGGCCGCACAGGCGCGAAACCCTGGGTCATTCTTTATCATCTGGTCTTTCCCGTGTCTTTTTCCTATAAGCCGCCCCACAGACGTAACGCAGCGGAGACTCGCAATGACACGGGCAACGACAGGTGCATCAACACGGGCCTGGAACAAATCCGACTGGCGCAGCAAGCCCAGGGTGCAGATGCCGGATTATGCCGACAAGGCCGCGTTGAATGCCGTCGAGGAAAAGCTTGCCAAATATCCGCCGCTGGTCTTTGCCGGCGAGGCGAGGCGCCTCAGGCGCCAGCTGGGCGAGGTGGCCGAGGGGCGCGCCTTTCTGCTGCAGGGCGGGGACTGCGCCGAAAGCTTTGCCGAGTTTTCCGCCGACAGCATCCGCGACACCTTTCGCGTGCTGCTGCAAATGGCGGTGGTGCTGACCTATGGCGCCAAGGTGCCCGTGGTCAAGGTGGGCCGCATGGCAGGCCAGTTTGCCAAGCCGCGCTCGTCGCCAACCGAGCGGGTCGGCGATCTGGAACTGCCCAGCTATCGCGGCGACATCATCAACGATATCGCCCCCACGGCCGAGGCGCGCAAGCCCGATCCGCAGCGCATGTTGCAGGCCTATACCCAGTCGGCCGCGACGCTGAACCTGCTGCGGGCATTTTCCACCGGGGGCTATGCCGATATCCACCATGTCCACAGCTGGACGCTGGGCTTCGCACAGGACGCCACCGCAACCGAAAAATACCGCGATCTGGCCGCCCGCATTTCGGACGCGCTGGATTTCATGAATGCCGCAGGCGTCAACAGCAACAATTCGGGCAAGCTGCGCACGGTCAATTTCTATACCAGCCACGAGGCCCTGCTGCTGGAATATGAAGAGGCCCTGTGCCGCATCGACAGCACCACGGGGCTGCCGGTTGCCGGATCGGGCCACATGATCTGGATCGGCGACCGCACCCGTCAGCCCGACGGCGCCCATGTGGAATTTGCCCGCGGCGTGCAGAACCCGATCGGCCTGAAATGCGGCCCCTCGATCACCACCGACGACCTGAAACGCCTGATCGAGATCCTGAACCCGGAAAACGAGCCGGGCCGCCTGACCCTGATCAACCGCTTTGGCGCCGGCAAGGTGGGCGACCACCTGCCGAAACTGATCCGCGCGGTGCAGGAAGAGGGCTTCAAGGTGGTGTGGTCCTGCGACCCGATGCATGGCAACACCATCAAGTCGGCCAGCGGCTTCAAGACCCGGCCCTTTGAAAACGTGCTGCGCGAGGTGCGCGAATTCTTTGCCGTCCACGCGGCCGAGGGCACCTATCCGGGCGGCGTGCATTTCGAGATGACCGGCAAGGATGTGACCGAATGCACCGGCGGCGTGCGCGCCGTGCGCGACGAAGACCTGTCTGCCCGCTATCACACGGCCTGCGATCCGCGGCTGAACGCCAGCCAGGCGCTGGAACTGGCCTTTCTTGTGTCGGAGGAGCTGTCGCAGCGCCTGCAGGAAAACCGCAAGGCGGTATAGCCCCGGGTTCGCGTCCTGTCGGGGTTCATGGTCTTGCGCGCCGGCCCGAACTGCGCAAGGGTCGCGGGTGATTGCGGGGGCCGGCCCCCGCACCCCCGGAGTATTTTGGCAAAGAAGAAGATCTGATTGGGTTTTCTCAGCAGCCCAATCTTGCCGGACCCAGGCTGGCCGGATCCAGCCCCTGATCGACAATATCGGCGGGGACGGAATTGTCCTGTGCAAGGGCCGCCGCGATGCGCGCGAGCGCCGGTGCCGTCTGGATGCCATAGCCCCCCTGCCCCGCCAGCCAGAAAAAGCCGTCGGCCCTAGTCGAGAAACCGACCACGGGCGCCTTGTCGGCGACAAAACTGCGCAGACCTGCCCATTTGTTGCGGACCCGCCGAATGGACAGGTCGAAGGCCCGTTCGATCCGATCCACGCATATGGCGATGTCGATCTCGTCCGGCTGGGCATCGCATGGCGGGGATGGGGTTTCGTCAGCCGGGGAAATCAGCAACCGTCCTGACTCGGGCTTGAGATAGAATTCCTCGTCCACATCCACGCTGAGCGGCAGGCCATCGATCACTACCCCCTCGGGGGCGTCGACAATCACTGCCGTCCTGCGCCGGGGAACCAGACCGATATCGCCGGCGCCGGCAAGCTGGCCGATCTCGCCTGCCCAGGCTCCGGCGGCATTGATCACGACGGGGGCCTCGAAAACGCAGCTGCCGCCGTGGACGCGCCAGACATCTCCGATGCGCGCGAGTCTCGTGACCTCGGCATCCCGGACAAGCCGCCCGCCGACCGCGCGGAAGCGGCGCAGGAACCCTTGCAGCAGGGCATCGACGTCGATGTCGTATCCTCCACGGTCCAGCATCCCCGAAACGGCGTATCCGCCTCTGAGCAGGGGTTGCACGTCAAGCAGCGCATCCCCCTCGAGGTGTGCGACCTCGGCATGTGGCGAAACCTCGTCGATCAGGGCAGCCAGGCTGTTGGCCTGGTCGGCACGCGCCAACATCAGGATATCGCGCCGGGACAGGAGTGGATGACTGGCAAAGCCCTGTGGCGGGTCGCGAAAGAAACCGGCCGATGCGCGGGTCAGGGCACGGACCGGCGGTGGGCCATAGGTCGGGGCAAAGATCGCTGCCGACCGCCCGGTGGTGTGATATCCGGGTGCGGACT
The DNA here is from genome assembly GCA_964637875.1 of uncultured Rhodobacter sp. GTDB lineage: Bacteria > Pseudomonadota > Alphaproteobacteria > Rhodobacterales > Rhodobacteraceae > UBA5972. The sequence goes on from CAZWXK010000058.1 coordinate 3,832, forward strand.
CCATTTCCAGCAGGACAACCCGCATCTGCCGGGCGCCGGCCAGTTCGGCAGCAACCGAGGCACCGGCGATGCCCGCACCGATCACGATGAAATCCGCCTGTTCCGCGCTGCTCATGCCGTTCTCCCGCCTGGATCGGATGTGGATACTAGAATGGGCCCGACACCTTGCCAAGTTGCATTCACGCGGCTCGGCCCCCTGGGGACGCGGGGTGATAGATGGCCTCGAAACCATCCGGCCTGCCGCTGGCCGGTGCGTTCAGTTCGAGCCGCCCCCCCGCTCCCGAGGCAATGGCATGGGCGATGGCAAGCCCCAGGCCGGCGCCATCTGCCCGGGTTTCGCCCCTCTCGAAGGGGCGTGACAGGCGTGCGAGGTCGCCGCGATCTGCAACGGGACCGGCATTGACCACACGCAACCGTCCATCGGCTGCGAGGCTGACTTCGACCGGGCGCGATGAATCGCCATGCTTCAGGGCGTTCTCGACAAGGTTTCGCACCAGAATGGCGAAGGCATCGAGATCGATATCCGACAGCACCGGCTGCCCCGGCATGTCGAGCCGGATGCGGTCGGCAGCGTTTTCGGCCATTCCTTGGTCGCCGGCGCCACTCAGGCGGATTTCGTCAATGACAAGACGCAGCACCGGGCGCAGATCGGTCTGACCCTCGGCCTGAAGGCGCCCGCCCTCGGCCTTGGCCAGTTGCATAAGCTTTTCGGACAGCCGCGCGAGGCGTTTCAGCGAAATCTCGACCTGACGCGCGCGCTTGCGTGCGTCCGCATCCCGTGTCTCGGCGATCAGGCGCTGGGTCTGGGCCAGAGCCGCGGCAACCGGTGTGCGCAACTCATGGGCCGAATTGGCGGTAAAGCTGCGTTCGGCCTCGAGTGCGCGGCGCAGACGTTCGAGCAGATGGTTGACCGCCTCGACCACGGGGTCGAGCTCCGATGGCACGCCTTCGACCTGGACGGGGGCCAGATCTCCACTGCCGCGTTTCTCGATCGCGGCGCGAAACAGATGCACCTTGCGCACGGAAAAATGGACGAGGGCCCAGACGACCAGCAGGGTAAACGGCACCAGCACGCCCAGAGGCGACACCAGGCTGGAAATCATCTCCTGGGCTACCCTGCGACGATGGTCGAGCGGCTCGGCCACCGCGACGGTCAGGGTATCCTGCATGGCCGAATCGTAATAGATGCGATGGGTCGCGGTGGTCAGGAAACCCGGTTTGCGGAAAGGCGGGAAATCGACGGCCTCGGCCCCGTGCGAGCGCAACAGGACGGTGCCCTTTTCGTCGCGCACCACATAGCTGAGATATTCGTTCGAGCCCCGCAATGCGGCAACCGACCTTGTCAGCCCCTGTTCCTCGCGGTCGAGAATGTCGAGAACCGCCAGAGGCAGGATCCGCTGGGCGGTCTCCTGGAGCGCGCTGTCGAAGACTTCGCCGATTTCCTTTTGCAGGGTGGAAAAGGTCACCAGCGCGGTCCCGCCCCACAGCAGGGTGACGGCGATGACCACCCCCAGCGACAGACGCCACAGCAGGCTGCGCGGGATCACGCGTCCTTCTCCTTGCCGCTGCCCAGGCGATAGCCGACACCACGCACGGTATCCAGCACGCTGCGACCCAGTTTCTTGCGCAGACGACTGACATGAACCTCGATCGTGTTGCTCTCGATCTCGGAGTCGAACGAATAGAGGCGTTCCTCCAGTTGTGCCTTGGACAGGATCTGTCCGGGCCGCTGGACGAAGGCCTCGAACAGCACCCATTCGCGCGCAGTCAGCGTCACCGGCCGCCCTGCCCTGGCAATGAAACGCGCGGCCAGGTCAACCTCGAGATCGCCGATGCGGACCAGGGGGTTGGGATTGCCCGCATAGCGCCGCGCCACGGCGTTCAACCGGGCAGACAGCTCGGAAAGGTCGAACGGCTTGACCAGATAGTCGTCCGCCCCGGCATTCAGCCCCTCGATCCGGTCGGACAACTGGTCGAGCGCGGTCATGATGATGACCGGGGTCACGTTGCCACGCATGCGCAGGGTCTTGAGAAAGGGAACACCCCGGCCATCGGGCAGCATCAGGTCCAGCAGGATCAGATCATAGCTGGCGGCGGCCATATGGTCGGCCGCCTCGTCAAGCCGCGTCACCCAGTCGACGGTATGTCCGTCGGAAACGATCTGGTCACGCACAGCTGCGCCCAGAACCGTGTCATCTTCGATCAGAAGAACCCGCATTCCGTCATCCTTTCATTCCACGCCTCGGCGCGCACGACCACCCGGGTCAGACCATACCCCGCTGACAGCAAGCTGAAGCAATGCCTGATCGACTGCCCTGCCGATATGGGTGTCGGCACGATCGCGACGCGTAAAACCGCCCGCGGGGCGACCTTAACGCAAAGCTGTCATGTTGGAAAAGGGCCCGTTCCGTGGGCCGCAACAGGCAACATGGCCCGATTTCCTGCAATTTTTCGCATGCTTCAGGTCCCTGTAAGATTCACATGTCACGGAATATGGTGCATGATGGATCACAGGATGGCCGGTGGCGCCATCCGACGACCAATTGGACAACCAATTGAAAGAAACGACGATGAAACCCGAAACTCTGGTCCTGCCGGCACTGATCGCCCTTTTCATGGGGGCGCCGGCATTTGCAGGCCAGCGAATCAACCCGCAGAAAGAACATGTCACACCGGGGGACGACACCTGCATCGTCCCGATGGCCCAATGGCAGCCCCGCGACAGGATCCGCCAGATGGCCCGCGAGCGGGGTTGGACGATCCGCCGGCTCAAGACGGATGACGGCTGTTATGAGATCAAGGGGCGCGACGAACGGGGCGTCAAGTTCGAGGCGCTGGTCGATCCCAGGACGATGGAGGTCGTTTCGGTCGAATATGACAATGAGGCAGAAGGAAGGAACGGCAAAAAGGCCAGGGACTGAACGATGGGCCGCGCGACCGGCAATCGCAGGAAATTCCCGGGCCACGCCCGAACAGGAGAGCATTGAAATGATCAGGGTATGGGATCCGCTGGTGCGGATTTTTCACTGGAGTCTGGTGATCGCCTTTGGCATCGCCTGGATAACCTCGGAAGGTTTTGACACGATTCACATCTGGTCGGGCTATGCGGCCGGCGCGCTGGTGGCGTTTCGCGTGGTCTGGGGGGTGATCGGCACACGTTATGCCCGCTTTACCAGTTTCATCAAGGGCCCCTCGACAACCATCGCCTATCTCAAGGATATCGCAAAGGGCAAGGAACGACGCTATGTCGGCCACAATCCGGCGGGCGCCGCGATGATCGTGGCCTTGCTGGTGACGATGGCGATTACCGTCTGGTCGGGTTGGCTGTTGATCCAGCCGCAATATGCACGCTCGGAACTGATCAGCGCCCTGCATTCCCTGTTCACCAGCATCCTGATGGGCCTGGTCATCCTGCATATCGGCGGGGTCGTCCTGGCGGGCAAACGACATGGCGAAAACCTGGTGCGCGCGATGTTCAACGGCGAAAAGAAAGCACCGGGCCCCGAGGATGTCGCCTGATCGCGGCAGATCACGACACAAGTGAGCGGTCGTCCTGCCCACAGGCATATGGCCACCCATGGCGGGACCCCTCCTCCCGCCACACAGCAGGGGAACACCCGGCCCCCTGACCAGCAGCGCCCCGCAGCCCCGGCTGCGGGGCGTTTGCCACGAAGGCGCCCAAAAACTGACGAAAACCTGAAGTATTCTCTGCCTGTCCGTCAGAAAACCTTCAGTTACTGCCCTGATTATCCGGGCAGACCAAACAGTCCGAAACGCGAAAACGACATGAAAACACGAAACATCGGAGATACCATGATGAAAATCACATTCGGAAAACTTGCCCTGACCACCGCAATCGCCGCCAGCATGTTGCCGGCGCTGGCTGCGGCCCGTCCCGTGACGCTGACCACCACGCTCAAGAATTACGGAGGCGGCGGGGCCTATCTGGTGCTGTACGTCACCGACGCCAAGGGCGTATATCAGGGCACCCTGTGGATGGCGGGCACCCATGGCAAGTTCTACCGCTACCTCAAGCAATGGTTCCGTGCCACCCGCGGCAACCTGGCCGAGGTCAACGGGATCACCGGTGCCAGCGTCGGTTCGGGACGCAGCTTTTCGATCAAGCTCGATCTGTCGGATGCGCTGTTCGACGCCGGCTACAAGCTGCATATCGACGCCGCGGCCGAGAATTTCCGTGAAAGCCCCTCGGATGTCGTCGTGCCGCTGACCAAGGCCGGCGCCGGCAAGCCCTTCCGCGGGCGCGCCTTCATCAAGTCGTTCACCTATTCCATGTAACATGTAAGCGCTAGGCACGCGCGCGAAGGATCACTCAAATGCTCCGTCAGCTTCACAGATATCCGGGCATCATTGCCGCCGCCCTCGTCGTCTTTCTTGCCTTGAGCGGGGTCATCCTGTCGGTGCTGCCCGCCATCCAGCGGGCAGGCGTGCCTCCGGTGCCGGCCGGGGGTGTGGATGTTGCAACGCTGGCGGGCAGGATCGCAAGGAACTTTCCCGGGCTCGAACATATCTCGCGCACCCCCTCGGGCAAGATCGTCGCCTTCTATTACAAGAACGATCAGCCCATGGCCGCCCTGGTCGACCCCGCCACCGGCAAGGAGGTCGCGCCATATGACCGCTCGTCCTTCGAGCAATGGATGAAAAGCCTCCACCGCTCGCTGTTTCTGGGCGACAAGGGGCGGATCACCGCCGCAATCGGTGCAGCAGCGATGCTGATACTGGCGCTCAGCGGGTTGCAGATGACGGCACGCCGCATGGGGGGGTGGTCGAAACTCCTGTCGCGTTCACGCGGCACCAGGATGCAGCGCCTGCATGTCGATCTGGCCCGTTTCGCCGTTCTCGGGCTGACATTGTCGTCCGTGACCGGCATCTACATCACCCTTGCCACCTTTGGCGTCATCTCCGACGGAATGGCCACACCGCCCATCTTTCCGACATCGGTCGATGGCGGACCGACCATGCCGGTCGAACATGTCGATGCGCTGCGCCAGATCGACATCACCCAGCTGCGCGAACTGATCTTTCCCTATCCGGGGGATCCAACCGATGTCTATACGCTGGCGACCGCCACCGGAGACGGCTATATCGACCAGGCAACCGGCAAGATGCTGTCCTGGCAGGAACACGGGTTTTCCCAGCGACTGTATGAAACCATCTACATGCTGCATACCGGCAAGGGGCTGTGGTGGCTGGGCCTGCTGCTGGGGCTCGCCTCGCTGACCGTACCGGTCATGGCATGGAGCGGGATCGTCATGTGGTGGAAGGCACGGCGCGCGCGCCCGCGTATCAAGGCCAACCATGGCGCACAGGCCGCCGATACCATCATCCTCGTCGGCTCGGAAGGGGGCAGCAGCTGGGGTTTTGCCCGCACCCTGCACGACGCGCTGACCAGGGCCGGGCACAAGGTGCATACCGCGCCGATGAACAGCCTGACACCCGCCTATCGCAAGGCGAAGAACATGTTCATCCTGACCGCGACCTATGGCAATGGCGAGGCCCCCCAGTCGGCCAAGGCCTTTCTGGCGCGCCTCGACGCCTTCAATGGCAAGCCCGATTTCAAGGTTGCCGTGCTGGGCTTTGGCGACCGGCAGTTTCCGAAATTCTGCCAGTTCGCCCGTGATGTGGACAGCGCGCTGGCGGCGCGCGGCTGGGATCGCCTGGTCGAAATCGACTTCATCGATCGCCAATCGACGCAGGAATTCAACCGTTGGGGCCGCAACATCGCCGCTGCGCTGGGCGAGGATCTCGTGCTGGAGCATGTGCCGAGCCTGCCGCGCTGCCACGCCCTGACCCTGATCTCGCGTAACGATTATGGCGCCGAGGTGCAGGCCCCGACCAGTATCCTGCGTTTTGCCCTGCCCCGGCGCGGACTGTTTGCGCGCATCACGGGCCGTGCAATGCCGAAATTTTCGGCGGGCGATCTGGTCGGTATCATCCCGCCGGACAGCGCCGTGCCCCGCTATTATTCGCTTGCCTCGTCCTCGCGGGATGGCGTTCTCGAGATCTGCGTGAAAAAGCATCCGGGCGGGCAGTGTTCAGGTTATCTCCACAGCCTCGAACCCGGAGACAGCGTCAGGGCCTTTATCCGCCCGAACCCCGATTTCCGCCCCGCCAGGGGCAAGGCCCCGGTCATCCTGATCGGCGCCGGGACAGGGGTTGGCCCGCTGGCCGGGTTCATCCGCGGCAACAAGGCCGCGCGGCCAATGCACCTGTATTTTGGTGGGCGCGATCCGCAATCGGATTTCCTGTACCGCAACGAGCTGGAAAAATGGCTCGAGGAGAAGCGCCTTGCACGGCTCAACACCGCCTTTTCCCGGGTGGCCGAGCGCGCCTATGTTCAGGACCGGATTCGTCAGGATGGCGAAACCCTGCGCGAGTTGATCCGCAACGGAGCGCAGATCATGGTATGCGGCGGGCGCGACATGGCCAATGGCGTCATGGAAGCCCTCGAACAGGTGCTGGCCCCGATCGGGCTGGAACCTGCCACACTCAAGGCGCAGGGACGCTATGCCGAAGATGTCTATTGAGGACCGCAGACAGGCCGCAGACGGCATAACCCGGCTCAATGGCCCGACCATGGGCACCCGCTGGACGGCCGAGCTGGCCCTGCCCGACGGCGTGGATGCCGACACGGCAAGGGCCGCCCTGGCCGAGGCCGTCGATCTGGTGGATCGCCAGATGTCCACCTGGAAAGAGGACAGCGACCTGATGCGGCTGAACCGCGCGCCCCCGGGCAAATGGGTCGATCTGCCGGACGCGCTGCTTTTCGTGCTGGCGCGCGCGCTGGAAATCGGCGCGGCCAGCGACGGCGCGTTTGACATCGGGCTGGGCGATCTCGTCGATGCCTGGGGCTTTGGCCCGGCAGGGCAGCCTGACGAAGCCCGGATTCGCAGCCACCTTGGCAAAGCTCGCCAGCCAACCCACAAGGTTCTGGAACTCGACCCCGAAAACCGGCGTGCACGCAAACATGCCCCGCTGGCGCTGGATCTGTCGGGTATCGCCAAGGGCCATGCTGTCGATCAGATGGCCCGCGCGGTTGACGCGCTGGACATTTCCGGCGCGCTGCTGGGGCTGGATGGTGAAATCTATGCGCGCGGCAAACGGCCCGACGGGCAAGACTGGGTCGTGGCGGTGGAAAAACCCGATTACGAAAAGCGTCTGCCGCTGTCGATCCTGACGATCCATGACGCGGCGCTGGCGACCTCGGGCGATTATCGCCACTGGGTCGATCTGGGGCAGATCCGTCTGGCCCATACGATGGACCGCCGCCGCGGTGGGCCGACGCAATCGCTCGTGGCCTCGGTCACGGTGTTGGCGCAACATTGCATCGACGCCGATGCCTGGGCCACGGCGCTGCTGGTCAAGGGCGAGGTTGACGGCCCGCAGCTGGCCCGGGATCAGGGGCTGAATGCCCTGTTCATCCTGCGCAACGGGGACGCGCTGGAACAGATCGGCGTGGGCGAGGTGTTCGAAGCGACCTGATCGA
>CAZWXK010000058.1:11435-13457 GCA_964637875.1 uncultured Rhodobacter sp.
GGCCCGCTCAGGCGGCCTCGCGCCGGTCAACAAGCGCCACGATATCCATCATGATGCGGTTCAGCTCGAAATCCTTGGGGGTATAGACCCGCGCAACCCCATAGCCCAGCAGGGTTTCGGCGTCCTCGTCCGGGATGATACCGCCGACGATCACCGGCACATGGCCTAGGCTCGCGTCCTGCATCCGCTCCATCACCTCGGCGATCAGCGGCAAATGGCTGCCCGACAGGATCGACAGCCCCACCACATGGGCCTGTTGTTCAACCGCCTGCGCCACGATCTGTTCGGGCGTCAGGCGGATGCCGTCATAGGTGATGTCCATGCCGCAATCGCGCGCACGCACGGCGATCTGCTCGGCCCCGTTGGAATGGCCGTCCAGCCCCGGCTTGCCGACCACGAATTTCAACCGCCGCCCGAGGCGCGCCGACACCGCATCGACCGCGGCGCGGATCTCGTCCAGCCCCTCGGTGCGGTTCGAGGGCGCGCTGCTGACACCCGTGGGCGCGCGGTATTCACCGAACACCTGCCGCATCACCGCGCCCCATTCGCCCGTGGTCACACCGGCCCGCGCCGCGGCAATCGACGGCGGCATGATGTTGGCCCCGCTTGCGGCGGCCGCGCGCAGATCGTCAAGAGCCGCGCGCACGGCATCCTGGTCGCGCGCCGCGCGCCAGGCCTGAAGGCGGGCGATCTGGTCGGCCTCGGCGGCCGGGTCCACCTTGAGGATATCACCCTCGCCCGCCGTCAGGGGGCTTTCGGCGGTTTCGGTAAAGCGGTTGACCCCGATCACCTTGGTCTCGCCGGCCTCGATCCGGGCCAGACGGGCGGCATTGCTTTCGACAAGACGCCCCTTCATGTATTCGATCGCCGCAACCGCCCCGCCCATGGCGTCGATGGTGGCAAGTTCCTCGCGCGCGCCGGATTTCAGTTCCTCGACCTTGCGCGCGACAGCCGGGTTGCCATCGAACAGGTCGTCATATTCCAGCAGGTCGGTTTCAAACGCCAGGATCTGCTGCATCCGCAGCGACCATTGCTGATCCCAGGGGCGCGGCAGGCCCAGCGCCTCGTTCCAGGCGGGCAGCTGCACGGCACGCGCACGCGCCTTTTTCGAAAGCGTCACCGCCAGCATTTCCAGCAGGATGCGATAGACATTGTTTTCGGGCTGCTGCTCGGTCAGGCCAAGGCTGTTGACCTGCACGCCATAGCGGAAACGCCGCATCCGGGGATCATCCACCCCATAGCGGGTTTCGCAGATCTCGTCCCACAGATCGACGAATGCGCGCATCTTGCACATCTCGGTCACGAAGCGGATACCGGCATTGACGAAAAAGCTGATCCGCCCAACGACACGGGGGAAATCGCCCTCGGGCACCTTGGCACGCACATCATCCAGCACCGCGATGGCGGTTGCCAGCGCATAGGCCAGCTCCTGTTCGGGGGTCGCGCCGGCCTCTTGCAGGTGGTAGGAACACACATTCATCGGGTTCCATTTCGGCAGGTTTTCCAGCGTCCAGGCAGCCACGTCGGTAATCATCCGCAGGCTGGGTCTGGGCGGGCAGATATAGGTGCCGCGCGAAAGATATTCCTTGATGATATCGTTCTGCACCGTGCCCTGCAGGGCGGCAATGTCGGCCCCCTGTTCCTGAGCTGCCGCGATGTACAGCGCCAGCAGCCACGGCGCGGTGGCGTTGATGGTCATGCTGGTGTTCATCTTTTCCAGCGGGATACCGTCGAACAGCGCGCGCATGTCGCCCAGATGGCAGACGGGCACACCGACCTTGCCGACCTCGCCGCGTGCCAGGATGTGATCGCTGTCATAGCCGGTCTGAGTCGGCAGATCGAACGCCACCGAAAGCCCCGTCTGCCCCTTGGCCAGGTTGGTGCGATACAGTTCGTTCGACGCGCGCGCGGTGGAATGCCCGGCATAGGTGCGAAACAGCCAGGGTCGAGGTTGGTCTTTGGTCATCACTTGGCCCTTACCCATCGCCGGCAGACCGTATCGCAAGATTGTTGCAACATTTG
>CAZWXK010000059.1:0-12604 GCA_964637875.1 uncultured Rhodobacter sp.
GCGTTGGTGAGGCGTGCGTTGGTGAGGCGTGCGTTGGTGAGGCGTGCGTTGGTGGGGGCGCTGCCCCCGTCGCTGGCGCGACTCCCCCGGCGTATTTGGGCAAAGAAGAAGAGGAAGGGGAAGATCGATGAAGATATGTGTGGCGGGCGCCTATGGGGCCTTTGGGCGCAAGCATCTGGAGGCGTTGGCGGCGATCGAGGATGTCGATGTCACGGCCGTCGTGGGCCCGACCCGCGACAAGATCGAGGCCCTTGCGGCCGAGCGCGGGGTGGGCTTTGCATCGGTGCGGCTGGATGATGCGCTGGCGCGTGACGATGTCGATGCTGTGATCCTGGCGACGCCGACCCAGCAGCATGCGGCGCAGGCGATTGCCTGCATGGAGGCGGGCAAGCATGTGCTGGTGGAGATCCCGATGGCGGATTCGCTGGCGGATTCGATCGCCGTGGTCGAAAAGCAGAAGGAAACCGGGCTGGTGGCCATGGCCGGGCAGGTGCGTCGCTTCAACCCGAGCCATCAGTGGATTCACAAGCGCATCGCCGCAGGCGAGCTGAAGATCCAGCAGATGGATGTGCAGACCTATTTCTTTCGGCGCTCCAACACCAACGCCAAGGGCGAGCCGCGCAGCTGGACCGATCATCTGCTGTGGCATCATGCCTGCCACACCGTGGATCTGTTCCAGTATCAGACCGGTGAACAGGTGGAACATGCCTTTGGGCTGCAGGGGCCGGTTCACCCGGATCTGGGGATCGCCATGGACATGAGCATTGGCATGAAGACCCCATCGGGGGCGATCTGCACGCTGTCGCTGAGCTTCAACAATGACGGGCCGTTCGGGACGTTCTTTCGCTATATCTGTGACAAGGGCACCTATATCGCGCGTTACGATGATCTTTATGACGGCTATGAACGGCCGGTGGATCTGAGCGGGGTTGCGCCCAGCAACAACGGGATCGAGCTGATCGACCGCGAATTCATCGGCGCCATTCGTGAAGGGCGTTCGCCCAACGCGGCGGTCGGCCAGGTGCTGGGGGCGATGGAGACGCTGGACCGAATCGAGCGGTCCCTGCTGTAGGTGGGCGGCGTGGTGCGCCCCTCCCGCGATTGCGGAAGGGGCGGTTTCGTCCGGTTCAGGCGGCTTTTTCCGCGCCCGGGGCAAAGCGGCCATAGAAGCTGTCGCCCTTGTCGGCCAGATCACGCAGCAGGGCCGGCGGGTTGAAGCGTTCGCCATAGGTTTCGGCCAGGCGTTCGCAGGTCTTGACCGCCTGTTCGGCGCCCAGCAGATCGAGCCACGAGAACGGCCCCCCCGACCAGGGCGCAAAGCCCCAGCCCAGGATCGCGCCGACATCGCCTTCGCGGATGTCCATCAGAACGTTTTCTTCCAGCGCGCGAACGGCTTCCAGTGCCTGCACCAGCGCAAGGCGCAGTTTCACGTCTTCGACAGGGGGCTGTTCGGCCAGCGGAGGCCAGTTCTCGCGCAGGCCCGGCCACAGGCGCGTGCGCTTGCCCTTGTCGTCATATTCGTAGAAACCCGCATTTGCCTTGCGGCCCAGGCGGCCCTCCTCGAACAGCTTGAACAGCACCTCGTCGGCATCCGCCGCCGGATAGGCGTCGCCCATGGCCGCCCTGGTCGCCTTGGCGATCTTGACGCCCAGGTCGATCGAGGTTTCGTCGGTCAGCTGCAACGGGCCGACCGGCATGCCGAATTGCTGGGCGGCATGTTCGATCAGCGCGGGCTCGACGCCTTCGCGGATCATGCGCACGCCCTCGTTGATATAGGGGATGATGCAGCGGTTGGCGTAGAAGAAGCGCGCATCATTGACCACGATCGGCGTCTTGCGGATCTGGCGCACGAAATCGAGCGCCTTGGCCACGGCCCGGTCGCCGGTTTCCTTGCCCTTGATGATCTCGACCAGGTTCATCTTGTGCACCGGGCTGAAGAAGTGGATGCCGATGAACTGATCGGGCCGCGCGCTGGCCTTGGCCAGCTCGGTGATCGGCAGGGTCGAGGTGTTGGAGGCATAGATGCAGCTTTCGGGGATCACGGCCTCGGCCTTTTTGGTGACCTCGGCCTTGACGGCGGGATCCTCGAACACGGCCTCGATGATCAGATCGGCGCCTTCAAGGGCGGCGTAATCGGTGGTCGCGTTGATGCGCGCCAGCACCTGTTCCTTTTTCTCGGGCGTGACCTTCTTGCGCTTGATGCCACCATCGAGGATGCCCTCGGCATGGGCCTTGCCGCGATCGGCGGCCTCCTGGGTGGCGTCGATCAGGGTGACGTCGATGCCGGCAAGGGCCGCGACATAGGCAATGCCCGCCCCCATCATGCCGGCCCCCAGAACGCCCAGCTTTTGCACGCGCTGGTCGTCAACACCCTTGGGCCGCACAGCGCCCTTTTCAAGCGCCTGCTTGTTGAGAAACAGCGAGCGGATCATGCTTGATGTCGAAGGCGTCAGCAGCACCCTGGTGAACCAGCGGGCCTCGACCTTCAGCGCGGTGTCAAAGGGCACGATGGCGCCTTCATAGATGGCGGCAAGCAAGGCGCGGGCGGCCGGGTAGACGCCCTGTGTCTTGCCGTGGATCATCACGTTTGCGCCGACGAACATCTGAAAGCCTGCCGGATGGTAGGGCGCGCCGCCGGGGAACTTGTAGCCCTTCTGATCCCAGGGTTTGACAAGATCGGCGTCCTTTGCGCCCATGATCCACTCTTTTGCGGCGTCGATCAGCTGCTCGGCGGGCACCACGTCGTCGATCAGGCCGATGGATTTCATCCTGGCGGGCGGTTGCATCCGGCCCTCCATCAGGACGGGCGCGGCGGCCATCAGGCCGATCTTGCGGGGCACGCGGGTGGCGCCACCGCCGCCGGGGAACAGGCCGACCAGGATTTCCGGCAGGCCCAGCCTGGCCCTGGGGTTGTCGGCCACGATGATGCGGTGACAGGCCAGCGGCAGTTCAAAGCCGATACCGGCGGCGGTGCCGGGGAGGGCCGCGACGATGGGCTTGCCGCCCTTTTTCGTTTTCGGGTCCATGCCGGCAAGCTCGATCCGGCGCAGGATGGCATGCATCTCCATCAGGCCGTCAAAGATGCCCCGGGCCGGGTCGTCGCCTGCCTCGTCACGCAGGCGGGCCAGCACGTTCAGGTCCATGCCGCCGGCGAAATCCTTTTTGCCCGAGGTGATGATGACCCCCTTGACGCCGTCATCGGCCAGTGCGGCCTGGATGTGGGAATCCAGCTCGCGCATGCCGTCGAAGGTCATGACGTTCATGCTCTTGCCGGGCATGTCCCAGGTGATGATGGCGATGCCGTCATCGCCCGTTTCATAGTGAAAATCAGCCATTGTTCTTTCCCTTTCAGGGTTGATCGAATTCTGTTCCGTCCTTGCGGGTAAAGCGGAATTTTCCATCCCGTTTTTCCACCGCAAGATCGTCATCCGGGTAGTGGGCGCGCTCGGTGTCGGCGCGCGTGCCGATCTCGAGATAGGTCGCGGGCACATCCGCCCGGTTCACCAGGTGGTGGCCATTGTTGACGCCTGCCTTGAAGGTCGCCGCGTCACCCGCCCGCAATACGGTTTCAAGGCCTTCCTCGACCAGCACCAGCGCGCCAGACAGGACATAGACGAACTCGTCCTCGACCTCGTGCCAGTGGCGCAACGCCGACATGGCGCCGGGTTCCAGACGGGTGAGGTTGACGCCGAACTGCGTCAGCCCGCCGGCGTCCCCGAGCCGCTTTTTGGCCCGCCCGCCAACGCGTTCCGAAAACGGGGCCGGATAGCCCGAGCCCGTCTTCCATTCCAGCGCGTCGATATCGAGTTTCGGCATCGGGTTCAGACCCGCTCGATGATGGTGGCAACCCCCATGCCCGAGCCGATGCACAGCGTGGCAAGGCCGACTTCCTTGTCCTGGCGCTCCAATTCGTCAAGCAGGGTGCCCAGGATCACCGCGCCGGTTGCGCCCAGCGGATGGCCCATGGCGATGGCGCCGCCATTGACGTTGACCTTGTCCATGTCGGCATCGAAATGCTGCTGAAAGCGCAGCACGACGGCGGCGAAGGCTTCGTTCACCTCGAACAGGTCGATATCGGCGAATTCCATGCCGGCCTCTCTCAGCGCCTTTTCGGTGACCGAAACCGGGCCGGTCAGCATGATGGTGGGGTCTGTGCCGATCTTGGTCATGCGGCGGAAACGCGCCCGCGGCTTGAGGCCATAGCGTTCGCCGAATTCCTTGTTGCCAACCAGTACGGCCGAGGCACCGTCGGCGATGCCCGACGAGTTGCCCGCATGATGCACATGGTTGATGGTTTCAAGTTCGGGGTATTTCAGCAGGGCAACCGCGTCGAAACCGGGCATGTTTTCGCCCATATCCTTGAAGCTGGGCTTGAGGGCGCCAAGGCTCTGCATGTCGGTGCTTTCGCGGATCATCTCGTCATGGTCGAGGATGGTCAGCCCGTTCTGATCGCGCACGGCAAAGACGGATTTGGCGAACCGGCCCTCTTTCTGGGCACGGGCGGCGCGTTTCTGGCTTTCGACGGCCAGCGCATCGCATTCATCGCGGGAAAAACCGTATTTGGTGGCGATGATGTCGGCCGAAATGCCCTGCGGCACGAAATAGGTCTTCATGGCCAGCGTCGGGTCGGCGGCAATGGCGCCACCGTCGCTGCCCATGGGCACGCGGCTCATGCTTTCGATGCCGCCGGCGATATAGGCGTCACCCATGCCACCCATTACCTGACCTGCGGCCATGTTGACCGATTCCAGCGCCGAGGCGCAGAAACGGTTGACGGAAACGCCGGGGATGGATTCATCGAGATCCGAATACAGCACCGCCGAACGCGCAAGGCAGGCGCCCTGTTCGCCGACCTGGGTCACGTTGCCAAGGATCACGTCCTCGACGGCATGGCCATCCAGATTGTTGCGGCTCTTGATCTCGTTCAGCGTCAGCGCGGCCAGACGGACAGCGGGCACTTCGTGCAGGCTGCCGTCCTTCTTGCCCTTGCCGCGCGGGGTGCGGACGGCGTCATAGATATAGGCTTCGGTCATGTCATCTTCCTCTTTCTCAGGCCCGGTCGGCTGGCGATCCGGGCATCAGGTCATAGGGGTGTTTCCAGTTTGGCTGGGCCTTGATGCGGTCCAGCCAGGCGTCGATATTGGGCCATTGGGTGCGATCGAAACCAAAGGGTTCCGGGTAATAGAGATATCCGCAGCAGGAAATGTCGGCATTGCTGATGCTGTCGCCGACCAGCCAGTCGTGCCCTTCAAGCGCGCGGTTCAAGGTATCATAGGCCCCCTTGAGGCGGCCCTGCATGAATTTGATGACCTCTTGCGGACGCTTTTCCTCGGGCAGGAAATTGGCCAGAAAGCGGGTCATGCCGGCAGCGGATGACAGCTTGTGATTGTCCCACAGCACCCAGCGCAGGATTTCGCGGCGCTCGCGGCTGTCGCGGCCCTGGAACCTGCCGGAAAGCTCGGACACATAATCCTGGATGGCGCCTGACTGGGTCAGCCGGTAGTCGCCATCGATCATCACCGGGGCTTCGCCCATCTCGTTGATGTTCCGGCGATATTCGGGCGTGCGCGTCTCGCCGTTGAAGAAATCCACATAGACAGGCTCCCAGTCCAGCCCGGCCAGCTGCATCGCCAGCGCCGCCTTGTAGGAATTGCCGCTTTCGCCAAAACAGTAGAGCTTGATCGTCATGTCGTGCCTCCCGTTGATGTCGTGTATGCGGTCACCAGTGCACATGCGTATTTTTGCAAAGAAGAAGCGCAAGGGTTTGTTAACCGTCGCCAGCCTATCCTGTCGCCACGGTACAGGCTGGCGAGCCGATGACCGTCAAAGGAGAAGCCGCCCCTGTCGTCGCGCCGCGTGCCCTTCGGCAGGGGCGCATCTGTTTCTTCTTTGTCCAAATACGCCCGCCGGAGGCGTCCCGCAATGTCAGCCAGCGCGCCGGTCATTGGCTTTCCTTTTCGATTGCGCGGGCAATCAGTTCCTTCATGATCTCGTTGGTGCCGCCATAGATGCGCTGTACGCGGGCATCGGTCCACATTTCGGCCACGGGATATTCCAGCATGAACCCGTATCCGCCGAACAGTTGCAGGCATTCGTCCAGAACCTTGCCCTGCATGTCGCTCAGCCAGTATTTGCACATGGCTGCGGTTTCGACCGTCAGTTCGCCCTTCAGATGGGCCTCGATGCAACGGTCGAGAAAGGCGCGCGACACGGTGGTGTTGGTCTTGCATTCGGCCAGCTTGAAGCGGGTGTTCTGAAAGTTGAAGATGGGCTGGCCGAAGGCCTCGCGTTCCTTGCAATAGGCGATGGTGCGTTCGACTGCCCCTTCCATGGCGCCGACCGCCCCGCAGCCGATGATCAGGCGTTCCTGGGGCAACTGCTGCATCATCTGGTAGAAACCCTGGCCTTCGACCCCGCCAAGCAGGTTTTCCGGCGGGATTTCGACATTGTCGAAGAACAGTTCCGAGGTATCTGCCGCCTTGAGGCCGATCTTTTTCAGCTTGCGACCGCGGGTGAAACCGGGTGCATCGTCGGTTTCGACCACCATCAGCGACATGCCGCGGGCCTTTTCCTTCGGGTCGGTCTTGGCGGCGACAATGATCAGGTTCGCGTGCTGGCCGTTCGTGATGAATGTCTTTTGTCCGCTCAGGCGCCAGGCGTTGCCGTCGCGGGTGGCGCGGGTTTTCAGGTTCTGCACGTCCGAGCCCCCCGAGGGTTCGGTCATGGCCAGCGCGCCGATCAGTTCGCCCGTGACCATTTTCGGCATCCAGCGTTTCTTTTGTTCCTCGGTGCCATAGGCCAGGATGTAGTGGGCGACGATCCCCGAATGGATGCCGTTGCCCCAGCTGGCCAGGTTGGCGCGGCTGGCTTCCAGCAGGATGACGGCCTCGTGGCCGAAATCGCCCCCGGCGCCGCCGTATTCCTGCGGGATCGACGGGCAGAGCAGGCCAAGTTCGCCGGCCTGCTGCCAGGTTTCGCGATCCATCTCGCCCTGCGCCCGCCAGCGCTCGAAATGGGGGGCCCATTCGTTGTTGATGAAGCTGGCGGTCATCTCGGCAAGCATCCTGTGCTCGTCGGTCATCCAGCTTGATGTCAGGTTCTGTGTGCTCATCTCGTTCGTCCCCCCCCAAACGGCGCCCCCCAAACGGCGCCCATGTCATCTGCGGCGGATCCTGCCCAAGGCGCGGGCCTCGGGCAAGACACGGTCGCGTGCGCGGGCCCGTTTCGTTGCGGCAGGCCCGCGCGTGATCAGAACTGCTCTTCGTCCAGCGCCATCACCGGATCGGCGCCGCTTTGAATGCGGGCCAGATGCATTGCCGTTGCCGGCAGCTGGCGCGCCATGTAGTAACGGCCGGTCTGGATCTTGGCCTGGTAAAAGGCCTTGTCGGATGCGCCGCCTTCCAGCGCCTCCATTGCCGCCCTGGCCATCTGCGACCACATCAGGCCCAGGCAGACATGGCCGAACAGGTGCATGAAGTCGTAGGAACCCGACAGCGCCGCGTTGGGGTTCTTCATCCCCTCGGCCATGAAGAACATGGCGGCAGCCTGAAGATCCTTGCTGGCCGCCTTCAGCGGGTCGAGGAAATCGCCCTTGAGCGCCTCGTTATCGCTGTTTTCCTTGATGAAACCCTTGACCATCTCGAAGAAGGCCATGGCATGCTTGCCGCCATCCAGCCCCAGCTTGCGGCCGACGAGGTCAAGTGCCTGGATGCCGTTGGCGCCCTCATAGATCATGGCGATGCGGGCGTCGCGGACGAACTGGCTCATGCCGGTTTCCTCGATATAGCCGTGGCCGCCATAGATCTGCTGTGCCTGCACGGTGCTTTCGAAACCCTTGTCGGTCAGGAAACCCTTGATGACCGGGGTCATCAGCGAGATCAGCCCGTGGGCGGCCTCGTCGCCCTGGCGCAGGTGGCGGTCGATCAGCATCGAGCCCCAGAACAGGAAGGCGCGCGCGCCCTCGGTGAACGATTTCTGGTCCATCAGCGCGCGGCGGATGTCGGGATGCACGATCAGCGGGTCGGCCGGGCCGTCGGGGTTTGCGGGGCCGGTCACGGCGCGGCCCTGAAGGCGCTCGCGCGCGTAAGTGACCGCGTTCTGATAGGCGGCTTCGGCCTGGGCAAGGCCCTGCATGCCGACACCGATGCGGGCCTCGTTCATCATGGTGAACATGGCGCGCATGCCCTTGTGCCTTTCGCCCAGCAGATAGCCGACCGCGCCATCGTAATTCATCACGCAGGTCGAGTTGCCGTGGATGCCCATCTTTTCCTCGATATTGCCCACGGTGACGCCGTTGCGTTCGCCCAGGCTGCCATCTTCGTTGACCAGATATTTCGGCACGATGAACAGGCTGACGCCCTTGATGCCCTCGGGGCCGCCGGGGATCCTGGCCAGCACCAGATGGATGATGTTTTCGCTCAGCTCGTGTTCGCCGGCCGAGATGAAGATCTTGGTGCCGGTGATGCGATAGCTGCCATCATCCTGGGGTTCGGCCCTGGTGCGCATCAGGCCCAGATCGGTGCCGCAATGGGGCTCGGTCAGGTTCATGGTGCCGGTCCAGGTGCAATCGACCATTTTCGGCAGGTAGGTGCGTTTCTGTTCATCGGTGCCGTGGGCGTGGATGGCGGAATAGGCGCCATGGGTCAGGCCCTGATACATGGTGAACGACTGGTTCGCGGCGGAAAACATCTCGCCCACCGCGGTGCCCAGAACCTGCGGCATGCCCTGGCCGCCATATTCGGGGTCGCAGTCCAGCCCGGTCCAGCCGCCGGCGCGGACCTCGTCAAAGGCCTCCTTGAAGCCGGTCGGCACATGCACCACACCGTTTTCCAGCCGACAGCCCTCGCGGTCGCCCACCTGGTTGAGCGGGGCCAACAGTTCTGACGTGATCTTGCCGGCCTCTTCCAGAATGGCACTGGTGAATTCGGGGTCCAGCTCGTCATAGCCGGGGATGCCGCTTTCGCGGATCTTCAGCAGATCATGCAGCACGAACTGGATGTCCTTGACGGGGGCGGTATAGGTGGGCATGGGTCTTCTCCGTTTCGGTTGTTTCGGTTGGCCGTCGGCGGCGCGTGGCGCTCACTCGGCGGCCTTGCGTCCTTGTTCGATGTCTTTCAGATAGCTCTGCCCCTCGGCGATCTGCTGTTTCAGCTCCTCGATGGCCTGGCTCAGCTCGTCGCGGCGACGCTGCAGCTCGTCGAGGCGGTCGCGGGCGATTTCCAGGGTGCGGCTGATCTGCAGCCGCTGGCCGTCGCCCTTGTTGTAAAGGGCCAGAAGCTGGCGGATTTCCTCCAGGCTGAAGCCGAACCTCTTGCCCCGCAGGATCAGCTTCATGCGCGCCCTGTCACGCCGGGTGAACAGGCGGCGCTGGCCGATGCGTTCGGGGAACAGCAGCTCCTTTGCCTCGTAGAATCTGAGCGTGCGCGGGGTGACGTCGAACATCTCGCACATCTCTCTGATCGTCAGAAACTCTTCGGTCATGACAAATCCCGGTCTTGTGCCATGCACCCGAGATGTGCCTGATCGGGATTCGCTTCAAGGGCAAAATGACGTTTACGTCGCACTACGTTACGTCAGATTTTTCCGCGTCAAGTATTCTGGCCAGCTTGTCGATCGATTCCTGGCGCAGCACGCGCAATTCGCGGATGGCCGATTCCAGGTCGCGCTTGCGGCTTTCCAGTTCCTCGATCTGGCGGCCCGACATCTCGATCCATTTTTCGGTCTGGGTGCGGTTGAGCGGGTCGGCGTCATAAAGCAGCAGCCACTGGCGGATTTCCTCGAGCGCAAAGCCAAAGCGGCGCCCCTGAAGGATCAGCTTGAGACGGGCGATTTCGCGCGGGCCGTAAAGGCGCGAACGGCCCACGCGCTCGGGGAAGATCAGCTCGATATATTCGTAATGGCGCAGCGTACGCGGAGTTACGTCGAACGCCGCGCACATTTCCTTGAGAGTGAGCTTTTTTTCAGCCATGTCGCCCTGCCTTTCGCGATGTCATGCATTCTTCCCCGAAAGTTCGGCGCGACTCTGACCCGAGCGAGAGGGGATTTCAAGGTCTGTCGTTTCATTTGCAACAGTTCCGGCGCGCACCGGCCCGATGCCGCTGTCGCATGTCGCTGCCGAACACCTGCCAGGGCAGCTTTCAGGGCCGAGGTGACGTGACATCCCTTGTCAATGGGTCTTGCGCGCGCCCGGCGCAAGGAGAATAACGGAAAGAACATTCATGTCGTGGCAACCGATGGAGCGAAGGGAACATGTCCCGGATGAGTCCCGAGGCAAAGGCAAGACTGGCAGCCGAGTTCCTGCAGGCGATTCCCCATGCGAATCATCTGGGCATGGTGTTGACCCTGCTCGAGGACGGGGTGGCGGAAACCACCATGCCCTATGACGCACGCCTTGTGGGCGACCCCGAAACCGGGGTGATCCATGGCGGCGCGGTATCCGCCCTGATGGATACCTGTTGCGGGGCGGCGGTGATGATGCATCCCGAATCGCCGATGGGAACGGCGACGATCGACCTGAGAATCGATTACATGCGCCCGGCGACACCGGGGCAGGGCTTGCGGGCGCGTGCGGAATGTTATCACGTCACGCGCTCGGTCGCCTTTGTGCGGGCCACCGCCTGGGACGAGGATGACGCGCGCCCCGTGGCCACCGCGACAGGGGCGTTTACCGTCGAGCGCGGCGGCGCGCATGCGGTTGGAAAGGTGCTCGACGGGGAGGGCGCGCCATGAGTTCCGGTCCCATGAGTTCCGGCCCCATGGGTTCCGGTCCTGGCGGGCGCGCGCCGGATCGTCGCCGCCCCGAGCCTGTCGAGGTCGTCCAGAAACGGCGCGATGCGGCATTGACCGCGCTGGTCGAGGGGGTGCCCTATATCCGTTTTCTGGGGATCCGGTTCGATCGCCGCGGCGACGAGCTGACCGCGCTGCTGCCATTTCACGACAAGCTGATCGGAAACCCGATCCTGCCGGCGCTGCACGGGGGCGTGACGGCCGCTTTCCTGGAAGTGACCGCGATCATCGTGCTGAGCTGGACCATCAACTGGGAGCGGATGGAAAACGGCACCCGCGCCGTGGACCGCTGGGATCCGACGCATCTGCCGAAAATGCCCAAGACCATAGATTTCGCGGTGGACTATCTGCGTTCCGGCCTGCCGCGCGACGCCTATGCGCGGGCGCGGGTCAATCGTTCGGGCCGGCGCTATGCCAGCGTCTTTGTCGAGGCCTGGCAGGATCGGCGCGAACGCCCCTTTGCCCAGGGGACGGGGCATTTCCTGATGCCTGCGGGCAAGGATGACTAGCCCCGCCACCAGCGGGCTGACCCACCGCCGGGTGCTGAAGATCGCGGTGCCGATCGTTCTGGCCAACATGACGGTCCCGCTGCTGGGGGCGGTCGATACCGGGGTCGTGGGCCAGATCGCGGCGGCGGCGCCGATCGGGGCGGTCGGCATAGGGGCCATCATCCTGTCGGCGATCTACTGGATCTTCGGCTTTCTGCGCATGGGCACGACGGGGCTGACCGCGCAGGCTCATGGCGCCGGCGACCGGGCCGAGGTGGGCGCTCTGCTGGTTCGGGCGCTGTTGGTGGCGGGGGCGGCGGGGCTGGGATTCATCGTGCTGCAACAGCCGCTGATGAATGTCGCCTTTGCCATTTCGCCCGCGTCCGACAGGGTCGAATCGCTGGCCCGCGGCTATATCGGCATCCGGGTGTGGTCGGCGCCGGCCGCGATTTCCATCTATGGGCTGACCGGCTGGCTGATCGCGCTCGAGCGCACCCGCGCGGTGCTGGCGCTGCAGCTGTGGATGAACGGGCTGAACGTGGTTCTGGACCTGTGGTTCGTGCTGGGCCTCGGCTGGGGGGTGGGCGGGGTCGCGCTGGCGACCTTTCTGGCCGAATGGTCGGGGCTGGTGCTGGGCCTGTTGCTGTGCCGCGACGGGTTTTCCGGCGGGGCGTGGCGGCGCGGCGCGCTGATATTCGACCGTTTGCGCCTGCGTCGCATGCTGGCCGTCAATACCGACATCATGATCCGGTCGGTGCTGCTGCAGGCGGCGTTCCTGTCATTCCTGTTCCTGGGGGGCGGGCTGGGGGATGTCACGCTGGCGGCCAATCAGGTGCTGCTGCAATTCCTGCATGTTACCGCCTATGCGCTGGACGGCTTTGCCTTTGCCGCCGAGACCCTGGTCGGGCAGGCGATGGGGGCGCGTCGGCGCGTGGCACTCAGACGGGCCGCGGTGATGACCAGCATGTGGGGCGTGGGCGTCGTGGTCGTTCTGGCCCTGTCCTTTGCGCTGGCGGGCGCATCGATCATCGATATCATGACCCGCGCCCCCGAGGTAAGGGCGATGGCGCATGCCTATCTGTTCTGGATGGTGATGGCGCCGCTGTTCGGCATTGCGTCGTGGATGCTCGACGGGGTGTTCATCGGCGCGACCCGCACCCGCGACATGCGCAACGCGATGATCGTGTCGACCGCGGTCTATGCGGTCGCCGTTGCGGCCATGCTGCCGCTTTGGGGAAATGACGGGCTGTGGGCCGCCCTGATGCTGTTTTTCGCGGTACGCGCGCTCACGCTTGCCCTGCGCTATCCGGCCCTGGAGGCACAGGCCGGCT
>CAZWXK010000060.1:0-12481 GCA_964637875.1 uncultured Rhodobacter sp.
TGAGGTGCCGCCAAGGGGGAGCTACATGGATGCGAGTTGCCCCCGCATGGTTTTTGTGTCAAGACAGCCCCAGCAATTGCCACGCGATTCAAGAGCATCATCATGACAGATTTCCCCACTCTCCGCTCGGCGATGGTCGATACCCAGGTTCGGCCCTCGGATGTAACCCGTTTCCAGGTGATCAATGCCATGCTGACGGTGCGCCGCGAAATGTTCGTACCGGCCGACCAGCGCGATGTCGCCTATGCCGGGACGGCGATCGATCTGGGCAATGGCCGGATCGTACCCGATCCGCGCATTCTGTCCAAGATGCTCGATGGCCTCGATATCGGCCCCGGAGACCTCGTTCTGGATATCGGGTGCGGTCTGGGCTATTCGACCGCAGTGATCGCCCAGATGGCCGAGGCGGTCATCGGGCTCGAGGAAGATCCGGCGCTTGCCGCCGAGGCCGAGGCAAACCTGACCTTGGAACCCGTGGATAACGCCGTTGTCGTGACCGGCAAGCTGGCCGAGGGCGCGCCACAGCATGGCCCCTATGACGTGATCTGCATCAACGGCGCGGTCGAATTCGTTCCCGACAGCATTCTCGACCAGCTCAAGGATGGCGGGCGGATCGCGGCGGTGTTTGTCGATGGTGTGGTCGGCCATTGCCGCATCGGCGCCAAGGCCGAGGGTCATGTGGCCTGGCGGACCGCCTTTGATGCGACGGCACCGGTTCTGCCTGGCTTTGCGAGGGCGGCCGAATTTGTTTTCTGAGCCGAGTTGAAATCAACCCGTGCCTGAACCATTCTGGGAGGACATGGAATCGGAGGACGCTGCGGCATGCTGGCCAGAACCGGAATCCTTGCGGCGCTGGCGATCGCCGGCCTCGCATTTGGTGCGCCTGCCGTTCCGGCCCAGAGCCTGACCGATGCGTTGATCAGTGCATATCGCAACAGCGACCAGCTCAAGTCCGAGCGCGCGGCCTTGCGCGGCACCGACGAAGATGTTGCCCGGGCGGTTGCCGCAAGGCGTCCGTCCCTCAGCCTCAGCGGGTCGGCCGGGAACATACACTCCTTCGCATTCAATGCCGATTCCCAATATGCCAATCTGAGCCTGGGCCTGGAGCTCACGCTCTGGGACGGGGGGGCTACCCGATTGGGAATCGAGGTTGCCCGCCTGGGCGTTTCGGTTGCCCGTGATTCCCTGGTCGATACCGAGCAGCAGGTCCTGTTGAACGCCGTGACCGCCTATATGGACATGCGCCGCGACACGCAGTTCCTCGAACTTTCCCGCAACAGCTATGAGGTCACGGCCAGGCAGTTGCAGGCCACCCGCGACCGTTTCGAGGTAGGCGAGGTGCGTCGGACCGATGTCAGCCAGGTCGAGGCCCGCCTTGCCCTGGCCCAGAGCGTGGTTGCCCTGCGCCAGGGCACGCTGGAAATCTCGCGCGAGGCCTATCACGTGGCGGTCGGCAGATATCCGGGCAGGCTGGCCCCGCCGCCGCCGCTGCCGTCGCTGCCCGCCAGCCTGGCCGCGGCCAAGGCGCTGGCGCTGAAGAACCACCCGGCCATCAGGCGGGCGCGCAAGCTGGTGCGCATTGCCGAACTGAACGTCGCCCGTGCCGAGGCAGCCATGAAGCCGCGCCTGGCCCTGCAGGGCAATGTCACCATCGAGGCCAACAAGTTCAACGGAGACACCGGTGTCCTGGCCGTTACCGGCAGGGTTCCGATCTATCAGGGCGGAGCGCTGAGTTCGGCCTATCGCAGGGCGCAGGCGTTGGCCCAGAAGGCGCGCTTTGACCTCCAGCGCACGGGCCAGCTGGTCGCACAGAACGTCAACCGAACATGGTCGCAGCTGTCCATCGCGCGGGCCAGCATCACGGCACGCCGCAAGGAGGTTCGTTCGGCCAGGGTCGCACTCGACGGTATCCGCGAAGAGGCCAGCCTGGGCGCGCGCACGGCTCTTGACGTGCTCGACGCGGAACGCGTGCTTTTCCAGGCCCAGACCGATCTGGCAACGGCCAGGCGCGATGAATATGTCGCGGTCTATTCCCTGCTGTCCGCGATGGGTCTGCTGACGGCCAGACATCTGGGCCTTGGCGTCAAGCGTTATGATCCGGACCGGAACTATCGCAAGGTCTATACCGCGCCCGGTCCGTCTGACCGGGGGAAAATTCTGGAACGGATTCTGAAACGGGCCGGGCAATAACGGAATCTTTCACCGGCGGTTGTGTGAATTTGCCGATATGGCTACAATCCCGGAAAAACATGAGGGAGAGCAACATGTCAGATCCCGTATCGTCGATGGATGTCGAGGACGTCCTCTCCTCGATTCGCAGGCTGGTTTCCGAGGAGGCCAAGACCCAGGTCGATACGCGTTCGGACGATTCCGCAGACAACAGACAGCGCAAACAGCCAGGCATGTCCGGCGGGGCGGAAGATGCGTCATCGGACATGCCGGCAGACAGGGACGGAGCGGGTGACGACGGCGCCGGGCCCGGGCCGGCCAACGATGCCCCGGCGGTTACGCCCGACGAGGTGCCGCGTCATGTCTCGTTTCGCCATCAGGCCGCTGCGGCCCGGCGGGGACGCGACGAAAAGCTGGTTCTGACCTCGGCCTTCCGGGTGACCGAGCCCCCCGTGACCCGGCCCGAGCCCGATCCCGAATCCCGGACCGAACCACCGCTTTCCGGCGGGGCGTCAGTTCCCAGGCCGCCATTGCAGGCCGTGCACCCCCATCTGCGGCCGGTCGGTGACGATCATTTCGCAAACCGTGACCTCCGGCAACCCGACAGCCATGACAAGACCCCGGATGAGATCAGGGGCGTGACAGGGCCGGATCACGTCGATGGGGCGGATGCCCAGGATGGCAGCCCGGCGACGGATGCCGGCTCGCAAGCCCGTCCTTTCCGCTATGCGCCCGAAGACACGCTTTTTGCCCGTGCGCAGAAGGCAATGGAAGCCGTGCGCGAAAAGGATAACGAAGGCCATTCGGGGATCTCGTCAGATGACGACGGCCAGGCCCCTCAGGCCCCATCGACAGCTGCGGACCCCGATGCGGATACAGGGCAGAACGCCCCGGACACATGGCAGGACGCGACCTCCGGCAATTCCCGTCCCGACGAATCCGACTCTGCAGGCAGGGCAGGCGATCCCCTGAACGAACCCGATGAGGAGATATCGACAATCAATTTCGCCGAGGAAGAGGAAACCATTCTCGACGAAGAGATGTTGCGCGATCTGGTTTCTGAGATGGTCCGCGAGGAATTGCAGGGCGAGCTGGGTGATCGCATCACCCGCAATGTGCGCAAGCTGGTCCGTCGCGAAATCCAGCGTGCGCTGGCCAGCCGCGAATTCGAATAGGGGCCGGCGGCGTGGTTCCGGGTTGGCGCATCCGCAGCCCGGAAAACCTGTCGGTGGGCAGCGCCCACCCTGCTGCCCCGCTATGTGGTGTCCGGCATGGATGAAACCGACCGGTTGGTCACGCGCCTCAGGCAGGGCGACGAGGCCGCCTTTGCGGCGCTTTACGGGGCCCATAACGACGCCCTTGTCCGCCTGGCTCATGCCATCACCGGCAGCCGCGCCACCGCCGAAGAGGTCGTCCAGGACAGCTGGCTTGCCATAATCAGGGGCATTGACGGCTTCGAGGGGCGGGCATCGCTGCGCAACTGGATCTTTCGCATCGTTTCGAACAAGGCCCGCAGCCGCGCCCGTCGTGACGGACGCATCCAGCCCCTGCATGCGGCATCGGACAAGACCGGATCGCTGGATGACAGGTTTGCCGCCGATGGCAGCTGGATCGAACCGCCCGCCCTGTGGGACGAGATCACCCCGGAACGCATCCTTGCCGGACGGCAGGCCTGGCAACAGGTTCTGACCATCATCGACAATCTGCCGCCCATACAGCAGGCCATCCTTTCCCTCCTCGAAGGCGGCAAGTTGCCCGCAGCCGACATCGCCGCCCTGCTGGATATCAGCCCCGGGAATGTCCGCGTCCAGCTGCACCGCGCCCGCGAAACCATTCGCGACCGGATCGATCGCGACCTGTCGCCGGCAAAAAGGATGAAAAAAGATCCGTAACGAAACGCCGCCTTGCGAGTCATTACCTTATCGGGCCTGAAATGACGGCCCGCCAAACCCGAGGGAGAAACCGTCATGCTGTCTTGTCGCCAGGTTTGTGAACAGGCACAGGATTTCACCGATGGCCGGCTTGGCCCGCTGGCGCGCGCGCGGATTCGACTGCATCTTCTGATGTGTCGCAACTGCACGGGTTTCATGGACCAGACCCGGCAGACGCGCAAACTGATCCGTTCGACATTGGCACGACAGCAGGACAACAGGGTTTCCTCCGAACTCATGGCCGCCTTCCGCCGAAATACACGCCGGGATCCGACCGATTGATGCGCTGCATGCGCAAACAGGAGAAACGAAAATGCATATCAAGAATGGTCTGACAGCCGGATTTGTCGGCGCGGCAGTGCTGGCGGTGATATTCGTCATCAAGGCGATGATGGGCATAACGCCCCAGCTGGACATCATCGTCATGCTCAGCGCGATGATGGGCGCACCCCTGGTGATGGGGTGGGTTGTCCATTTCGTGATCGGAACTTTCCTATGGGGGGTGCTTTTCGCCGTCGCCAATGGTCTGATCCCCGGCTCGACCCAGACGATCAAGGGCATCGTCCTGGGGTTGTTTGCCTGGCTGCTGATGATGATTGCGGTGATGCCCATGGCAGGGGCCGGCCTGTTCGGGCTGAATTTCGGTCTGATCGGCCTGTTGATGCCGCTGGCACTGCATGTCGTCTTTGGCGCCGTGCTGGGCTTTGTGGCGGCCTTTCTCGAACAGGGCGCGCCCAGGCCTGCCTGAGCCAACCAACCCTTTCAGGGAGGGGAGGAGGGGGGACGGTCCACAAGGGCCGCCCCCCTTCTTCTGTGGCGTCCCCACTGGACAGGGCTTGCACCGCTTCCCGGCCGCTGGCAAGACGGGGCCGACGGATGAACGGGTCGACGGATATCAGAAAGGAAACCGTCATGGACAAGGAAACCTCACTTGATCCCGATGACTGGTCTGCCTTCCGCAAGCAGGCCCACGCCGCACTGGATGCCGCCATGACACATATGGAGCACCGCCGCGACGCCCCGGTCTGGCAGGCCGTTCCGCAGGATGTTCGCGCCTCGCTGACACAATCCCTGCCCGTCGATGGAACCCGGCCGGATGCCCTTGTTGCACGCATCGTCAATGATTTCCTTCCCCATGATGTCGGCAATACCCATCCCCGTTTCTTTGGCTGGGTTCATGGCGGCGGCACGCCCGAGGGCTTGCTGCCCGAGATCCTTGCCGCCGCCATGAACGCCAATCTCGGCGGGCGCGATCATGTGGCAAACGAGGTCGAGCGTCAGGTGATCAGATGGTGTGCCCAGATGTTTTCCTTTCCCGATACCGCCGGGGGCCTTGTCGTTTCCGGCACATCGATGGCAACCCTCGTCGCCCTCAAGACCGCGCGCGATGCCCACGCGGGGCCGGATATCCGTCAGACAGGCACCGCCGGCGCGCCGGCCCTGGTCGGATACGCCTCCGAACAGGCCCATGGCTGCATCGCCAAGACGTTCGACATCCTCGGCCTCGGGCGCGATGCCCTGCGCCGGATCGCTTGCGACAACGCTTTCAGGATGCGCCCCGATGCCCTGCACGCGGCGATAGAACAGGATCGAAAGGCCGGCGTGCAGCCGTTTTGCGTCATCGGTACAGCGGGCAGCGTGAATGTGGGTGCGATAGATCCGCTTGATGAAATCGCTGATATCGCCGCTCGCGAAAGGCTGTGGTTTCACGTCGATGGCGCATTCGGGGCGCTCGCGATCCTGAACCCGGAACTGGCCCCCCTTCTTGATGGAATCACCCGTGCCGATTCCATTGCCTTTGATTTTCACAAATGGATGCACGTGAATTACGATGCGGGTTTCATCCTCACGCGCGCGAGCGAACTGCAACGACAGGCCTTTTCCGACCGGCCCGATTACCTGCAGGCGGCCGGGCGTGGCCTTGCCGCAGGAAATCCCTGGTTTTGCGAATATGGTCCAGAGCTTTCCCGCTCCTTTCGGGCGCTCAAGATCTGGTTCCAGATCGCACGCTTCGGCACGCGGCGCCTCGGGCAGGTCATCGCTCGCAACTGTGCGCAGGCCAGGACACTTGCCTTGATGGTCGAATCCCACGGCCAGCTCGAACTGATGGCGCCGGTTCACCTGAACATCGTCTGTTTCAGGTATCGCCCGACCGGGCATACCGAAACCGCACTTGATCGTCTGAACAACGAGATCGTCATCGCACTGCAGGAGGGCGGGATTGCCGCGCCCTCGACGACACGACTGAACGGCAGCCTGGCCATCAGGGTGAACCTGACCAATCATCGCACCCGGCGGGAAGACCTGGAAATCCTTGTGCGTGCGGTATTGCAACTGGGCGAAAGCCTGTCCTGAGGACGGTGCAATCCGGGGAACGTCCACTGGCCCCGAAAACAGGGCTCCTTCTTCTTTGCGCAAATACTCTCGGGGGTGCGGGGGCAGACAGCCCCTGCCCTGTCCTGCCTGCCGGACGCACCCTTGCCTGCGCCACCTGTTGCCCGATCATGGCAAGCCGGCGAACCCGAGGTCAGGCTTGCGCTGGCGCTCGTGGCGGGGCAGTCTTGGCAATGGCCGTTCCAGGCCCGTCAATCGCCCCCGACAACAGGAGTGCAGAACATGTCGGATCGTGTTGAAATCACCATCGACGGTCATGTGGCCGAG
Source organism: uncultured Rhodobacter sp. (assembly GCA_964637875.1). Taxonomy (GTDB): domain Bacteria; phylum Pseudomonadota; class Alphaproteobacteria; order Rhodobacterales; family Rhodobacteraceae; genus UBA5972. The sequence goes on from CAZWXK010000060.1 coordinate 6,762, forward strand.
GTTGCACTGGCCCGTCCCGACAAGATGAACGCGCTCGATATCGAGATGTTTTCCGCCATTGCCCGCGCTGGCGAATCCCTCAGGGGCAACAGGGATGTCCGCGCAGTGGTGCTGTATGGCCGCGGCGGCAATTTCTGCGCTGGCATCGATACACAGGTCTTTGGCGAAATGATCGCCCGCATCGGCGAAATCAGACAACAGATGCTGAATCCCGATGCGGGCGAGGTCGCCAACATGTTTCAGAAACCCGCCCATGTCTGGGCCGAGCTCGAGGTGCCGGTCATTGCCGCGCTCGAGGGCAATGTTCTGGGCGGTGGTGCCCAGATCGCACTTGGCGCCGATTTCCGCATTGCCGCGCCGGATATTCGTTTCTCGATCATGGAAAACCGCTGGGGCCTGGTTCCCGACATGGGAATCACCCGCTGCCTGCCACGGCTGCTCCGCGCGGATCAGGCGAAAGAGCTGATCATGACAGCCCGCATCCTGAGCGGTGCCGAATCGCTGGAATACGGGTTGGTGACCCGTCTGGCCGACGCCCCGCTTTCGGCGGCGCGCCAGATGGCCCGGGATCTGGCAGCCCGATCGCCCGAGGCCATCCGGGGGGCCAAGCGGCTGGTCGATCAGTCATGGAACATGGACGCCGCCGCCAGCCTGCGGCTCGAGGCCGAAATCCAGGCCCCGATCATCGCCAGCCCCAACCAGGTCGAGGCTGTGATGGCCAATATCCAGAAACGCCCCCCCCGATTCGAATGATCGATCTTCCTGCCTCGATCGGCGAGGTCGCGGTTACAGAACGACGACCTGTCCGTACAGCTCGTTCAGACTGGCAATGCCGTCAATGGTAATGATATCACCGTTCAGGAAATCGATGACCGCATTCCCGTTCTGTATCTGGCCGAAATTGTTGATCACATCGTTTCCCGAGGCAATTGTCACTCCCGAAATCCCGGCCCAGAGGCTCGGGGCAAAGGATATCGTGTCTCCATCGGCGGCGCTGAAATCGGCAATGCGGTCCGCGCCGGTCCCCGCGAGGAAGATGAAGCTGTCCGCGCCGGCACCGCCCCTGAACACGTCATTCCCGCTTCCGGCATGAAAGACATCGTTGCCGGTGCCGCCCGATACCCGGTCGTTGCCCGCGCCGTCCCGGATGTCGTCATTTCCCGCGCCACCATACAGCCGGTCCCTGCCGGCGCCGCCCGACAGCCAGTCATTGCCACCCTGGGCAACGATGCGGTCCCGTCCCGCGCCACCGGTTATGTGGTCGGCCCCCTTGCCGGCCAGGATGGTGTCATTGCCTTTTCCGCCATCAATCCGGTCCTTGCCATAGCCCCCCTTGATGCGGTCATCGCCGGCCTGACCGTTCAGTACATTTGCCGCGCGATCCTTGATCGCGTCACCGTCGCCATCGGCATATATCACGTCATTTCCTGCCCCGCCGTTGATCTTGTCCTTGCCATTGCCACCGCGAAGGTTGTCGTTTCCGTAACCACCATACAGGCGGTCCGCCCCGTCATTTCCTGAAAGGGCATCATCTCCAGCCCCACCATACAGGCGGTCATTTCCCCCCAGACCATACATGTTGTCATTGCCGCCCTTTCCCCGGAACACGTTGTTCTGGCCGTTGCCTGTCAGACTGTCGTCCAGCTGTGACCCGGTTGCCGAGGTCGTATTCTTGCCCACGGGGGCGGGCAGCTGGCCAAAATCCAGCCCGAAGGTCCAGCCATTTGCGTTCGCAGCGGGCGGGAGTGCGACGACCTCGACCGGTCCGCTGGCGAACAGGCCGTCGAGAATTCCCTGAAATCCCGTGCTGCCTGCCTGCTCCAGTCCCTTGTAAAACTGATCGAGCGACCAATTGAGCTGGCTGATGGTGATCAGGGATTTGCCGCTGGCATCGATGAACTCTACCCGGTTGATACTGCCCGTTTCCGCCAGCGGACCCGACCCGTCGAAAGCCAGGCCGGTGCCATAGATGGCTGTCGTGATCCCGGTCGTGGGTTGAGTGAAAACGATCCTTGTCGGTGTCGATACCGCGATGTTGATGTCTATGATCCCGCTGAATGGCCCCGAGGTGGCCGCGACAGAGGTGGCAAACAGGTTGGACGAGCTTGAATTATCGTAAACCTTGACTTTCATCGGCGTCAGATCCTTTGCTTGGGATCGGAGTTTGCATGTCGGTTTTTCCTGACCGCCGGGTTGTCCGAAACCCCGTCTCCGGATGGGACTCGTGCGGTCGGAACGGCTTATCTGCAGAACCGTTCCGGGTGAGGATAGCAAAGCGGTTTCGGCGGTGTCCAGATTTTCGTAAGCCGGGCCATGCAAGGCCGGGATCCAACCAGGGCTTATCCCGAGCAGGCCCAGGGTGGCTGTTTGCGGCTGCTTGTGCCCGTTTGCGCCGGTTTGCGCCTGGCCAGATCGGCGCGGCGCGCGGTATGTTGCCGGGGCGCCATGGCCGCGATACCCCGGCAGTCGGGCGCATCTCTGCACCGGTGCATAGATCCAGGGACGCGGAGATGGGCCCGTCCGGGGTCAATCTGGTCACCTGTTGCAAATCGCTCGGGCGTTCATGGCGGCCAGCAGCCGGTCGAGCGCGGCACGCAGCCGTGCCCGCGTGCAGGCGATATTGACGCGCACAAAACCGCGCCCGCCCGGGCCAAAGGCAGTCCCGCGGGTGACTGCCCATTTCGCCCGCCCGCGCAGAAAGGCGCTCAACGCGTCAGGATCAAGACCCAGCTTGCGGAAATCCAGCCAGACCAGAAACGTGCCCTCGGGTTCGATCATCGTCACCCCGGCCTGTCCATCCAGCGTTTCGCGCATGAGCGCGAGGTTGCCCGCGACATAATCCAGCACCGCATTCATCCAGGGCCCGCCCTCGCGATAGGCGGCCTCCATGGCGATGCTCGCAAAGGCGTTGTTCTTGTTCACCGTCAGACGGCTGTTTTCGGCCTGAAAGGCATGGCGCCTTTCCCTGTTGGCGATCACTGTAAAGGCCGAACAGCAGGACGCGATATTAAAGCTCTTGGCCGGAGAAATACAGCTGATGCTGTTTTGCGAGTCCTGCGTGCTGATCGTCGCGAAACCCGTCCAGACATGCCCCGCAAAGGTGATGTCGGCGTGAATTTCATCGGCCACCACCAGTACGGCATTGCGGCGGCAGATCTCACCCAGCCGGGCGAGTTCGGTCTGCGTCCAGACCCGGCCCACGGGATTGTGGGGATTGCACAGAAACAGCATGCGGTTGCGTGGGTCGGCGGCAAGGGATTCCAGCCCGTCGAAATCCATCTCATAACGGCCACCCCGGAAGATCAGCGGGTTTTCGACAATCCTGCGCCCGTTTTCCCGGATCACATCGAAAAAATCGAAAAACACCGGGGGCTGCACGATGATGCCGTCGCCCTTGCCGCTGAACAGCCGCGCCGCGATGGCCAGACTGTTGAGCACATTGGGCGCACGCAGCACATGGCCCGGGTCGATCTGCCAGCCGTGGCGCGTGGCAAACCAGCCACAGAGGGCCTCGATCAGCCCGTCGGGCATGGCCTCATAACCGAACACGCCGTGGTGCAACCGCTGCTCCATCGCCGCCAGAACCGGGGGCGGTGCGCGGAAATCCATGTCGGCCACGCCGCCCGGAAACACCGCGCCGCCATCGTCTCCCGATACCTTCGGGCGCCATTTCAACGCCGGATAGGCGCGGCGGTCGATCTCTTCGTCGAGGGCGAAATTGCCGGTCCCGTCCACCTGCCCTGTCATTGAACCATACTCAGCCTCAGCGCCAGGGCAGCAAGCGTTGCCGCCAGCACCGGTACCGTCAGCACGATGCCGACCCTGAAATAATATCCCCATGTGATGGTCATGCCCTTGCGCGCCAGCACATGCAGCCACAACAGTGTCGCGAGCGAGCCGATCGGCGTGATCTTGGGCCCCAGGTCGCTGCCGATCACATTGGCATAGATCATCGCCTCCTTCACCACTCCGCTGGCGCCGGATGCGTCGATGGACAGGGCGGTGACCAGTACCGTGGGCATGTTGTTCATGGCCGAGGAAAACGCCGCGCTCAGAAATCCGGTGCCCATGGCCGCGCCCCAGATCCCGCCGCGGGCAAAGAATTCCAGTGCGCGCGCGATATGGTCGGTCAGCCCCTCGTTGCGCAGCCCGTAGACCACCAGATACATGCCCAGGGAAAAGATCACGATCTTCCAGGGGGCTTCGCGCAGGACCTTTCGGGTATTTATCACATGCCCGCGTGCGGCGACCGCCAGCAATGCGACCATGCCACCTGCGGCAACGGCGCTGACCGGCACCCCCAGCGGATCGAGCACGAAAAAGCCCAGCAGAAGCAGCGCCAGCACCAGCCACCCGACCACGAATGTTGCCCTGTCGCGGATTGCCGCGTTCGGTGGTTTCAGCAGCGACATGTCGTAACGCGCAGGAATTGCGCGGCCGAAAAAGATCAACAGCATTGCCAGAGAGGCCAGGATCGAGACGATATCCACCGGCACCATGACACTGGCATAGCGGGCGAAACCCAGATCGAAATAATCCGCTGACACGATGTTGACCAGGTTCGAGACCACCAGCGGCAGGCTGGACGTGTCGGCAATGAAACCCGCCGCCATCACCAGCGCCAGCGTGGCCGACGGACCAAAACCCAGCGCCATCAGCATGGCCATCACGATGGGGGTCAGGATCAGCGCCGCGCCGTCATTGGCAAACAGGGCCGCCACCGCGGCGCCCAGCAACACGATCAGCACGAACAGGGCTCCGCCGTTACCCCGTGCCCAACGGGCCACATGCAGTGCGCTCCACTCGAAAAAGCCGGCCTCGTCCAGCAGCAGGCTGATGATGATGACCGCGATGAATGCACCGGTGGCGTTCCAGACGATATCCCAGACAACCACGATGTCGCCAGGCTGGATGACTCCGGCAAGAAGGGCGGCGACGGCCCCAAGGGCCGCGCTCCAGCCAAAGCCCAGACCGCGTGGCTGCCAGATCACCAGGGTGATCGTGACAACAAAGATCAGAACGGCGATCAGCATCGGGTCGCTTCCTCGGCATCAAGTCATTTCGGCAAGTGCCGAATTGACAACGGGCGTACAGGTCGCCCGCGGCCTTGTCAATCTCATGTGTTTCGGGCAAGAACACAGCATGACAGAGGATGAGGCAATCGACGCCCTCGCGGCCCTGGCACAGCCTTCCCGCATGGCCGTTTTCCGGGTTCTCGTACGCAATGGCCCCGACGGCCTTTCGGCGGGTGAAATCGCGCGCAGACTGGATATCGTGCCATCGACCCTGTCAGGGCATCTTTCGATCCTGAAACAGAACGGGCTGGTTGAGGCCAGGCGACAGCAAAGGGAAATCCACTATGCCGCGCGCCTCTGCACAATCGGCGAGATCGTCGACTTTCTCTTGTCGGATTGCTGCAATGGCCAGCTGGAGCATTGCTCGGAAATCGTCTCGCTCCTGCATCGGTGCTGATGCCGACAACAAAATGGCGCAAGCCGGGGTTGAACAGGCCAGAACCCCATCCCTCGGCACGCCGGGTTTACCCCCGCTGTCGTGCTGCTCCTGCTGTACCGGGCCTGCATGGAAACCGGCAGCACGCCGACAACGCCCTCCGGTTTCGAGGTATCGAACGGCTTTTCGGTGGTCTCGCCATCTTGCCCGGCGAGGACCACCTTTGTCCGAGCGCAGATTTCGACGACACACCGCTGCCTGGGGGCTAT
>CAZWXK010000061.1:0-12096 GCA_964637875.1 uncultured Rhodobacter sp.
CCGATGTAAGATCCCTGCGCGCCCGCGCCAACGAAGACGAATCCGAGCCATGGAATGTCGCCCTCTGAAGCGGGGGGCCGACCGTCCCGGGCTCAATCCTTCAGCGTGATCCGTTTCGGCCGCGGTACGTTGCGCCGCCTGATCTCGATCCGTCCATCCCCCGGCCCTGTGTCGCCGCCCGCCGTGCGGCGCCGCGAAAACGCAAGGGCGACACCGGTCAACCCGAAAAGAACCAGCATTGCGGCAGCGATATCGGAGAACCATGTGCCGAAGGTGCTGTTGAACCAGCCGCGAACATGGAGGTACCGAAACAGTGAACTCCAGTAGATCTTGCGATCAAGCAACTTTCCAGCAGGGTCATATGTCTTGCGGGTAAAGGGCGTCTTGACCCAGTAATGCCCCGTGTCGAGCGCGACGATCACCCGTGCTTCGGGCGCATCGAACATGGCCACCCTGCGCCCGTGATAGACATTGTCCGCACGCGCGCGCAGCACCGCCCCCGGCATCACGCGCTGGGCGAGCGCCCGCGCTCCGGCCTGATCCAGCCTGACCGGATCGGGGTAACGGTCAAAGCCTGCCTCGTCATAACTGCCTTGTGGCAGATAACGCAGGAAATAGTCGCTGTGATTGAGGTAGATCCCCGTCAGCCCCAAAAGAATGACCCAGGGCAGAACAACTATGCCCAGCCAGCCATGCAGCACGGAAATGATCCTGATCATGGTGAAACTCTCGATATCTTTTGCCTGCAAAGGCAATCATAGCAAATCACCGCAACTCCTGGCCATGCAAATCTGCCCTTGCCCGCGCCGGCCTCCACCCGCCACCGGAAGGATTGTGAAACCCGACCGGAGCCGCGACCACCCATATCATTGCAGCAAAGCCACATATCCCTGGCGAGACCGCAAGAAATATCCACGATTCCACAACAATTAATCGTATTTTCGACGGATTGTTCAAAAAACAACTTGTCGCGTTGACCTTTTCCCCATTTTTCCATAGGTAGGCGCCACGAGCCCGCGCGAATTCGCGGCATTTGTGCCGCCCATGACCCTGCTCAACAGAATCGCCGCAACAGACGGGACCAGATGACAAAATTTGCAGACCTTGAGCTTGACCCGAGGGTTCTGAAAGCCGTTGAAGAAGCGGGCTATGAGACTCCCACCCCGATCCAGGCCCAGGCCATCCCCCATGCGCTGCAGGGACGCGACGTGCTGGGCATCGCGCAGACCGGCACAGGCAAGACCGCCAGTTTCGTCCTGCCCATGATCACCATGCTGGGCAAGGGGCGGGCCAAGGCACGCATGCCGCGCTCGCTGGTGCTTGCGCCCACACGCGAACTGGCCGCACAGGTTTCCGAAAATTTCGAAATCTATGCCAGGCACACCAAGCTGACCATGGCTCTGTTGATCGGTGGCGTCAGCTTCAAGGAACAGGAACGCCTGATCGACCGTGGCGTTGACGTCCTGATCGCAACGCCGGGACGGCTGCTCGACCATTTCGAGCGCGGAAAGCTGATGCTCAACGGCGTCCAGATCATGGTGGTGGACGAGGCCGACCGGATGCTCGACATGGGGTTCATCCCCGATATCGAACGTATCTTCAAACTGACCCCCTTTACCCGCCAGACGCTGTTCTTCAGCGCCACCATGGCACCCGAAATCACCCGCATCACCCAGGAATTCCTGTTCAATCCGGTCCGGGTCGAGGTTGCCCGCCAGGCAACCACATCGGAAACCATCGAACAGGCGGTATGCGTCTTCAAGGCGTCCCGCAAGGACCGCGCAGCCAAGGAAAAACGCGAAATCCTGCGCGCAATCTTCAAGGCCGAGGGCGACGGGCTGAAAAACGGCATCATCTTCTGCAATCGCAAGATCGATGTCGATATCGTCGCCAAGTCGCTGAAAAAACACGGCTATGACGCGGCCCCCATCCATGGCGACCTGGAGCAGAGCCTGCGAACGAAAACCCTGAACGAATTCCGCGACGGCACGTTGAAATTCCTTGTGGCCTCGGATGTCGCCGCGCGCGGGCTGGACATACCGAATGTCAGCCATATCTTCAATTTCGACGTCCCCACCCACCCCGAGGATTACGTCCACCGCATCGGCCGCACGGGCCGCGCAGGAAAAAAGGGCAAGGCGATCACCCTGTGCCAGGGGGCCGAGGAAAAATATCTTTCCATGATCGAGGATCTGGTCAAGCAACCGATCCCGCGCATGGACGTGCCCGAAATCCCCGGCATGAACAGGACCGAAGCCGCACCGGCGCGCGAAAAGCCCGCGGAAGGGGCCGACACCAGGCCGGCAAAACCTCGGCGAGAACGGTCGAAACCGGCCAGGGCCAAGGCCGCCGAAACCAAGCCCTCCGAGAAAAAAACCGAAAGAAAACCTCGCGACAAGTCGCGTGAGCGTAATAATGACCGGCGCGACAACGGGCCCGTCGTCGGCATGGGCGACCATGTGCCCGCCTTCCTGCAGCGCAACTTCTGAGATCGCGCGACAAGGGCTTCTTCTTTGCCAAAATACGCCCGCCGGAGGCGCCCGCAATATCCGGTGGCGCAGGCGGGGGCTGTCTGCCCCCGCACCCCCGAGCGTATTGTCGCAAAGAAGAAGGGCCGGCGCCCTGAACCGCCGATCAGCCCCCGACAAGGCGGTTGATCATCACCCGGCATTCGGGCCGCTTGCCCACCATTTCCTGCCCGATCTTGCGCACGGCGCGGGTGATCAGCTCTTCCAGTGCCTCATCTGATGTGATCACCTTGTCGCCCGCGCGCTGAAGCTGATATTCGATCCCCTCTTCCATCAGCTCGGCCAACGAGTGTTCGGTACCGGACGGGTCGGGCAGGCCGTGGGTTTCGACCCAGACGCCGCCGAGGGGTTCATCGTCTTCGTCAATGACCATGCTGACAGCGACATGGCCATTCAGCGCCATGCGAATGCGGTCGCGCACGATACCGTCAAGCGCACCGATCAGTACATTTCCATCCAGATAGCGCCTGCCGGTTTCGACTTGTTCGACAACGCGTGGGGCATTCCCGGTCAGCTCGACCATGGCGCCATTGGGCGCGATCACCGTCGCAATCCCCTTGTCCATGGCGATACGGGCGTGTTCCCGCAGGTGCCGATGCTCGCCATGCATGGGCACCAGAAAACGCGGGCGCAGCAGATCATGTAGCGTTTCGAGATCGGGGCGATTGGCATGGCCAGACACATGGTACAGACCGTCGCAGTCGTCGACCACCTCGACCCCCATCTCGGAAAAGGCGTTCACGATCCGGTTTACCGAAACCTCGTTACCCGGGATGGTCTTGGACGAGAACAGAAACATATCGCCCTCGTGCAGGGTAATGCCGTTATATTTGCCGTTGGCGAGTTGGGCCGACCCTGCGCGGCGTTCTCCCTGGCTGCCGGTGACCAGGATCATCAGGTTGTCACGTGGTATTCTTGCCGCGTCCTCTTGTGCGACGGTGGGCGGGAAATCGGTCAGGATGCCTGTTGCCTGGGCAACCGCGATCATCCTTTTCATCGCCCGACCCATCACCACGATCGAGCGCCCCGCATCCACCCCGGCCTGGGCCAGAGTTTTCAGGCGCGCAACGTTCGAGGCGAACGTCGTTGCCACCACCAGGCCGGATGATTTTCGCACCAGTTCGGCGATCGGGGCGGACAGGGTCGATTCCGACCTCCCCGCAGCGGGCGAGAACACGTTCGTGCTGTCACAAACAAGCGCCAGCACGCCCTTTTGGGCGACCTTCTTCCAGCTGTCCGGGTTAAAAGGCTCGCCCACGACCGGGTTGCGGTCCAGCTTGAAATCCCCGGTGTGAACGACCCGGCCGGCAGGCGTGTCGATCACCAGCGCGGAACTTTCGGGAATCGAATGTGCGACGGGCAGAAAGCCAACCGAGAAGGGTCCGGCCTGCACCCTGGCCGGCCATGTGGCAGCCTCCTGCACCATGTCGGGATCTCGCCCCTGTTCCTCGAGCTTGAGGCGTGCGATCGCCGCCGTGAAGGGGCGCGCATGGACGGGCAGGCCCAGTTGCCCGTGCAACAGGCCCAGCGCGCCGACATGATCTTCGTGGGCGTGGGTGATGAAGATCGCCTCGACCCGATCGAGCCGCTCGATCAGCCAGCCGATATCGGCCATGATCAGGTTGACACCGGGACTGCTGTCCATATCGGGGAAGGTCACGCCGGTATCGACCAGGATCAGACGCTCGTCCCCCTCGGGGCCATAGCCATAGACATAGCAGTTCATGCCGATCTCGCCGGCGCCCCCGAGGGGAAGGTAGATCAGCCGGTCTCTGGCCATCAGGCACCCTTTCGATTGAATTCATATATATGGACGAGTCCGGTCATTGTCAGCTCGGGGTCGATGTGATCGAACAATCCGGGTTGCTGGCCGAACAGGGTTGCCAGACCGCCGGTCGCGACGACCTGCATCGGCTGCTCATGCTCCTGCCGGATCTGGTTGCATATACGTTCGATCAACCCGACATAGCCCCAATAGATGCCCGATTGCATGCAGGCAACCGTATTTGTGCCGATTGCGCGCTCCGGCCGTGTTGCATCGACATGAGGCAGCGCCGCGGCCGCCAGATGCAGCGCACGCATGGACAGGTTGACACCGGGCGAGATCACACCACCGATATAGGCGCCATCGCTGTCGACCACGTCGAATGTGGTGGCGGTTCCGAAATCGACCACGATCAGATCGCCGCCGAACTGAACCCATGCCCCCACCGTGTTGACCAGACGATCCGCCCCGACCTGGGTATCGGCATCGACCCGCACCGCAACCGGCAGGCGGCATTCGGGCTTGCCTACAACCAGGGGTCGGCAATCGAAATAACGATGCGCCAGAAGGCGAAGGTTGAACACCACCTGTGGCACCACCGACGACACGATCACCCCCTGTATATGTATCTTGAGGCCGCGCAGCTCCATCAGGGTATTCAGCCAAACGAAATATTCGTCGGCCGTGCGCTGTGGTTCGGTTGCGCAACGCCAGTCGGCGATAAAGTTCTCGCCGTCATGGATGGCAAAGACCGTGTTCGTGTTGCCTACGTCAATGGCCAGAAGCATGGGCGCGCCCTTTCTGTTCAGCGCCGATCGGGAAATATGTCGGCGGCCGCGATGCGGTGCTCTCCACCCGTCGTTTCTAGAACAAGGCGGCCCTGGTCGTCCACCGTGCGGAAGATCCCGGAAATCTCGCGGTCGGGCAGCCGTGCCTTCAGCCCCTGCCCGAGGCGCGCCGCATGTGCCAGCCAGTCGTCCCGGATAGCGGCAAATCCTCGATTCACGAATTGTGCCTCGCGTTCGGCAAAGGCCGGGGCCAGAAGGGAAAGGAAGTCCTCGGGCGGTATCGAGATCCCGGTCTCATCCCGCAGGTTGACAGGTGCCGGAGCCCCCGGGAGAACGACCTCGGGCGGCGGGGAATGCAGCAGGTTCACCCCCACCCCGATTGCCAGGCAGGGACCCGTGCTTTCGAGCAGGATTCCGGCCAGCTTGCCACCGTTCAGCAGCACGTCGTTGGGCCATTTCAGCGTGAACTGGCCCACGCCATCAGTGGCGGCAAGGCAGGCATCGCGTAACGCCAGCGCCGCCACGAATGATCGCAGCGCCCTTGCAGCGATGTCTCCGGGCGGCTGCCAGATCAGGGTCGCGGCAAAGTTCCCCGGCGCGTGCAACCAAGCACGCCCCTGCCGACCGCGACCGGCACGCTGTTCGAGGGCCAGGATCCACAGCGGGCCGCGCAGGCCGGGGCAATGGCGCACCGCCTCGGACATGGTGCTGTCCAGGCGTTCGAAGACAAGTCTGTGAACGCCCTCGGGCCAGCGTGCCATGCCGGCCCTATTTCAACAGGGTCTGCGCGGCGGCACCGGCAAGCGTATCGACGCCAAACAGGTTGACGACGCCCACCAGCATGACAAAGGCCGCGCCCATCAGGGCCGCCCAGTGAACCGCCGGCATCGAGCCGTCCAGAACCTCGCCTGGTTCGCCGAAATACATCAGATAGACGATACGCAGGTAATAATAGGCCCCGATCACGCTGGCGATGACACCGGCAATCGCCAGCCAGGCCAGCCCGGCATCATAGGCCGCCTGCAACACATAGACCTTGGCGAAAAAGCCCACCAGCGGCGGGATGCCGGCAAGGCTGAACATCAGGACCATCAGCGCGGCCGCGCGCAGGGGCTCGACCCTGGAATACATGCTCAGCGCCGAAATCCGGGTCACCGGCTGGCCGTCGCGCTCCATGTTCAGGATAAAGGCAAAGACGCCGATGTTCATCGTCACATAGACCGCCATGTAGAACAGCGTCGCCTGCACCCCCTGGGCATTTCCCGCGGTCAGCCCGAGAAAGGCAAATCCCATATGCGAGATCGAGGAATAGGCCATCAGACGCTTGATGTCCTTTTGTCCGATACCGGCGAACGCCCCCAGATACATGGACAACAGCGCAAGCACCGCGACGATCTGCGTCCAGTCGCCCGTGACCCCGCCGAAGGCATCGAAAAGGACCCTTGCGATCAGCCCCATCGCGGCCATCTTGGGGGCTGTGGCAAAGAATGCCGTCACCGGCGTGGGCGAACCTTCATAAACGTCGGGCGTCCACATGTGGAATGGCACGGCGGACACCTTGAAGACAAGGCCCGTCAACACGAACACGAGGCCGATCAGCAGGCCGATCGGCAGATGTTCGTCGCCACTGGTCGCAGCCATGATGCCGGCAAAACTGGTCGTGCCGGCATAACCGTAGACAAGCGACGCACCATACAGCAGCAGCCCCGAGGACAGCGCACCCAGCACGAAATACTTGAGACCGGCCTCGGTCGAGCGTGCCGAGTCGCGGCGGAAGGCGGCGATGACATACAGTGCCAGAGACTGCAGTTCGAGCCCCATGTACAGGGCAATCAGGTCTCCTGCCGATACCATCAGCAGCATCCCGGTCACGCTGTAGGCAACCAGGATCGGAAATTCGAAATGCAACAGCTTGTTGCGCCGCAGGAACTCCTGACTCATCAGCAGGACGATGGCCGCGGCAAACAGGATGATGACCTTGGCGAAACGGGCGAATCCGTCATTTACGAACGCCCCGTCAAAGGCCGTGCGGCTGCCCGCGGGCTCGAGCCCGATCCAGGCGCCGAGGCCGGCCATCACCAGCGCCGTCAGCCAGAACAACATCGGCGCCTCGGCATCCTTGCCGCGCCATGCGCCCCACATCAGCGCCGCCATCCCATAGACGGCAAGTACGAGTTCGGGCAGGATTACGGTCAGATCAGTGCCAATCATGTTGGGCCGCCTTTAATTTGTCGCCAGTTGCAGAGCGGCATCTGCCGCGCCAGCAAGGGCTGTCTTGTATCCTTCCAGCAGCGCCTCGACCGAGGGGCCAGTGATATCGAGAACCAGATCCGGGTAGACACCCAGCAGGATCGTCATCACGACGAGAGGCGCGAAAATCCATTTTTCGCGTGCCGTCATGTCGGTGATTGCCTTCAGGCTTTCCTTGATGAGGTCGCCGAACACCACACGCCGATACAGCCACAGCGCATAGGCCGCCGACAGGATCATGCCGATGGTGCCGACAAATGCGACCCAGCTGTTGGCCTTGAACACGCCGACAAGGGTCAGGAATTCGCCGACAAAGCCGCTGGTGCCGGGCAGCCCCACATTGGCGAGCGTGAAGAACATGAAGATCAGCGCATAGGCCGGCATCCGGTTGACCAGACCGCCATAGGCCGCGATCTCGCGCGTGTGCATCCGGTCATAGACCACCCCGACACACAGGAACAGCGCGCCCGAGATGAAGCCGTGGCTGACCATCTGGAAGATGGCGCCATCGACGCTCTGCTGCGTGGCGGCGAACACGCCCATGGTGACGATGCCCATATGGGCAACCGAGGAATAGGCGATCAGCTTCTTCATGTCCTGCTGCGCCAGCGCCACCAGTGACGTATACACGATCGCGATCGCGCCAAGCCACATCATGAAGGGCGCCAGCAGCGCACTGGCATCGGGGAACATGGGCAGGCTGAACCGCAGGAAGCCATAGCCCCCCATCTTGAGCAGGAGCGAGGCCAGCACGACCGAGCCCGCTGTCGGCGCCTGCACATGGGCGTCGGGCAGCCAGGTATGCACCGGCCACATCGGCAGCTTGACCGCGAATGACGCAAGGAATGCCAGGAACAGAAGCGTCTGCATGCCACCCGCAACCTGGAACCCGAGAATCGAGATCGGGCTGGACGGGAAGCTGTGGTTCAGCAGGGTCGGAATGTCGGTCGTTCCCGCCTCGAAATACATTGCAAGGATGGCGATCAGCATCAGGACCGAACCAAGCAGCGTGTACAGGAAGAACTTGAAACTGGCATAGATCCGGTCCTTGCCGCCCCAGATGCCGATGATCAGGAACATCGGTATCAGGCCGGCCTCGAACACCACATAGAACAGCACCAGGTCAAGCGCGGCAAAGACCGCGATCATCAGGGTCTCCAGCACGAGGAAGGCGATCATGTATTCCTTGACCCGCGTGGTCACATTCCAGCTGGCCCCGATGACCAGCGGCATCAGGAAGGTGGTCAGCAGGACAAAGACGACGCCGATCCCGTCAACCCCCAGCTTGTAGGTAAAGCCCGAGATCCACTTGTATTCCTCGACCATCTGAAAGCCGGGCCTGGACGGGTCATACTGAAACAGGATTGCCAGCGAGATCAGGAATGTTGCCAGCGTGGTCGCCAGGGCGACCCGCTTGGCCGCCAGCTGTGCGGCCTCGTCCTCGCCGCGCAGGAACAGCGCCAGGATGATCGCCGCAATCAGCGGAATGAAGGTAACGATAGACAGAAGGTTATCCATCAGTTGGTTCCTCCGCTGATCGAGACCCAGGTAACCAGGGCAACAAGCCCGATAACCGTAGCCAGCGCATAGTGATAGACATAGCCGGATTGAATCCTCTGGACAAAACGCGTGACCCTTGGCACCAGCCCCATCGCCACGCCGTTGATGGTGCCGTCAATGACCGCGCCGTCGCCCTTCTTCCACAGGAAGCGGGCCAGCGCCTTGGCACCACGCACAAAGACGAAATCGTAGATCTCGTCGAAATAGTACTTGTTCAGCAGCAACCGATAGAGCGGCGCGAACTGGTTGGCCAACGCGCCAGGGATGCGCGGGTTGCGGATGTAGAACAGCCAGGCCAGCGCAAAACCCACGAGCATCGCCCAGAACGGCGCCGATGCGGCCAGCTCGGGGATGCGGTGCGACTGCTCCAGCACATCGTTCCCGGGTCCTGCAAAGACCGCGCCGGCAAAGAATTCGCGCACACCCTCGCCCATGAAGTCGTTGAACCAGATCATGCCGGCAAAGGCCGCCCCAAGCGCAAGCACGATCAACGGAACGGTCATGTGCCAGGGGCTTTCATGGGCATGCTCATGGGCATGGGCGTCGCCCTTTTGCGGGCCATAAAAGGTCATGAACATCAGGCGCCAGGAATAGAAGGCCGTCATCGCCGCCGCCAGAACCAGCAGGACATAGGCGAACTGGCCGACGCTGGTTCCCGCGGCAAAGGTGCTTTCGATGATCGAATCCTTCGAAACGAAACCGGCAAACCCGATCGGGATGTCACCCAGCCTGAGAACCGAGGCGGGTATGCCGACGCCCGTCAGCGCAAGCGTACCGATCATCATCGCCCAGAATGTCAGGGGTATCTTGTTGCGCAGCGCGCCATAGTTCCGCATGTCCTGTTCGTGGTGCATGGCGGTAATGACCGACCCGGCCCCGAGGAACAGCAGCGCCTTGAAAAAGGCGTGGGTGAACAGGTGGAACATGGCCGCCTGATAGACCCCGACACCGGCAGCGGCGAACATGTAGCCAAGCTGGCTCATGGTCGAATAGGCGATCACCCGCTTGATGTCGTTCTGCACCAGTCCGATCGAAGCCGCGACAAAGGCGGTCACGGCGCCGATCACGGTGACAAATGCCAGTGTCCCGGGCGCATATTCGAAGATGGGCGACATCCGGCTGACCAGAAAGACCCCCGCAGTCACCATCGTCGCCGCGTGGATCAGGGCCGAAACCGGGGTCGGGCCCTCCATCGCGTCGGGCAACCATGTATGCAGGAACAGCTGGGCCGACTTGCCCATCGCACCGATGAACAGAAGGAATGTCACCAGCTCGGCCGCGTTCAGCTGCATCCACAGGAACTGGATGTTCTTTTCGGCCAGCATCGCGCCGGCGGCAAAGACATCGTCGAACCGGATACTGTCAACCATGTAGAAGATCGCGAATATCCCCAGGGCAAAGCCGAAGTCACCGACACGGTTGACGACAAAGGCCTTGATCGCCGCGGCGTTGGCCGTGGGTTTGCGATAGTAGAACCCGATCAGCAGATAGGATGCGACACCGACGCCCTCCCAGCCGAAATACATCTGCAGCAGGTTGTCGCTGGTCACCAGCGCCAGCATGGCAAATGTGAAAAAGCTGAGATAGGCGAAAAAGCGGGGCTTGTAGCTTTCGCCCTCGCGGAACTGGGGATCATCCTTCATGTAGCTGAAGGAATACAGGTGCACGAGGCTGGAAACCGTCGTCACCACGACCAGCATGATTGCCGTCAGCCGATCCAGCCGGATCGCCCAGTCGGTGGAAAAGCTGCCACTGTCGATCCAGCGCAGGACCGGGATCTGCAAGGTCTGGCCGTCGAAGGTGAAAAAGACGACCCAGCTCAGCAACGCCGCCAGAAACAGCAGCACCGTTGCCGTGGTGATGGCCACCCGCTCGCCCAGCATCTTGTAGCCGAAGCCCGAGACGATGGCGCCCACAAGCGGGGCAAAAAGGATGATGGTTTCCATGATGTCCTAGCCCTTCATCACATTCACATCATCCACGGCGATCGAGCCGCGGGTGCGGAAGAAACAGACAAGTATCGCCAACCCGATCGCGGCCTCGGCCGCCGCCACCGTCAGGATGAACAGCGTGAACACCTGCCCTGTCAGATCGCCCAGATAGGCCGAAAAGGCCACGAAGTTGATGTTCACCGCCAGCAGCATCAGTTCGATCGACATCAGGATGACGATGACGTTCTTGCGGTTCAGGAAGATGCCGAAAATGCCGATCACGAACAGAAAGGCGGCTATGGTCAGGTATTGTGTCAGTCCGATTTCCATCTCAGAGCCCCTTTCCCGGTTTGATGTCCTTCAGTTCCAGCGTCTTGGCCGGATCGCGATAGATCTGCTCCAGGATGTCCTGTCGCTTGACGTTCTTGCGATGTCGCAGGGTCAGGACGATCGCGCCGATCATCGCCACCAGCAGGATCAGCCCCGCCACCTGGAACGGATAGATATACTGGGTATAGATGATCTGCCCCAGCGCCGCGGTGTTGTGAACCTGATCCAGTGCCGGGGTCACCGCCGCGCGCGCATCCATGGCGGTGCTGGCGAATTTCCATGCACCAAAGGCCATGCCCAGCTCGGTCAGCAGGATCACCCCGATCAACAGGCCCAGCGGCAGATATTGGGCCAGCTGTCCGCGCAATTCGGCAAAATCGACATCCAGCATCATCACCACGAACAGGAACAGCACGGCGACCGCCCCCATATAGACGATGACCAGAAGCATCGCCACGAATTCTGCGCCCAGCAGCACGAACAGCCCCGCCGCCGAGAAAAATGTCAGGATCAGCCACAGGACCGAATGGACCGGGTTTCGTGATATCACCACGAGGAACGCGGACACCAGCGCGACCAGCGCGAATAGGTAGAATGCAAAGGCTACAATGCCCATAGCTCTTGTCCCCTCTGCCCCGCTGCGCATGTCGCGCGATCGGGGTCTGTTGTGTTTCGCCCCCCTGAATGGAGGGCTTCGTCTTGCAGCCGGCCTCGGGGCCGGCCTCTGTCGCAGGCCTGGCCTCAGCGATAGGGTGCGTCCAGTTCCAGGTTGCGCGCGATCTCGGCCTCCCAGATGGCGCCGTTTTCCAGCAGCTTCTCCTTGTCATAGAAAAGCTCTTCGCGGGTCTCGGTCGCGAATTCGAAATTCGGCCCCTCGACGATGGCATCCACCGGGCAGGCCTCCTGACAGAAACCGCAATAGATGCATTTGGTCATGTCGATGT
>CAZWXK010000062.1:0-12035 GCA_964637875.1 uncultured Rhodobacter sp.
CATGCATGGGCGCTGCGATTTCCGGTCACGCCTGTTCGGCACGGTTGCGCCGACGATAGGCGATCACCTCGTCGATCACGAAATCGCGAAAGGCCTCGACCCTTTTCGAATGACGCAGTTCGCCCGGATAGGCCAGATAAACGGGCACCTCGCCGCTCTCTTCATCGGGCAACACATTGACGATCTGGGGAAAATCCTCGGTCAGGTAGTCAGGCAGAACACCGATTCCCAGCCCCTGGATCACGCCTTGCAGGATGCCGAAATAATTGTTGACCGTCAGATGGGACGAGACCTCGGTCGAGAACAGCCGCTGGATGAGCGAGGCACTGGCCGCCACCTGCGGCGCGCGCGAGCTCTGGCAGATCAGACGGTGATCATGCAGCTCGGCCAGGGTCAGGGGGGTTCCGTGCCTTTCCAGATATTCGGGGGCCGCATACAGCTTGATCCGCACATCCAGCAGGCGGCGGCGAATCAGGTCGGCCTGGCTGGGCTCCTTCATGCGGATGGCGATATCGGCCTCGCGCATGGGCAGGTCGAGCACGCGTTCCTCCAGCATCAGGTCGATCTTGAGGTCGGGATATTTCTCGTACAGCTTGGCCAGACGCGGCGCCAGCCACAGGGTGCCGAATCCGATCGTCGTGGTGACCCGCAATTCGCCGAACACTTCGTCCTCGCTGTCGCGGATGCGCGCTTCGGCGGCCTCCAGCCGCTTGGCCATGGCACGGGTCGCATCGAACAGCAATTCGCCCTGCTCGGTCAGGATCAGACCGCGGGCATGGCGATGAAAAAGGGTTGTGTTGAGACTTTCCTCAAGCGCCCTGATCTGGCGGCTGACGGCAGATTGCGACAGGTGCAGCCTGTCTCCGGCATGGGTCAGGCTGCCGGCATCCGCGACCGCGTGAAATATCCGCAGTTTGTCCCAATCCATTGCCAAGCCAGCCTTTTTGTCATTATTGCGATATTGCGATTGCGCGCGTCACAATAGCGGGGCCGATGGCGAAAAGGCAAACAAAAGAAAAACGAAAAATTGACTTGGTAGGTCAGCAATAATGACCTATCATGGAGCCACCAACCGTACGCAGGGAGAGTCGGCATGGCAATTCAGGACGTATCACTCGAGGACCGTTTCGATCTGGGCAAGGATCGTGTTCTGCTGAATGGCATCCAGGCGCTGGTGCGGCTGACCCTGATGCAGGCGGCGCGCGACCGGGCGGCGGGGCTGAACACGGCCGGCTATGTCACCGGCTATCGCGGCTCGCCCCTGGGAGGGGTCGATCTTCAGATGATGCGGGCGCGCAAGCATCTCGAGGCCGCCAATGTCCTGTTCGAACCCGGCCTGAACGAGGACCTTGCCGCCACCGCCATGTGGGGCACCCAGCAGGCCGAGCTGCGTGGCGAAGGCAGATATGACGGCGTCTTCGGGCTGTGGTACGGCAAGGGGCCCGGCGTCGATCGTTCGGGCGACGTGATGCGCCACGCCAACATGGCCGGCACCAGCAGACATGGTGGCGTGCTGATGGCCATGGGCGACGACCATACCGGCGAAAGCTCGACCACCCTGCACCAGTCGGACTGGGCAATGGTCGATGCCTACATGCCCGTGGTCAGTCCCGCCGGAGTACAGGAAATCCTCGACCTCGGTATCTACGGCTGGGCGCTCAGCCGGTTTGCCGGTGTGTGGGTGGGGCTCAAGACCATGAAGGACACGGTCGAGGCCACCGCCGTTGTCGATGGCCGGCCCGACCGGATGTCGTTCGTCACCCCTGAATTCGAAATGCCCCCGGGGGGGCTGAACATCCGCATGATGGATCTGCCGGTCGAGCAGGAAAGGCGGATGATCGACTACAAGCGCTTCGCTGCCGAGGCCTTTGCCCGCGCCAACCGCATCGACCGGCGCGTCTGGGGCAAGCCGGGCGCCCGGATCGGCCTGGTGGCCGCCGGCAAGAACTGGCTTGACCTGATGCACGCGCTCAGCCTGCTGGGCATCGACGAGGCCCGCGCCGAACGTCTGGGGATCACCACCTACAAGGTGGCACAGACCTTCCCGCTGGACATGGCCGGCTTTCACGAATGGGCCGAGGGGCTGGACCTGATCGTCATCGTCGAGGAAAAGCGCAAGCTGATCGAGGTTCAGGCCAAGGAGGCGATCTTTGAAGATCGCCGCGGCCGCCGCATCTATGGCTGGCACAAGGGCGACAGCTGGGAAAACGGTCGTCGGGTCGAGCTGTTTCCCACGCGCTATGCGCTGGATCCGATACTGATCGCCGAAAAACTGGGCGAGATCCTGATCGAAGAGGGCCGCAATGCCGACCATGTCACCGCGGGCCTCGAACGGCTGCGCGAGGCACGCAAGGCCGACAATGCGCCCGAAATCGCCCGTCGCCTGGCCTATTACTGTTCGGGCTGTCCGCACAATACCTCGACCAAGGTGCCCGAGGGCAGCCGCGCCTATGCCGGGATCGGCTGTCACTACATGGTGCAATGGATGGATCGCAACACGCTGGGCTTTACCCAGATGGGCGGCGAGGGGGCCAACTGGATCGGGGAATCGCATTTCTCGACCCGCGATCACGTGTTCCAGAACATGGGCGACGGCACCTACAACCATTCGGGGGTGCAGGCCATTCGCGCGGCGCTGGCCAGCGGCACCAACATCACCTTCAAGATCCTGTTCAACGATGCGGTGGCCATGACCGGCGGCCAGCACAACGAGGGCGATCTCGACCCCTATCGGATTGCCGATGAAATCAGGGCGATGGGCGTGCGCCATATCGCGGTGGTCCATGATCCCAAGGAGGATCTGGATCTGTCCAAATTCCCCCGCGAGGTCGAAAAGTTCCCGCGCGACCAGCTGATGGAGGTACAGCGCCGCTATCGCGAGCACAAGGGCGTGTCCGCCATCATATATGTCCAGACCTGCGCCGCGGAAAAACGCCGGCGCCGCAAGCGTGGCCTGTTTCCCGACCCGGATCGCCGCGTCGTCATCAACGCCGACATCTGCGAGGGATGCGGCGATTGCGGGGTACAGTCGAACTGTGTCTCGATCGTGCCGCTGGAAACCGAACTGGGGCGCAAGCGCGCCATCGACCAGTCGAGCTGCAACAAGGACTACACCTGTCTCGAGGGGTTCTGCCCGGCCTTCGTCACGGTCTCGGGGGGCAAGCTGCGCAAGGCCGCGACAACCACGCTCGACCTGCCGCATCTGCCCGAACCCGCGCTGCCCGCGATCGACGGCACCTTCAATTTCGTGATTACCGGGGTTGGCGGCACCGGTGTCGTCACCATCGGCGCGATCATGGCCCAGGCCGCCCATATCGACGGCAAGGGCGCCGGCATGATGGAAATGGCCGGTCTCGCCCAGAAGGGCGGGGCCGTCAACATCCACCTGCGTATCGCCCACCGGCCCGAAGACATCACCGCCGTGCGGGTCGCCATCGGCGAGGCCGATACCGTCATCGGTGGCGATCTGGTGGTTTCGGCCGGCGCGGCCACATTGGGGCTGATGAAGACGGGCCGTACCCGCGCCGTGGTCAATGACCACGAGATCATCACCGGCGAATTCACCCGCAACCCCAAATTCGCCATTCCCAACGACCGGCTGCGCCTGGCATTGCAGGCCCGCCTCGGCGAGGACGGCGTGCGGTTTCTCGATGTCACCGTTCTTGCGCGCAAGCTGCTGGGCGATTCGATCTATTCCAACATGATGATCCTGGGCGCGGCCTGGCAGCAGGGCCTGGTGCCGCTGACGCGCGCGGCGATCCTGCGCGCGATCGAGCTGAACGGCGCCGGTGTCGAGGGCAACAAGCAGGCCTTCGATATCGGTCGCTGGGCAATTCTGCACCCGGACGAGGCCGCCGAAATCGCCCGTGATCCGGCCAGTGCCACGCCCACGACGCTGGACGAGCGTATCGCAGTGCGCGCAAGCCACCTGCGCGCCTATCAGAACGGGCGGCTGGCGCGGAAATACATGGCCCTTGTCGAGCGCGCCGGCGATTTGCGGGAAGAGATCGCGCTGGGTTATCACAAGCTGCTGACCTACAAGGATGAATATGAGGTTGCGCGCCTGCATCTGGAAACCACGCGAAAATTTGTCGACCGGGAATTCGAGGGCGATCTGCGGCTGAGCTTTCACATGGCCCCACCGCTCCTGTCGCGCACAGGGAGCGAGGGACGACCGAAGAAACGGGAATTCGGCCCGTGGATAATGCCTGCCTTCCGCCTGCTTGCCCGCCTCAAGATGCTGCGGGGCACGCCTCTCGATCCCTTTGGCCGCACCGCCGAGCGGCGCAAGGAACGTCAGCTGATCAGGCAGTACGAGCAGGACATGAAGGAAATCCTGGCCGCCCTGACGGCAGACAACCTGAAGATTGCGCGCGAGCTGGCGGCCCTGCCGCTCGAAATCAGGGGGTTCGGTCCGGTCAAGATGGACTCGATCGCCGCCTTCGAGAAAAAGCGCGACCGCCTGCTCGGAAAATTCAGGGCAGGGGGCACGCCGCAACAGGCCGCCGCCGAATAGGCGTCAGCGGCGGGTGCGCCTGCCGCCTGATGGCGCAGCCGATGGCACGGCGCCCCGCTTCATGGGGCCCCGCTTGTCGCGGGGCGTGGTCACATCGATCCCCAGCTGATCGCGCAGCACCTTGGGGCGCAGTTCGGCAACCTCGCCCGGTTTCAGATCGCCCAGCTGAAACGGTCCGTACGAGATGCGGATCAGCCGGTTCACCTGCAACCCCACCGCCCCCAGCGCGCGCCGGATCTCGCGGTTCTTTCCCTCGCGCAGACCTATGGTCAGCCAGGCATTGGCGCCCTGCTGCCGGTCAAGGCCTATCTGCATGGGGCGGAATTTCACGCCCTCGACGGTGATGCCCTGGCGCAGTGGTTCCAGCATCGCATCATTCGGCGCGCCCTTGACGCGCACGCGATACTTGCGCACCCAGCCGGTCGAGGGCAGCTCCAGCCGGCGTTTCAGCGCGCCGTCGGTGGTCAGCAGCAGCAGGCCCTCGGAATTGATGTCGAGGCGCCCGATACTGATCACCCGTGGCATGTCGGCGGGCAGATTGTCGAAAACCGTCTGCCGCCCCTTTTCGTCGCGTGCGCTGGTGATCAGGCCGATCGGCTTGTAATAGCGCCACAGGCGCGTTCGTTCCGGTGCTGCGACTGGCTTGCCATCCAGCGCGATGGCCTCATGGCCGGTCACAAGGAACGCGGGTGTCGTCAGCCTGTTTCCGTCAACGCTGATGCGCCCGGCCGCGATCATGCGTTCGGCCTCGCGCCGCGAGGCCACTCCGGCGCGCGACAGATATCTGGCGATGCGCTCGCCCTTCTGGGTATCCTTTTCCATATCCTCGCCCTAGCACTCGTCCGTGCTGCGCGAAAGCCCTCTTGCACAAAGTCGCGCGACGCGCCATCAACCAGGGCATGAGCCCCTTTCGCAGCCATATGGAGATCGCCCTTGAAGAGGCCCGCCTTGCCGCCAGTCGTGGCGAGGTTCCCGTGGGCGCCGCGGTCGTGGGGCCGTCGGGCCAGGTGGTCGGGCGCGCCGGCAATCGCACCCGTGAACTTCACGACCCGTCGGCACATGCCGAGATGCTGGCGATTCGGGCCGCCTGCGCGGCAACCGGGCAGGAGCGTCTGGTGGATCACGACCTGTATGTGACGCTCGAACCGTGCGCGATGTGTGCCGGGGTCATTGCCCATGCGCGCATCAGACGGCTCTATTTCGGGGCGCGCGACCAAAAGGGCGGCGCTGTCGAACATGGCGCACGGGTGTTCGAACATCCGCAATGCCTGCATCGCCCCGAGGTCTATGGCGGGATCGGCGAATCCGATTCGGCCGATCTCCTCAGGGCGTTCTTTCTTGCAAGACGGCCCTGACCTGCGCGGCTTGTTGGCCACCGCCGATCATGCGGTGCGATGACCTGGCCGACAAGCAAGGGGGCTGGCTGCCCCCTCTTGCCTGCGGCAATTCACCCCGGCGCGTATTTGCGCAAAGAAGAAGCTGCTTCTCTTTTGCCCAAATACGCCCGCCGGAGGCAGCGAGGCCGATCCGGCCTCGCTTTCTGCTCAGGCATTCACGTCAACGACGACGCGCCCGCGAACCTGCCCTTTCAGGATGTCGGCGCCAAGGCGCGGCAGATCGGCCAGCGTGGCGGGCTGAACCATGGATTCGAGCCTGTCCATGGGCAGATCGCGCGCGATCCGCTGCCACGCCCGCAGGCGGTTGTCATAGGGCTGCATCACGCTGTCGATGCCCAGCAGGTTGACGCCGCGCAGGATGAAGGGCGTGATCAGCGCGCCCTCGATGGCGGCGCCCCCGGCCAGGCCGACGGCGGCAACGGATGTGCCGTATTTCATCTGTTTCAGCACGCGGCCCAGCATGGCGCCGGCGACCGCATCGACGCAGCCTGCCCAGGTTTCGCTTTCCAGCGGCTTGCGCGTGACCTCGTTCAGGTCGGTGCGGGGCACGATCTGGCTGGCGCCCAGGCCTTTCAGATAGTCGGCCTGTTCGGCACGGCCGGTGACGGCGGCGACCTCGTGGCCCAGATGGGCCAGAATGGCGGTCGCAACCGAACCCACGCCTCCGGCCGCCCCTGTGACCAGCACCGGGCCGGCCCCGGGTTTCAGCCCGTGATCTTCCAACGCCATCACGGCCAGCATGGCGGTAAAGCCCGCCGTGCCCACGGCCATCGCCTGGCGCGTGGTCAGCCCCTCGGGCAGGGGCACCAGCCAGTCGGCCCGCACCCGCGCCTTTTGCGCATAGCCCCCCCAATGGGCCTCGCCCACGCGCCAGCCGGTCAGCACCACCTTGTCGCCGGGCTTGTAGCGGGGGTCGGATGAGTCCTCGACGGTGCCGGCAAAATCGATCCCCGGCACATGGGGATAGTTGCGCACGAGCCCCGCGCCGGGGCCGATGCACAGCCCGTCCTTGTAGTTGACAGTGGAATATTCGACCGCCACCGTGACCTCGGCCTCGGGCAGGTCGTCGATGGTGATCTGACTGACTTCGGCGTGGGTCTTTCCGTCCTCGTCCCTTTCGACGATCAATGCGTTGAATGACATCTGTTCACTCCTCTCCATATCCCTTGGGCACCGGCACCGGATCGAGCGCGGCGGCGCGTTTCTGCAGCGCGCGGCCGATCACCACGCGGCTGATCTCGGTCGTGCCATCGACGATACGCAACATCTGCGCGAGCCGCGAGAGCCGGTCGAGGCCATAGGGTTTCAACAGCCCCATACCCCCCAGAACCTGGGTACAGGTATTGGCGGCCTCCACCGCCGCATCGGGCACAAAGCGTTTTGCATGGGCGGCCATGACCGGGCCTTCCGGGGTACCCAGCTTGCGCGCGGCCTCGCGATACAGCAGGCGCGAGGCCTCGAGATTGGTGGCCACATCGCCCAGCATCCACTGGATGCCTTCGAGATCGAGATTGACGCCGCCGAACATCTTGCGCCGCAGCGCATAGGCCAGCGCGGTATCGAGCGCGGCCTCCATCAACCCGCAGCAGCCCGAGGCAATGGACACCCGCGCAATGTCGATCGCCATCAGCGCGCCCTGGAACCCCTGGCCGATGGGCAGGATGATGTTTTCATCAGGCACGGTGACGTTTTCCAGATACATTTCCGACATCGGCAGGAATTCGTAAGAGGGCGTTTCATAGCGCGGCCCGAAGCTCAGCCCCGGCGTGTCTTTCGCAATGGCGATCATCGCCATGTCCCTGTGGCCGGGGGCGTCGGATGTCTTGACCACGGTCAGATAGACATCGGCCTCATTCGCAAGGCTGACCCAGGCCTTGGCGCCGTTGATCGTCCAGGTGCCGTCGTCATTGATCCGGGCGCGGGTGTACATGGTCACTGCGTCTGATCCCGATTGGGGCTCGGTCAGGGCGAAATTGGCCAGCTTGCGGCCCGCGGTCAGATCGCGGGCCCATTTTTCCCTGAAGGCATCGGTGCCATAGCCGCAGACGGCAAAGGTGCAGATATTGTGCATCGACAGCGCAAAGGCATAGGCCCCGTCGCCCTTGCCAAGTTCCTCGTATACCCGGATCCCTTCGGCCAGCGGCAGGCCCTGCCCGCCCCATTCCTCGGGCGCATACAGCCCGGTCAGCCCGGCGGCACCGGCCGCATCGGAGGCCGCGCGCGGCCAGATGCCGGCCTTGTTCCATGCATCCACATTGGGCCGGATCACATCATTGCAGTGGCGGCGTGCCACCTCAAGGATTTCGTCGATCTTGTCAGTCATGGTTCCTCTCGTTCTCCGCTGGCGGCTTCAATTGTCTTACATTTGACCCATCTCTTGCCACAGCCGCAATTGTCTGACAAATGAAAATCATGGAGACAAGGCTTGAAACGTCACGTGACCTGTCGGCACAGATCGCCGAGGCCATCCGCGATGCCATCGTCAAGGGCAGCCTGATCGTGGATGAACGCCTGCCCAGCGAGGCCGAGCTGGCCGAAAAATTCGGCGTTTCGCGCCCCACCGTGCGCGAGGCGCTCAAAAGGCTGGCCGCACAGAACCTGATCCGCACCCAGCGGGGCGCAACCGGCGGGGCCTTTGTCAACCGGCTGCGGTTTCAGGATGCCTATGGCCAGCAGATCACCACCTCGACCCTGTTGCTGAGCATGAATGCCGTCGATTTCGAAACCGCCGCCGAGGCGCGCTATGCGCTGGAACGGGCCTGCGCGCCGCTGTCGGCACAACGCCGCAGCGCCGACCACCTGGCCACCATGCGGGCCGAGATATTTCGCCAGGGCCAACCGGGCCTGTCGGATGAAAGTTTCTGCGCATCGGACGTGGCCTTTCACCGGGCGCTGGTGGATGGGGCGCAGAACCCGGTGCTGTCATACCAGCTGGCCGGCGCCGTCGAGGCGATCGAGCCGCTTATGAACATGATCACCTTTACCCGCCGGTCGCGCACGCGCATCATTGCCCTGCATACTGCCATCGCCAACGCCATCGAGGCGCGCGATGCCGCGAGCGCCGACCGGGCGCTTGCAGATCTGGCGGCCTACACGATTGCGCTGGCGCGCGAGGTCAAGGCCGCGCGCAAGGCGCGCAAGGGCCGATCGGGGAGCTGATGTTGAGCTGAACCCCGCTCAGGCCGCGCCGCGCAGGGCCATGACGCCCAGTTTCATCGCCAGCAGCACCCAGGGCACGCCATGCAGCAGGAAATCGAAGATGTCGATTGGCCGTGTCAGATTGCCCGCGAAAAGCATCTTGAGCTTTTCCCAGATATGGGGCTCGGGCAGAAAGGGGGCCAGGCCAAGGGTCAGTGCGACCAGGACCAGGGTGGACAGTGGAAGGGAATCGATGAAGGCCAGCATCACGTGCTCCGCTTGCGAGGATGAACAGTTAAGGAAATACGCATATGTTGGCCCGTGCCCCCGAGTGGAACAGGACAAATCCGCGCGCCTGGCGATGCGCCCGAGGGTCGCAGATACGCGTTTCCCCCGATTCGACGACAAAGAGGACTTGACCTTGCCCCCCCCGTTGTGGCCCCTGTGAGCGGTATGGGGCGCAAACAACCGGAGACCGACATGACCGCAGCCACCCTGACCGTCGACCTTGATGCCATCGCCCGAAACTGGACCTCTCTGGACGACATTACCGACACGTCCACAACGACCGGCGCAGTGGTCAAGGCAAATGCCTATGGTCTGGGGGTTGCGCGGGTGGTGCAGGCGTTGCGGGCGGCGGGCGCGCGAACCTTTTTCGTTGCCGAGGTGCGCGAGGGTCTGGCCGTCAGGCGTGCCTGTGGCGACGATGCCGAAATCTTCGTCTTTTCGGGCCACATGGCGGGGGATGCGCCCCTGCTGGCGCGGGCCGGCCTGATCCCTCTGCTGAACGACGCGGCCCAGGTCGCCCGGCATTTCGAACTGCTTCCCGGCCATCCCTTCGGCATTCAGCTTGACACCGGGATGAATCGCCTCGGAATGGAGCGCGCCGAATTCGTTGCGCTGCGCGACGACATCATGGCCGCGGGACCCGCCCTGGTGATGTCGCATCTCGCCTGCGCGGACGAGCCCGACCACCCCCTCAATGGCCACCAGCTGCGCGCCTTTCGCGAGATGACCGACGGCATGGATGTGCGCCGCTCGCTGGCGGCGACAGGGGGCATCCTGCTGGGGCCGGAATATCATTTCGACCTGACGCGCCCGGGCATCGGCCTGTATGGCGGCCTGCCCTTTGCCGAGGCCCGGCCGGTGGTGCGCCTGTCGCTGCCGGTGATACAGGCCCGCGAGGTCAGGAAAGGCGAGATCGTCGGCTACGGCGCCGCCTGGGAGGCCGAACGCGATTCGATCATAGCAACCCTTGCCGCCGGCTATGCCGACGGGTTGATCCGGGCCATGGGCGGGCGCGCCCTGCTGTGGGCCCAGGACACGCCCTGCCCTTTGGTGGGGCGGGTCTCCATGGACCTGCTGACCGTCGATGTCACCGATCTCGGCGACATTCCGGCAAGCCTCGACATCCTGTGCGACCTGCAGACCGTCGATGATCTGGCCGACATGGCCGGCACCATAGGCTATGAAATCCTGACCAGCCTTGGCCCGCGCTACAAACGGGTCTACAAGGGCTGAATCGCGACCTTTTTCGCGGCAACGCGGCAGTTCAACGGGGCAGTTTCACGCAACCATGGATCCGATTTCGCCAATCCTCGCCCCCATCGGGCATTCGGTGCTTGGCCTGCTGGCGGCGGTCGGGCGCATCACCCTGTTTCTGGGCCGCGCCGTCAGCCATGTCTTTCGCCCACCCTTCTATTTTCGCGAATTTCTGGCCCAGCTGCTGCATATCGGCTATTTCAGCCTGCCGGTCGTGGGGCTGACCGCGGTCTTTACCGGCGCCGCGCTGGCCTTGCAGATCTTCGAGGGCGGCTCGCGCTTCAACGCCGAAAGCGTGGTGCCCTCGATCGTGGCCATCGGCATGGTGCGCGAGCTTGGCCCGGTGCTGGGCGGGCTGATGGTGGCCGGGCGGGTGGCCTCGTCGGTCGCGGCGGAACTGGGCACCATGAAGGTCACCGAACAGATCGACGCACTGGTCACGCTTTCGACCAACCCGATGAAATACCTCACCGTGCCGCGCGTGCTGGCGGCCACATTGGCCATGCCGATCCTGGTCGCGGTGGGCGACGCCATCGGCATCATGGGCGGCTGGCTGGTGGGTATCACCAAGCTGGGGCTGAATTCGGGGGCCTATCTGAAAAACACGGTGGATTTCCTGGAAAGCTGGGATGTGACCTCGGGCCTGCTCAAGGCGGCCGTGTTCGGGTTCATCCTGGCATTGATGGGCTGCTATCACGGCATGAATTCGGGCCGCGGCGCCCAGGGCGTTGGACGTGCCACCACCAATGCGGTGGTGTCGGCCTCGGTCTTGATCCTCACCGCCAACTACATCCTCACAACCCTGTTCTTTTCATCATGACCCAGCCGATGATCGAATTTCGCAACGTCTGCAAGTCGTTCGGCGACAACCACGTTCTGCGCGGCATCGACCTGCGTGTGAACAAGGGCGAAAGCATGGTCATCATCGGCGGCTCGGGCACCGGCAAGTCGGTTCTGCTGAAATGCGTCCTCGGCCTTCTGACACCGGACAAGGGCGAAATCCTTGTCGAAGGCACACCCGCCGACCAGGGCGACCGCGACGCCTTTCTCGCCCGTTTCGGCATGCTGTTTCAGGGCGGCGCGCTGTTTGACAGCATGACCGTGTGGCAGAACGTCGCCTTCCGCCTGCTGCGCGGCAAGCTCAAGCGCCCCCGCGACGAGGCCCGCGCCATCGCCATCGGGAAACTGCGCCGCGTGGGCCTCGGGGAACGGGTCGCCGACCTCTACCCGGCCGAGCTGTCCGGCGGCATGCAGAAACGCGTGGGCCTGGCCCGCGCCATCGCCGCCGAACCCGAGATCATCTTTTTCGACGAGCCCACGACCGGGCTGGACCCGATCATGTCTGGCGTCATCAACAAGCTGATCCGCGAAATCGTCACCGAGATGGGCGCCACCGCCATGACCATCACCCACGACATGAGCAGCGTGCGCGCCATCGCCGA
>CAZWXK010000063.1:0-11697 GCA_964637875.1 uncultured Rhodobacter sp.
CGACCCCGATCGCGCAATACATCTATGGCCGCGGCTGCACCAACGGCAAGCGGGTACAGTGTTTCGGCGGCGCCAAGAACCACATGATCATCATGCCCGATGCCGACATGGACCAGGCCGTAGACGCGCTGATCGGCGCCGGCTATGGCGCGGCAGGCGAACGCTGCATGGCGATTTCCGTTGCCGTGCCGGTAGGCGAGCAAACCGCCGACCGCCTGATCGAAAAGCTGATCCCGCGTGTCGAAAGCCTGAAGGTTGGCCCCTATACCGCGGGCGATGATGTGGATTACGGCCCGCTCGTCACCCCGCAGGCGCGCGAGCGTGTGCTGGGCCTGATCAATTCGGGCGTGGAACAGGGTGCCAAGCTGGTCGTTGACGGGCGCGATTTCAAATTGCAGGGCTATGAAGACGGCTTTTTCGTCGGCCCCTGCCTGTTTGACAACGTGACCCCCGACATGGACATCTACAAGACCGAAATCTTCGGCCCCGTCCTGTCGACCGTGCGCGCCCAAAGCTATGAAGAGGCGCTGAAACTGGCCATGGATCACGAATACGGCAACGGCACCGCCATCTTTACCCGCGACGGCGATGCGGCGCGCGATTTCGCCACCCGCATCAATATCGGCATGGTGGGCATCAACGTGCCGATCCCGGTACCGCTGGCCTATCACACCTTTGGCGGCTGGAAGAAATCGGCCTTTGGCGACCTGAACCAGCACGGGCCGGACAGCTTCCGTTTCTATACGCGGACCAAGACCGTGACCTCGCGCTGGCCCTCGGGCATCAAGGATGGCGCGGATTTCTCGATCCCGACGATGGAATAGGCCGAGGAAAGCCGAACCCACAGAACTCATCCGGGGCGTGGAAGCGGCCCGGATTTTCATGTTTGCCACCGGATCGCCTGCGATCCGGTTCGCAACCACCCAGCATCGAAAACGCTTGAGCGACACTCTCGAAACTGCCAACCTTCCCCCATCGGGAAAGGGAGGCATTGATGATACCGCAGCCGGATTTCACCCTCGGGATCGAGGAAGAATATCTTGTCGTCGATCTGGAAAGTCGCGACCTGGCCGTGCCCCCCGATGCCTTGATGGAGGAATGCCGGCGCGAGCTGGCCGAACAGGTCAGCCCCGAATTCCTGCAATGCCAGATCGAGGTCGGCACCAAGGTCTGCGCCGACATTCCGGCCGCCCGCGACGACCTGAAACGCCTGCGGGGCTGCATCTCGCGCGCCTGTTCCAGATACGGCATGGCCCCGATCGCCGCATCCTGCCACCCCTTTGCCAAGTGGAACGAACAGCACCACACCAACAAGGACCGCTATAACAGCCTGCGGCGCGACCTTGCCGGGGTGGCGCGGCGCATGCTGATCTGCGGCCAGCATGTGCATGTGGGCATAGCCGACAATGAAACCCGCATCGACCTGATGGCACAGTTTCCCTATTTCCTGCCGCATCTGCTGGCGCTGTCGGCCTCGTCCCCCTACTGGAAGGGCGAGGATACCGGGCTGGCCAGCTATCGCCTGACGGTATTCGACAACCTGCCCCGCACCGGGTTGCCGCCGCGCTTTGCCTCATGGGCCGAATATGAACGATCCGTGCAGGTCATCGTCGATACCGGCGCGATTGCGGATTCGTCGAAAATCTGGTGGGATCTGCGCCCCTCGGCCCGCTTTCCCACGCTGGAAAGCCGGATCTGCGATGTCTCGCCCCGGCTGGAAGACACACTGACCATCGCCGCGACCACCCAATGCATCATGCGCATGCTGTGGCGGCTGCGCGTGAAAAACCAGCGCTGGCGCATCTATGACCCGTTTCTTGTTGCCGAAAACCGCTGGCGCGCCCAACGTTATGGCACCACCGAGGGGCTGATCGATTTTGGCGCCGGTGGGCTGAAGCCCTTTGATGCGCTGATCGGCGAGCTGGTCGATCTGATCGCCGAGGATGCCCAGGCGCTGGGCTGTGTGGCCGAGGTCCGGCGCTTGCCGGCCATGCTGGAAATCGGCACCAGCGCCGAACGCCAGCGCGATGTCTTTGATGCGGAACTGATGCGCAGCAACGACCCCAGCGCCGCGTTGCGGGCGGTCGTGGATTCGCTGATCGACGAGTTCAACGAAGGTCTGTGATTTCACGGCAGGGGCTGGATATCGGGGCCCGATATTGGGGGTTGCAAAACTCTCGCAACAATTCAGAATTAAACAAGCGTTCAATTCCTGAAAATTGCCCATTCGCCCCGGAGAAACCCTCATGGATTTTGCCCTGACAGAAGAACAGAACGCCATTTTCGACATGGCCTACGCCTTTGGGCAGGAACATATCGCGCCCCACGCCCGGCAGTGGGAGGCCGAGGGCACCATCCCGCGCGACTTGTGGCCGCGTGTCGGCGCGCTGGGCCTTGGCGGCATCTATGTATCCGAAGAATACGGCGGCTCGGGCCTGGGGCGGCTGGAATCGACCCTTGTGTTCGAGGCACTTGCCATGGCCTGCCCCTCGGTCGGCTCGTTCCTGTCGATCCACAACATGTGCGGCGGCATGATCGACAAGTTCGCAAGCAATGATTTCAAGGCTCGCTGGCTGCCCGGCATGTGCACGCTGGAAACGGTCGTCAGCTATTGCCTGACCGAACCGGGCAGCGGCTCGGACGCCGCCGCGCTGCGCACACGCGCCGAAAAGGTTGACGGGGGCTATGTGCTGAACGGCACCAAGGCGTTCATCTCGGGCGGGGGATATTCGGACGCCTATGTCGTGATGTGCCGCACCGGCGGCGACGGGCCAAAGGGCATCTCGACGCTGATCGTGCCCGCTGACGCCAGGGGCATTTCCTTTGGCGCGAAAGAGGACAAGATGGGCTGGCGTTCGCAACCCACGGCGCAGGTGCAGTTCGACGACTGTTTCGTGCCCGCCGAAAACCTGCTGGGCATCGAGGGCGAGGGCTTCAGATATGCCATGAACGGGCTTGATGGCGGGCGGCTCAACATCTCGGCCGGCGCGCTGGGGGGCGCGCAGGCGGCGCTGAATGCGACGCTGGCCTATATGGCCGAGCGCAGGGCCTTCGGCAAGACGCTCGACCAGTTCCAGGCGCTGCAATTCCGCCTTGCCGACATGGAGACCGGTTTGCAGGCGGCGCGCGTCTTTCTGCGCCAGGCGGCATGGAAGCTGGACCAGGGCGCGCCCGACGCCACCAAATTCTGCGCCATGGCCAAGCGGTTCGTGACCGACACCGCCTTCGAGGTGGCCAATGGCTGCCTGCAACTGCATGGCGGCTATGGCTATCTGGCCGACTACGGCATCGAAAAGATCGTGCGCGATCTGCGGGTGCATCAGATTCTTGAAGGCACCAACGAGATCATGCGCCTGATCACGGCGCGTGCCCTGCTGGCCGAGCGGGGCTAGCGGGATGGGCCTGCACGAACACAGGGATGCGCGCGCCCGTGGTGGGCGCAAATGCGCCCGCCTGGGGGGCGGGCGGGCGCATCCCGGATCGCAAGCGATCCGGGGAAGGTCTTTCGACAGGACAGGGCTTTACCCATGACCCAGGACATCATCATCCGCGCGCAGGGCCGCGCGGGCCGCATCACCCTCAACCGGCCCAGGGCACTGAACGCGCTCGGCCATGACATGTGTCTGGAGATCGACGCTGCGCTGGTCGAGTGGCGCGACGACCCTGACGTGGCCCTTGTCATTATCGACGCCGCGGGCGACCGCGCCTTTTGTGCGGGCGGCGACATTCAGGAAATGTATGATACCGGCACGCAAGGCGATTATGCCTATGGCCGGCGCTTCTGGGCCGATGAATACCGCATGAATGCCCGCATCGCACGTTTCCCCAAACCCTATGTCGCGCTGATGCAGGGCTTTACCATGGGCGGCGGCGTGGGCGTGGGCTGTCACGGCAGCCACCGGATTGTGGGCGACAGCTCGCAGATCGCCATGCCGGAATGCGGTATCGGGCTGGTGCCCGATGTGGGGGGCTCGCTGCTGCTGGCCCGCGCGCCTGGGCATCTGGGCGAATATCTGGCACTCACGGCCGCGCGCATGAATGCAGATGACGCGATTCATACCGGTTTTGCAGACGTTTACGTGCCTGAATCAATGTGGCCCGATCTGGTGGCAGAACTGTCGGAAACCGGCGACCCAAGTGTGATCACAAAATACGCAGCCCCGCCGCCAAAGGGCACGCTGCGCGGCGCGCAGGACGAAATCGACCGCCTGTTCGCGGCCCCGACGCTGGCCGGGATCTGGGCCGCCGTCAGCTCCGCCGACAGCGCGCTTGCCCGGAAGGCGGCCAGGGCAATTTCGCGCAATTCCCCCCTTTCCATGGCGGTGACGCTGCAAATGCTGCACAATCTGCGCGACCGCAATGCGGATATTGCCGAGGCGCTGACACAGGAATATCGTTTTACCGCGCGTTCGATGGAACATGGCGATTTTCTGGAGGGGATCCGCGCCGCGATCATCGACAAGGACCGCAACCCGCAGTGGCGCCACGACGCGCCCGATGCGGTCGACCCGAATGATGCCGCCGCCCTTCTGGCCCCGCTTGGCGACATGGAACTGGATTTGCAAGGAGACTGAACATGAAGATCGGATTCATCGGACTGGGCAATATGGGCGCCCCCATGGCGGCAAATCTAGTCAAGGCGGGGCATGAGGTCACGGGTTTCGACCTTGCCGCCCCCTGCCCCGAAGGCGTGCGCAAGGCCGACAGCGCCGCCGCCGCGGCAAAGGGGCAGGAGGTCGTGATCACGATGCTGCCCAATGGCGACATCCTGCGCGCGGTCGCCGCCGAGATCATCCCCGCGATGGACAGGGGCGCGCTGTTTCTGGATTGCTCGACCGTCGATGTGGACAGCGCCCGCGCGGTTGCCCGCGATGCCGAGGCCGCGGGTCTGCTGGCGGCCGACGCGCCGGTTTCGGGCGGCATTGGCGGCGCACAGGCCGGCACGCTGACCTTCATGGCCGGCGGCAGCGACGCCGCCTTTGAAAAGGCAAGCCCGCTCTTTGACATCATGGGGCAAAAGGCGGTGCATTGCGGGCCTTCGGGCAACGGGCAGGCCGCCAAGATCTGCAACAACATGATCCTGGGCGCGACCATGCTGGTGACATGCGAGGCCTTTGCCCTGGCCGACAAGCTGGGCCTTGACCGGCAAAAGATGTTCGACGTGGTCAGCACCTCGTCGGGCTACAGCTGGACGATGAACGCCTATACCCCCGCCCCTGGCGTCGGCGCGACCAGCCCTGCCGACAACGACTACAAGCCCGGCTTTGCCGCCGAGTTGATGCTCAAGGATCTGCGTCTGTCCCAGCAGGCGGCCGAGGCGGCCGATGCGCAAACCCCGATCGGCAGCCGCGCGACCGAGCTTTACCGCCAGTTCGTCGAAAGCGAAGGCGGCAAGGGGATGGATTTCTCGGCCGTGCTGCCCTGGCTTGCGGGCAAGTCGCGCGGATGACATCCGACTGGATCGACCGCTCGGCGCTGGCCGACA
The DNA here is from genome assembly GCA_964637875.1 of uncultured Rhodobacter sp. Classification (GTDB taxonomy): domain Bacteria; phylum Pseudomonadota; class Alphaproteobacteria; order Rhodobacterales; family Rhodobacteraceae; genus UBA5972. The sequence continues at coordinate 5,486 of CAZWXK010000063.1, forward strand.
TGCTGGACGAAAGCGGCCGCGCCCTGCTGGCCCCGGTAAGGGCGGCCCATATGCCCCGCGATACGATCCTGTTTCGGCCAGGCGATGCGGTGCGCGGCTTTGCCATCGTGTTGTCGGGGCGCGTGGGGGTCTATCTGATCGGCCCCGGCGGGCGCGACATCCTGCTCTATGACATCACCCCCGGCCAGACCTGCGTGCAATCGACCCTGGGCATCCTCGGCCGCGAGGATTACTCGGCCGAGGCCCATTGCGAAACCGATTGCGAACTGGCCCTGATCCCGCGCGACCTGTTCCAGCGCCTGCTGGCGCGGTCCGGCCCGTTTCGCGATTTCGTCTTTGGCGCCTTTGCGCGACGCCTTCAGGAAATGATGCAACTGCTTGAACAGGTGGCCTTTGTCCGGGTCGAACTGCGCCTTGCCGCCGCCCTGCTGACGCGCGCGGGCAAGGGCAGCGCCATCCGCGCCACCCATCAGGAACTGGCCACCCAGATCGGAACCGCGCGCGAGGTTGTGTCGCGCCGTCTCGACGCGCTGGCCCGGCGGGGAATGCTGCGCCTCGATCGTGGCTGCATCACCATCACCGACAGGGCGGCGCTGGCCGCCCTTGCCGCAAACGGCTGATCGGGGCGAGTGTTGCGGGGCGTGTTGCAGCGGGCGCGCCCTGCCCGCCCGGCGATGGCGGCCTCGGCCGATCCGCCCACGGGACAGCCTCCGATCAGCCGTGCGCCATCCCCGTTCTTGCCTTTCTTCACCGGATGGTCCAAACACCCCCCATGTTGAAGACCCGCATCATCCCCTGCCTGGACGTCAAGGAAGGCCGTGTCGTCAAGGGCGTCAATTTTGTCGATCTGGTCGATGCCGGCGACCCGGTCGAGGCCGCGCGCGCCTATGACGCCGCCGGCGCCGACGAGCTGTGCTTTCTGGACATCAACGCAACCCATGAAAACCGCTCGATCATGCGGGACGTGGTGCAACGCACCGCCGAGCAATGCTTCATGCCGCTGACGGTGGGCGGTGGCGTGCGCACGCCCGAGGATGTGCGCGATCTCCTGCTTGCTGGCGCCGACAAGGTATCCTTCAATTCCGCCGCGGTCGCCGACCCGGATGTGGTGGCCAGATCGGCCGAGCGATTTGGCAACCAGTGCATCGTCGTGGCGATCGACGCAAAAACCGTCGCCCCGGGAAAATGGGAAATCTTCACCCATGGCGGCCGGCGCGCGACCGGTATCGACGCGGTCGAATTCGCCCGCCTTGTCGAAAGCAGGGGCGCGGGCGAAATCCTGCTGACCTCGATGGATCGCGACGGCACGCGAGCGGGCTATAACCTGCCGCTGACCCGCGCCATTTCCGATGCGGTCCGCATTCCGGTGATCGCCAGCGGCGGGGTCGGCACGCTCGAACATCTGGTCGAGGGCGTGACAAGGGGCCATGCCAGCGCGGTGCTGGCTGCCTCGATCTTTCATTTTGGCGACCACAGCATTGGCGAGGCCAAGGAATACATGGCCAGGGCCGGAATAGCGGTGCGACCATGAGCGACATCCTGACAAGACTGGCGGCAACGATCGAGGCCCGCAAGGACGCCGATCCCGAGTCGTCATGGACGGCCCGCCTGCTGGCGCGCGGCCCCGAAAAGGCGGCCGAGAAATTCGGCGAAGAGGCGGTCGAGGCGATCATCGCCGCTGCCAGGGGCGAGCGCGAGAACCTGACCTATGAGGCCGCCGATGTCCTCTATCACCTGCTGGTGATGCTGGCGGCCCGTGACGTGCCGCTTGCCGATGTGCTGGCCGAACTGGAGCGCCGCGAAGGCCTGTCGGGGATCGCCGAAAAGGCCGCGCGCAAGGGCCGACGGCCCTCGACCTGACGGCGCCGGGCGGGGTTGCGTCGTCCTGCCCGCTGTCGTGCCCCCGTCGTGTTGCGCGGCCCCCTTCAGCGCAGCCAGATGGCCGGGGTCATCAGCACCAGCACGGTCATGATTTCCAGCCGCCCCAGGAACATGCCAAAGGACAGCACCCATTTTGCCCCATCCGGAAGGGATGCGAAATTTCCCGCCGGCCCGATGATCGCGCCGATACCGGGACCGACATTCATCAATGCGGTAAGCGAACCGCTGAGCGCGGTTTCAAGGTCAAGCCCCATGAAGTTCAGCGCGAACGTCATGCCGGCAATCGACAGGAAGAACATGGTGAAAAAGGCGATCACCCCGTCCAGCACCTCGGGCTCGACCGTACGGCCCTCGTGACGCACGGCAAACACGCCATGAGGATACTGGATCGACCGCCCGGCATTGAAGATCGCCTTGGCGGAAACGATCCAGCGCATGATCTTGATTCCCCCTGCGGTCGAACCCGTGCATCCCCCGACCGCGGTGAGAAAAAAGAAGGCCGTGACCGCAAACATTCCCCAGGTGGTATAGTCGGTCACGGTAAAGCCGGTCGTCGTCACCACGGACACCACCGAAAAGGCGACCTCGCGCAACGCGTCCAGCGGGGCGGCATCGGATGTCGCAACCCGCCACAGCGTCAGCGCCAGGATGATGATGACCAGCGTCGGAACATAGACCGCGATCTGTTCGGATGAAAATATCCGGCGATTGAAGGCACGGATGAACCAGACAAAGGGAAGGCTGCCCAGCACCATGAACAGAATCGCCGACCATTGCACGAAACTGCTGTCGAAATAGCCCATCGAGGCATCATGGGTCGAATATCCACCCGTCGAAAGCGTGGCCATGGCATGGGTCACGGCGTCGAACAGGCTCATCCCGCCGGCCATGTAGGCGACCACACAGGCAAATGTCAGCAGCACATAGACCCAGATCGTGGCGGTGGCAAAGCTTGCCGCGCTCTTCAGTTCCTTTTCGCCGCTTTCCGAGCTTTCGGCACGAAACAGCTGCATTCCCGAAACATTCAGGATCGGAAGGATGGCGATGCCGGTCACGATGATCCCGACGCCGCCAAACCACTGCAACAGCGCGCGCCACAGCAGGATGCCATGCGCGGTCTGGTCAAGCCCGCTCATCACGGTCGAACCGGTCGTGGTGATGCCCGACATCGACTCGAAATAGGCATCCGCCGGGCTCAGCCCCCAGAACCACAGCGGCACCGCACCGGCAAAGCCCGCCATGATCCACGAGGATGTGGTCAGCACAAAGATGTGGCGACGATTGAACCCCGTCAGCCGGGCCTGCCCCACCAGCGCCAGAACGCCGCCCAGCAGCATGGTGATCAGCGCCGACATGATGAAGATGTCCGCCGTGTTCCAGTACAGCGCGGCAACCAGCAGCATCACCGTGGCCGCAAAGACCAGCACGATACCGTTGAAGAACAGGATGAGGTTCATGGGAAATGTCCCGTGTTTGCCCGGGGGCCCCAAAAGGGGCCGTGCGACGCTGATTTCGTGGCGATTCCCTGTCCGGGCCCTATCGGGATTCGCAGGGTCGCGCGCGCGCCGTGCATTTGATCAGGCGGCCCTTGCTGACGCAACGAAAGCTGCGGTCAGCGGCAAGATCCCAGTCACCGTAAAGCGGGCCGACCGAGGCCGTGACCCTGACACCCCAGCTGAGGATCGCGTTTTCGCGGGCGGCCTTTTCGGAATATCCCGTCAGCAGGGCACCGTTGCTGCCCTGATAATAGGTCGCAAGGCATTGCCCCCTGGCGGCTGTCCCCTGTGACGAGGTCCCCTGTGTCGAGGCCCCCTGTGTCGAGGTCCTGTGCGCGGGGACGCCATCCGAGGCCGCCCTTGTCCCGATCGGCCATGCGGCGGCGATCACGGCCACGGCCAGGGCCGCGGCGACCGGATGGATCTTGACGAGATGGATCTTCATGTCTTCCTCACAACCCGTTGGTGTCGTGGAGGCGAGACTACGACCACTTGCCCCGCTCCGCAACAGCGCCCCTCGGGGACGCATCAGAGCTGCGACCCGGCGTTTCATTTTTGCCGCTGACGCGCAGGGACAACGCCGATGCGATCAAGGATTGTCTCGATTCCCGGCGGCGCGCCGCCTGCGGCGTCTGCCTCGGCGCAGATCCGGTCGAATGTCTTGCGCAGGCGCTCTTTCTCCTTGCCCTGGCAATCATTCCAGGGCCGCCCCTGCAACCCCATGACCAGCGCGTAATAGCCGATGAAATGGGGTTTCGTGCCGGCCGCCAGCAGGCGGCGATAGGCCTCGTCCGCGCCCAGTTCGCGCAGCTGCTGCGCCGTATGGATGCCGGCGCGCCCATAGCTTGCCCCGGACGCGGGGCCAAGGTTGCGAATGGTCGAAACCGGCTGCCCCTTCATCGCGCCCTCACAGAAACAGCGGCGTGCGGTCGCCTGCCGCAAAGCGGCGCAGCACGGCCGGATACAGGCGGTGTTCCTGTTCCAGCACCCGCGCGGCCAGGGTCTCGGGCGTGTCGCCGGGCAGGATCGCAACCCGCGCCTGCCCCAGCACCGGGCCGCCGTCGAGCTCGGCCGTGACCTCGTGAACGGAACAGCCCGCCTGCGCGTCGCCCGCCTCGATCGCCCGGGCATGGGTGTGCAGCCCGCGATATTTCGGCAACAGCGAGGGGTGGATGTTCAGCATCCGCCCACGCCAGCGGTTGATGAAGGCAGGCGTCAGGATGCGCATGAAACCGGCCAAGGCGATGATGTCGGGGCGCGCCTGTTCCAGCGCGTCGGTCAGGGCGGCCTCGAATGCCGCGCGATCCGCGCCAAAGGGGCGGTGATCGACCATCGCACTGGGCACACCAAGCCTGGCCGCGCGTTTCAGCCCGCCCGCATCGGGCCGGTTGGCCAGCACCAGCACCGGGCGCGCCGGGTGGTCGCCGGTCATGGACCGCACCAGCGCCTCCATGTTCGAGCCGCCGCCCGAAATCAGGATGGCGACGCGCTTGTGACTCATCTCAACGCGCCCTTGCAGGTTACGCCCTCGCCCGCGACGACCTGTCCCAGACGGATGACCTGCTCGCCCTCCTGCACCAGCAGGCCGGCCAGCATATCGGCCTGCCCCGGCGCGACCGCCAGCACCATGCCCACACCCGCGTTGAAGGTGCGCAGCATCTCGGCGTCATCAATACCGCCCCGATCGGCCAGCCAGCGGAACACGGGCGGCAGCGCCCAGGCGGAAAGGTCGATCTCGGCCCCCAGCCCCGCGGGCAGCACGCGGGGCAGGTTTTCGCCGAGCCCCCCGCCGGTGATATGGGCCAGCGCATGTACCCCGCCTGCCCGAATGGCGGCAAGCGCCGGGCGCACATAGATGCGGGTAGGCGCCAGCAGCGCGGCCCCCAATCTGCCCGCGCCAAAGGGATTCGCGTCCTCCCAGCCAAGGCCCGACAGATCGACAATGCGCCGCACCAGGGAATAGCCGTTGGAATGCACGCCGCTGGATGCAAGCCCCAGCAGGATGTCGCCCTCGGCCACGCCCCGCGGCAGATCGCGGCCACGCTCCATCGCGCCGACCGCAAAACCGGCAAGGTCGAAATCCTTGCCCTCATACATGCCGGGCATCTCGGCCGTTTCGCCCCCGATCAGGGCGCAGCCCGCCTGCCGGCAGCCACGGGCAATGCCCTCGATCACCTGCGCGGCCGCGTCAACGGCCAGCTTGCCGGTTGCGAAATAATCCAGAAAGAACAGGGGCTCGGCCCCCTGACAGACCAGATCGTTGACGCACATCGCCACCAGGTCGATACCCACGGTGGACACATTTCCCGTGTCGATCGCAATGCGCAGCTTGGTGCCCACGCCATCGGTGGCTGCCACCAGGACGGGGTCGTCATATCCGGCGGCGCGCAGATCGAACAGCGCGCCAAAGCCGCCCAGCCCCGACATGGTGCCCGGTCGGTCGGTGGCCCTTGCCGCGGGCTTGATCCGTTCGACCAGCGCGTTGCCCGCGTCGATATCCACCCCCGCCTGCCGGTAGGAAAGCCCCTGTCCGTTGTCGCTCATGCCATGCCCCCGATCGACCAGCCGCTGTTGGCGCCCGTCTAGCCCATTGCGCGCCTGTTGAAAAGCCGCCTCTGCCCAAGGGGCGCCGAGGCGCTCTTGCTCTTGACCCCTCCCGGCGCGCGGGCTAGCAGAGCGGCAGGCGGGCCTGTAGCTCAATTGGTCAGAGCAGAGCGCTCATAACGCTTTGGTTGGGGGTTCGAGTCCCTCCGGGCCTACCACGCCGCCACAACGACGCCGCCTGTGGCATGGCTGGCAGACGGAAAACGCGCCCGGCCCGCGCATGCGCCCCAT
>CAZWXK010000064.1:0-11282 GCA_964637875.1 uncultured Rhodobacter sp.
CGCCCTCGGCTCATAACACAGGCGAATCCGATCCGGGGCGACATGCCCTAGATCAGGCTGGTCACCCACAATACCTGCGCATCCTCGCGGCTGGTCGAGACGATGTTGTGGCCCATCGTTGCGTCGAAATACACGCTGTCGCCGGGATGCATTTCGACAGGTTCGTGAAATTCCGAAAAGAAACGGATGTCGCCGGAAAGAACATAAAGGAATTCTTCGCCGTCATGGCGCACCCATCCCGAAAAATCCGACAGGTCGCGGGCGCGAATCCGCGCCCGGTATGGCAGCATCCGGACGGGCTGTCCGGGCGGGCCGAGGAGTTCATGCTCGTAGGTGGTGGTGGGATGCGGCCTGCCCCCGCCCTTGCGGATCACGCTCATGCGCCTGCCGGCGGCCCCGTCACGCGGTGGTGTGAACAGCTGCGGAACCGACACCCCCAGCCCCCTGGCCAGCTTGCGCACTGCCTCGAATGTGGGCGACATCTGCTCGTTCTCGATCTTGGACAGGGTCGATCGCGCAAGGCCTGCCCTTCGGGCCGCTTCGGTCAACGACATGTTCTGCGCCCTGCGCAGCGCGCGGACGCGTTCGCCCAGACGTAGCGGCGAGATCTGCCCCTCATCGCCGCCGGCGCGCCCCGGGCCGGTCTGGCCGGATCGGATCCGTTCGGTCATGCCGACTCCCTGCCTGTCGTTTTCGACACCGGAATTCTAACACCGGGCGAAGGGACAATTCCATCACAAGTTGTCAAACTGGGGGATGATATCCCGCTTTTCAACCTGCCCCGCCCACAGTAAACAGGGATATGATTGACATTTCCCTGTTCGACGAGGGGCCGGCGGCACCCTGCCCCGCGCAATTCAACCTTGCGGCCCATGTGCTGGAGGGCGGGCTTGCCTGTCCCGACAAGCCGGCGCTCGAGATCCTGCACCCGGAAGCGCGCGAAATCTGGCATCATGGCCGTCTGCGCCGCGCCGTTCTGGGCATCGGGGGCGCTCTGCTCGATGCCGGGCTGCGGGGCGGGGATATCCTGCTGCTGCGCATCGGCAATGATGTCGATTTCCCGCTGATGTTCCTGGGTGCGATCGCGGTCGGCATTGTCCCGGTTCCGACATCGGCCCAGCTGACCGAGATCGAGCTTGCCGCCATCATCAAGGACCTTGCCCCGGCGGCCATCGCATTGGGACGCGGCATGTCCCGGCCGGCGCTGCCGCAGGCGACGCGCTGCCTTGAGGCGCGGGATCTGCGCCGGATGCGCGCATATGCGCCCGCCGCCTTTGACATGGGCGCGCCGGACAGGCTGGCCTATATCATCTATACCTCGGGCACGTCGGGGCGGCCGCGCCCGGTGATGCATGCGCACCGGGCGATCTGGGCGCGCCGGATGATGTGGACGGGCTGGTACGACCTGCGCCCCGACGACCGGCTGCTGCATGCGGGCGCCTTCAACTGGACCTATACGCTGGGCACCGGGCTGTGCGACCCCTGGGCCATCGGCGCAACCGCCCTGATCCCCGCCGAGGGGGTCGATCGTGCGACGCTGGCGCACATGCTGGCCGACCACCGCGCGACGATCTTTGCCGCGGCCCCCGGGGTCTATCGGCAGTTGCTGAAACATGCGCCGCTGCCCGACATGCCCGCCCTGCGTCACGGGCTGTCGGCGGGCGAAAAGCTGCCGCTACGAATCCGCGATGCCTGGCAGCGGGAAACCGGCCGCCCCGTATTCGAGGCGCTGGGCATGAGCGAGGTTTCGACATTCGTTTCCTCCTGCCCGGACATGCCCGCCCCCGAAGGTGCCACCGGACGGCCGCAAAAGGGGCGGCGGGTGGCGGTCTTGCCAGCGGATGACGACATGTCGGGTCTGCCTCCCCCGCCCGTCCCCGTCAACACCCCCGGCATCCTGGCGATTTCGCGCGATGATCCGGGGCTGATGCTGGGCTATCTGGGCGCCCCCGAAGACACTGCCGCCCGTTTTCGTGGCGAATGGTTTCTGACCGGCGACATGGTGCAGATGGATGAACAGGGCTTCATCACCTATCTGGGGCGCGCCGACGACATGATGAATGCGGGCGGCTATCGGGTTTCGCCGCTCGAGGTCGAGGCGGTGCTCAACAGCCATCCCGACATCCATGTCAGCGCCGCAACCGCCGTCGAGGTCAAGCCTGATACATTCGTGATTGCCGCCTTCTATGAATCGGATCATGATCCGGGCCATGAAGAACTGGCCCGGTTCTGCGCCGAACGCCTTGCGCGCTATAAATGCCCGCGCATCTTTCGGCGGCTCGACCATCTGCCGCGCGGGGCCAACAACAAGATCCGCCGCGCCGCGCTGCGCGCGCTTTACGGGAACACGCCATGATCCACGCCATGATCCACCTCGACATCATATCCGACCCGATCTGCCCCTGGTGCTTTATCGGCAAGACGCGGCTTGAAAAGGCGCTGGCGCAATATCCCGCGCCCGTTTTCGATATCGAATGGCATCCCTATATGCTCAACCCCGACATGCCGCCCGAGGGCGTGGACCGGCGCGCCTATCTGGAACAGAAATTCGGCGGGCCGCAGGGTGCTCAGGCGGTATATGGCCAGATCGCCGATGCGGCGCGGGAAACCGGCATCGAGATCGATTTCGACGCAATCCGGCGCACGCCCAGCACGCTGGATGCCCACCGCCTGATCCACTGGGCCGGGATCGAGGGGGTTCAGAACGCCGTGGTTGACGGGCTGTTTCGCGCCTATTTCCAGCAGGGCAAGGATATTTCCGACCCCGCAGTACTGAGCGAAATCGCCGCGCAGGCAGGGATGGATGCACAGGTCGTCACCCGGCTGCTGGCGCAGGATGTCGATCGCGAGGGCATCAGGCAACGCGCCAGACTTGCCCGCGAACGCGGCGTGCAGGGGGTGCCCTGTTTCGTCATCGACAATGACCGCGTGGTGCAGGGGGCGCATCCGGCCGAAACCTGGGTGCAGCTGATCGACCGGATCCTGCCCTCCGCGGGACAAGAACAGAACGCGTGAACAGACCTGCCCTGCCCTTTGCCGAATTCGTGGCACTGATCGCGGTCATGTTCGCGATGATCGCCTTCGGCACCGATTCCATGCTGCCGGCCCTGCCGGAAATCGCCCGCGACCTGGGGCTGGACAACGCCAACCGGGCGCAGCTGGTTGTCACCAGTTTCGTGCTGGGCACGGGGCTGGGGCAATTGTTTACCGGGCCGTTGTCCGACACGCTGGGACGCAAGCCGGTGATCTCGGCCGGGCTGGGGCTGTTCATGCTGGGCAGCCTGCTGGCCTGGCAGGTGCAATCGCTGGAATGGCTTCTGGCCGCGCGATTTCTGCAGGGCGCAGGCGTTTCGGCCCCGCGCACGGTCACGCTGGCCATGGTGCGCGACCTGTATGCCGGGCGCATGATGGCGCGGGTCATGTCGATTGCCATGGCGCTGTTCGTGCTGGTGCCGGCGGTTGCGCCCCTGATGGGACAGGCCATCATGCAGGCATTTGGCTGGCGGTCGATCTTTCTTTCCTTCGTGCTGTTTGCCGCGATCGGGCTGATCTGGCTGAACCTGCGCCAGGGCGAGACCCTCGCCCCCGATCGGCGGCGCCCGCTGCGCGTTGCCTCGTTCATTGCCGCCGGGCGCGAGGTGCTGACCTCGCGCATCGTGCTGACCTATATGGCGATCCTGTCATTCGGATATGGCGCGCTGTTCGGTTATCTCAGCTCGGCCCAGCAGGTGTTTGTCGATGTTTTCGGCGTAGGCGATGCCTTTCCGCTGTTTTTCGCCGGCATCGCGCTGTTTTCGGGGATTTCCGGTTTCGTCAACGCGGCGCTGGTGGTGCGGCTGGGGATGCGGCTGATGGCCACGACCGCCTTTGCCGTCATCCTGATCTGCAACCTTGCCCTGATCGGTGTGCTGCTGTTTCTGCCCCTGTCGCAGGGGGTTCTGTTCGGGCTGTTCCTGGGCTGGTCGGTGCTGGCCTTTCTGGTGCCGGGGCTGACATTCGGCAATCTGAACGCCCTGGCGATGGAGCCGATGGGCCATATCGCGGGCATGGCCTCGGCCATGATCGGGGCGATTTCCACCATGTTCGGGGTGCTGATCGCCATCCCCATCGGGCTGGCCTTTGACGGCAGCATCCTGCCGCTGCTGGTCGGCTTCACGATCTGTTCGGCGCTGTCGCTGGGGCTGATGCTGACCACGCGGCAGCGGTAGGAGCAGTCAAGCCTTCGTGATCGCAGGCGATCGCCGCGTGAGCGCCTTCTTCAGCCTGCCGTCAGGTTTCAGGCATAGCGATCGGCCCGTGGACACGCATTGCAGCGCGCCACCCCTACCCGGAAAAACAGGCGGCAAATCCGCCTCTCAACAAGGAAGATCGAAAATGTATCGTTCGCTCACCATCGCGGCGGCCGTCGCCCTGTTCGCCGTTCCCGCATTCGCCGAAGGCAGCTGTTCCCGCGCCCCTGCCTCGCAGTTCCAGCCCACCTCGGCATTGAAGGCCAAGCTGGAAAAGAGCGGCATGAAGGTGCGCCGCATCAAGGTCGAGAATGGCTGCTACGAGGTCTATGGCATCACCGCCAGTGGCGCGCGTACCGTGGCCGCCTATAACGCCAGGACCTTTGAAAAGGTGTCCAATGCCGAAGCCGGTGAAAACTGATCCTGTCCCCGGGCCAGAGGCCCATCGAGCAGCACAGGGCGCGCGTCATCCACGGATGGCGCGCGTCTGGGACCCGTTGGTGCGCGTCTTTCACTGGTCGCTGGTGGGCAGCTTTGCCATTGCGTGGTTTTCACCGGTATGGCGCAGCGGGACGCTGCATCACTGGGTCGGCTATCTGGCGGCCGCGCTGGTAATGATCCGGGTGATCTGGGGCTTTGTCGGCCCCCGGCATGCGCGGTTTGCCGATTTCGTGAAACGGCCGGGCCAGGTTCTGGGTTATCTGGCCGCCATGGCGCGGGGGCGCGAGCCGCGTCATCTGGGCCACAACCCCGCGGGCGGGGCGATGGTTCTGGCGCTGATGGCGGGCATGGTGGCCAGCGCCGTGACTGGCTGGATGATGACCACCGACCGCTATTTCGGGGTTGCCTGGGTCGAGAACGCGCACTGGCTGGTGGTGCGTATCATGCTGGCGCTGATCCTGCTGCATCTGGCCGGCGTCGCGCTTGCCAGTCTGCGGCATCGTGAAAACCTGGTGGTTGCCATGATCACCGGGCGCAAGCGGATCGCCGATGGCGAACACGCGCCCTCGGACAGCGCAGGCCACATGGCACAGGAAGTTGCCCGGTAGCCCCCTGTCAGGACGGCCAGCCGCGGCCTCCCTTACCCCTTGGCCGCGCCTTTTGCATGTTTGGCCAGATCGCGCGCGATGGCGAAGGCGCCTTTCACCTTGTCGCCGGTCTTGCGCCAGTCGCGCCGCAGGATGATCTTGTTGTCCTTGACCTTTGCCAGCCCCTTCTGTTCCTGGATGAAGGCCACCAGACCGGCCGGGTTGGCGAACTTGTCATTGTGGAACCGGATCACCGCGCCCTTTGGCCCGCCATCGAGGCGCGCAATGCCCGCGCGTTTGCACATGGTCTTGATGCGCACGATGTTGAGCAGCATGTTGACCTCTTTTGGCAGCTTGCCGAAACGATCGATCAGCTCGGCGGCAAAGCCTTCGAGCTCGACCTTTTCGGCCAGCCCGGACAGGCGGCGATACAGGCCCAGACGCACGTCGAGATCGGGCACGTAATCTTCGGGGATCAGGACCGGCACACCCAGGTTGATCTGAGGCGACCAGTCCCCGTCGGCGTCGGCCAGGCCCTCCATCTCGCCCGCCTTCATCTTGGCAATCGCCTCTTCCAGCATCGACTGGTACAGCTCGTATCCAACCTCGCGCACCTGGCCCGACTGTTCCTCGCCCAGGATGTTGCCGGCGCCGCGGATATCCAGATCCTGGCTGGCCAGGGTGAAACCGGCGCCAAGGCTGTCGATCGAGCCCAGCACCCGCAGGCGTTTCTGCGCCGTCGTCGTCAGGCGCATGCGCGGGCGCGTCGTGAGGTAGGCATAGGCGCGCGTCTTGGACCGGCCCACCCGGCCGCGGATCTGATACAGCTGCGACAGGCCGAACATGTCGGCACGGTGGATGATCATGGTGTTGGCGGTGGGGATGTCCAGCCCGCTTTCGACGATGGTCGTGGCCAGCAGTACGTCATATTTGCCGTCGTAAAAGGCATTCATGCGGCTGTCCAGCTCGCCCGCCGCCATCTGGCCGTGGGCGATCACATAGGAAACCTCGGGCACATGGTCGCGCAGGAAATCCTCGATCTCGGGCAGGTCGGAAACCCGCGGTACGACGAAAAAGCTCTGCCCGCCGCGGTAATGCTCGCGCAAGAGCGCCTCGCGGATGGTGACGGTGTCGAATTCGGAAACATAGGTGCGGATCGCCAGCCGATCGACGGGCGGCGTGCCGATGATCGACAGGTCCCGCACCCCCGACAGCGACAGTTGCAGCGTGCGCGGGATCGGCGTTGCCGTCAGCGTCAGCACATGGATGTCGCTGCGCAGCTGTTTCAGGCGCTCCTTGTGCTGGACACCGAATTTCTGTTCCTCGTCGATGACCAGCAGGCCCAGATTGTGAAACCTGACCGTTTTGGCCAGCACCGCATGCGTACCCACCACGATATCGACCGCGCCCTTTGCCAGCCCGGAGCGGGTTTCGGCGGCCTGTCTGGCCGAAACGAACCGCGACAGCGCCCGCACGGTTACGGGCAGGCCGCGAAAGCGTTCCTCGAAGCTGCGGAAATGCTGGCGCGCCAGCAGGGTGGTCGGGGCAATGACGGCCACCTGCACCCCGCTCATCGCGGCGACAAAGGCGGCGCGCAGCGCGACCTCGGTCTTGCCGAACCCCACATCGCCGCAGATCAGGCGGTCCATCGGCTTGCCGGCGCGCAGATCGTCCAGCACATCCTCGATCGCATGCAGCTGGTCGTCGGTCTCGGTATAGGGAAAGCGCGCGCAAAAGCTGTCATATTCATGGTCCGAGACCTCCAGCACCGGGGCCGAGCGCAGCGCGCGTTCCGCCGCCACCCGGATCAGGCGATCGGCCATTTCGCGGATACGTTCCTTGAGACGGGCCTTCCTGGCCTGCCAGGCGCCGGTGCCGAGGCGATCGAGCAGCCCCTCATCCTGGCCATAGCGCGACAACAGCTCGATATTTTCCACCGGCAGATACAGCCTGTCGCCGCCGGCATATTCCAGCGCCAGACATTCATGCGGCGCGCCCGCAGCGGTGACGGTTTCCAGCCCCTTGTAGCGGCCGATACCGTGATCCACATGCACCACCAGATCGCCGGGGCTGATGGCGCCCACCTCGGTCAGAAAGTTTTCGGCCCGCCGCCTGCGCCCCGGCTTGCGCACAAGGCGCTGGCCCAGCACGTCCTGTTCGGAAATCACGGTCAGGCCCGGCGCGGTAAATCCGTGTTCCAGCGGCCAGACGGCCAGAAACAGCCCGCCCTTGCCCCCTTGCGCCCCCGCGCCGGGCATATCCGGCATGTCGGCAAGGCTGGCAATCGGCGTGCCGGTCAGCCCCTCGTCGGCCAGCAGATGCGACAGGCGCTCGCGCGCGCCCTCGGACCACGAGGCGATGATGACATGGCCCGCATCAAGGCGCGCGCGCACATGATCGGCCAGAGCGCCAAACAGGGCAGTATCGTCAGCCTGGCGTTCGGGGGCAAAATCGCGCCCCACCCGCCCGCCGGCGTCGATCACGTTCAGCCCGGTCGCCTGGGGCAGCACCGTGAACTGGCGCAGCGCGCGCCCCCTGGTTGCCTGCTGAAAACCCGCGTCATCCAGATACAGCAACTGCGGCGGGCAGGGTTTGTAGACCGAATCCAGCCGCGCCTTGCTGTTCAGCGCCTCAAGGCGGGCCTCGTACTGGTCGGTGATCGCGGCCCAGCGTTCCAGCCGCGCGGGCGTTGCCTGATCGTCAAGGCAGATGATCGCATCGGGCAGATAGTCGAACAGGGTTTCCATGCTTTCGTGAAAGAAGGGCGCCCAATGTTCGATGCCCTGATGCTTGCGCCCGGCGCTGACGGCCTCGTAAAGCGGATCATCGGTGCCGGCGGCGCCGAATTCCAGCCGGTAATTCTGGCGGAAACGGGTGATCGAGGCCTCGTCCAGAATGACCTCGGACACCGGCGCCAGCTCGACCCGGTCCAGACGCTCGATGGTGCGCTGGGTTTCCACGTCGAAACGGCGCGCGGCGTCAAGAACGTCTCCGAACAGATCCAGCCGCACGGGGCCACTTTCGCCCGGCGGGAAAACGTCGATCAACCCGCCGCGAATGGCGTAATCGCCCGGCTCGGTCACGGTCGGGGCCTGGGTAAAGCCCATGCGCACAAGGAATGCACGCAAGGCGGCCTCGTCAATGCGCTGACCGACGGTTGCGGTAAAGGCGGCATCGCGCATCAGATCGCGCCGGGGCACGCGCTGGGTGACGGCGTTGACGGTGGTCAGCAACACGAAATCGCCCTTGAACCCATGCGCCAGCATCGCCAGCAGCGCCATGCGGGTGGCCGAAATGTCGGCATTCGGCGACACCCGGTCATAGGGCAGGCAATCCCAGGCCGGAAAGGTGAACACGGGCAATCCCGGCGCCAGGAATTCCAGCGCGCGGCGCGTTTCCTCCAGGCGCTTGTCATTGCGCGCGACATGGATGATCGGCTTGCCGCGCTTTTGCAGCAGCGCGGCAAGAAGGCGGGCGTCATACCCTTCGGGCGCGCCCGAGACGGTAACAGGCCGGTTTTCAGGTGATACGGACATGGGGCGGACAGCTACAACAAGCGATGCATGGGCCGCAAGGGGGCAGAGCCCGCGCAGGTCGCCCCTGATCGCGACCGGCCACGCCCCCGGGGCGCGTGCCGGCGGCGCCCACCCGGCCGCCCTGCCCCGAGGTTGCGCGCAAGACGGCCTGTGCCCGGGTTACAGCACCGTGGCGCTGAGATTGAACCACATGCCCCAGAAGGCGGTGACAAAGATCGAAACCAGTCCGATGACCTGATTGTAGAAACGCAGCCGCCCCAGATGGCGGCGCAAGACCTCGCCCTCCTCGGCGCGCGCGCGGATGCTGCGTGCATGGCGCACCGACATCGCCGCCACCATCGACCACGGCGCGGCAACCAGAAACACCGCCTGCCCGAACTCGACCCCGTACCAGAAACCCAGAATGGCAAGCGCGGTCAGCACAAAGAAGGCAAGGCTGACGATCCAGACGCCCGAGACATCCATGATATGGGTGATGCGGTTGCAGTTGACCCGCACCAGGGTTTCCAGATCCTGCTGTGCGATACCGCCCCGGGCACGGCGGGCGCGTGTCACGACATCATAAGGCACCCCCAGCGTCCAGTGCGCGGTTGTCGACCACAGCACGGCCAGCATGATCCAGTACCACACACTGGTAAAGGAGCGCATGTCGATGATTTCAAGGATGTTCGAATACCAGTCCAAGGTCGATGTCTGCCCGTGTTCCGCAATTTTGTTCCGCAATTTTGGGCGAACACTAATGAGTCGCAGGGGAAATTCCACCGAAAAATCGGCAAATCTCCTTGTGAAACACGGTTACGTCATGGCAATGAGACGAAAACACCACGAGGAGCCCCCGTCATGCACCCGACCGTTGCCCCCTATCCCGCGGCCCGCTCGCGCCGCCTGCGCCGTACCGGGGCGTTGCGCGCGATGGTGCGCGAAAACAGGCTTTCGCTCGACGACCTGATATGGCCGATCTTTGTGCGCGACGGCGATGATGTGCGCGAGCCGATCCCCTCGATGCCGGGCATCCACAGGCTGAGCATCGACAACGCGGTCAGGGCTGCGCACGAGGCGGCGGAACTGGGCATTCCCGCGCTGGCACTGTTTCCCTATACCGATCCGGCACTGAAAACCCCGGATGCACGCGAGGCATGGAATCCCGAAAACCTGGTGAACCGGGCCACGCGCGCGATCAAGGCCGCGGTGCCGGAACTGGCGATCATGCTGGATGTGGCGCTGGACCCCTACAATTCCGACGGTCATGACGGGATCCTGCGCGATGGCGTGGTGCTGAACGACGAAACCCTTGTCGCGCTGGAAAGACAGGCGCTCGCCCATGCCGCGGCAGGTGCCGACATCCTTGGCCCCAGCGACATGATGGACGGGCGTGTGGGCGTCATCCGTCAGGCGCTCGAGGGAAACGGATACCCCGACCTGGTGATCATGTCATATGCGGCCAAATATGCCTCGGCCTTCTATGGCCCCTTCCGCGATGCGGTCGGCGCAAGTGGTGCGCTCAGGGGCGACAAGAAGACCTACCAGATGGACATGGGCAACACCGACGAGGCCCTGCGCGAGGTGGCCCGCGACATCGCCGAAGGCGCCGACATGGTGATGGTCAAGCCTGGCATGCCCTATCTCGATATCTGCCGCCGTGTAAAACAAACATTCGGCGTGCCGACATTCGCCTATCAGGTGTCGGGCGAATACGCGATGATCGCCGGCGCCGGCCGAAACGGCTGGATCGACGCGGAAAAGGCGATGCTCGAATCCCTGCTGGCCTTCAAACGCGCGGGATGCGATGGAATCCTGACCTATTTCGCGCCAAGGGTGGCAGAAATCCTGACCGGAAACTGAGGCACGGCCGCAAACGGCGGGAAACTGCCCATCCTCTGGTAACAGCTACCCGATATGGTGACAGCCCGTTCTGAATCCCCTATACTTCGCGCAACCACGGCATTGAACCGGGCAAGAGCAGCAATCGAGGAACACCCCATGAGCAAATGGACCCGTCGCACATTCCTGGCAGGCGCAGGCGTGACCCTTGCGGCCTGTGGCAACGGCATCGGCAATACCCGCAGCGCACGGATCGACTATCGCGTGGAACTGGCGCTTCAACAGATGTACAAGGAGGTCCCGGGATCGCGCGATCTGGCCGACCGGGCGGCGGGCATGCTGGTGATGCCCACCATCACACGGGCCGGGTTCGGCTTTGGCGGGGCCTATGGCGAAGGGGCGCTGCTGATCGGCGGCGCACCGGTGGGATATTATTCCATGGCCCAGGGCAGCTGGGGGTTCCAGCTTGGCATCCAGCAATACGCCCATACCCTGTTCTTCATGAACGAGGCCTCGCTCTCCGATTTCCGCAACTCGGCCGGCTGGCAGCTGGGCGCCGATGTCGCCTATGTCGTGAAAAACAAGGGCGACAACCTGGCCGTCGACACGACCAAGCTGCGCTCGCCGGTGGTGGCGCTGATCTATGGTCGGGCCGGATTGCTGGTCGG
>CAZWXK010000065.1:0-11266 GCA_964637875.1 uncultured Rhodobacter sp.
TTGCAAATCCGCACACACCTTCCCGTTTCCGACCTTCCTCACTGCACCAGCAGCCAGAGTCCGACATAGCCGATGTCCTTCCCCGCCCATTGCCGGGATTTCACGACCTCGCGGCCTGACAGCCAATAGTCATTGGTGAATTGTCCGCTTTGGCCCTCGCATAACTCGCGCAGGTGCCTGGCTCTGTAGCTACGCTGGACGATCTCGACCGTTTCGGTGCCGACCAACGTCACTTTGCAGTCATAGCTTTCCCGCCGCAGGTGGTCTTCGCCGTTCAGCCAGGCATAGCTGCGGATATAGGTTCTTGGCCCACCTTTCAGAGCCGCTGCCGCGCCCGAAATATCGGCCTCCATCAGATCGCCCGCCAGGCCGCGAGTTTCGGTCAGGATGCCGTCTCTCAGCGTCACCGATTTCCGGTCAACGGCGAAATAGGTTTCATAGCCCCGGTTACGTGCATTCCGGCTGAGCGCTGCCCAGGCGCCGGTCTTTTCCAGATGCGCCATCATCAGCCGTGTCTTGACCTTGGCCAGCTGCGCGCGGGTCAGCTGTTTCAGCGGGTTCACGGGCTGGCCAGCCCGCTTGCGCGCGGCCAGCTTGGATTTGACCGCCGTGGTCAGAAAGGAAAGCTCGGTTTCCGGCTTTTCGCCGGTCGAGGAACAGGCCGCGAGGATCAGCACACCCGCAAGGGCCAGGGGAAACAGTCTCATCTCCAGAACCTCCCCCAGCGCCGCTGCAGCGGGCCGCCCTGATCGTTTTCCAGCAGGCCATACAGGCGGTTCCTGACCTCGAGCCGCGCGCCGCCGTCGCGGGTGATCGGGCGCATGACCGAGGTAAACACCTTGGGTGTCGGCTGGCCGGTCAGCCAGCTCAGCGGCACCGAAAAACGCAGCCCCTTGTCGAACGAACCCTCGCCAAAGGTCGAGAACGGCACATTCGTCAGCGTGAAAAAGGCACCGATCTTCCAGCCATTGTCGAATACCCGGTCGATGGTCACGGTTGCACCGTAATCGCCGGCCAGATAGCGGCCCACATCAAGCTGGCCGTAAAACCCGTTGCCGATATCCCAATAGGCCGAGGCATGGCCGGTGATCACGCCATAGGGCTGAAACCCCAGCAGCTGGTTGAAGGCGCGTTGTTTGACGGCGTTGATCTCGACCCCAATGGCCAGCTTGCTGTTGACCGGCTTCCAGAGGATCTCGGTCGAAAGGCCGCCATACATCTTTTCGAAATATCCGACTGAGACCCTGCCATAGAGGTTTCTGCCGGGACGATAGAAATATTCGGCCTCCAGATATTCCAGTGCCGGGTCGCCCTGTTTGTCATACAGCCCGTAATCCGAGCGCACATGCCGCATGACCGAGTTTGACACCCGTGTGACCGAATTCAGGTTGCCGATCACCTTTTTGCGGATCGAGCCCGACAGGATCAGCCCCGGCCGGACCTCGTATTCGCCTTGCAGGCGCAGGCCCAGATCCATGCGTACTGGCTTGTCAGGGTCAAACAGGCTGACCTTGGCATAGGGGCCCAGTGACCAGCTGCGCTCGGGGTATGTGCCGGGCAGATATGCCCGGGCTGGCGGGTGCTTGCCGGCGTCGGTGATCTGGGCGCGACCGTAGATCTTTTCGGCCGCCTGCGGGTCGTGTTCCAGTTCCTCGACATCGCTGCGCCTCACTGTGACGGCGACGGTGCCTATGCCGTTTTTCACCGGCACGATGCGCAGGGTCTCGACCGAGGCCGGCAGGACCTGCGTCAGCACCCGCGCGACCCGTCCGATTGCCTGCGGTGTGGCCTCGAACCGTTTGTTCTGGAACCAGACCTCGGCCGAGGTCGCGGTGATCCGCATGGCCTCCAGCTCCATCCCGTCCTGTTGGAGCAGCGTGTTGACGTTCTGGCGCAGGATGTCGGCGCCGTCCTTTTGCGAGGTCCACGAGGTGTCATAAGACCCGCGACCGCGTGCCAGCACTGGCGTGGGTGCAGGGCCGAGAGACGAGCTGATGGCCGGCAATCGTGGATTGAGGGCAACCGAGCCGGAAATGCCGACCTGGTCGCCATACAGGTAGTAACCCGTCAGCGTGGTGCCATTGCGGAAACGGTAGGAAAGGGCAAAGTTGAAGGGCGAGCGGCGGGTGAAGAAATTCAGGCTGGTGGTTTCACGAGTATATGCATCGGATGAATATTCAGCCTTGAATGTCAGATTTCTGATCGGGGTTTGCCACTCGACCCCGCCAAACAGGGCGGCGGGGCCACGGAACCAGCGGTTATAGGAGGGCACTCCACCCAGGCCCAAGGTACCGCCAGGGCGGGTATCGAACCTGCCGCCAAAGACCGATGAAAGCGGATTGCGAATGCTGTTATACGACCCCAGCCGCCCCCAGCCAATCCCTCCGGTTATTCTGAGGTGATTGCCGATGTTCTTGGACGCCACCAGATACTCGCTGGAATACCAGCCGGTGCCAACTGCATCACGCAGCCCGATGGCAAGTGATGGTATATAGTTGCCCTCTGGGCGGAGAATGTAGTGAATATCGAAACTGCGGTCGTAGTTAGAGATCGGATTCCCGTGAAGCGAATACCGGAAACTGCCCGTTAGCCGTGGGGTGATCTGGAAGGTCACCGTATTGCGCGTGATGTTGGGCATGTGGGCGACCGTGACCGAAAGCTGCCCGTCTGGCAAGGCCCCGGCCGTGGGCATGTCGATCAGGCCTGGTGTTCCGTAAAATCCGACACCAACCGGCAGTTTTTCCTGCGCGGCCACCCCGCCGGCGGCGATCAGGGTGGCAAGCATGAGCAAAGCCACCCCCGCCGGACGATGTCTTTCATAGAAATGAACAACAGGTTTCAATATGATTGCCTTCAAGGATCCGCGGCCATACCCCTCTTGTCGTCAAACAATCACCGCGTGTCAATGCACAGTGACCCAAGGCCGAGCGATATCCCGGGCGGCTCGACAGGCGATCCGTCTTATCCGCATCGACCATGCCTCAAGCCTGTTGACGGCTTATACGGCGCTGCACAGCATTTCGGACTGCTTGCGCTCCAACCGGACAGGCCCTCCTTTCCATTATCCGCCGCCGTCTGGACAGCGTGAAGTGCCGGATGACGAGGCAGATCTTGTAACGTCAACGTCAAGCTGCATAATCAACCGGACCGATCGACCCGAACGATCGGGACACGGCACACCCCGCGGCCCGGTGCGGCCAGCGGCGGACAATGACGAAATCAGGTCAGGAAAAGAGACATGCGTCTGAGCATTCACATCGGCATGGGAAAGACCGGGACGACTGCCCTCCAGTCATTCATGAAGAACCACGACGGGCTGATCGATCAAGGGATCCTGTATGCGGGTGTGCGCCTCGGGAACCTGCCGCCGAGTCTCGGCAAGGTGAGGCACAAGGTTCCCAGCGGGACCGGGGTTGCGGACACACGGCTTGCGTTGAAGAATGCGCTTGCCGATCTGGAAAGGGCGGCAGTTCAGGTCAAGGGCGTAAATCATGTCATATGGTCGAACGAGGCGCTTGTCGGCATAAGGTCAAACCGGGATGTGTTGATCGATACGATTTCCGAATTCCTGACGTCCACGAAGGTGTTTGACGAAACGGAAATCATTCTTGTGTTGCGCCGCCAGGACGAGTGGATCGAATCCGCCTATCGCCAGTGGGGCCTGAGGGACAAGACCTATCGGGGGCACAAGATCCTTGCGCCAGGTGAATTTCTCGACCGTATCGGTGAAAAGCTGGACTATCTCGAACTGTATCGCAGCTGGGCCCGGGTCGGGGCCGAACGGATACGCATCATCTCCTATGACGATATTCGCGAAACCGGCGGCGTGGTGCGCCATTTCTGCGAATATTTCGGGATCCCCTGGGATGACGCATTTTCCAGATATGATGCGGTGAACCCATCATTCGGCCCGGCGCAAAGCTATTTCATCGCCACATATAACGCGGGATTTCGCCAGAGGAGCCGCGGCAACCGGTTTGCCTCGGTCATCCGGCATTACGATCTGCCCGAGTTGAGCAGCCCCGACGCCGCATTCTTTCCGACCCGTATCCGCAAGGAAATCCTGGACAGATATGATCCCGGCAATGGCGAACTGGCCAGACTCGCCCTGGGTCGCGCGCGTCTGTTTTCCGATCGTCCGGTCAGGGAATGTGTCCCCTACGCGACCGCACAGCGGGATGTCCTGATATATCTGGCCATGCTTGCCAAGGCACAGCACGAGGAAAACATGACCCTCGCGCGCGAGATCAAATTACTGAAAAAACGGATCAATGGGTCAGCCTGACCCCAAGTATTTCGGATATTCTCGTTTCGTCAAAGGGTTCGTTCAGCAGCTCGAACAACGGCCGAAAGGGTTCGGGACCAGAGACATATTCCTCGTATTTCATGTGGATCGAATGATCGGGGGCATTCTGTGCATAGGACGCGAATTTCCGGTCCATGGTGGAAACCAGGTCACGGACATTCTCGAAATCCTGCTTTTTCCACCAGCGCGATTGTGCAACCTCTTCGGCCGGGCGCGAATTGAAGATGAAATATGCATTCGGAAAGGATGCGCGGATAAAGGAAAGAAAGCTGCCAAATCGGTTGCCGCACTGGGCATAGCGGATTTCCTTGAAACCGATCCACCGGGCCGTGGTTGGCGCGTCAAGGACATAGGTGCAGAATGCCTCGATCAACGCATCCCGATAGGCGTCGGGCTGCATCCTGTCGGCCCCATGCCAGGGGCGGTTGGGCGCAAGCGGTTCTTTTCCCCACAGGGAACGCGCGTTGCGTATGCGCGTGACCGAGTTGAACAGCGGCAGCAGGGCCAGATTGTTTTCACCCGTGAAGTGGGCGCCGTCTATCGACTGCACGACCGACTGCAACAAGGTCGAGCCCGATCGACCATAGGTGACGATGAACACCGTACCCTTGAGGTTGGAAAAGCGGGACCAATAGCTTGTCACGAAGGCTGCCCCTCTTTCCCGGCATCCAGCTTTTCATAGCCGAATCTGTCGAAATCGACCGAATAGGTATCGTTGACGATATCGAAAAGCCTTTGCTCGGTATAGTATTCCCGCCAGTGTTTGCGATCGCTTTTTCGGGCATGCCCGAGGTTTGCCGGATCGAACCCGAAATGCCGCCCCAACGCGGCAAGCTCGTTATCCAGGCCATCCTCGAAACGGAAAACCCGGCTCACCATGATATCCCCCCGTTTGCACAGGAAAAAGACCTGGGGGCGAAAATGGATGTTCTCTTTCCAGCGCTTTTCGAACTCGTCAAGGACGAAGTCGCGGAAATTGTCGGCCCTGATCGCCCCGCGCTGATCGTGAAAATCATGATAGAGCGACACGAGCCGGTCATAGGGATTGCGCACCGTGCCGAACGAGAAATAGGACTGAAACTTTTTCGGCCCCATGATCCGCTCGATATCTTCAGCCGCCAGGTGATAGATATGTGCCACCTGGTTCTTGGTCCGGAACCTTATATCGAGGCAGCTCAGCAATGCATGATGCACCGATGTGCTGCCCGTCTTGGGAACCGAGATCGAGATGAGTTTGTGCTTGTGACTGACGATCATGAGTCGTGGATCCGTTGAGTGATGTCAAAGGGGCGGCTTTCCCACATGTTCAGAGGGGTTTGCCGCGACGCGCCATCGATCGCGAAATCGAAACGAGCATGTTGGCCGGCACGGTGACGACCCGGCGCAGCGCATGGGCGACGGGGCGCGGTCTGTCGCCATACATGTAACGATAATATGCCGCGGCAAGCCGCATCAGACGGCCCTCCGCAAAGGGGGGCGGCGTGTGCTGATGTTCACTGACCAGTCCGACATTCGTCGAATGGGTGGGGTTGTGATACAGGTGGTTCGGCCCGTTGGCATTCAGGAACCTCGTTATTTCAGTGGCGTATCTTGAAAACGTATGCGCATATTTCTCGGTGATCATTCCGTAATTGCCAACCCATCTTGGCGTTCCCGAGCGAAATATGCTGTCGGGTCTGATCCTGTAGCGAAACAGGGGATGGGGGATCATCACCCCGCGATAGCCGTTGTCAACAAGGCTGATCGTGCTTTCCCAGTCATCCAGAAACATGTTCAGCGCCGGATCGTGACGCCCTGCTGCCAGGAATGCGCTGCGACGATAGATCAATGCCTGGGCGTTGACGGTATTCATGATGTATTGCAGGGGCGGTTCGGGCGAGAAGGTGGGCCAATATCTGATCGTGCCGTTTTCGTCGAAATCATCGGCCCAGCACCCCACGAAAGCGACGTTTTCATAACGATCCAGAATCTCGATCGCACGGCGGTAATAGTCGGGCTCCACCACATCATCCGCGTCGAGCAGGGCGACATATCGCGTGGTCGCGGCCTCGACCCCGGTATTGCGCGTATCCGCCACACCGGAATTGGGTTTCGAGATTACCGTAAGCTCGGGATATTCCCGGCTCAGGGTTTCCAGCGTCCTGTCGGTATCCGGGTGGGTGCTGCCGTCATTGACGAGAATGATGTCGACCGGGATGGTGGACTCATGCACGCTTCTGACCGTTTCGTGAATGAAATCCTGCATGTTGTAATAGGGGATGACGACGGTCAGATCCTTTTCCGCCCCCGAGGCGGCCGGCTCTTGGGCCGGGGCGATCTTCTGGGTGCCATAAACAAAGGGGAATCGCCGTCTCGGGGGCTGGTCCCTCAGCGCATCGATCGTCGCGCGTTTTCTTTCGGCATATTTTTCGGGGTCGCAATATTCGGCGACACGCGCCTTGGCCGCGGCACGCATCTGTTGCCGTTGCCTGTCGGTCATCTTGCGAAACCGCCGATACGCCCGGGAAAACGAGGCCGGATCTTCGGGCTCGTAAAGAATGCCGCTTTGCCCGTCCTGGATCAGCTCGGCCTGGCCGCCATGGCTGTTGGCGATCACGATCGTTTCGGCGGCAAGGGCCTCGACCACCGTATAGGGAAAGTTTTCGCTGACCGAGGGGTGAACCTGAAAGGCCGCCCGCGCACGGATTTCGGCAACAATTCCGGGCGCGGCCAACCCCGCGAAAACCAGCCGCCCCTCATCGACATGCTGACGATGACGCTGGCTCAGCATCTGTACCATGGACCCCCCGGTTGATGCATCCTGTGTGTCGGCGCCATATATGCGCAGCTGGATTTCCTCGCCCTCCTCCCACAGCCTTTCGAATGCGGCGATGATCGCCGGAATGCCTTTCCAGTGGGTTATTCGCGAAATGACGCAGGCAAAGTCGCCCTCGGGCAGCTCGGAGATGGCGCGCATCTGCGCCGAGGCGTGGGCAGGAGCGGCAAGCAGCCCCTGCGCCTCGGGATGATACGGGTTGGGAACGCGCTCCATCTCCAGCCCCCCCAGATCGAAATCCTCGTGCAAGGCCCCGATCAGAAAGTCGCTTGGAACATGCACGCGGTCGGCGGCGTGAAAGCACCACCTCTCCATGACGCCTGTCCAGTACCGCGGGAGCTGATAGGGATCGTGCCCTTCCCATCTGTCGATCAGCGCAGTCGGCGTATGCCCGGTCACGACGAAATGCAATCCGTCGAACGGTTCTTCCAGGGTCAGCCGGCGCAGCATCGCATAATAGCCCAGCGCGAAACCGTCGCACACCTCGACCAGATCGGGCCGGCCATCGGTTTCGATCACCCATTTCAGCTGATCCGAAAAGGCATAGGACATCGCCGGCCAATGCCCCAGATACCTGAAGGCAAAATGCGTGTAAGGATTGAATGCCACGACCCGTGCGCCAAATGCAGAAAAGACGCGGCGTTCTTCCTTTACATCGGCATTGGGAACAATGACCGTGACGTCGATCCCGTTTTCCGCAAGCGCCATGCAGGCATGCGCCATATAGGTGCTCAGCCCGCCCCCGTGCGCCGGGGGCATTTCGAAGGCAAGGAACACAATTTTTTGTGGAAGGTTTTCGGTCATATCCAGAAATCCTGACATGTCTTTCAAGGCGCAACGCTCTTATGCAATGCACAGGAGTTTGTTCGGTTGCATCTGGAAAAGCAAGGGCGTTCGATAACAACTACAAGGGGTTGTCGGGTTTGTTCGAACACTTCTGCGGAATGATCGAGTGGACCACCTGCCCTGCCATGAGAGCGATGCCCGACAGTTGGTAGTGGATTGATCGGGTGGCATGTCAAGGCGACGTCGGCGCAAGGCAATTCACCCCCGGAAAAATGATATGCCACATACGGGACGACACGATCTTGCAGTTCAGGGATCCGCCTGCACGCAAACGCCACAGGCCAGATTGTTGACAGCTGTGCCTGTTGGCTGCCAGTATCCAGCCCGGTGCAGGCGGTGCACCGGGGCATGCAGGTTTTCACCATGACGATCGCCATTACGGGTGCAGCAGGGTTTATAGGGCGGCGCCTTCTGGCAGAGCTTGCCGGTCGCGCCACCCTGATACTGGATGGCGAGGAACATGCAATTGAACATGTTCTGGCGATAGATCTTGATACTGCGGCCCTGTCGGATGCCGTGGCTGCCGATCCGCGGGTCGTGCCGTTGAACGGGGCCTTTGCCGACGATGACATTCTTGCCGCCATGTCCGATGCCGCGCCAAGGGCGGTCGTGCATCTGGCCGCGGTTGTGAGCGGCGCGGCCGAGGCGGATTTTGATCTCGGCATGAAGGTCAATCTTGGCGATTTTCTGATGCTGCTTGACAGATGCAGGCACTTCCCGACGCCGCCTGTCTTGCTGTTTTCATCCTCGGTGGCCGTCTTTTCCTGCGAACACAACGAAACGATCCACGAGGATCGCCTCCCCGCGCCAATGTCGTCATACGGGGCGCAAAAACTCATGGGCGAGATCGTTCTGCGCGATGCCAGCCGAAGGGGCCTTGTTCGGGGCAGGGCGTTGCGTTTTCCGACAATTTCGGTGCGCCCCGGCAGGCCGAACAAGGCCGCGTCCAGCTTTGCAAGCGGAATCATTCGCGAGCCCCTCGCCGGGGAAAAGGCCATTCTTCCGGTTGGCCGGGATCTGCGCCTTCATCTTGCGTCACCGGAAATGGCGGTGGCCAATATCCTTCATGGTCTGGCCATTCGCCAAAGGGATCTTGATTATCGGACCACCATAACCCTGCCGGGCATTTCGGTGACCGTGGGCGAGATGATCGAGACCCTTTCCGAGGTTGCGGGAAAGTCCGTTGCCAGCCGCATCGCGCCCGAACCCGACCCGAAAATCGAGGCAATCGTTGCCAGTTGGCCCGGGGAAATCACTGCGCCACGCGCGCTTTCCCTCGGATTCGCAGCTGACAGGGATTTCCGGGAACTGCTCGATCGCTACATGGCCGGCCTGGCCGGAACGGGGCCTGGCTGATGCTGCTGGGCTGCATCGCAGACGATTTCACCGGCGCTGCCGATGTTGCAAATACGCTGTCGCGGGAAGGATTGCGGACAATCGTCCTGATCGGCGTCCCCAGGGGGCCCATCCCCTCGGCCCATGACGCGGCGGTCATCGCCCTGAAAAGCCGAAGCTGCCCGGCAGAGCGCGCCGTAGAAGAATCGATCGCGGCCCTGCACTGGCTGCGGAAACGGGAGTGCAGGCAGATCCTGTTCAAGTATTGCTCGACCTTCGACAGCACGGACAAGGGAAATATCGGCCCGGTGGCCGCGGCGCTTGCGGCCGCGCTCGGCACGGATCTTGTCCCCTTCTGCCCGGCCTTTCCGGCCACGGGGCGGACGGTGGTGCATGGGCATCTTTTCGTGAACGGACGGCTGCTGGCCGAAACCGGAATGCGGCATCATCCTCTGACACCGATGCTGGACTCGGACCTCCGGCGGGTGCTGGCGCGGCAGGCGGGCCGCCCGGTCGGATCGCTTGACCTTGATCGCGTACGCGATGGGGTTGGCGCGATTCGCGCGAAAATGCACGGGGAAAGGGAAAACGGGCGGGGTTTCATCATTGTCGATGCGATGCAAGAGGCCGATTTGCGGGTTCTGGGCAGGGCATTCGCCGATCTGCCCCTTGTGACCGGCGCCTCGGGCATCGCAATGGGACTGGCGGCAGATCTCGCGTCCCGTGGCCTGCTGACGACCGCAGATCGCGCCTGGCGCGGCCAGAGCGGGCCTGCCGTCGCGCTTTGCGGCTCGTGTTCGGAAACCTCGCTCGAACAGGTGGCCCGACACCGCGACCAGGGTTTTGCGACCCTCGCGATCGATGTCGATGCGCTGATCAAGGGCCGGCTGACTGTGGCAGATGCGGCGAACTGGGCAATGGGGTACAAGGACAGGCTGCCGCTGATATATTCGTCGGCGCCCCCGGCACGGCTGCGCGCTCTGCATGATCGGCATGGACGCGACCTCTGCGCCCGCAAGCTCGATGAATTCTTTGCCGCGCTGGCATCTGTTCTGGTCGAGGCCGGGGTTGCGCGCCTTGTGGTGGCCGGTGGCGAGACTTCGGGCGCGGCCGTTGCCGGGCTGGGCCTGAACGCGCTGGAGATCGGCCCCGAGATTGCGCCAGGCGTGCCGGCCATGCGCGGCGGCAAGGACCTTGTTCTGACCCTGAAATCCGGCAATTTCGGCGGACCCGACTTTTTTGCCCGCGCAGCATCCGTATTGGAGACCATGCATGACAACTGGTGATGTACATAACGAAAACCTGTTACGAGAACAGATATGCGCGCTGGCGCTGTCGCTGTTCGAGCGCGGCTATACCCACGGCGCCACCGGCAACATATCGGCCCGCACCCCGGACGGCGGATTGTTGGTGACGCCCACGGGCTCGACAATGGCGCGGCTCGATCCGGCAAGGCTCAGCCGTTTCGACGCCACGGGCAGGCTGATCGGCGGGGACAAGCCAACCAAGGAAATGCCGCTGCATCAGGCCTTTTACGAAACCCGCGGCGCGCGCACCGGCGCCGTCGTGCACCTGCATTCGCGGCATTCGGTGGCGCTTTCCCTGCTGCCGGGGCTTGACCCCGCCAACATGCTGCCACCCCTGACGGCATATTCGATCATGAAACTGGGCAAGGTCAGGCTTCTGCCATACTACATGCCCGGCGATCCGGCCCTGGGCGATGCAATTCGGGGGATTGCCGGAAAAAACAGCGCAGTCATGCTTGCCCATCACGGGCCGGTGGTTGCGGGCAAGGGGCTGACCGCCGCGGTCGAGGCAATCGAGGAGCTCGAGGAAACCGCCCGGCTGGCCCTGTTGACGCGGGGCCTTGACCCGGCGCTTCTGAACGAGGGGCAGATTGACGCGCTGGTACGCAAGTTCGACGTAGATTGGGACTGATGATCGGGTTTTCCGCCAATCTGGGT
>CAZWXK010000066.1:0-8932 GCA_964637875.1 uncultured Rhodobacter sp.
TGATACATCGCCTGTGCCGGGGTCAGCCGCGCGATCGGCGGCAGCACGCCAAAGGCATCGCAGGTCAGCATGATGATGTTTTTCGGATGCCCCCCCATCGCCGATTCCGACGCGTTCGAGATATAGTGCATCGGATAGGCGCAGCGGGTATTGGCGGTCAGGCTGTCATTGTCGAAATCGATGTCAAGGGTTTCCGGGTCGAACACCATGTTTTCGACGATGGTCGCGAATTTCTCGGTCGTGGCATAGATCTCGGGCTCGGCCTCGGGGCTCAGGTTGATCGTCTTGGCATAGCAGCCCCCTTCGAAATTGAAGGTGCCGTTGTCGGACCAGCCATGTTCGTCATCGCCGATCAGCACCCGCGCGGGATCGGCCGACAGCGTTGTCTTGCCGGTTCCCGACAGGCCAAAGAAGATCGCCGTGTCGTCGGGATTACCGGGCGCGTGGTTGGCCGAGCAGTGCATCGGCATGATGCCTTTTTCGGGCAGCAGGTAGTTCAGGATGGTAAAGACCGATTTCTTGATCTCACCCGCATAGGCGGTATTGGCGATCAGGACCAGTTTCCGGTCGAAATTCAGCGCGATCACGGTTTCGCTGCGGCAGCCGTGGCGTTCGGGATCGGCCTTGAAATCGGGGCAGGCGATGATCGTGAAATCCGTGGTGAAATCATCCAGTTCGGCGCGCGCGGGGCGGCGCAGAAGGTTGCGCGAGAACAGCGAATGCCAGGCCAGCTCGGTGATGATCCGGGTGTCCAGCCTGTGCGCGGGGTCGGCGCCGGCGAAAAGATCCTGAACGAACACGTCCCTGCCCCGAAGATGGGCCAGCATGTCGTCATGCAGCCGGTCGAATGCCTCGGGGTCCATGGGGGGGTTGTTCTCCCACCAGACATTGCCCTCGACACCGGGGGTGCGGACGATGAACTTGTCCCTGGCCGAGCGCCCCGTGTGCCGGCCGGTCGCCACATGCAGCGCACCGCCCTTGCCCAGCGTGCCCTCGCCGCGGGTCAGGGCCTGCTGAACGAGCGCCGGTTCAAGCAGATTGTAGTAAACGTTCGAAAGCCCGGTGATCCCCATCGCCTCAAGCGTATGGGCCGGGTTTACCCGTCCTGTGGTCATTTATTCGCTCCGAAAACCGCGGACCCGGCCGATCAGGCCCGCCACAATGATTTCTGATCTTCCCTGGGCGTTGTGTGAGGTGGTCGCCGGGAATGTTTCCTGCTTGCGGAAACGCCGCCTGTATACCATGCAATACCGCGAGGGAAAGGGGAGAGTCGGCAACAGGCGCAAAAGAATCGGTCCGAAATCCGCGACAAATTAGTCATATGTTATCCAAATGAACAATTGTTTCCGATCGTGAATGACCGTGAGCCGCAGTTAACAGTTGATTCCGGGGGGTAAAAAAACGAAAATGGCGCAAAAAGAACGAACTCGGGCAGTAAAGGGGCAAATGTGATGTCAACCATTGCATTGGTAGACGACGACAGGAACATCCTTACCTCGGTTTCCATGACGCTTGAGGCAGAGGGATACGACGTGGTGACCTATAATGACGGTCAGTCCGCGCTTGAGGGGTTCAGCAAGAAATTTCCCGACATCGCGGTGCTCGACATAAAGATGCCGCGGATGGACGGGATGGACCTGCTGTTTCGCATCCGCCAGAAATCGGACATGCCGGTCATCTTTCTGACCTCAAAGGATGACGAGATCGACGAGGTTCTGGGTCTGCGCATGGGCGCCGACGATTATATCCGCAAGCCGTTCAGCCAGCGCCTGCTGGTCGAACGCATCCGGGCGATCCTGCGCCGGCAGGCGGCGCTGGCCAGGGATGCCAGCGGAGATGGCGACGAGGCCCAGCTGATCGAGCGTGGCTCGCTGGTGATGGACCCGCTGCGCCACTCGGTCACATGGAAGGGCAAGAATGTCAGCCTGACGGTGACCGAATTCCTGCTGCTTCAGGCACTGGCCCAGCGGCCCGGCTTCGTGAAAAGCCGCGATCAGCTGATGGATGTGGCCTATGACGACCAGGTTTATGTCGATGACCGGACCATCGACAGCCACATCAAGCGCCTGCGCAAGAAGATGCGCGCGGTCGATCCCGATTTTGCATCGATCGAGACGCTCTATGGAATAGGTTACAGGTTCACCGAGGCATGAATGTGGGCTCCCAGCTCGACCCGGAAAAGGCCCGCCCTGCCGAGGCGCCTGACATCATCCTGGGCGAGGACTGGGACGAACAGGCACGCGAACAGGATGACGAAGAGTCCCCCGTTCCGGCGGCCGGCGCCAATGGACGGGGCTGGATCGGGCTGAACCGCTCGCCCCTGGCGCGCAAGATCATCACCTTCAACCTGCTGGCGCTGGTGGTTCTGGTCGGCGGGGTTCTGTATCTCAACCAGGCCGACGAGGGGCTGATCCGGCAGCGGGAAAGGATGCTGACCGCCCAGACCCGCCTGATGGCGCGGCTGATCGCGACCGACATGCGCGCCCGCGGGGTCACATCCCTTGGCGCCCCCGGCTATCGGTTGCGCGACACTCTGGCCGGTTTCGATCTGCCGGGGCGGTCGGCCGTCCTCGTCCTTGACCCCGACGAAAGGCTGGTGGCCTCGGTCGCGCGCGCGCCGGGCGTACAGGATACCCCGCCCCCTTACGGCACCATCATCACCGATTTCCTGAACAATCTCTGGGACAGGGTCGCGGGTCTGTTCGGCGACACCGGCGGCCCGTCTGCGCCCGACCCCGGGACCCTCGCCCGCAGCGTGACGCCACATGCGCTGGCCGGCAACACGATCGGCAGGACCCTGTTCGATGGCAATGGCGACCCCCTGATCGTGGTGGCAACGCCGATCAGGGGGCCGAGCGGCGTGCTGGGCGCCCTGGTGGTGACGGCGACGGCAAGCGACATCACCGAGCTGGCCCGCAACCGGCGCGAGCAGGTCCTGCAGATGTTCGTCATCGCAATCCTGGTGTCGATCGGGCTGTCACTGGTTCTGGCCAGCACCATCGCCAACCCTCTGCGCGATCTGGCCCAGGCGGCCGAGCTGGGGCGCAACAAGACCTCGCGCAAGGTGCGTCCCCGGCGTGTGCGCATCCCCGACATGACCGCCCGTCCAGACGAGATCGGCCGTCTTTCCGGGGCGCTGCGTGCAATGATCACCGCGCTTTACGACCGGATCGACGCCAATGAACAGTTTGCCGCCGATGTTGCCCACGAGATCAAGAATCCGTTGTCCTCGCTGCGCTCGGCGGTCGAAACCCTGCGCGTGGCCAGAAACGACGTGCAGCGAAACAAGCTGCTTGACGTGATCGAACATGATGTGCGCCGTCTCGACCGTCTGGTCAGCGACATTTCCAACGCATCGCGCCTGGATTCCGAGCTGGTCAAGGAGGAAATGGAGTCCTTCAACCTGGTGCAGACGCTCGAGAACCTTGTCCAGTTTCATGGACTGGAAGCGCGCGAAAAGGGTATCGAATTCATTGCCGACCTGCCCGACGCGCCCATCGTCATGCGCGGGCTGGAGGGGCGTCTGGCCCAGGTATTCGTCAACCTGCTGACCAACGCGATTTCCTTTTGCCAGGAGGGCGACGCCGTGCGCATCTGGGCGCGCAAGCGTGCCGACCGCATTCTGGTGGTGGTCGAGGACACCGGCCCCGGCATCCCCGAAGAGGCGCTGGGCAAGATCTTCAACCGTTTCTATTCCGAACGGCCCGCCAATGACTTCGGCAACCACTCGGGCCTCGGGCTGGCCATCTCGCGCCAGATCGTCGAGGCCCATGGCGGCGTCATCTGGGCCGAGAACATCCGCCCCACCGAAGAGGACATCACCTCCGAGCCCCTTGGCGCGCGCTTTGTCGTGGGTCTGCCTGCATGAGCGACGCCCGCAGCACCATCATCCATGCCAGCTGCGTTGCGCTTGCGGGGCAGGCGGTGCTGATCACCGGTCCATCGGGCAGCGGCAAGTCCGAACTGGCGCTTGAACTGATGGCGCTGGGGGCCGGGCTGATTGCCGATGATCGTACCGTGCTGACCTGTCGTCACGGGGTGCTGCAGGCCAGCGCCCCGCCCGAGATCCGCGGCCGGATCGAGGCACGCGGCATCGGCCTGCTGATCGCCCGGGATGTGGGGCCGGCGGTGGTGCGGCTGGCTGTCGATCTGGCGCAGCGCGAGGAAATGCGCCTGCCGCCCGAAAGGCAGGCCATGTTTTGCGATATCGCCGTCGATGTGATACATGGCGCAGATCATCCCCGCCTTGCGCCTGCGGTACTGCAATATCTCAAGGGCGGCCGGGCGGCGTGAACCCGAGACAGACCCAAAGCCAGACCTTGTCGCAGGACACGCGCATCATGGACCCCGAGCCACGACCCCAGCCACAAAAGGTGGTTCTTGTCACCGGCCCGTCCGGGGCCGGGCGGGCAACGGCGATTCACGCGCTCGAGGATCTGGGTTTCGAGGCCATCGACAATCTGCCCCTGACATTGCTGCCGCGCCTGCTGTCGGGCCCGCCGATGGGGCGGCATCTTGCGCTGGGCATGGATGTGCGCAACCGCGATTTCAGCGTGACCGGCTTGATCGAGGTCGCCGACATCATCGCCCGCGAGGCCGTCTTTGACTGCTCGCTGGTCTATCTCGATTGCGACATGGAGGTTCTGCTCAGGCGTTATTCGGAAACACGCCGGCGTCACCCCCTGGCACCGGACGAAAACCCCCAGGCCGGCATCGAGCGCGAGGTCGAACTGCTGGCCGCGCTGCGGGCGCGCGCCGATATCCTGATCGACACGACGCGTTTCAGCCCCAATGACCTGCGCGCCGAACTGGCCAGGTGGTTCCAGAACACGGCCGAGCCCGGCATCGCCGTTTCGGTTCAGTCCTTTTCCTACAAGCGGGGCGTTCCGCTGGGTCTCGACATGGTTCTGGACTGCCGTTTTCTGCGCAATCCCCATTGGCAGGAGGACCTGCGCGCAGGCACGGGTCTCGACAGCAGGGTCGCCGAACATGTCGCGGGGGATGAACGATTCGCCCCCTTCTTTGACAAGGTGCTCGATCTGCTCGATCTGCTCCTGCCGGCCTATCGCGACGAGGGAAAATCCTATTTTTCGCTGGGGCTGGGATGTACCGGGGGGCAACATCGCTCGGTCTTTGTGGCCGAGGCGGTTGCAAAGGCTCTTGCACGGCGGGGCTGGCAGGTGTCTATTCGCCACCGTGAACTTGAGCGGCAGCGCCCCGGTGGGGCCGGAAAGACAGGGTAGCATTGGCTTGATAGGTATCGTGATCGTCGCCCATGGGGGCCTTGCCCGGGAATATCTGGCGGCCGTCGAGCATGTGGTCGGCAAACAGCCGGGTATCCGGGCCGTGGCGATCGAGGCAAATCATGACCGCGAGGCCAAGAAGGCCGAAATCCGCGCCGCGACCGATGCCGTCGACCAGGGCCACGGGGTGGTGGTGGTGACCGACATGTTCGGCGGCTCGCCATCCAACCTGTCTCTGCCGGCCTGCCGCGCTCCCGACCGCCGGATCCTGTATGGCGCCAACCTGCCAATGCTGGTGAAACTGGCCAAGAGCAGAAACCTTCCGCTCGAGCAATCCATCGATGCGGCCCTTGTCGCGGGACGAAAATACATGGATTGCTGCTGCGGCGCGGATTGAGCGGGAAAGGCAATATGGTCGTGGAACGGGTCTTGCCCATCATCAACGAAAAGGGCCTGCATGCGCGGGCCTCGGCGCGTTTCGTCGAAACCGTCGAATCCTTTGACGCCCGCGCCCATGTCAGCCGCGACGGCATGACGGTTTCAGGCGATTCGATCATGGGCCTGCTGATGCTTGCCGCCGCCAAGGGATGCGAAATCAGGCTGCGCGCCGAGGGGCCCGAGGCGCAGGCCCTTGCGGATGCCCTCGAGGAATTGGTAAGAAACCGCTTTGGAGAAGAGGCTTGAGGCCCGCCTGGCCCATCCGCTCTCACGCTCTCACGAGGACAGAAACAGTGCAAGACGACATCGCGCCGCTGGATGAACGACCCTATGACGGGCGCAACCTGTCCTATGCGGGGACATTCACCAACCCGTTCAAGGCCAACACGATCCGCCTGATCGAGCTGTTGACGGGCAAGCTCACCCTGCTCAGGCTGGTGCGTGCCTTCGAGGCCGCCGGCCCGGTCGAGGACAGTCTTTTCTGGCGTCGTGCGCTCGATCTTCTGCAGATCGATGTCCAGACCCCGCCCGGGCAGATTGCCCGCATCCCCGCCGAGGGGCCGGTGGTAATCGTTGCCAACCACCCGCATGGGCTGGTCGATGGCATGGTGCTGGCCGAGCTGACCCGTCACGTGCGCCAGGACTACAAGATCCTGACCCGTTCGCTGCTGACCAATGTGCCGATCATCCAGTATCACATGCTGCCGGTGGCCTTTCCGCACGAGCCGAACTCGGTGCGATCGAATCTTGCCATGCGCAAGAAGGCGATGGAACATCTTGCCGATGGCGGGGTCATCATCCTGTTTCCGGCAGGCCAGGTCGCCACGTCACCGGGCTGGTTCGGCCGCGCGGTCGAACCCGAGTGGTCGCCCTTTACCGCCAAGATGATTCTGAAAAGCAAGGCGCGTGTCGTGCCGATCTATTTCCCCGGTCAGAACAGCCGTGCCTTCCAGATCGCCAACAAGCTGTCGATCACCATCCGGCAGGGGCTGCTGCTGCATGAAATCGCCCATGCCATGAACAAGCCGCAGAAACCGGTGATCGGCCCGGTGATCGAGCGCGATCAGATCGACCCCTGGGCAAGGGACCCGCGCGGTTTCATGGCGCATCTGCGTGAGCTCACGCTTGGCCTCAGGGAATAGGCTGCTTCTCTTTTGCCCCAATACGCCCGCCGGAGGCTCCTGTAACAGCCGACAGAACAGGCGGGGGCTGTCTGCCCCCGCACCCCCGAGCGTATTTCCCCAAAGAAGAAGCCGTATGCTCAGCGCGTGGGAACCGGCTTGTCGCCGCGATAATCATAGAACCCGCGCCCGGTCTTGCGGCCGTACCAGCCGGCCTCGACATATTTGGTCAGCAGCGGGCAGGGGCGGTATTTGGTGTCGGCCAGCCCCTCGTGCAGCACGTTCATGATGGCAAGGCAGGTGTCCAGCCCGATGAAATCGGCCAGCTCCAGCGGGCCCATCGGATGGTGGGCGCCCAGTTTCATGCTGGTGTCGATGCCTTCGACGGAACCGACGCCTTCATACAGCGTATAGATGGCCTCGTTGATCATCGGCATCAGGATGCGGTTGACGATGAAGGCCGGAAAGTCCTCGGCCGAGGTGGGCACCTTGCCCAGTTTCAGCACGACCTTCTTCAGGGTGTTGAAGGTCTGCTCGTCGGTGGCGATGCCACGGATCAGCTCGACCAGCTCCATCACCGGTACCGGGTTCATGAAATGCACGCCCATGAATTTTTCGGGCCGGTCGGTGCGGCTGGCAAGACGCGTGATCGAGATCGACGAGGTGTTTGATGCCAGAATCGTTTCGGGTTTCAGGTGGGGCAGAAGATCCTCGAAGATCGCCTGTTTGATGGTCTCGCGTTCGGTCGCGGCCTCGATGATCAGATCGCAGTGGCCAAGGTCAGCCAGTTTTTCGGTGGTCGAGATGTGGTTCAGCGCGGTGTTCATCCGCTCTTCGGTGATCTTGCCGCGGCTGGCCTGGCGCGCGAGATTGCGCCTTATGGTTTCGAGCCCACGGGTGAGTGCCTCGGCTGAAATGTCGTTCAGCAGCACATCATAGCCGGCCAGCGCAAAGACATGCGCGATGCCGTTGCCCATCTGGCCGGCACCAACGATACCCACCCTGGAAATGCTCATGATGGCTCCTTCCTGACTGTTGCGACTCTGTTCCGGCGCGGTTCTGCGGCGCAGCATATGCCGCGTTCACAGCGGGTTGCAAGCCCATACTGGAGGGGAAAGTCATGTAGAATTTTCGCTTTAGGCAATTCTAAAGGGATCCGCCCCATCCTGACCGCCGGGTGATATGGAGCAGGGGGTGCCGCGCATGGGGTTCGGGCGTCAGACAGCCGGGTCGATCGACTACAAGTGGTTTCGCTATTTGCGGTCGGGGGTTCGCTTTCGCGGGCCGGCACCCGATTTCGACCAGCCCTATATTGCCTTTCTGGGTTCGAGCGAGAGTTTCGGAAAATTCGTTCCGGCCCCCTTTCCCGCCCTTGTGGGGCAGATACTTGGGGTCGGCTGTGCAAATTTTTCAGCGCTCAATGCCGGGGTGGACATGGTGCTGCGCGATCCTTCGATCCTGCTCGGCTGCCTGAATGCGCGGGTCACGGTTGTCGCGATCAGCGGGGCGCACAACCTGTCCAACCGGTATTACCGGGTTCATCCGCGTCGCAACGACCGGTTCGTTGGGGAATCTGCCCTGTTGCGCGGCCTTTACCCGGATGTCGATTTCACCGAGGTCCATTTCACGCGGCATCTTCTGTCGGTGCTGGCCGGGGATGGCGCGAAATTTCCCAATGTCGTGAACGAGCTCAGGACGGCATGGCTGGCCCGGATGCGGACATTGCTCGAGTCGATCGAGGTTCCTGTCGTGCTGCTGTGGATGGCCGACCACCGGCCGGCGGACGGGGCGATTGCCGCGGATGCCCCGTTTGCGGGGGGCGATCCGCTGTTTGTCAGCCGCGCCATGGTCGATGCGCTGGCCCCGCTGGCCGACGAGCTGGTCGAAGTGGTGGCAACGGACGAGGTGCTACATGCAGGGCATCGCGGCATGGTGCTGACCCCTTCCGAGGCGGCGGCGGCGGCACGCCTGCCGGGCCCGGCCTTTCATGCCCATGTGGCCGAGGTTCTGGCGCCGGTTCTGGCCGAATATTTCTGAACGCGCGGCCGGCCGCGGCACGCCCCGGCATCGGGTGGGGGCGTGCCCGTTGTGGCCCTGTGACGGGGTGCTGTCACGGGGCCAGGTGGTTGT
>CAZWXK010000066.1:9032-11093 GCA_964637875.1 uncultured Rhodobacter sp.
TGTCACGGGGCCAGGTGGTTGTGACGGGGCCTGATTGCCCGGCCTGGTCGCCCTGGGTCGTGGGCCGGGTCTGGGGCTGGCCACGGGCCTTGCTCGTGGGGGCGCGCTGTCGGCCCACCGATCATGTGGCCAGCCCGGACGTTGCCCTCAGAGGGCCTCGATCAGTTGGGGTACCGCCTCGAACAGGTCGGCGACAAGGCCGTAATCGGCGACCTGAAAGATCGGCGCCTCTTCATCCTTGTTGATGGCGACGATGACCTTGCTGTCCTTCATCCCGGCAAGGTGCTGGATCGCGCCCGAGATGCCCACCGCGATATACAGTTCCGGTGCCACGACCTTGCCGGTCTGGCCCACCTGCCAGTCGTTCGGAGCAAAGCCCGAATCCACCGCGGCGCGCGAGGCCCCTACGGCTGCGCCCAGCTTGTCGGCCAGTTTTTCGATCAGGGCAAAGTTTTCTTCCGAGCCCACGCCGCGCCCGCCCGACACCACGATCCTGGCGCTGGTCAGTTCGGGACGATCGGATTCCTGAACCTTGTCCTCGATCCATTCCGACAGGCCGGGATCACCAGCGGCGGCAATCTTTTCAACCGGCGCGTTGCCGCCCTCGGGGGCCGCGTCAAAGGTGGAGGTGCGGATCGTCAGAACCTTTTTCGGATCCTTCGATTTCACCGTCTGGATGGCATTGCCCGCATAGACGGGGCGTTCGAAGGTGTCGGCATCATTAATGCCCGAGACATCCGAGATCACCATCACATCCAGCAGCGCGGCGACCCGCGGCATGATGTTCTTTGCCAGCGCGGTGGCAGGGGCAACGATATGGTCGTAATCGCCGGCAAGGCTGACGATCAGATCGGCGACAGGTTCGGCCAGCGCGTGGCCGTAAGCCGCGTCATCGGCGCACAGTACCCTGGTGACGCCGTCCAGCTTGGCGGCCTGCTCGGCGGCCGCACCGCAGCCGGCCGAGGCACACAGGATCGTCACGTCGCCCAGCTGCTTGGCGGCGGTCAGGGTCTTGGCGGTCTGGTCCATCGAGATTTCGCCGCCCAGGACCTCGGCAACAAGAAGAACAGCCATCAGATCACCCCCGCTTCTTCCTTGAGTTTCTGTACAAGCTCGGCCACGTCCTTGACCATGACGC
This sequence comes from uncultured Rhodobacter sp., assembly GCA_964637875.1. Classification (GTDB taxonomy): domain Bacteria; phylum Pseudomonadota; class Alphaproteobacteria; order Rhodobacterales; family Rhodobacteraceae; genus UBA5972. Next base: position 10,171 of record CAZWXK010000066.1, read on the forward strand.
CCGCCTTGCGGGTTTCAGGTTCACGGGTCGAGAGGATTTCCAGCCGTGCCGCGGTGTCCACGCCCAGATCGGCGGCCGACTTGATGTCGAGCGGCTTGCGCTTGGCCTTCATGATGTTGGGCAGGCTGGCATAGCGCGGCTCGTTCAGGCGCAGATCGACGGTGACGATGGCCGGCATCTTGACCTTGATCGTCTGCAGACCCCCATCGACCTCGCGGGTGACGGTGGCGTGGCCGTCCTCGATGTTGATTTCGGATGCAAAGGTTGCCTGGCTCCAGCCCAGCAGCGCGGCCAGCATCTGGCCGGTTGCGTTCATGTCGTTGTCGATGGCCTGTTTGCCCAGCAGCACCAGCTCGGGCCTTTCTTCCTCGATCACGGCCTTGAGCAGCTTGGCCACGGCAAGGGGCTCGATATCCTGATGCACGTCATCGGTTGCCTCGATCAGGATGGCGCGGTCGGCCCCCATCGCAAGCGCGGTGCGCAGGGTTTCCTGCGCCTGTTTGACGCCAATGGAAACGGCGACGATTTCATCGGCCTTGCCCGCCTCTTTCAGACGGATCGCCTCTTCCACGGCGATTTCGTCGAACGGGTTCATGGACATCTTGACATTGGCGAGATCGACACCGCTTCCGTCCGCCTTGACGCGGACCTTGACGTTATAGTCGATCACGCGCTTGACAGGTACCAATACCTTCATTTCGCGTCTCTCCTGGTTGGGCCGGTTCCGGGGCGCGGAACAAGCTAAAGAATCGTCCCGATCGATTTAAGGGAATCGCGGCCGGACTTGTAGGGCTAATTCGACCGCGAACTGCCAATTTACGTCGCGTTTTGCCACGTCAACCTGAAAGACGCCCCCCTTGCACAGGTGGCCCAGGCGCCCCGATTGGCGGCAGGGAGGGTGCCATCGCGCGGGGTTGTTTGGG
>CAZWXK010000067.1:0-10938 GCA_964637875.1 uncultured Rhodobacter sp.
CCCCCCCTTTGCCCCCTGTTGGGGCTCTGCGCGCCCGGGCCGGCATGTCTGTCCATCCCACGGAAACGTGAGAAACCCGGCAGTTGATCCGAATCGGTATTGCTTGCTAGCCTTGCTGCCGATTTTATCTCGGACGGGCGGGTGCAGGTCGGGCGCCCTCGCGTCTGGCCCGTCCTGCCGGGGCCTGCCCGGGCCGGCATGGCTGCCTTGAAAACCGTTTCCGGCCACGTGGTCGGTGCCATGCCGGCCTGGAAACAGGGAGGGAAATTTTCATGGTAACAAAGATAGTCAAGGGAACCGCCGGAGACGATGTTCTGAACAGCGCGGGCTTTCCCAACCTTACCAGGTTCATCGTGACAACCGGGAATGACGTCATCAATGGCTCGTCGGTCGACACGATCGTTGGCGGCAGGCTGCCGGCGAGCGTTCTGGGGGGGCAGGGATTGTGGATCAGGCTGTCCGCCTCGGCGCCCAATCAGGCCTTTATTCGCGAGTTGTCGGCACCGGCCGGGCAGAACAAGGTCAATACCAAGCCCCTGGGCATGACCGACGCCATCGGCACCGATTTCGCAGATGTGATGGAAGGGGGCACCGGGGACAACTATTTTCGCGGCGGCGGCGGCGACGATGTGCTCAGGGGCGGCTTTGGCAACGACACCCTGCGCGGGGGTACCGGCAATGACGTTCTGCGCGGCGGTTTCGGCGACGACATTCTGGCAGGAGGCAAGGGTCGGGACAAGATGTTCGGCGGCGAGGGTAGCGATATCCTGTCTGGCGGCGGTGGCAGGGATCGCCTGTATGGCGGCAACGGGAACGACTTCATGAACGGTGGCAGCGGGGCCGATTATCTGAATGGCGGCGATGGCGCCGACGCTCTGACCGGCGGGCGCGGCAACGACCGGCTGGATGGCGGCAATGGCTGGGATCGCCTGACCGGAGGCGCGGGGGCCGATACGTTCATCTTCACGACTGCCGGCCATACCACCAGTGACGAGGACATCATCACCGATTTCGATCCCACCGTGGACAAGGTCAGGCTGAAGGGGGTTGCCGATGCAACCCAGATCACCATCGGACAGACCATAAGCGGAGATACCACGATCAGCTTTACCGATGATGCGGGCAATCAGCAGTACATCCTGATGTTCGGGGTGGTGCTGACCGATGCCGACATCAATGCGAGCTTCATCTTCGGCTGAGGAAACCGGTTGTCGGCGGCCCTTGGCGCGGCTTTGGTGCCGTGCTAGCCTGCTCGCTCAGTCGGGCAAGAAAAACCGGGGCGCCTGTTCATGGACAGCATTTCTCAGGGTGTAATCGAGGCCTTTCGTCTGGTCGTGACATTCGACCCGGACCTGTACGAAATCATGGCGCTGTCGTTGCGCGTGACCCTGACGGCGGTCGCCATCGCGGCGGCGATCGGATTGCCGCTGGGGGCGTGGCTGGCGGTCAACCGCTTTCGCTATCGCCGCCTGACGATCGCGATTCTCAACGCCTTCATGGGGCTGCCGCCGGTGGTTGTGGGGCTGTTCATCTACATGCTGCTGTCGCGGTCCGGGCCGCTTGGGGTGCTGGGGCTGCTGTTCACCCCGACCGCGATGATCGTTGCGCAGGCGATCCTGATCACGCCGCTGATCGCCTCGATCGCGCATCAGGCCATCCGCGACCTGTGGGCCGAATATCACGACCTTCTGATTTCGCTGAACGCCACGCGGGCGCAGCGGATCAGGGCCCTGCTGTGGGATGGTCGGCGTGCCTTGCTGACGGCGACGCTGGCCGGTTTCGGGCGCGCGATCGGCGAGGTCGGGGCGATCATGATCGTGGGCGGCAATATCGAATATTCGACCCGGGTGATGACCACGGCCATCGCGCTGGAAACCAGCAAGGGCAATCTGGCCTTTGCGCTGGGCCTGGGGATCGTGCTGATCGGTCTGGCGGTCATGGTCAACCTTGTCATCCACTGGCTGGGCCGGACCGAGCGCGCCAGCACCTGGTGAGTCGCCCTCTGGTGAGTCGTCCGGCGGCGCGCGCCAGTTGCCTGCCGCCCCTGTGCCCCCGTGCCGGCCAGGGCCGCGCGGGACATCCTGACCCGCCCCGGCCGCTGTCGCAAAGCGGCTCTGGACAGAATGTCCAGGCCGGAGCGGGGTTTCGTGAATTATTTGTAACAGTTGGCGAATCTTCTTGGCAGGCCCTTTGTTCGCAGGCATTTTTCCGGTGTGCCCGTGTTCATCCGGGTGCGCCGGAACAACAGGAACACAAGTGATTGTCCAGCATTCTGGAAGCTCTGACAGCCGATGGTATCGCCAGAACCGCCGAGGCGGGGGGCGAGTCGATCCTGCCGCTCAGGCTTGAGGGGGTGATTGCCCGGATCCGTGGCAAGACGCTGATCGGGCCCATCGACCTGACCATCGGGCGGCGGGGGCTGACCATCGTCATGGGGCCGAACGGGTCGGGCAAGACGACGCTCTTGCGCCTGATGCACGGGTTGCAACGGGTGGCCCGCGGGCGGGTGATCTGGGCGCTGCCCGAGGGGGCCGTGCGTGCCCGTCAGGCCTATGTGTTCCAGACACCGATCATGATGCGGCGTTCGGTCGTCGATTGCATCGCCTATCCGTTGATCCTGCATGGCACCGCCAGGGCGGAGGCACGCGCGCAGGCCGCCGACTGGGCCCGGCGGATCGGTCTGGGCCATGTGCTGAACCAGCCCGCGCCGGTGTTGTCGGGCGGTGAAAAGCAGAAACTGGCGCTGGCCCGCGCCCTGATCCGGCGCCCGGACATCCTGTTTCTGGACGAACCCTGCGCCAATCTCGACGGCAGCGCCACGCGTGATATCGAATCGATCCTGATTCAGGCCAGACAGGCCGGTACACGCATCGTCATGGCCACCCATGACATGGGGCAGGCGCGGCGGCTGGCGAGCGATGTGCTGTTCATGTATGGCGGCAAGGTGCATGAAGCCGCCCCTGCCGCCGCGTTTTTCAACCAACCGCAAACCACAAAGGCACAAGCCTTTATCAAGGGAGACATCGTGGAATGAGACCTTTGCTGAAACTTATGGCGATTTCGCTGGCGGCCGCATTGTTCGCGGGTGCAGCGCCCGCCGAAACCATGAAGATGGCGGTCACGACATCGTTCGAAAATTCGGGGCTGGGCAAGGTACTGTTGCCCGAGGTGAAAAAGGATCTGGGGCTGGATGTGCAGCTGCTGGTGGTCGGCACCGGCGCGGCACTGCGGCTGGGGGCCAATGGCGATGTCGATGCGGTTCTGGTTCATGCCAAAAACGCCGAGCTGAAATTCATGAAGCAGGGCCATGGGCTGCATCGCCGGCTGATCATGTATAATGATTTCGTGCTGATCGGTCCCAGGGAAGACCCGGTCGGCATCAACAAGGCCGGGACCGCGGCCGAGGCGCTGAAGATGATTGCCGCCGCGAAATTCCCCTTTGTCAGCCGTGGCGACGACAGCGGCACCAACAAGAAGGAACTGGCGCTGTGGAAAGAGGCGGGTTTTGACAAGGCCGCCCTCAAGGGCTCGTGGTATCGGGCCGCGGGGGCTGGCATGGGGGCAACACTGAATGTTGCCGCCGGCATGAACGCCTATACCATGTCCGACCGCGCCACCTGGCTGAAATTCGGCAACAAGCGGGATCTGGCTCTGCTGTTTGCGGGCGATCCCAAGCTGTTCAACCAGTACACCTTTATTCCGGTGAACCCCAAGAAGCATCCGGGTGTGCGCACCGACCTGGCGCTGAAGCTGGAGGACTGGCTGACCAGCCCCAAGGCGGCGGCGTTGATCAATGGCTATCGGATCAAGGGGGAAAAGCTGTTTACCTTTGACGCCGTTGCCCAGCCCGAATAGGGCTGCTTGCGATCGCGCCACGGTCGGCGGTTTTGGGGGCCTGATCGGGGGGCTGGCTGCCCCCCGATCAGGCCCCGCCTGCGTATTTGTGCAAAGAAGAAGAGATGACTCAGCGCCCCAGAAAGGCGCGCAGGACGGTCAGCAGGATCGAAGCGGCGACCGAGACCAGAATTGCGCTGGTGACGGGTATGTAGAGGCGAAAGTTTTCGCGCTCGATCACGATGTCGCCGGGCAGGCGGCCGAGGCCAAGCCGGGCCGCGAGCGGCCAGAGGACCCCGGCAAGGATGAACAATATTCCGATGGCGATCAGGATGCGGGACATGGGTGAAAGATGGGCCGTGTTGTGTGGTGGGTCAATACCCGGTTGGCCTTGCGGCCCAGGGGGCGGAAACGCTATCTTCTCCTTGCCCCCTTGCCGGGGCGCGTTCCCGCGCGCCCGCTCGTTGATCGCCCCCGGCGCGCCTGGGTATCCTGTGTCGCGGCCTCCACTGCCGCCTGCCGGGCCAGCGGATCATCGGCAATGGCCAGCTCGACGGCCTCCAGCCGCTTGATTTCATCGCGCAGGCGAGCGGCCTCTTCGAATTCCAGGTTTTCGGCGGCCTTCAGCATCTGGTCCCTGAGCCCCTGAAGATGCGCCGCCAGATTGGCGCCCACCAGCGGCGTGTCGATCTGCGCCGTGACGCGGGCCATGTCGGTGTCGCCCTCATACAGGCCCGACAGCACGTCATCGACATTCTTGCGGATGGTTTCAGGCGTGATGCCATGCTTTTCATTATAGGCAATCTGCTTGGCGCGTCTGCGGTTGGTTTCGGCCAGCGCGCGTTCCATGCTGCCGGTGATGCGGTCGGCATACATGATGACGCGGCCTTCGCTGTTGCGCGCGGCGCGTCCGATCGTCTGGATCAGCGAGGTTTCGGATCGCAAAAACCCCTCCTTGTCGGCGTCCAGTATCGCCACCAGCCCGCATTCGGGGATGTCCAGCCCCTCGCGCAGCAGGTTGATGCCGATCAACACGTCAAAGGCCCCGAGGCGCAGGTCGCGCAGGATCTCGATACGTTCCAGCGTGTCGATGTCGCTGTGCATGTAGCGCACCCGGATGCCCTGTTCATGCAAGTATTCGGTCAGATCCTCGGCCATGCGTTTGGTCAGCGTCGTGACCAGCGTACGGAAACCCTTTTCGGCGACCTTGCGCACCTCGTCCAGCAGGTCATCGACCTGGGTTTCGACAGGGCGGATCTCGACCTCGGGGTCCAAGAGGCCCGTGGGGCGGATCACCTGTTCGACGAAAACGCCGCCGGATTGTTCAAGTTCCCATTTCTGGGGCGTGGCCGAGACAAAGACGGATTGCGGGCGCATGGCGTCCCATTCCTCGAATTTCAGCGGGCGGTTGTCCATGCAGGAGGGCAGGCGAAAACCGTGTTCGGCCAGCGTGAACTTGCGCCGATGGTCGCCGCGATACATGCCGCCGATCTGGGGTACCGACACATGGCTTTCATCGGCAAAGACGATTGCCGAGTCGGGGATATATTCGAACAGGGTTGGCGGCGGCTCGCCCGGTGCGCGGCCGGTGAGGTAGCGGGAATAGTTCTCGATCCCGTTGCAATAGCCGGTGGTTTCCAGCATTTCGAGATCAAAAGTGGTGCGCTGTTCCAGGCGCTGCGCCTCGAGCAGCTTTCCCTCGGCACGAAACTGCTCCAGGCGCTGCTCCAGTTCCTTGCGGATTTCCCTGATGGCCTGGCGCAGGGTCGGTTTCGGGGTGACATAATGCGAATTGGCATAGACGCGCACGCGTTCCAGCACGTCGGTTTTCGCCCCCGTCAGCGTGTCGAATTCGGTGATCGCTTCCAGCTCCTCGCCAAAGAAAGACAGACGCCAGCCGCGATCGTCCAGGTGGGCTGGCCAGATTTCCAGGCTGTCGCCGCGCACCCGGAAGCTGCCCCGCTGAAAGGCGTTGTCGTTGCGTCGGTATTGCTGGGCCACCAGATCCTGCATGATCTGACGCTGGTCGTATTCGCGGCCGACCTCGAGATCGACCGTCATGGCCGAATAGGTTTCCACGCTGCCGATGCCGTAGATGCAGCTGACGGATGCCACGATGATCACGTCGTCGCGTTCCAGCAGGGCGCGGGTGGCGGCGTGGCGCATGCGGTCGATCTGTTCGTTGATCTGGGATTCCTTTTCGATATAGGTGTCCGAGCGCGGTACATAGGCCTCGGGCTGATAATAGTCGTAGAAGCTGACGAAATATTCGACGGCATTTTCCGGGAAGAAGGATTTGAACTCGCCATATAGCTGGGCCGCAAGTGTCTTGTTGGGGGCAAGGATGATGGCCGGGCGCTGGGTCAGCTCGATCACCTTGGCCATGGTGAATGTCTTGCCGGTGCCGGTTGCGCCCAGCAGAACCTGGTTCTGTTCGCCGGCCTTGATGCCTTCGACAAGCTCGGCAATCGCTTGCGGCTGGTCGCCGGCGGGTTCGAAGCCTGCATGCAGCACGAAACGCTTGCCGCCCTCCAGCTTGGGGCGATGTTCAGGGCGATGGGGGATGAAAGGCTCGTTCATTGGTGATTCCCGTCTGTGAGACCCCAGAATGGCCCCTTTTTGTTCCGGTTCAAGGGGGAAGGCGGAATTCCGGGGTGTTTGCTCCGGCGTGGCTCTTTCCGCCCAGTGGGCCTCTTCTTTGCGAAAATACGCTCGGGGGTGCGGGGGCAGACAGCCCCCGCCTGCGCGGGCGGATATTGCGGGAGCCTCCGGCGGGCGTATTTGGACAAAGAAGAAACCGCTGAGGCGTGGCAGGAAATGGCGTGGCCCGGGCCCGGTCATGACACGGGGGCCATCGCTTGGCGATGACCCCTCTCTGTTGCCTGTCTAGCTGCGCGTGATCCTGACCTTGCGGCTGGTGGGTTCGGTCGGTGTGACCTTGGGCACCCGTACGGTCAGCACGCCGTCCTTCATTTCGGCCGAGACTTTTTCCTCGTCGGCATCGGGCGGCAGGCGGAAGCTGCGCGAAAAGGCGCCATATTGCCGCTCGGAGAAATACCAGGTGTCGCCCTTTTCCTCGTGCTGGATGCGTTTTTCGCCGGAGATCGTCAGCAGACCGTCCTGAACCGAGACCTCGACATCCTCGATGTTTACGCCGGGCAGCTCGACCGTGATTTCATAGGCCTCGCGCGATGATGCGGCCTCGCTTGCGGGGGCGAACCAGTCGGAAATGCGCTGGGTGAGGTTGCGCAGAGGCTCGTAGAGACCGGGCAGCCAGCCATTGGTTTCAGCTTTTGTAAGCATCTCCTGTCCTCCTTTCCTTGCTGCAATCCTTCCATGCCTGAGATAGGACCGGAGGCCTGTTTTTCAAGGGGGCAGGGGGCGCTCAGCCGCTGTTGGCACCGTCCCGGCCGCGCCCGGTCAGGCGCAGGACAAGAACCACGCCCGAGGTCGCCAGAATGGTCAGAAGCGAGACGAAAACGACGGTCCGCCCTCCGGGGTTGCTGATCATCTTGTTCAACTCGGCCGCCCAGCCCAGGCCGCCATTCAGGATGGCACGGATCCATGGAACCTCGCCGAACAGGACGGTCCCCCAGTAAAGCGTGACATAGATCCCGGCCAGCAGGCCCAGACCCCCCGCGATTCGTCGCACCAGCTTGCGGCGGGTGCCGATGGTGCTGAACAGCCCCGTGCCCAGCAGCGCGGCGAGTACGGAAACCAGCGACAGAACCGCGCCCGCGCCGGCCAGATAGGCCGCGATGTCCAGCCATGCCAGCTGGCTGTCGCCGACCAGGGAAATCCCCGCAACCGCAGTAAAGATCGGCAAGGTACAGGTAAGCGAGACGAAACCGTAGGACAGCCCGAAACCGAAGGCGCCATAGCGGGTGCTGATGCGGCGGCATGTGGTCATGGCCCGGGTCCTGGGCAGTTCGATGGCCAGCAGGCTGGCCACGCCCCAGACCAGAAGGCCCAGCCCGATGGCGATGCCGGCATAGGGCAGCAGGGGGCCCAGCCATGCCGCTCCGGCACCGACCAGCAACCCGGCCAGGATGAAGATGATGACGAATCCCGATGTCGCCGCGACGGCGTCCAGCCCGGCGCGGATGAAGCGGACCATCGGGGGCGCATCGGCGCGCCCCTCGAGCTGACCGGCAAACCATACCGGCAACAGGGCAAAGCCACAGGGATTGACGGTTGCCACCGCGCCCGCGGTAAAGGCAAAGATCAGTGCCGTGCTCATTGCCGATGTCCACGCGGGGGCGCTTGCCGGCATGTCCCGGGGTGTCGCGGTAGCATTGTGGACTGTGTCGTCGGTATCGTGATCGCGTCTGTGGCCATCTCGTTGCGTCCCTCGTTTTTCGCGCCTGGCCCCGCATCTAGCCCCTGTAGGGGCTACAGGCTCAAGCCCGTTTCGGGAAAACGCCTTCAAAGTGGCGTGAGCGGGCCTGCCTTGCCTGTCGGGTCACGATCGGTCCGGTCAGTTCGGTCGGGCGGGGCGGTCCGGTCGGCCAACGGCAGCGTGATCGTGACCGCCAGCCCGCCACCGGGCCGGTTGGCCAGGGTAATTTCGCCGCCTTCGGCGCGAATGATGGTGCGGGCGATCGACAGGCCCAGCCCGGTTCCGCCGGTATCGCGGGAGCGTGATTTTTCAAGCCGTACAAACGGGTCGAATACGCGCGACATGTCGCCTTCGGGGATGCCCGGCCCCCGGTCGGAAACGACGATCGCGGCCTTGCCGGAGCCGATCGACAGGGCGACCTCGGCACTGCCCCCATAGCGCAGGGCGTTTTCGATGATGTTGCGCAGGGCACGGCGGAAGGCGACCGGATGCACCATCACCGCGGCCCGATTGCCGCCCTTTTCACCCGCTGGCGGAGAAAAGGCGACCGGGGCCGCGCGATCGGTGAACTCGTCGACGACCGCGCCGATCAGATCGACGGGATCTTCCCTTTCTGCCGGCTCGCCCGTGGCCATGCCGCGGGCAAAGGCCAGGGTGGCCTCGACCATCTCCTGCATTTCCTCGATCGAGGCGACCAGATGTTCGCGGGTCTCGTCATCCTCGACCATCTCGGCCCGCAGCCTGAGCGCGGTCAGCGGCGAGCGCAGGTCATGGCCCAGAGCGGCCAGCAGGCGGGTGCGGTCATCGACGAATTTCTTGATCCGGTGCTGCATGTCGTTCAGCGCGCGGGTCAGGCGGCGCACCTCGTCCGGGCCGGTCGGGGTGACCTCGGCCACCTCGCCGTCATGGCCCAGCCGATCGGCTGCCCGCGCGAGCGCCGCAAGGGGGCCGGTCAGCCGCCCCACGGCCAGCCACAGCACCAGCGCGATCAGTCCGGCGGTGAACAGAAAGGTCGCGACCTCGGCCCCGGCCCATTGATAGGGCGGGCTGTGAAAACGGCTGACCACGTTCAGCCAGCCAAGGCGTGGCAGCCGGATCGAGATATTCATCTGCACGGTTTCCAGCGACATGGCGCGCATGGCGCTCTGCATCTCGGGGGTCATGCCCGGCATCATCGGCATGGCGGGCCCGCGGCCCGGTTCGCTGCCGTTGCGCCGATACAATGCAACGCGGATGTCGGGGGCGGGATTTTCGTCCATCAGCATCCTGATCCGCCGCGCGATGGCGCTTGCGCCGGCGTCGCCCGGGCGGGTGACGATTGCCGTGTCGTCCAGGCTGAACCGCACGAGTGGCGAGCTGGCCGCCCGCAGGATCGACGGGCGCAGCGTCGCGGGCGCCCGGGCCAGCAGCACGGCGATATTGGCGGCGCGCCCCGCGGCCTCCTGGGCGAGGGCGGCGCGCACGGCCTGGCCGCGTTCATCCATGAACAACCACAGGCTCAGCCCCTGGGCCAGCGCCAGTGCGGCAAGGATCAGCATCAGGAAACGTGCGCGCAGCGATCGGGGCATGAGGCGCATCAGCTGACCTCTTTCACATCCACCGACAGGCTGTAGCCGCCGCCGCGTACGGTGGTGATGATGGCAGGGCGGGCGGGATCGTCCTCGATCTTGCGGCGCAGGCGACTGACCTGATTGTCGATGGTGCGATCGAAAACATGGGCTTCGCGCCCCGAGGTAAGGTCGAGCAGCTGTTCGCGGCTGAGAACAAAGCGCGGCCGTGCAAGGAACACCTGCAGCAGGCGGAATTCGGCGGTGGTCAGGGAAACCTCGCGCCCGTCATCATGGATCAGTACCCGGCGATCGGGGTCCAGTTCCCATTGGGCGAATTTCAGATGACGGCCCTCGATCCGTTCGGCCGGCTGACGATTGCCGGTGCGCCGCAGGATGGCCTTGATCCGGGCCAGCAGCTCGCGCGGGTTGAAGGGTTTGGGCAAATAGTCGTCGGCCCCGATTTCCAGCCCGATGATACGGTCTGTCTCCTCGCCGAGCGCGGTCAGCATCAGGATCGGCGCAACGCCCCGGGCCGAGAGGCGCCGGCAGACTGACAGGCCATCCTCGCCCGGCATCATCACGTCCAGGACGATCAGATCGAACCGCCCCGATTTCAGGCGGGCGTCCATTTCGACGGCATCGCGCGCGGTCGTGGTGCGATAGCCGTTCCTGCGCAGATACTGGCTGACCGCGTCGCGGATTTCGCGGTGGTCGTCGACGATCAATATGTGCGGTGTGCTGTTCATGTCCCCGTCATAGCCCGGCGCGCCCGGCAGCGGCAGGCATTTTTGTAACAATTCATCGCAGGCGCCGATCTTGCGACAGATTGATACAATAATTCCCCCGTCTGGGACAGGCCTGTGACATTTGCCCCCCAGATTGAGGGCGTGGAACAACAACGACAACAACAGAGGTGATGTCATGAAACGCAATGTTCTCCTTGCCCTTGGTCTGGCAGCTGCGACGGCAACCACGGTTGCCCTTCCGGTTTATGCACATGGCGACGGGCAACGCCCCGGCGCGATGATGGGCGCTCAGGGTGGTTGGAGCGGCCAGCAGGGTGCGATGATGGGCGGTGCCCAGGGCGGCTGGAACGGCCAGCAGGGCGCCATGATGGGTAACGGGAAAGGCGCCATCCCCGGCGGTATGGGTGCTGGCATGGGCGGCCAGGGCGGCATGATGCAGATGATGCGCATGATGGGCCAGATGGGCGGC
>CAZWXK010000068.1:0-10874 GCA_964637875.1 uncultured Rhodobacter sp.
CCCTGTCAACCGGGCCCTGTCAACCGGGCCGTGCAGGCCTGTCGGCAAGGCCCGGAATCGGGCATGTCGGCGATCATTGCCAGCGCCCGAACCCCTACCGGTCACCCCACCGGTCACCCCACTGGCCACCCCCGCGACCATCATGCCAGCCGGCCGACCATTTACCGAAAATCAACCACGTCCACCCTAGCCTTGCAACCACCCCGCCAGAAAGGACGCCGATGGTCGCAACGACCCACACCGTTGCATTTCAGGGAATCGAGGCCCGCCTTGTCGAGGTGCAATGTGCCATCACGGCCGGCCTGCCGACATTCTCGATCGTCGGCCTGCCCGACAAGGCCGTCTCCGAGGCCCGCGAAAGGGTCCGCGCCGCGCTGAGCGCGCTGTCGATCGCCCTGCCGTCGCGCAAGATCACGGTCAACCTGTCGCCGGCCGACCTGCCCAAGGAGGGGTCGCATTTCGACCTGCCGATCGCGCTGTCCCTGCTGGCCGCCATCGGGGCATTGCCGCCCGATGAAACCGCCCGCTCGGTGGCGCTGGGCGAATTGTCACTGGATGGCGCGCTGGTACCGGTGGCCGGGGCGCTGCCGGCCGCGCTGACTGCCGCCGAAAACAGCTGCCGCCTGATCTGTCCGGCGCGCTGCGGGGCCGAGGCCGCCTGGGTCGATGCCGCCGAGGTGCTGGCGCCCGGGGGGCTTCTCGATTGCATCAATCATTTCACCGGGCGCGCGGTACTGGCCCCGGCCGAAGCGGGCGAGATCACCCCCCCCGCGACCGGGCCCGATCTGCGCGACATCAAGGGACAGGAGCGGGGCAAGCGCGCGCTCGAAATTGCGGCGGCGGGGCGCCACCACCTGCTGATGATCGGCCCGCCCGGGTCGGGGAAATCGATGCTGGCTGCGCGCATTCCCGCACTCCTGCCGCCACTGGATGCCGCCGAGGCGCTGGAAACATCGATGGTCCGTTCACTTGCCGGCCAGCTGGTCGAGGGCGGCATCTCGCGCATGCGCCCCTTTCGCGCGCCGCACCACACCTCCAGCATGGCGGCCATCGTCGGCGGCGGGCGCGGGGCGCGCCCGGGCGAGGTGTCGCTGGCCCATAACGGCGTCCTGTTCATGGACGAGTTCCCCGAATTCCCGCGCGCGGTGCTGGAAACCCTGCGCCAGCCCGTCGAGACCGGCGAGGTCACGATTGCCCGGGCCAATGCCCATATCCGCTATCCCTGCCGCTTTCTCCTGGTCGCGGCAGCCAATCCCTGCCGTTGCGGACAGCTTTTCGACCCCGGACGCGCCTGCAACCACGCCCCGCTGTGCGGGCAGGAGTACATGGGCCGCATCTCGGGACCTCTGATGGACCGCTTCGACCTGCGCATCGAGGTGCCTCCGGTCACAATCGAGCAGCTGTCACTGCCCCCATCGGGCGAGGATTCGGCCGCTGTCGCCAGACGCGTCGCCCGCGCGCGCGCCATTCAGAGCACCCGCTTTGCCGGCGTCAAGGGCTGTGCCGTGAACGCCGACGCCGAGGGGCGGCTGCTCGAAGAGATCACCTCGCTGGACGCCGAGGGGCGCGATCTGCTGGCCCGCGCGGCCCGCAGGTTCGGCATTTCGGCACGCGGCTACCACCGCATCCTGCGGGTGGCACGCACAATCGCCGATCTCGACGGATCGGACGATGTTTCCCCGCCCCATCTGGCCGAGGCAATCTCGTTCCGCCTGCCTGCATCGGGCGAATGACCCCGGCGGGCCTGTCGCCGGGGCGAAGGCACCCCCGCCTCAGCCAGCGCCCGCCCGGACAAAGGCCGCCAGTTCGGCCAGTGCCCGGTCGGCCTCGGGCAGGCGGCCCTGAAAGTTCTGCCACACATGGGGTGCGTGGGGCCAGACATCCAGCCGCACCTCGACCCCCTGAGCGCGCAGATGATCCGCCATGCGCCTGCTGTCCCCAAGCAGCATTTCGGCGCTGCCGACCTGGATCATCACCGGCGGGGCGCCGTGAAAATCGCCCAGCAGCGGGGTCGCCCGCGGATCACGGGGATCCCGCCCCGCCATATAGATGTCGCGCAACTCCGTCACCCGGTCGAAAGGCAGCAGCGGGTCGTTCAGCGCATCGTCCAGCCGCGGCCCCTTGTCGAGCGTCAGATCCGTCCAGGGCGACAGGGCAAAGACACGTCCGGGCATGGGCAGGCGCGCGCGCCCGATCATGTGCAACAGGGCAAACATCAGCCCGCCGCCGGCGCTGTCGCCGCCCAGAACGATCCGTTCGGCAGGGTAGCCGCGCGCGAGCAGCGCCCGATAGGCAATCATCGCGTCGGTCGGCGCGGCGGGAAAGGGATGCTCGGGCGCCAGACGATAGTCGGGCAGGCACAGGCGCATGGCCGAAAGCGCGCTGATCCGGGCACCCAGCGCGGCATGGGTCGCAGGGCTGCCCGAAATATAGCCACCGCCGTGGAAATACAGGATCACGCCACGCCCTGCCGCGGCGCGGTTGATCGCCCAGCATGCCCCGACCGCCTGCCCGTCGACCGTCAGCCGGTCCTCCGGAAACCACGAAAAGGGGGCAACCGGATTTGCCCTGGTGCTGCGCAGAAAGCTCCGGCGCAGCCGCCCGGTGTCGCGCACATGCTCGAGATAGGTTTTCGCAATCAGCCGCAGCCCCAGGTTCAGCGCGGTCAGGCGCCAGCTCATCAGGCCGTGCGCCTCTGCTCGATCGCCTCCCAGATCATGGCCGCAACATTGATCCCGTCAAACCGTTCAAGTTCCTGAATTCCGGTGGGCGAGGTCACGTTGATTTCGGTCAGCATGCCGCCGATCACGTCGATCCCGACGAATATCAGCCCCTTTTCCCGCAGGAGCGGCCCGATGCGATCGCAGATCTCGCGCTCGCGCGCGGTCAGGGCGGTTTTCTCGGCCCGCCCGCCGACATGCATGTTCGAGCGCGTTTCGCCCTTTGCCGGCACCCTGTTGATGCCGCCGACAGGAACACCATCGACAAGGATGATCCGCTTGTCGCCCTGCTCGACATCGCGCAGGAATTTCTGCGCAATCAGCGGCTCGCGGCTCATGCCGACGAAAAGCTCGTGCAACGCGTTGAAATTGCCGTCATTGGGATCCAGCCGGAAAACCCCGGCCCCGCCATTACCATAAAGCGGCTTGAGGATGATGTCGCCATGACGCGCGCGAAAGGCGCGCAAGGTCTCGATATCGCGGGCAATCGCGGTGGGGGGCGTGAGATCGGGAAACTGCAGCACCAGCAGCTTTTCCGGATAGTTGCGCACCCAGACCGGATCATTGACGACCAGGGTCTTCGGATGGATCATCTCGAGCAGATGGGTCGTGGTGATATAGGCCATGTCGAATGGCGGATCCTGGCGCAGCCAGACCACATCCCATGTGCCAAGGTCGATTTCCTGCCGCGGACCCAGGGAAAAGTGATCGCCCCGCTCGCGGCGCACCTCCAGCGGCCAACCGGTGGCTGTCACCCTGCCCTCCTGATAGGCCAGCCGGTCCGGCGTGAAATAGAACAATTGATGTCCGCGCTTCTGCGCCTCTTCCGCGATGCGGAAGGTGCTGTCGGCATTGATGTCGATCCGCTCGATCGGATCCATCTGAATCGCGACTTTCAGCCCCATGTCCCGGCCCCCGAAATGTTGTTTCCCGTCATATCTGGGGCAACGGGGCGGCGGTTGCAACGGCGATCAGGCGCAAATCGCGTTTTCGATGATGCTGATTTCGCCGTAGCGGTTCACAAGGGCGACATCGAAACGGGCAAGACTGTCCAGTCCATTCGGTTCATTGGCAAGAAAGGCCTCGGCCGAAGCATAGATGCGGGCGATCTGCCGCGGTCGCAGCATCATGGCGGCACTGTCGAAATCGCGGCTTTTCTTGACCTCGACAAAGATGACATTCCCATCCTTGCGGGTAATCAGGTCGATTTCACCGGCCTTGCTGCGCCAGCGGCGCGCGGCAATATCGTGCCCGGTGGCGGCATAATGGCGGGCGACGCTTTCCTCGGCGGCCAGTCCGCTGTGATAGGCCAGGGATCCGCCCATGATCCGTCTCCTCATGCAGGTTGTTGGCAATGACTGTCATTGGAGGGTGGGACAAATCATCTAATTTTTCATGAATCTCCTTTCAGGCCGAGCGCCAGCCTGTAAACGTCGCGACGCGCGCGCCCCGAATCCGCAGCCACATGATCGACGGCATCGCGCAGCGACATGCCCGCCGCAAGTGCGCCGCGCAGCCGGGCATCGATCGCATCGTCGTCTGCGGCAACCACGCGCGTCGGGGCGACCAGCAGGACAATCTCGCCACGGGGCGGATCCTGGACACAGGATCGTGCCAGGCCCTCCAGCGTGTCGCGGCGGGTCTGTTCGAATTTCTTGGTCAGTTCGCGACACAACACCGCCGCGCGCCCTGCACCGAGGATCTCGGCCATATCGTTCAGCGTTCGGACGATGCGTCGGGGGCTTTCATAAAAGACCAGTGTGCCCGGCACCGCGACCAGCGACTGCAGCATCTTTCGGCGCGGGCCCGCGCGCGCCGGCGGGAAGCCTGCGAAAAAGAACTGATCGGTGGGCAGCCCCGCCACCGTCAGCGCAGCCAGCAGGGCCGACGGACCGGGGGCAGCCATGACCGGCAGCCCCTCGTCGATCGCCGCACGCCCCAACGCATATCCGGGATCCGCGACCAGCGGGGTGCCGGCATCCGACACATAGGCCACGGCGCGCCCCTCGCGGATCATGCCGATCAGCTGGGGTCGCCGGGCAGGCCCGTTGTGATCGTGATAGGCGATCAGGGGCCTTCCGCGCAGGGCGATACCGTGAATATCCAGCAGATGGCGGGTATTTCGCGTGTCCTCCGCCGCCAGAACATCGGCCACGCGCAGGATATCGAGGGCGCGCAAGGTGATGTCGCGGGCCGCCCCGATGGGGGTTGCGACGAAATAGAGCCCCGGCGCCAGCGATTCGCGCGCCGGTTCCCGGGCGGTTTCCCGCGCTGATTCGGCGTGGTCCGCAAACCGGGACCCTGCCCCACCCTGGTGGCCCCGGTGGCGCGTTTCGGGTTCCGGCCGAGCCTCGTCTCCGGGAGCGGATTTCCGCCCGGGCCGGACGATCCCGGCGGACGGGTTCGATATGCGCGATTTGCTCAAGATTCCCCCCGTGGCGTTTCTGGTCGTTTACTTGCCTGTCTGCTTTCTTTAGGTTTTGGCACAATCAGGACTCGGCTGGCCAGCGAAATAGGAGCATTTTCACGATGTCATTTACCCTTCCGCCTGCCTTGCGGCCCGTTCGGCTGCTTGTCATCGGCCTGGCCGCGCTGGTTCTGGCCGGCTGTCAGGATGTGGGCGGCAGCGGCCCGCTGATCAACACGCGAGCAAGCGTACCCGTGGCGCTGCTGGTACCGCAGGGATCACCGGATCCCAACAACGAAACCCTCGCCACCAGCCTGACCAATGCCGCGCGCATGGCCGTCGACGATCTGAACGGGGTCAGGATCGACCTGCGCGTCTATCCGACCCTTGCCACCGCCCAGGGGGCGGCCGCCGCGGCCGGCAAGGCCGCAAACGAAGGGGCGCGGATCATCCTTGGCCCGGTCTATGCGGACGCCGCCAATGCGGCGGGGCGCGCGGTGGGGGCGCGTGGGCTGACGGTGCTGTCCTTTTCCAACAATCCCCAGATCGCGGGCGGCAATGTCTTTATCCTGGGCAACACCTTCCGCAACACCGCAAATCGCCTGGTACGTTATGCCATGGCGCAGGGCTATGACCGCATCATGGTGGTTCATGCCGACAACGTGACGGGCCAGGTCGGACGCGCCGCGGTCGAGGGCGCGGTGAGCGCCGCCGGGGCGACATTCACCGGCGCGGCCGCCTACAAGTTCACCCAGCAGGGCGTGATCGACGCGGTCAAGGAGATCGCCGCGCAGGTCAAGGATACCCAGACAAATGCCATCATCTTTGCCGCCGACACGGCCGGCGCATTGCCGATTCTGGCCCAGCTGCTGCCGGAAAACGGGGTGGACCCCAGGAAGGTGAAATTCATGGGCCTCACCCGCTGGGACATCCCCACCCAGACGCTTTCGCTGCGGGGGCTTCAGGGGGGCTGGTTCGCCCTGCCCGACCCGACTCTGGACGCCGCCTTTCGCCAGCGCTACAGCCAGACCTACGGGCGACCGCCGCATCCGCTGGCCGGTCTTGCCTATGACGCGGTGGCTGCGGTCGGCGCGCTGATCGCCACCGGGCGGCCCGATGCCCTGTCGCGGCGCAACCTGACGCAGCGCTCGGGTTTTGCCGGGGTGGGCGGGGTGTTCCGCCTGCTGCCCGACGGCACCAACGAGCGCGCGCTTGCCGTGGTCGAGATCCGCAACAGGAAGGTCCAGGTCATTGACCCCGCGCCCACCAGTTTCGACAATACCGGCCTGTGACCCCGTGACGAGCGACCCCGCGACGAGCGACCCCGCGACGCCGCCAGCCGCAAGCCGGACAGATGACAGGCCCGACGCGGCAGCCCCGCATGGGGACCGGGATCTGATCCTGCCCGCCGGCCGGATCCTTGATGCCCCCGCGGTCGCCCGCGAAATCGATACCGGAATGGACGAGGCCGACAGCCCCCAGGCGATGCGGGCTGCCGTGGTGGGCGTTCTGAAAGATGCCTGGCGCCGCGGGTTCGATCGCATATCGGATGCCTATCGCGCAAGGCCACGCGATACCCGCCGGGTGCTGCGGTCATATACCTTCCTGACCGACGCCGTGGTGAACGAGGTCCTGCGCGCGACCACCACCCATATCCACCCGCTGGCCAACCCGACCCAGGCCGAGCGCCTGGCGGTGCTGGCGGTCGGCGGCTATGGGCGCGCCGAAATGGCCCCCTATTCCGATGTGGACCTCTTGTTTCTGGTTCCACACAAGCGCACCCCCTGGGCCGAGAGCGTGGCCGAAACCATGCTTTATATCCTGTGGGACCTGCGCCTCAAGATCGGGCACGCCACCCGCAGCCCCGGCGACTGCATCCGGCTGGGGCGCGAGGACTACACCATCCGCACGGCACTGCTGGAATCGCGGTTCCTGGGCGGCGACCGGGCGCTGGCCGACGAGCTGGACGACAAGCTCTGGAGCCGTCTGTTCAAGGATACCGGCCCCGAATTCATCGAGGCCAAGCTGGAAGAACGCGCCAAACGCCACCGGCAGCAGGGCGGCCAGCGCTACATGGTCGAACCCAATGTGAAAGAGGGAAAGGGCGGCCTGCGCGACCTGCAGTCGCTGTTCTGGATCGCCAAGTACCTGCACCGCGCCCGCACCCCGCGCGAGCTGGTCGATCTGGGCATGTTCAGCCCGGCCGAATACGAGATCTTCGAACGCGCCGAGGAGTTCCTCTGGACGGTGCGCTGCCACCTGCACCTGATCTCGGGGCGTGCCACCGAACAGATGACATTCGATGCCGAGGTCGAGATTGCCCAAATCCTGGGCTATCGCGACCATGACGGCCGCCGCGCGGTCGAACATTTCATGCAGGACTATTTCCGCCACGCAACCCGTGTGGGCGAGCTGACCCGCATCTTTCTGACCGCGCTCGAGGCCCGCCATGTCAAGCGTCACCCCGGCATGGCCGAGCGCCTGTCGCGCGCCCGCCACCGCCTGACCACGCGCCTGGCCAGCGGATACCGGCTGGAACAGGGGCGGCTGACCATTGCCGACGAGGGAAAGTTCCTGTCCGATCCGGTCAATCTGCTGCGCGTGTTTCAGGAGGGGTTGCGCACACATTACCTGCTGCACCCCGACGTCATGCGCCTGGTCGCGGCCAATCTGCACCTGATCGACGACGATCTGCGCAACGACCCCGAGGCCAACCGCATCTTTCTGTCGATCCTGCTGGACTACGGCAACCCCGAACGCGGCCTGCGCCGGATGAACGAGCTGGGCGTGCTGGGCGCCTTCATCCCGGATTTCCAGCCCATCGTGGCCATGATGCAGTTCAACATGTACCACCACTACACGGTGGACGAACACACCATACAGTGCATCGCCATCCTGGCCCGCATCGAAGACGGCGAACTGGTCGGCGATCACCCGGTGGCCTCGGGCATCCTGAAAGAGGGGGTCAACCGGCGTGTCCTTTATGCCGCGCTCCTGCTGCATGACATCGCCAAGGGCCGGAAAGAGGATCATTCGCTCAAGGGGGCTGAAATCGCCGCCCGCCTGTGCCCCCGCCTGGGGCTGGACGAGGCCGAGACCGAAACCGTGATCTGGCTTGTGCGCCATCACCTCCTGATGTCGGACGTCGCCCAGAAACGCGACCTGTCGGATCCGCGCACCGTGCGCGATTTCGCCCGCACCATCCAGAGCCGTACCCGGCTGAAACTGCTGCTGGTGCTGACGGTGTGCGACATCCGCGGCGTCGGCCCCGGCGTGTGGAACAACTGGAAGGCGCAACTCCTGCGCGATCTCTATCATTCCACCCGCGAGGCGCTGACCAGCGGCATCGACGATTTCACCACGCGCGCGCGACGCATCGACGAGGCCCGCAATGCCTTCTGCGCGGCCATGAAGGACTGGCCGCCCGAAAAGGTGCTGGCCGAACTGGAACGCCATTACGACCCGTTCTGGCAGGGGCTGGACACCGAAACCCAGGTCATCTTTGCCCATCTTCTGGACAGGCTGAAACCGGGCGAGATCCTGTCGGACTTCAAGCAGGACAGCACCCGCGACGCTACCCGCGCCTGTTTCGCGCTGGAGGATCACCCCGGCATCTTTTCCCGCCTTGCCGGCGCGCTGGCGCTGGTCGGGGCCAATGTGGTGGACGCCAAGACCTATACCTCGTCCGACGGCTTTGCGACCGCCGTGTTCTGGCTGCAGGACGGGCGCGGGCAGGCCTATGAGCAGTCCCGCATCAAGAGGCTGGAAAACATGGTCGCCAAGGCGCTGCGGGGCGAGGTCGTCGCCCGCGACGCGCTGAAGGATCGCGACCGCATCCGCAAGCGCGAGCGCGATTTCATCGTCCCCACCGAGATCACCTTCGACAACGAGGGATCGGACATCTACACCATCATCGAGGTCGATACCCGCGACCGCCCCGGCCTGCTCTATGACCTGACGCGCACCATCAGCGCCAACAACATCTATATCGCCAGCGCCGTGATCGCGACCTATGGGGTGCAGGCGGTAGACGTGTTCTATGTCAAGGACATGTTCGGCCTGAAACTGCACTCCGAACACAAGCGCGAAACCCTGAAACGGCGCCTGATCGAGGCCATCGAGCGCGGCGCCCGGGGGGCCATGTCCCCATGAGCCGCCCGATCCGCCTGATCTCGGGGTTCTTCACGGTCGGCGGCTGGACATTGCTCAGCCGCATCATGGGCTTTGCCCGCGACATCATGATCGCCGCCTTCCTCGGCGCAGGCCCCGTGGCCGAGGCCTTTCTGATCGCCTTTTCCCTGCCCAACATGTTCCGCCGATTCTTTGCCGAGGGCGCCTTCAACATGGCATTCGTGCCGATGTTTTCCAAAAAGCTGGAGGCAGGCGAAAACGCCGGTGCATTTGCCCGCGACGCGCTGTCGGGGCTGATGACGATCCTGCTTGTGCTGACGCTGCTGGCGCAGCTTTTCATGCCCTGGCTGGTGCTGGCCATGGCCAGCGGCTTCACCCGGGACAACCGTTTCGATCTGGCCGTGCATTTCGGACGCATCGCGTTCCCCTATATCCTGTTCATCTCGCTGGCGGCGCTGATTTCCGGCGCGCTGAACGCCATGGGCCGGTTCTGGGTCGCAGCCGCGGCGCCGGTTCTGCTGAACGTGCTGTTCATCGGGGCAATGGCGCTGGCCGCCGGCCTTGGCTGGGACATCGGCACCGCGCTGGTCTGGACAGTGCCGCTGGCCGGCATCGCCCAGCTGGCGCTGGTGTGGTGGGCCGCCGCGCGCGAGGGGCTGATGCTGCGCCCGCGCCGCCCGCGCCTGACGCCCGAGCTGAAACGTCTGGCCACCATCGCCGCACCCGCCGCCCTTGCCGGAGGCGTCGTGCAGGTCAACCTGCTGGTCGGCCGCCAGGTCGCCAGTTTCTTTGACGGCGCCATCGCCTGGCTGAACTATGCCGATCGCCTCTATCAACTGCCGCTGGGGGTGGTGGGCATCGCCATCGGGGTGGTTCTGCTGCCCGACCTTTCCCGCAAGCTGCGCGCGGGCGACGACACGGGCGGACGCGATGCCGTCAACCGCGCGGCCGAATTTTCCCTTGCCCTGACCCTGCCGGCGGCGGTGGCGCTGGTGGTGATCCCCGCCCCTCTGGTGTCGGTGCTGTTCATGCGCGGCGCCTTTGATGCCCATGACGCCAGCATGACGGCAAGCGCACTGGCCATATACGGGCTGGGCCTGCCGTCATTCGTGCTGCAAAAGGTGCTGCAACCGCTGTATTTCGCGCGCGAAGACACCCGCAGCCCGTTCCGTTACGCGGTGGTGGCGATGATCGTCAACGCGGCACTGGCCATCGGGCTGATGGGGGTCGTCGGCTTCCTCGCCTCGGCCATCGGCACCACGCTGGCGGGCTGGGCCATGGTACTGCTGCTGTGGCGCGGCTCGCGCCAGATGGGCGATGCCGCGCGCATCGACAAGCGCCTGAAACGGGCGCTACCGCGCATCCTGCTGTCGTCGGCCATCATGGGCGCCGGTCTCTGGCTGATGTCATACTGGCTGACCCCGTGGCTGACCCGGGCCGGGCTGCGCTATGGCGCGGCTCTGCTGCTGGTGGGCGGGGGCGTGACGATCTACGCCGCGGCAGCCATTCTGACCGGCGCCATCGACCGCACCCAGCTGCGCCGTGCGCTCAAACGCACATAGCTTCTTCTTTGCCCAAATACGCCGGGGGAGTCGCGTCAGCGACGGGGGCAGCGC
>CAZWXK010000069.1:0-2367 GCA_964637875.1 uncultured Rhodobacter sp.
ATGCGCCCGCCATGGGGGCGGGCGGGCGCATGCCCGGGCCGCTGCGCAACCCGGGTCAGGAGAATTCGATCAAACGCGACATGCTCTACCCCCGCGCCGATCAGCCATCCGATCGGTCATCCGATCGGTCATTCGGCGGGATCGTTCCTTGGGATCATTCCTTCCAGCACGACAGCTTGACCGTGAAATCCGAGGCCATTGCCGCCAGATCGACCGGATCGGCCGGCTGGGTGGTACGATTGATGCCAAAGGTGATTTCCTGATCGCTCAGCATCGCGATGATCGGTGCCGCGCCAAGGGCAAAGTTCACGTATTCCGGCAGCGCCGTGTCGTCATCGGGCCTTTTCAGGCTGAGTCCGACGACCGCGCCACGTTTGTCGAGCACGGGGCCGCCCACATCTCCGCGCTCGAGAAAGGCCGAAACGCGCATCCGGTCCTGTTCGCCGGCGGCGCCGCGCAGATCGGTAATGGTGCCGTAATTCAGCACCGCGGCATCCATCACATCGGGAAAGGAAAAGCCCGCGATCGTCACCTTGTCGCCCAGTTTCGGCGCCACATCCGAAAGCAGCGCATAGGATTTCGGGCGATACGGGTCGATCGGCTTGAGGATTGCCAGCTCGCTTGAACGGTTCTCGAACAGGAGTCCCACCGCCACCCCGTCATCGATCGAAAGCCGCCCGCAGCCATCGACATTGGCCGTGTTTGTCAGCATCACCCCCCGGTCATTGACGACAAAGGCAGTGGCCGCCCGGTCCGGTTGCCGGATGTCCAGATCGCCGCTGTCGGCGACGGCCTTTTCGGCGGTCTTGTCCTGGCCCAGGTTTTCGTCCAGCACATGGTCGTCAAGCGGCGTGAACCCGTCATACATTGCCGTGACCAGCGGCTGGATCCGGTCGTCCAGCGCAACCGGCCAGACCAGCGAGAACCCCTTGATCATTCCCTTGCTCAGCCGGGCATAGCTGTACGAGACGATGCGCGCATTGCGCCCGGTCAGCACGAACCATTTGCGCC
The DNA here is from genome assembly GCA_964637875.1 of uncultured Rhodobacter sp. Taxonomy (GTDB): domain Bacteria; phylum Pseudomonadota; class Alphaproteobacteria; order Rhodobacterales; family Rhodobacteraceae; genus UBA5972. The sequence goes on from CAZWXK010000069.1 coordinate 1,012, forward strand.
TGAGCTTGCGATAGCCCCCCTGTGGCACCGTATCCAGCGTTTCCATCAGGTCGTACAGCCCCTTGAGCGTGGTGGTGTCGCCCTTCTGGCTGATCAGCATCATCCGCACGCCGCTGTCGTTCAGCGGGCGGTAATGGACAAAGGGTGGCTCGAAACGGTCAAAGGTGACCAGCGCCGACGGATAGGGCATCGCGATACCGGCGTCCAGATTGCGCATCTCGCGAACCCCCAGGCCGGCGGTGATGTCCTTGTAGCGCCTTTCCAGCAGGGTCATCTGCTGGCGTGTCAGATAGCCGGTCGCCTGGAAACCCTCGCGTTTCTGAAAGGCGCGGATGGCACGGCGCGTGCCGCGGCCAAAGGCGCCATCGATCGTCGAGTCGTAATCCCCCGTCCATGTCAGCCAGGTCTGTATCGCCTTCTTGCGCGCGCGCGGCAGGCTGCGTTCCATGCGCCGGGTGGCGGCGAGGTTCAGGTCGGGAACCGGCCCGGCGGGGGGCTGGGCGACGGCCGCCGCCGGCGGGGCCGGTTGCGTGGTTTCACGCGGCGGTGCGGTCCCGGCGGTGTCTTGCGCCGCTGGCGTGCTGTCTGCTGTGCCTGGTGCGGTCTCCGCAGTCGTGTCGGGCGCCGGCTGCGATGTGGCGTCGCCCGAGGGTGCGCTCAACGGGCCCTCCTCCTGCGGGGGGGCGGCGGGCATGGCCTGGTCGCCGGGCGGCGGATTGTTCGTGCCCAGCTGATTGTTCACGCCCAGCGGCCAGAACTGGCTGACATATATCCTGCCGTCGCTCAGAAAGCTGTCGCGCGGGATTCGTCCGTCGGCACGCAGACGGGCCAGCTGGCGGCGCGCCACATCGCGCGGCAGGGGGCCGATGGCGATCGCATACCAGCCGGTGGTGGTCATGAAGGCGCGGGTGTCGGGAAAGCTGCGGGCAAAGAACTGTGCGCGATCGCGGGCCTCGATGATGTCCTTTTTGGATTCGACCTGTATCCAGACCTCGGCCGTCCCCCGGTCGGCACCCCGCACCGCCGTCTGTGCCACTGCGGTGACAGGCCTGTATCCGGCCAGCGCGACAAGGAAAAGCAGAAAGATGACCCCGCTTGCGGCGGTCCGGCAGAGCTGGATTCCACGGGTTGTCGTCTGGGTTGCTGTCACGCCCGGCCTCTTGAAATTGACTCGACATATCTGGCTCTTGCCGCGAGCTTAGCAAATGTTGCGGCAAATGCACCATCGCATTTGCGTGCGACGGCAATTGACCCTTGCCTGCTGCTTGCCTATTGAGGGGCGCGCTGTCCGCAACCCCGCGCCCCGGGGCGGGCAGGCACACCGACAACGACCGCGACAACGAGCGCGACAACGAC
>CAZWXK010000069.1:2467-10852 GCA_964637875.1 uncultured Rhodobacter sp.
CGCGACAACGACGGGCCCCGCAACGGGGCCATGACGAGGGAATGACGGCAATGACGGCATCAGGCGCGCCGCGCAGTTTTCAGGACGTGATCCTTCGGCTTCAGGCCTATTGGGCCGCGCGGGGCTGTGCGGTGATGCAGCCCTATGACATGGAGGTTGGCGCGGGCACCTTTCACCCGGCCACCACGCTGCGCGCGCTGGGGCCGAAACCCTGGGCGGCCTCCTATGTGCAGCCTTCGCGCCGGCCCACCGACGGGCGCTATGGGGAAAATCCCAACCGCTTGCAGCATTACTATCAGTTTCAGGTGCTGATCAAACCCAGCCCGCCCGATCTGCAGGATCTTTACCTGGGCTCGCTTGCGGCCATCGGAATCGACATGGAGCTGCACGACATCCGCTTTGTCGAGGACGACTGGGAAAGCCCGACACTGGGCGCCTGGGGCCTGGGATGGGAGGTCTGGTGCGACGGGATGGAGGTTTCCCAGTTCACCTATTTCCAGCAGGTCGGCGGCCATGACTGCCACCCCGTCAGCGGCGAGCTGACCTATGGGCTGGAGCGCCTGGCCATGTATGTGCTGGGCATCGATCACGTCATGGACATGCCCTATAACGACCCGGAGGCGCCGATCGCGCTGTCTTATGGCGACGTGTTCCGCCAGGCGGAAGAGGAATATTCGCGCTACAATTTCGACATTGCAGACACCGATACCCTGCTGCGCCATTTCGAGGACGCCGAGGCCGAATGTCGCCGCATCCTGTCGAACCCGGCACAGGACCCGAAGACCGGCAAGCAGATCGTCATGGCCCAGCCCGCCTATGACCAGTGCATCAAGGCCAGCCATATCTTCAACCTGCTGGATGCGCGCGGGGTGATTTCGGTGACGGAACGTCAGGCCTATATCGGGCGCGTGCGGGCGCTGGCCAGGGCCTGTGCCGATGCCTTCGTGCAGACGCAGGCGGGCGGCGCGGATGTCGCGGCATGCTCCGATGGGGCCGATGGGGACGCGGCATGAAGGGCAGCCACGCCATGAGCGCGCTGCTGGCATTCGCCGTGCTGTTCGGCGTGGCCCTGTGGTATGCGCAGAACTACGCCTATTACAGCGAATCCAGCCCCCGCGATTTCTCGATCGATCTGACGCCGATCGATGGCACGCCGCCCAGGGCGCTGCCGGCGCGCGATACCCGTCTGCTGACAGGCACGTCCAGCCCGCTCAAGTTTCGGGCCTGTTTCAAGCTCGACGAGGGGGCGGCGGCGCTGGCGCGGCGTTTCACACCCTACCCGCGGGCGACCCCGCTCAAGGCGCCGTCCTGGTTCGACTGTTTCGACTATGCGCAGATCACCCGCGATCTGGCCGCGGGCAAGGCGATCGCCCTGCTGGGCCGGCGCAACATCCATGACGGGGTCGATCGGGTGGTCGCCGTCTATGGCAACGGGCGTGCCTATGCCTGGAACCAGTTCAACGAAAAATACGCGGATCAATAGACATGGCCGACTTGCTGCTGGAACTGTTCTCGGAAGAAATCCCCGCCCGCATGCAGGCGCGCGCGGCCGATGACCTGAAACGTCTTGTCACCGATGGGCTGGTCGAGGCGGGCATCACCTATGAAAGCGCCACAGCCCATGTCACCCCGCGCCGGCTGTGCCTGTCGCTGACCGGGCTGCCTGCCAAGGCCCCCGATCTGCGCGAGGAACGCCGCGGCCCCCGCGTTGGCGCCCCCGACAAGGCGATCGAGGGGTTTTTGCGTGGTGTCGGCCTGACGCGCGATCAGTTGGAGGTGCGCGACGACAAGAAGGGGCAGGTCTATTTCGCCGTGATCGAGCGGCCGGGGCGCAGCGCGGCCGAGGTCGCGGCCGATGTGATCACAAACGTGATCCGCAATTTTCCCTGGCCCAAATCCATGCGCTGGGGCAGCGGCAGCCTGCGCTGGGTGCGGCCGCTGCATTCGATCCTCTGTATTCTGGTCGGTGAGGAGGGCGCCAACCCCGTTGCCATCGACATCGACGGCATCCCCTGTGGCAACACCACCGAGGGCCACCGTTTCATGGCGCCGGGGCGATTTTCTGTCGTGTCTTTCGATGATTACGCGGCAAAACTCAGACAACGCCTTGTCATGCTGGACGCTGATGAGCGCCGTGATCACATTCTCACGCAGGCCACCAACCTGGCCTTTGCCCAGGGGATGGAGCTGGTTCAGGACAAGGGCCTGCTGGCCGAGCTGGCCGGGCTGGTCGAATGGCCCGTGGTGCTGATGGGCGACATCGCGCCCGATTTCCTGGACCTGCCGCCCGAGGTGCTGCAGACCTCGATGCGCGCGCACCAGAAATTCTTTTCGCTGCGCAACCCGGCCACGGATCGGATCGAGAAATTCATCACCGTTGCCAACCGCGAAACCGCCGATCATGGCGCCGCCATTCTGGCGGGCAACTGCAAGGTCCTGTTCGCGCGGCTTTCGGATGCGAAATTCTTTTGGGAAAACGACCTGCGCGCCGTGCGCGAAAAGGGGCTTGAGGGCATGGCCGCCAGGCTGGCCGATGTCACCTTTCATCGCAAGCTGGGCAGCCAGGCCGAACGCATCGACCGCATTGCCGCGCTGGCGCGCGAAATCGCGCCGCTGGTCGGGGCCGACGCCGACATGGCCGAACAGGCGGCCCGCGTGGCCAAGGCCGACCTTGCCAGCGAGATGGTCTATGAATTCCCCGAACTTCAGGGCGTGATGGGCCGCTATTACGCCCAGGCCGCGGGCCTGCCCGATGAGGTCGCGCAGGCCTGCGAGGAACATCATGCGCCGCTTGGCCCCGGTGACGCGGTGCCGGCCGCGCCGGTGTCGATGGCGGTTGCGCTGGCCGACAAGATCGACATGTTGACCGGGTTCTGGGCAATCGACGAAAAGCCGACCGGCAGCAAGGATCCCTTTGCCCTGCGCCGCGCCGCGCTGGGGGTGATACGGATTGTGCTGGAAAACGATGTGCGCGCCGGGCTGAAGGCGCTGTTTGCCAAGGGTTATGCCGGCGCCGATGGCGACAACCTGTTGTCCTTTTTCCACGACCGTCTCAAGGTTCACCTGCGGGAACGCGGCGTCCGCCATGACGTGATCGACGCCTGTCTGGCCATGCCGGGCAGTGACGACCTCGTACTGCTGGTGCGCCGGGCGCAGGCGCTGGGCGAATTCCTGAAAACCGATGATGGCGAAAACCTGTTGCAGGGCTTTCGCCGCGCCAACAACATCCTGCGCCAGGCCGAGGAAAGGGATGGCGTTTCCTATGAGGGTGCGCCGGATGTGAAATATGCAACCGACGACAGCGAGCGCGCGCTGTTTGCGGCGCTCGATTCTGCCGAGGCCACCATCCGCCCTGCGCTGGAGGCCGAGGATTTTGCCGCCGCGATGACCGCCATGGCCGGGCTGCGCGCGCCCATCGACGCGTTCTTCGATGCCGTTCAGGTCAACACCGACAACGCCATCATGCGGCGCAACCGGCTGTGCCTGCTGAACCGCATCCGCGAGGTCATGGGCCGTGTCGCCCGCTTCGAGGTGATCGAGGGTTGAGATCGAGGGCGCCCGCCCGCCTGGGGGCGGGCGGGCGCATGCCCGGGCCGCTGCGCGCCCCGGGGGCGGGAGAATCCGATCAAACGTGACATGCCCTATCTTTTCAGGATCATGCGGTCGCCCGAAATCTGGATCGTCGAAAACCGCGAGAGATAGCTCATCCCCAGCAGCGACCCATCCATCTGCCCGTCATTGACCCAGGCGGTCACGTTCCGGTCGGTCTTTCCGGCCAGCTCGACCGTCTTGATCCTGACCCGCGCGGTGCGCACGGTGCCATTGGCCGTCTGGGCCGTGGAATAATAGATCAGCCCGTCAGGGTCGATACCGATGCGCCGCGCGTCCTGGCGGCTGAGGACCATGTTGGTGGCCCCGGTATCGACGACAAAACGAACGGGCACGCCGTTCAGCCTGATCGTCACATAGAAATGCCGGTCGGCGGCGCGGGTCAGGATGATGCTGTCGCCCTGCTGCGAGACGCTCGATCGTGGCAGCAACTGCTGGCGCAATGGTTCGCGCATGCCATAGATCACCACCATGCCGGCGAACAGGAACAGCCACAGCACCGCCTGCTGCAATGTCCGGTTCAGGCGGTTGCGATTGCGGGCAAAGAACCAGCCGCCGACAAACAGCAGCAGCAGGATCAGATAGATCAGCTGTCCGATCGTGTCACCGTTCATCGCCCAACTCCTTTCGGGCCGCTTCCAGACGCTCGACGGCCGCCATCCACAGGCCTTCTGCGCGCGCAAGCGCCGCGTTCAGCTCGGCATCCTTGGCCTGCAATGCCCGCAGCCCGTCGGCGCCGACCCTGTCATAGGTGCCGGGGTCGGCAAGGCGGGCGTCCAGTTTTCTGCGCATCTCCTCCAACCTGGTGATCCGGGCCTCGCATTTCGAGACCTCTGCCTGCAACGGTGCCGTGATCCGCCGGATCTCGGCGGCGCTGCGTCTGGGGGGGCGGGCAGGGGGCGCGGCCTTTTCGGCCGGCCGGGGGGTGTTTGCGCCCCGCTCGGACAGCAGCATCCTGCGATAGGCCTCCATGTCGTCGTCAAAGGGGCGCACCTTGCCGCCGCGCACCAGCCACAGACGATCGGCGACCATCGTCACCAGATGGGAATCATGGCTGACCAGGATCACCGCGCCGGCATAATCGTTCAGCGCGCGTACAAGGGCCTCGCGGCTTTCGATATCCAGGTGGTTGGTGGGTTCGTCCAGAATCAGGATATGCGGGGCATCAATCGTGGCCAGCAGCAGCGACAGGCGCGATTTCTGCCCGCCCGACAGCTTGCCCACCACGGTTTCGGCCTGCGCGGCCCCAAGCCCGCCGGCGGCAAGGCGCGCGCGCAGTCTTGCCGGCACCTCGTCGGGGCGCAGGCGGCGCAGATGTTGCAGCGGGGTTTCGTCAAGATACAGCTCGTCCACCTGATGCTGGGCGAAATAGCCGATGCGCAGCTTGCTGGATGCATGGATCTGCCCCGAAATCGGCGCCAGCCGCCCGGCCAGCAGTTTCGACAGCGTGGACTTGCCCTCGCCATTGGCGCCCAGCAGGGCGATGCGGTCGTCCTGGTCGATCCGCAGGTTCAGCCCCGCCAGCACCGGCCTGCCGTCATAGCCGACAGCGACATCCTCCAGCTTGATGATGGGGGGCGACAGTTCCTCGGGCGAGGGAAAGTGGAACTGCACCGTGGCCGCGTCGCGCAGCAGGGTGATGGGTTCCATCCGCTCGATCATCTTGAGACGGCTTTGGGCCTGTTTGGCCTTGCTGGCCTTGTAGCGAAAGCGATCGACATAGGCCTGAAGATGCGCGCGCCGGGCCTGTTGTTTCTTTTGCTCGGCCTCGGCCTGGGCCCGGCGTTCGGCATGCTGGCGGGCGAACTGGTCATAGCCGCCGCTCCACAGCGTCAGCTTTCGGTGTTCCAGATGCAGGATCGCGCCCACCGACTTGTTCAGCAGGTCGCGGTCGTGGCTGATGACCAGCACCGTGTGCGGATAGCGCGCCAGATAGCTCTCCAGCCAGATCGTGCCTTCCAGATCCAGATAGTTGGTCGGCTCGTCCAGCAACAGGATGTCGGGCTGCGAAAACAGCACCGCCGCCAGCGCCACCCGCATGCGCCAGCCGCCCGAGAAATCGGCGCAGGGCCGTTTCTGGGCCGCGCTGTCAAAGCCCAGCCCGGCCAGGATGGTGGCGGCGCGGGCCTCGGCCGACCAGGCGTCGATATCGCCAAGGCGGGTGTGGATGTCGGCAATGCGGCCGGCGTCCTGCGTGCTGTCGGCCTCACGCAGCAGTGCGGCGCGTTCGGTATCTGCGGCCAGCACGGTATCGAGCAGCGAATCATCGCTGGCGGGGGCCTCTTGCGCGACCCCGCCGATGCGCGCGCCCCGTGGCACGGTGATGCTGCCGCCTTCGGGCTCCAGCTCTCCGCGGATCAGGCGAAACAGGGTTGTCTTGCCCGTGCCATTGCGCCCGACAAGGCCGACCTTGTGGCCGGTGGGGATGATCACGCCGGTGTTTTCGAACAGCGGGCGCCCCTGGATGGAAAAGCTGATATCGTTGATCCTGAGCATGGCGCATTTGCGCCATGCAGGACGGTGCTGTCAATCGCCACCATTTGCGCAAGTCAGCGCTTTTCAAGCGTGGGGCGGCATGATAACGGGGGCGCAATTCTCAACCCCCGGCGGGCCGCTCGCGGCCGGCCAGAGCAGCCCCGAAAGGATGACCCAAATGGCGATCCAACGCACCTTTTCGATCATCAAGCCCGACGCGACCAAACGCAACCTGACCGGCGCCATCAACGCCAAGCTCGAGGCCGCCGGCCTGCGCATCATCGCGCAAAAGCGGATCCACATCACCAAGCAGCAGGCCGGCGTCTTCTATGCCGTCCACAAGGAACGCCCGTTCTATGACGAACTGTGCGAATTCATGTCCTCGGGCCCGATCGTCGTGCAGGTGCTGGAAGGCGAGGACGCGATTGCGAAAAACCGCGAAGTGATGGGCGCCACCAACCCGGCCGAGGCCGCCGAAGGCACCATCCGCAAGGAATTCGCGCTGTCGATCGGGGAAAACTCGGTCCACGGATCCGACGCGCCCGAAACCGCCGCGGTCGAGATCGCCTATTTCTTTTCCGGGCTCGAACTGGTCGGCTAGGCCGACAAGGAAAACACCCCATGACAGACAAAAGCCCCGGCATCGTCCGGGGCTTTGATCCTTTCAGCTCTTGTACAGCCGGCGTTCCAGCGCGTGCGCCAGCTTGCTTGCGGCGGCGCGGATGGCCGGGATCACCGCATCCGCATTGGCATGCACCGTGACCGGCTTCGTGCCTCGGGGATGGGCCTCGATCGTGCATTTCTTGTCATCGGGGCCGGATTTTCCGGCATTTTCGTCGGCGATCCAGATCTCGATGCGGCTAAGCCGGTCTTCGCGGCCCTTGAGGGCCTTGCCGACGACCTCGCGCGCAAATTCCTGCGCTTCGTTGAAACCGTGAACCGTGTCGTCGTTATGTAGGATGAACTGCATCTCAAGCCCCTGGATTTGTTGCCTCTATCAAACAGTTAGGGGCAATCCCGAGGGTTTCAAGGGCAGGATGAAAATCACCTTCTTCTTTGCCCAAATACGCCGGGGGAGTCGCGCCAGCGACGGGGGCAGCGCCCCCGCGATCAGCCGATCACGGCCTGAAACTCGCGCCATTCGCGCGCGCTCATGCCCGAATTTTCCTGGCTGACCTCCTCGCCCCGCAGCATCCGGCGCAGGCAGTCCATCGCCTGTGCGCTCAGCGTGACGGCGCCCATGCGGTAATCTTCGAACGCCCTGTGTGCATATGGCACCCAATCTGCGACAATGCGCGAGATCTCCTCGGCATAGACGCGGATTTCATACTGCGCATGAAGATCGGCCCGCAGGCGCAGGAAATGAAACAGGTTATGCAGATCGACCTTCCAGTACCACTGGGTATAGATGTTCATGGGCAGGTTCATGCGCGCAAGTTCCCGCGCCAGCCCCTGCTTGCCATCGTCCGAGATCATTTCCTCGTAATGGTCGTAACAGCGCGCCGCGTCGGTTTTCAGAATTTCAAGAACACGCGCCGATTCTTCGGCCGTCAGCGGCGCGCCCCGGCCCTGATTGTTGATGGTTGACTGCGCCGCCAGCTGTTCGGGGGCGGGGATATGGAATTCGCGGTCAAGGATGGAATAGCGGGCCGAATATTCATTCACATTGGCGGTGCGGTGGCGGATCCACTGGCGCGCGACAAAGACCGGCAGCTTGACATGCAGCTTGATCTCGCACATCTCGAACGGCGTGCTGTGCCAGTGGCGCATCAGATAGCGGATCAGCCCTTCGTCATTCTGCACCGATTTCGTGCCCTTGCCATAGGACACCCGCGCCGCCTGACAGATGGCGCCGTCATCGCCCATATAGTCGATCACCCGCACGAACCCGTGATCCAGCACCGGATAGGCGGAATACAGGTGCTTTTCCATGCCCGGTGCCGTCACCCGCAGCGTTCGGTTTTCCTTGGCACGGGCCTGCTGGATTTCGGCAAGCTGTTCGGGGGTCAGGGTCATGGGGGCCTCGAATCGTTGTTTCCCATATATTGCCATTATCGCAAGGCCGAATACTAGGGCATGTCGCGTTTGATCGAATTCTCCTGGCCCGGGTTGCGCAGCGGCCCGGGCATGCGCCCGCCCGCCCCCATGGCGGGCGCATCCGCGCCCACCCGGGCGGCCGCACGCCCTCGGTTCGCAAAAGGGGCGAATCCGATCCGGGGCGACATGCTCTAGTAGGGCCTGGCGACGTTTGCCGGATCGCACCGGCGCTGGCGAAAATTGCTTCCAGCGTGATGAATTTGA
>CAZWXK010000070.1:0-6400 GCA_964637875.1 uncultured Rhodobacter sp.
TCCGCCCGGTTGTCCGCCCGGTTGTCCGAAAGACGGCGATCAGACGTTCTCGACCTTCAGGGTCATGCCTTCGGCCCCCTTCACCACGATCCTGTCGCCGGGCGCGGCATGTGCCGTTGCCGGCCAGATTGCCTTCCATCGGATACCGTCGATCACCACCACCCCTTCGGGGCCGCTGAAGGCCGCAACCTCGCCATGGCGCCCGATCATCCGGTGGGCGCGGGAATTGAGCGTGCCGCCGCTCTGATCGAATACGCCGACGCGATGCATCGCCCAGCGCCCGGCAAAGGTCAGCAATATGGCCATCACGGCAAAGATCACGATCTGTGCCTCGCCGCCCGTTTCCGGGCTGACCAGCAGCGCCAGCGCCACCAGGACCGCCGCCAGCGCCGGCCAGATCAGGAAAAACGACATGGTGGCCATTTCCACCGCGCCCAGCGCGACGCCAAAGGCCACCCACCACCACGGCGAAATGCCGTTGAGAAAGTCAAGGAACCCCATGTCGCCGTCAGCCCTCCATCTTGCCCCCGGTCATGCCCCGGTCATGCCCCCGCTCATTCCCCCGGTCATTCCCCCGGCCTTGCCACCTCCGGCAGCAGCCCTGGCGATTTCCGAGATCCCGGCAATCGAGCCGATCACGCCGGTTGCTTCCAGCGGGATCAACACCGTCTTGGTATTGGGCGCGCTGGCAATATCGCGCAGCGCCTCGGTATATTTCTGGGCCACGAAATAGTTGATCGCCTGCACGTCGCCCGCGGCGATGGCCCCGGACACCATCTCGGTTGCCTTTGCCTCGGCCTCGGCCTGGCGTTCGCGTGCCTCGGCATCCAGAAAGGCGGCGGCCTTGCGCCCCTCGGCTTCGCGGATCTGGGCCTCGCGCTCGCCCTCGGCCTTGAGGATGGCGGCCTGCTTCATGCCCTCGGCCTGCAGGATCTCGGCCCGCTTCATGCGCTCGGCCTTCATCTGGCGGGCCATGGCGTCGTTGATGTCGGGCGGGGGCGAAAGATCCTTGATCTCGACCCGCGTGACCTTGACGCCCCAGGGGTTTGACGCATCGTCGATCACGGTCAGCAGGCGCGAGTTGATCGCATCGCGGTTCGACAGGCTTTCGTCAAGGTCCATCGAGCCGATCACCGCACGGATGTTGGTTTGCGCAAGATTGGAGAGCGCGCTTTCAAGGTTGCGCACCTCATAGGCCGCCTGGGCCGCATCCACCACCTGATAGAACGCCACCGCATCGGCCGAGACCTGGGCGTTGTCCCTGGTGATGACCTCCTGCTTTTCGATATCCAGAACCGTTTCCATCATGTTGATGCGGGCGCCGACCTTGTCCATGAAGGGAACAAGGAAACGCAGGCCGGGCTTGAGCGTGCGGGTATAGCGGCCAAAACGTTCGACGGTCCATTCCTCGCCCTGGGGCACGGACTTGACCATCATCATGATCAGGATGGCGGCAAAGACCAGAATGACCAGTGCGGTCACGGCCGTTGATCCGCTGGTTGTAAAGTTTTCCATGAATTCCCCCGTATTTCTGCCAGAGCCGGCAATAATTCCGGAATTTCCGGAATCTTGCGGGATTATGGCAGTTTTATCCCCCCGTTGTAATTGCTTTTCGCGACAGACCACTTTGTTTGTTGGCAGAGCGGGGCAAGACAAGTATTGTCCCCCTGACCAAGGCCGGCCGGACATGGCAGGTCCAAGAAACGGGCAAGCAAGGGCTTTCTTGATGCAAAGGGCAGACCCGCGGGCCGAGCCGCAATTCTCGCAGCCCATCCGCCAGATCATGACGATGCTGGTCATCATCGGCCTGGTGGGCACGGGAACTTCGCTGGCCTATCAAACGATTTTCACCTTCGTCACCTCGAACCTCTATCTGAACGGATTCATCGTCACCGTTTTCCTGATCGGCGTCATCGCCTGTTTCTGGCAGGTATTCTCGCTGATCACGGCGGTCAACTGGATCGAAAGCTTTGCGATCAGCCGCCCCGGCCACGAAAGCACCGCGCCACCGCGGCTGCTGGTCTCGCTGGCCACCTTGCTGCGCTCGCGGCGCAAGGGCACCCAGATCAGCGCGTCATCGGCGCAATCGATCCTCGATTCGATGGCGACAAGGCTGGACGAAACCCGCGAAATCACCCGCTACATCATCAATCTGCTGATCTTTCTGGGGCTGTTGGGCACCTTTTACGGCCTGGCCACCACGGTGCCCGCGGTGGTCGAGACCATCCGCTCGCTGGCACCGGTCCCGGGCGAAAGCAGCGCCGACGTGTTCGGCCGCCTGATGACCGGGCTGGAAAAACAGCTGGGCGGCATGGGCACGGCATTTTCCTCGTCCCTGCTGGGGCTGGCCAGTTCGCTGGTGGTGGGGCTGCTCGACCTTTTCGCGGGCCACGGCCAGAGCCGCTTTTACCGCGAGCTGGAGGAATGGCTGTCAACCATCACCAGCGTCGATTTCGCCGCCGCCGGCACATCCGGCACGCCAGGTGGCGCGGTGGTGGCCGACAGCGATGTCCTGGCCGCCGCCTTCAAGCACATGAGCGAGGGGATCGAGGCCCTCCACAAGACCCTGATCCGTACCGAGGACGCCCAGACGGAAACCGGCGCCCGACTGGCCGAGCTGGGCCAGACGCTGGAACGGCTGAACGAAAACCTGGCCGACCAGAGGCCCGGCGAGGCCGCCCGACAGGCAATCAACGAGCAGAACGATCTGCTCATGCGCATCATCGACGGCCAGGAGCGCATGGCCCGGGGGCTGCTCCAGGGGCAGGAACGCATGATCGAGGGCCAGGAGCGCATGACCGAGGAAACCGCAAGACGGCTGGACAGCCTGACCGCGGCCCAACAGGCCCGTGAGGCCGCGCTGGCCGAGATCGCCGAAAGCCAGCAGAAGCTGGCCCAGGCCATCACCCTGCTGGCCGAAGAAGGGGGCGACCCGGAATCGCGCATGCGCCTGCGCAGCATCGACATCCAGCTGGTGCGCATCCTCGAGGAAATGAGCGCCGGCCAGCAGGATACCGTCGCCCAGCTGCGCGCCGACATCGCGGCGTTGAACAAGGCGATCCGCAGCCTCGGCCGCCGCGCCCCGACCCAGCCGGGCAACAGGGGCTGACGCCATGGCGATGATCCGGCGCGGCGGGCACAACAGGTTCAACGCCAGCATCTGGCCGGGCTTTGTCGATGCCATGACGGCGCTGCTGCTGGTGTTGATGTTCGTGCTCACCATCTTCATGATCGTGCAGTTCGTGCTGCGCGAAAAGATCACCAACCAGGATACCCAGCTGAATTATCTCAGCCAGCAGGTCGCCACCCTGGCCAAGGCGCTGGGCCTGGAACAGGAAAGATCGGCCGGTCTCGAAACCCGCGTCAAGACGCTGGACAGCAAGCTGAACAAGGCGGAAACCACGGCCCAGCTTCAGGCACGCCTGATCGACACCCTGACCCGACAGGCCAGCAACCAGAAACAGAAGATCGCCGAATACGAGGCCCGCGTGACCAGCTTCGAGGCCCAGGTTGCCAGCCTGCTGGCCGAGCGCGCGAAATTGCAGCAGGACAAGACGGCGCTTGAAGGCCAGATCAGCGCGGCCCAGGACGAAAAGGCAGCATTGACAGCGCAGATTTCCGACCTCAAGGCCCGGAACCTGAAGGTCATCGACCAGAAACAGGCCCTGCAACTGGCCCTTGCCAAGGCCCGCAGCGAGATCGACGCCGCCACCGAAGCCGCCCGTCTGGCCGCCGCCAGACGGCAGGCGCTGGAGGCGCTGATCGAAAAGACCAGGGCCGAGCTGGCCGACAGGACCACCTCGCTGCAATCGGCGCTGAGCGCGCTCGACCAGACGCGCGGCGAACTGGGCAAGAGCCAGTCGGCGATGTCCGACCTCGAATCGCGGCTCATGCGCATGGCCGACGCGCTCAGCACGCGCGAACAGAGCAGCAAGGCCGATCAACAGACCATGGCCCGGCTGCGCGCCCGCATCCAGGTGCTGGAAAAGGGGCTGAGCGAGGCCGAAAAACGGCGCATCGCGAATGAGGCGGCAATGGCACAGCTTCAAAAGGAACTGGCCGGCGTGCGCACGACCCTGTCGGATGCCGAAAAGGCGCGCCTGGCCGAAGCCGCCGCCGCCGAGGCCCTGCGGCGGCAGTTGAAGGACACCACCGCCCGTCTGAGCGACGCCGAAAAGACCCGTCTGGCCGAGGCCGCCGCCGCCCGGGCCCTGCGTGAAAAGCTGAAGAACGCCAGCGCCGAACTGACGGCGATGACGCTCGCGCTCGAGGAACAGCGCCGCAAGGCCGAAGAAACCCTGACCCTGCTGGCCGCCGCCCAGAACGCGAAAAAGGAACTGAACACCCGTCTGGCCGCCGCCCTGCTGGCCATCAGGCAGGCGCAGGAACAGGCCGCGCAGGCCCGCGCCGAGGCCAGCCAGGCAAGGGATGCCGCAGCCCAGGCCAGGGCCGCCCTGAGCGCGGTGACATCGGACCGCGACAAGACCCGCGACCGCCTCGCCCAGGCCCAGGCGCTGGCCGATCGCACCGGCGCCGAGCTGGCCCAGGCAAGGGCCGCGCTCGACAAGGCGGCCAGCGAGGCCGACCGCCGCAAGGAGGCCGAGGCCGCCATGCAAAAGGCGATCGAGGCACTGGGCAACGACAAGACAACGCTGGAGCAGCGCCTGAACGCCCTGCTGGCCCAGATGCAGAGCAAGGACAAGGATGCCGCGCGAAAGCTGGCCCAGGCCGAATCGCAGCGCCAGGACCTGCAGAAAAGGCTGAGCGCCGCGCTGGCCGCCCAGCTGGCCGCACAGCAGGATGCCGCAACGAAACTGACCGAAGCCCGGCAGAGGGAAATCCTGCTGGCCAGGGCCAATCAGGAACTGGACAAGGAAAAGACCCGCTCGACCGAAGCCCAGCGCCAGGTGGCCCTGCTGAACCAGCAGACCGCCGCCCTGCGCAAGCAGCTGGAAATGCTCCAGGGCCTGCTTGACGAGGCCAAGGCCCGCGACAAGGCGGCCAAGGTGCGCATTGCCTCGCTTGGCAGCGACCTGAACACCGCGCTGGCCCGGGTGGCCGCGCAGGAAAGAAAGATCGCCGAAGAGCAGCGCAAGCGCGCCGAAAAGGAGCGCGCGCTGGCCGAGGAACAGCGCAAGCTGGCCGAGGAACAGCGCAAGCGTGCCGATCTGGAGGCCGCCCAGCGCAAGCGGGCCGAGGCCGAGGCCAGGGATCTGCGCAAGTTCAAGTCGGAATTCTTTGGCAAGATGCGCGACGTTCTGGCCGACCGCCCCGGGGTCAAGGTCGTCGGCGACCGCTTTGTCTTTTCGTCCGAGGTGCTGTTCGCCCCCGGCTCGGCCGACCTGTCCGAAAACGGCAAGCACGAGGTCGCCAAGGTGGCCCGGCTGATCCAGGAGGTCGAGGACCAGATACCCCCCGAAATCGACTGGGTTCTGCGGGTGGATGGTCATACCGACAACACCCCTCTCAGGGGGGGCGGGCCGTTCAAGGACAACTGGGAGCTGTCCCAGGCCCGCGCACTGGCGGTGGTGCGCTACATGATCAACGCGCTGCATTTCCCGCCCAACCGCCTGGCCGCAACGGGGTTTGGCGAATACCAGCCGGTAAACCCCGCCAACACGCCCCAGGCCCGGGCGCAGAACCGCCGCATCGAGATCAAGTTCACCGAACGCTGAGCGCGCGCCAATGCAACGGGCGGCAGGGCGTCTTGAAACCCTGGCCGGGCACACGCATATATCAGGAAATCGTGATATACAGGCCCGCCCCGTGCACCCCCGTGCACCCCCGTGCAGCGGGCACAAGGATGGAACATGTCGAAACAACTGAAAATCACCTGCCTGGACTGCGGCGCAGTCAACCGCGTCCCCGACGACAAGCTGGGCGCAGCGCCAAAATGCGGGGTCTGCGGCAGAAAGCTGCTTGATGGCAGAGTTACCGAGATCGACCGCAAGATCCTGAACAAGGCGAAAAAGAATGACGACATCCCGCTGGTTGTCGATTTCTGGGCGCCATGGTGCGGCCCCTGCCGGATGATGGCCCCCGAATTCGCCAAGGCGGCCCGCAACATGGCCCCCGATGTGCGCTTTGCCAAGATCAACACCGAAGATTACCCGCAGGTGTCGATGGAACACGGGATTCGCGGTATTCCCCTGTTGATCGCCTTCCGCGCCGGGCGCGAGCTGGCCCGCCAGGCCGGAGCCATGCCCGCGCAACAGATCGAGGCATTCCTGCGTGCCAAGGCCGGCGCGCCGGTTTGACAGGATAGTGAAACAGGCGCTTGACTTCCCGGCCCCCTCGGGTAAGACAGGCGCCGCTGGGGCCGTAGCTCAGATGGGAGAGCGCGTCGTTCGCAATGACGAGGTCAGGGGTTCGATCCCCCTCGGCTCCACCAGAACACAGC
>CAZWXK010000070.1:6500-10549 GCA_964637875.1 uncultured Rhodobacter sp.
GGCCGCGCCGGGGCCGCGCAGGGAAGGCGGGCACGATCCTATCGCAGCCCGATCTCGGCCAGAGCCTGGCTGAGTTCGGGCGGCAGCTCGTCATCATCGGCGCGGCTTGCGGGCAGGTCGGGCGGGGCGTCCTGCGGGGCAAGGTAGCGCCAGCCCTGAAACGGGCGGCGCGGGGCAAGGCGGGTGCGGACCAGATCCGGGTCGAGCATCAGGGCACAGCGACGGATGCCGTCGGAACCGATGCGTTCCTCGAGCCCCACAATGCGCTGGCGCGCCTGGATCTGGCCCTTGATGACCCAGTAGAGCGAGCCTCCGCGCAGGATCTCGTCAGCGCGTCTGGGAAACATGCGGGTGACATGTTCGCTGATCGGCGGCAGGCCGTCGGCCGCACGGCGTGCGTCGCGCCGGGCGCGCCAGTCGATCAGATGTTCGACCGAGTCGATCCCCACACACAGCTTGACCAGATTGACGTGATCGTTTTGCAAGACATGCCCCCCAGTTGGCAGGCCCTTGATAGGCCGCCTTTGGTGCGACTGCAATCCGGGTAGGGGATTTGCGTATTTTTGCAAAGAAGAAGGCAGGCGCGGGCGCCGATTGACATTGCCCCCGTCGGTGCGCTAGCAGGGCGATCCTGAGACACGCGCGGGTATTCAAGCCCGAGATGCGGAATATATGGAGAGGAAAATGACCACTTCACTTGACACGCGCCGCCGTCTGGAGGGCGCGCTTTTTCTGGCCGGATATGTGGCCTCGATCCCCGCTGCAAACTGGATGCTGGGCCATTTCGGCAGCGTCTGCCCGCCTGACGGGCCCTGTCTGATTCCGGTGGCGCCCGGCATCATGGCACCCAGCGGTGTGCTGATGGTGGGGCTGGCGCTGGTGCTGCGCGATCTGGTGCAGCGGCGGCTGGGGCTGGTCTGGGCCGTTGTCGCCATTCTGGCTGGCGGTGCGCTGAGCTGGCTGATCGCCCCGCCGGCGCTGGTCATTGCCTCGGTCACGGCATTCCTGATTTCCGAATTTGCCGACCTTGCCGTCTATACGCCGTTGCAGCGGCGCGGGCTGGTGCTGGCGGTGGTGGCCTCCAGCGTGGTCGGGCTGGTATTCGACAGCCTTGTCTTTCTGCAGATGGCATTCGGCAGCCTCGATTTCCTGACCGGCCAGGTGATCGGCAAGGGCTGGATGGTGCTGCTGACCATCCCCGTGATAAGCTGGATCCGCCGGCGCGACGAACGCCTCGGCCTGAGCGCGGTGTGAGGGGATCATGACGCAGGACGAAAATCTTGGCCTGTCGCAGCTGGGCAAGCCGGCGCAGGCCCCGAAATCGCCGGATGAGGCGGTGCTGGAGCGCGTGCCAAGCCCGCATGGCGACACCAACTATCTGGTGCGTTTCACCATTCCGGAATTCACCTCGATCTGCCCGGTGACGGGGCAGCCGGATTTCGCCCATCTGGTGCTGGATTACGTGCCCGACAAATGGCTGGTGGAATCAAAATCGCTGAAACTGTATCTGACCTCGTTTCGCAATCACGGGGCATTTCACGAGGATTGCACCGTTGCCATCGGCCGCCGCCTGGTGGACGAGCTGGCGCCGCGCTGGCTGCGCATCGGCGGCTACTGGTATCCGCGCGGCGGCATCCCCATCGACGTGTTCTGGCAGACAGGCAGCCCGCCCGAGGGGCTGTGGCTGCCCGATCAGGGGGTTCCTGCCTATCGCGGGCGCGGTTGAGGTGACGACCACGGTGGCAGGCGCTTGACAGCGGCCCCTTCAGGCGCCGAAAAGGCGGGGATGTCGGACGATCTTCCATATACCCCCGCGGGGATGCGGGTCGGCCTGCTGGGGGGGTCGTTCGATCCGCCCCATGCGGGGCATCTGCATATCACGCACGAGGCGCTGCGCCGTTTCCGGCTGGATCGGGTCTGGTGGCTGGTCAGCCCCGGCAACCCGCTGAAACCCTTTGGGCCGGCCAGCCTGGCGCGCCGGCTGCGGGCCTGCCGCGCATTGGCGGATGACCGGCGCATCCATGTCACCGACATCGAGGCAAGGCTGGGCACCCGCCACACCGCGGCGACGCTGGGCCGCCTGCTGCCCCGTCATCCGGGGGTGCGGTTCGTCTGGCTGATGGGGGCCGACAACCTGGCGCAGTTTCACCGCTGGCAGAACTGGCGCGCGATCATGCAGATGCTGCCCCTCGGCGTGCTGGGCCGGCCCGACAACATGCTGCACGCCGGCCTGTCGCCCGCGGCAAGGGCGTATGCGCATCACCGTCTGCCCGAACATGAGGCGACGTCGCTGGCCGGGCGGGCGGCGCCGGCCTGGTGCCTGGTCAGTGGGCCGATGGTCGATATTTCCTCGACCCAGATAAGAAAAAGCGGCGGCTGGACAGGTTAACGCTTGCCCTTTGGGGGGCTGACGTTGAATCATTCGACATGACACGCAATTTCGGTGATCGATTTCCGACACGTCGGTGGGTTCTGAGCGCGCTGCTGAGCGGCACGGCAGGTGCCGCGCTGGCGCGTGGATCGGCGCCAGAGCGCTCGATCCGGCCGCACCCGCGCCCCGATGACGGGCCGGGACGCAGCGACGCAGGGGCCGACAGCAACGCGCGCGAAATCATCCGGGCGGCGGGGCTGAGCGGAAGTACCGGTTTTCTGGTTGCCGATGCCGAAAGCGGCGAGATCCTGGATCGTTACGGCGAAACGCGCCTCTACCCGCCTGCCAGTGTCACCAAGACAATCACCACGTTTTATGGCCTCGAGACCCTGGGCGAGGCCTTTCGTTTTCGGACCCGTGTCATGGTCACCGGGCCGATCATCGGCGGGCGCCTGATGGGCGACCTCTATCTTGTCGGGGGCGGTGACCCCACGCTGGACAGCGACGCGCTGGGCGAACTGGCGCGCCAGCTGAAACGTGCCGGCCTGCGCGAGATCGCGGGCAATGCCCATGTTCATGCAGCCGCGCTGCCCTATCAGCGCGCGATCGACCCCAGCCAGCCGGACTATCTGGGCTACAACCCGGCACTTTCGGGGTTGAACCTGAATTTCAACCGGGTCTTTTTCGAGTGGACCCGGCGCAAGGGCAGCTATGACATCACCATGGATGCCCGGGCGCTGAAATTCCGCCCCCGCGTCAGCACGACCGCAATGACGGTGGTTGACCGTCGCAGCCCGGTTTTCACGCTGACCACCCTGGAACGATCCGACCGCTGGACGGTGGCCCGCCGCGCGCTGGGACGCAAGGGAGGGCGCTGGTTGCCGGTGCGGCGGCCCGAATTCTATGCTGCCGAGGTCTTTCGCACCCTGGCACGCGCCTTTGGAATCCAGCTGCCTGAATTCCGCCACACCAGCACGCTGCCGCGCGACATCCGCCCCGTCGCGACATGGGAGAGCGCGCCCCTGGACGAAATGTTGCGTCGCATGCTGAAATATTCGACCAACCTCACCGCCGAATGTGTCGGGCTGACCGCAACCCGCAAACGCGGCGAGAACCCGCGAACGCTGCGCGATTCGGCCCGCGTGATGACATTGTGGCTGCATCGGACGCGTGGCGCCAAGAGCGCCCGTTTCGTCGATCACTCGGGGCTTGAGGAAAACAACCGCCTGTCGGCCCATGACATGGTGCAGGTCCTGCTCGAACAGGGCTGGAACGGGCCGCTGCACGGGCTGATGAAGGACATCCCCTTTCACGATGCCAGGGGGCGGCCGATACGCAACTACCCGGTCAAGGTCAACGCCAAGACCGGGACACTGAATTTCGTCAGCGCATTGGCGGGATATACCGCGGGGCCGGGTTCGCGCAAGCTGGCATTCGCGGTATTTTCGGCCGACATGGGCCGGCGCGCCGCGATCCCCCGGGCCGAGCGCGAACGCCCGCGCGGCGCCCGCCAGTGGAACCGGCAGGCCAAGAAGATGCAGCAGAAACTGATCGAAAGCTGGATCGCGCGCTACCGGGCATGAACCCGCGACAGGCGCGCCGATGGCGTCATGTCCGGTGGCCCTGGAGCATGTCGCGTTTGATCGAATTCTCCTGGCCCGGGTTGCGCAGCGGCCCG
>CAZWXK010000071.1:0-2450 GCA_964637875.1 uncultured Rhodobacter sp.
GGGCGGCGACCTGTTCGATATGGGTCGATTTGCCGGTGCCGTGATAGCCCTGGATCATCACCCGGCGGTTATGGGCGAACCCGGCCAGGATTGCGAGGGTCGTGTCGGGGTCGAATTTGTAGGTCGGGTCGCGCAGGGGAACCCGATCCGAGGTCTCGGCAAAGCCGTAAACCTCCATGTCGGTGTCGATCCCGAATTCCTCGCGAACCGAGAATCGCCGCGTGGGTGTGCTCACCTTGTCCATATTGCCGTCTGCCATGTTCATTTCCGTCTGATATCCGGGCTGTTGCGGGGCATGCCGCGGTCGCGCCAGAGCAATGCCCGCGCCCCGGGGGATGCGCGGGGCAACCTTTGCTTAGTGGAGCATAATCCCCTTTTGCGCAAGAGCCACCCGCACCGCAGATCCAACGATCCGGGGGCGACGCGGTGTCGCGCGCCCGCCCCTGCGGCCCGTTGCGCCGTCCTGTTGTCAATATGGTGACAGCCGCGCCCTATTTGAAGCTGCGGCTGTCCTTGATCTGTTCCCAGGCCCAGACGACCTCCTGCAGGCGCTCCTCGTCGGATCTGTCGCCGCCGTTCAGGTCGGGGTGCAGATCCTTGACCAGCGACTTGTATTGCGCGCGGATTTCCGCCTTGGTCCAGTCATCGCGCGCATCCAGGATGTCGAGCGCGCGCCGCTCGGTTGCGGGCAGGCGGCGCGCGGTATGCTGCCCGCGTCCCGTACCGGGGTTTCGGGTGGCCTTTTCGCCCAGCACTTCGTGGGGGTCGTCTATGCCCAGCCGCGCCCAGGCGCGGGCCTCGGCCGCGGCGCCTTGTGCGGTGGGGCCGCGTTTGCCAAAGGGTTTGGTCGGGCGCTCCCATACCTTGTCGGCGGCGAACTGGCGCTCCAGCTCTTCCTCGGAATGGTTCTCGAAGAAGTTCCATTTCAGATTGTATTCGCGCACATGGTTCAGGCAGAACCAGTAGAAATCATCCAGATTGTCCGGGTTCTTCGGGGCGCGATACTTGCCCGGTTCGTTGCAGCCCTCATGTTCGCAGATGCGCCGCGATGTCTCGAAGGCGCCGGACATGCCGCGCCGCCCGCGCGAACGCCGCTTCTTGTCCGCGGACACGGATATGTCAAAATCAAACGGAGATTGCCCGGCCATCGCAGGACCCATCCTTTCGCTTTCCGACTCGGATGAAGCAGTTTAGTGTTTTGCGACGCGCCGCCAAGGGGCAAACGCGCGACAGGAGGGAAAAAATTGGCAGTATCAGACGAAATAAGGGCCAAACTGGAGGCAACATTCGCACCGAGCGAACTGGAAGTGATCGACCAGAGCGAATCCCATCGCGGCCATGCCGGCTGGCGTGAGGGGGGCGAAACCCATTTCAAGGTGGTGATCCGGGCGCAGGCCTTTGCCGGGATGAGCCGCATCCAGCGCCATCGCGCGGTGCAGGATGCGCTGGGCAGCGCGCTGATCGGGCGCATTCATGCCCTGTCCATGGACATATCGGGCTGAGTGCGACCGGGCAAGGCCGCGGAAGGGCCGGATAATTCCTGGCTCACCCGCCCGGACAGGGCGCCATGCCATGTCGGCCGTGTTGTCGTTCGGTGTTATTCGGCAGCCATCCGGGTGTCGTCGGAGTCGTCCCTGTCCTGCCTTGTCAGGCGGGCCTTGCGGTTGCGCAGGATGCTCAGCGCACCGCTGCGCGTGCCCTCGGTGGTGGGATCGTCGGGCGCGCTGACGCTGGCATGGCGGTGGGTCGAGGAAAAGACGATGTCCTGTTCCGACACATCCTCGGGCTCGTCATGCAGCTCGATCCGGTGGGTTGGCGGGACCTCGAAAAATGTCTGACCGGCCCGGATGCGCCGGCGAAAGACAAGGACCGACTGGTAGGTTTCGATCCGCCCGGTCAGCCCGCTGCGCTCTTCGCAGGGCAGGCTTTCGGCGCGCAGATATTCCCAGTCGTCGCGCGCCATCCTGTTCATGATTTCGGCCAGGCCGGTGGCAAAGCGATCTTCGGTGTTGTGGATACCCTTTGCGGCCTTTGCGCGCCGTGGTGCGGCGATGACCTTGTATTCATATCTGGCCATTTGGCAGCTCTCCCCGTTGATGACGCTCACGGGAATTTGCATTCCCTCCCCGCTGGAGAGTACAGGACAATTCGGTCACGAAATGAACACCATTTTTGGAAACAATCCACGTTAATTGTTCATTAAGAAAATCAATATATGGTGCCCGTGATGCCCCATGCTCCATATATTGTGGATGTATTGATTATCAGTTGAAAACAATAGTTCACGCTATCGTAAATGTGGCATTTCCGGGGCGGGC
The DNA here is from genome assembly GCA_964637875.1 of uncultured Rhodobacter sp. Lineage (GTDB taxonomy): Bacteria > Pseudomonadota > Alphaproteobacteria > Rhodobacterales > Rhodobacteraceae > UBA5972. Next base: position 2,319 of record CAZWXK010000071.1, read on the forward strand.
ATCGACGTCCCGATCTCGGGTTTCGTGGCCGATCATGCGCGCGCCGGAAAACGTCATGGTTGGCTGGTAGATCAGCCGTTCAGCTTGCGATTGACGATTTCGTTCACGGCCCTGGGGTTGGCCTTGCCGCCG
>CAZWXK010000071.1:2550-4270 GCA_964637875.1 uncultured Rhodobacter sp.
GTTCAGCTTGCGATTGACGATTTCGTTCACGGCCCTGGGGTTGGCCTTGCCGCCGGTGGCCTTCATCACCTGGCCCACGAACCAGCCGGCCAGCTTGGGGTTGACCCTGGCCTTTTCCACCTGTGCGGGGTTTTCGGCGATGATGCGGTCAACCTCGGCCTCGATGGCGCCAAGGTCTGTGACCTGCTTCATGCCGCGTTCCTCGACGATCTGCGCCGGGTCGCCACCCTGCGTATAGACGATCTCGAACAGCTCCTTGGCGATCTTGCCGGAAATGTCGCCCTTGGAGATCAGGTCGAGGATGGCGCCCAGCTGTGCCGCCGACACCGGACTTTGCGTGATCGACAGCCCGTCCTTGTTGAGACGGCCGAACAATTCGTTGATGACCCAGTTGGCGGCCTGCTTGCCGTCGCGCCCGGTGGCGACGTCTTCGAAATAGGCGGCATTGGCGACATCGGCCGTCAGCACGCCCGCGTCATATTCGGTCACGCCGTATTCGGTGATGAAGCGCGCCTTCTTTTCGTCGGGCAGCTCGGGCAGGCTGTCGCGGATCGCATCCACCCAGTCCTGTTCCAGCGTCAGCGGCAGCAGGTCGGGGCAGGGGAAATAGCGATAGTCATGGGCCTCTTCCTTGGAGCGCATGGAGCGCGTCTCGCCCTTGTCGGGGTCGAACAGGCGGGTTTCCTGCACCACCTCGCCGCCATCTTCCAGAATGGCGATCTGGCGGCGCGCCTCGTATTCGATTGCCTGCTGGATGAAACGCATCGAGTTCATGTTCTTGATCTCGCAGCGCGTGCCCAGATGGGCGAAATCCTGGCTTTCCATGTAGCGTTCGTAATCGCCCGGGCGGCAGACCGACACGTTCACGTCGGCGCGCAGGTTGCCGTTCTGCATGTTGCCGTCGCAGGTGCCCAGATACCGCAGGATCTGGCGCAGCTTGACGACATAGGCCGCGGCCTCTTCGGGGCTGCGGATATCGGGACGCGAGACGATCTCCATCAGGGCAACGCCGGTGCGGTTGAGATCGACAAAGCTCATGTTCGGGTCCATGTCGTGGACCGACTTGCCGGCATCCTGTTCCAGATGGATGCGTTCGATGCGCACGCGCCGCGCGGTGCCCTGGCCCATCTCGACCAGAACCTCGCCTTCGCCCACGATGGGGTGGTATAGCTGGCTGATCTGATAGCCCTGCGGCAGGTCGGGATAGAAATAGTTCTTGCGATCGAAGGCGGAAAACAGGTTGATTTCGGCCTTCAGCCCCAGCCCCGTGCGCACGGCCTGTTCGATGCAGTATTCGTTGATGACCGGCAGCATCCCCGGCATCGCCGCGTCAACGAAGGCGACGTTGGAATTGGGCTCGGCCCCGAACGCGGTCGAGGCGCCCGAAAACAGCTTGGCCTTGCTGGAAACCTGTGCGTGAACCTCCATGCCGATGACGATTTCCCAGTCCTCGCGGGCGCCGGCAATTACCTTGGGCTTGGGGGCGGTATAGGTCAGGTCGAGCATGTGATTCATCCGATGGGCTGAAAACCTGTTGCGGGTTTTAGGGCAGTCGCGGGGCAGGGGCAAGGGGACCTGTCGCGTGCCCCCGCGTGGCGCGCACTTCGTACGCAATGCGGCCCGTCGGGCCGTGCCGGCCGAAATGACGGGCGATGGCGGGGTGCAAATACGCCGGCAGGGCGCTCATTAGCCCTTTTCATTCGGATGTCCCGGCATTATA
>CAZWXK010000071.1:4370-6094 GCA_964637875.1 uncultured Rhodobacter sp.
AGGGCGCTCATTAGCCCTTTTCATTCGGATGTCCCGGCATTATATAGCGGCCAATCCCCCACGAAAACGGCAAGATGCGGCGCTGACGCAAACCGGTTTCACCGATCGGGGAAGGCGTGTTCAACCGGAGGAAATCTCATGGCCCTGCCCATCATGGCGAAAGCAACCGCTGTCTGGCTTGTGGACAACACGACGCTTACATTCAAGCAGATCGCGGATTTCTGCGGCCTGCACGAACTCGAGGTTCAGGGCATCGCCGATGGCGAGGTCGCCGTGGGGATCAAGGGCTTTGATCCGATCGCCAACAACCAGCTGGACAAGGCCGAGATCGAGCGCGGCGAAAAGGACCCCGCCCACAAGCTCAGGCTCAAGTACAACCCCGCAGCCGAGGGCGAGAAAAAGCGCAAGGGTCCCCGCTATACCCCTCTGTCCAAACGCCAGGATCGCCCCAGCGCCATAGCATGGCTGGTCAAGTTTCATCCCGAGCTTTCCGACAGCCAGATTTCCAGGCTGGTCGGCACGACCAAGCCGACGATTCAGGCCATTCGCGACCGCACCCACTGGAACATCGCCAATATCCAGCCGGTCGATCCGGTCGCGCTGGGCATGTGCCGGCAGACCGAGCTTGACGAGGCCGTCCGCAAGGCCGCGGCGAAAAAGGCCAAGGTTGGCGAGGTCATGACCGACGACGAGCGGCGCAAGCTGGTTTCCACCGAACAGTCCCTTCAGATGGAGCCCGAGGCACGCATCCCCGCCAGCATGTCGGGCCTCGAGAACTTTACCCTCGCCGAGGACGACAAGGACGACAAGGATGGCGAGCACCTGGATGCGGACAGCCTGTTCAACCTGCCAAGGACCGCACAGGATGACGACGATCACGAGGACGAGAAATAGATCGCCCGCGATCCGCGGACGGGGCGTTGCAGATGCGGGCGCCGCGCCATGAAGCCCCGCTGGATGGTCACGCCGCGTTTCCTCGATCTTCCCGATTCGGATCTGTTCCGGGCCGCGCCGCCCGATATCGACATATGTCGCAATGACGTCGCCGACATCCCCGACCGCACGCCCGCAAGCCTGTTGCGGGTTCATGCGCCGATCGCGTCATTCGTGCAGCAATGCGCCGAGGCCGGCGATCTGGCCATCTCGGTCGCCGGGGATTGCGTGGCCAGCCTGCCGGTGATGGCGGGGCTTCAGAGGGCCGCTGTCGATCCCGTTCTGGTGTGGCTCGATGCGCATGGGGATTTCAACACGCCCGAGACGTCGCCCTCGGGGTTTCTGGGGGGCATGCCGCTGGCGATGATGGTCGGGCGCGGCGATCAGGAGATTGCGCGCGCCCTGGACCTTGTGCCGCAGCGCGAAGAACGGGTCTGGCTGATTGGCGCCCGCGATCTGGATCCGGCCGAGGAAAGGGCTCTCGACGCATCGCGCATCAACCGCGCGGAGGTCGATGCGCTTGCCGGGCTGGTCCTGGAGGGGCCGGTTCATCTGCATGTCGACAATGATGTGATCGATGCATCCGACGTTCCGGCGAACAACTATCCGGTGCCCGGCGGCCCCGGGCTGGGGCACGTGATCGCGGCCCTGTCCGCCTTTGCGGCGGCCAATACGCTGTGCGCGGTGTCGCTGAGCGGGTGGAACGGGCGCCTCGACCGCGACGGCCGCACCGGGCAGGCCTGTGCCGATCTGCTGGCGGCGATCACCAGGGCAGCGTGCTGAGGGCTGGG
>CAZWXK010000071.1:6194-10256 GCA_964637875.1 uncultured Rhodobacter sp.
CAAAGGGCGCCACATGGGCGCCGGTCTTTTCGGCCAGCAGGCGGGGGGCGATCGCGAACAGGTGATGCGGTGTGCCTGCCGCCGCCCAGATCAGCGGAAAATCCAGCAGACGTGGCTCCATGAAGCTGCGGATCGGGCTGGCATGGCCAAAGGGCGACACCCCGCCAATGGCAAAGCCGGTCTGCCGGCGGATGCAGGCGGCATCGGCCTTGCCCAGCGCCTCGCCGGCAAGACCGCCGGCTGCCGCCATGTCGACCCGCTGTCCGCCGGGGGTCAGGAACAGCACCACCTTGCCGCTGTCGCGCCCCAGGAAGATCACCGATTTCACGATCTGGTCGATCTCGGCCCCGACCGCATCGGCCGCCTGCGCCGCCGTGTTGGTGGGCTGCGTCATCTTTCTGATTTCCAGGTCGAGTCCAAGCGCGGCGATCTCGTCCTGTACACGTTTCAGGCTCTTGCTCATGTCCCGGTTATGATTGCCCCGCCGCCCGGTTGCAAGAGGCAGACAGGGCCGGGGCGGGACGGCACCCGCCTTGCCGCGCGGGGCGTGGCACCCGGGCGACCCGCGGTTGACGCCCTGCGACGGGCACAGCATCCTGCCGGCATGTCGCTGATCTCCGATACCCGCAAGGCCCCGATTCCCTTTGAGCCCGACAAGGGCGACGAGGTTCTGACCCTCTATGGCCAACTGCCCGCCAACCTGTCGGCCCTGTTCAGGGGGGTGGCCGGATGCAGCCCCTATCTGCGCGGCCTTCTGCAGCGCGAACGCGACTGGCTGGCCGATATGCTCGATTCTCCGCCGCGCGAGGTCATGGACGGATTGCTTTCCCCCCCCGATCCCGCTGCTTCGGTCGATGCGCTGGCTGTCCATCTGCGCCAGGCCAAGCGGCGCCTGGCGTTATATGTCGCGCTTGCCGATACCGGCGGCATGTGGTCGCTCGAACAGGTGACCGCCGCGCTGACCGAATTTGCCGATTTCGCGGTGCAATCGGCACTGTCGGCCCTGCTTGCGGCCGAAATCGCGCGCGCCCGCCTGCCGGGCTGCAAGAGCGTTCGGGATTGCGCCATCGTCGTGTTGGCGATGGGCAAGATGGGCGCGCATGAGCTGAATTATTCGTCGGACATAGATCTGATCGTCCTGTTCGACGAGACCCGCCACGACATCCACCGCCGGGCCGACGATTTCGAGGCCCTGCGCATGGGCTATGTCCGGGTCACGCGCCGCCTGAGCCGGCTGTTGTCGGATGTGACCGCCGAGGGCTATGTCTTTCGCACCGACCTGCGCCTGCGCCCGGATGCCTCGGTCACGCCGGTCTGCCTGTCGATGGGGGCGGCCGAACGCTATTACGAAAGCATGGGCCGCACCTGGGAGCGCGCGGCCTTCATCAAGGCGCGCCCCTGCGCCGGCGACATCGCCGCGGGCGAAAGGTTTCTGGAAACGCTGCGCCCCTTCATCTGGCGCAGGCATCTCGATTTCGCGGCGATCGAGGATGCCCATGACATGCGGTTGCGCATCCGCAGCCACAAGGGGCTGGGCGGGGTCGTCTGTCTTGCCGGGCATGACCTCAAGCTGGGGCGTGGCGGCATCCGCGAGATCGAGTTCTTTGCCCAGACCCACCAGATCATCGCCGGCGGCCGCGACCCCGACCTGCGCCTGCGCGGCACGGTTCCGGCCCTGCGGATGCTGGCGCGCAAGGGATGGATCCCGTCCGGGACGGCCGATTTTCTGGTTGCCGCCTATCGCAGCCACCGCGAGGTGGAACATCGTCTCCAGATGCTGAACGATGCCCAGACCCACAGTCTGCCGGTGGCGCCCGACGGCATGGCGCGCCTTGCCGCCTTTTGCGGCACGGGCGATATCGACGCCTTCCAGGCGCGCCTGCTGGCCCGTTTCGACCGGGTGGATGCGCTGATCGAGGGTTTCTTCCAGCGCGAGGGGGACGGCGCCGGGTCAACGGCCCTGCAGACGGGCCTGTCCGAGCAGATGCGCGCCCGCATCGATGGCTGGTATCGCCTTGCCGCCCTGCGCAGCACGCGCGCGCGTGCGATCTTCCGCCGGATCCTGCCCCAGATCCTGGGCCGTATCGCGGAAACCTCGGATCCGGATGCGACGCTCGAACGGTTCGAGGCCTTCCTTTCCGGTCTGCCCGCCGGGGTGCAGCTTTTCTCGCTGTTCGAATCCAATCCCCAGATACTCGACCTTCTGGCCGAGATCTGCGGCACCGCGCCGGCGCTGGCCGATTACCTGTCGCGCCACGCGCAGGTGCTGGAAGGGGTGATTGCCGGGACCTTCTTTGCGCCCCTGCCTCCGGCGGACGACCTGGCTGCGGATCTGTCGGCCCAGCTTGCGCGCGCGGGCGCCGATCCCGGCGGGGATTTCGAGCAACAGCTGATGGCCGCACGGCGCTGGATGAAGGAACAGCATTTTCGCATCGGTGTGCAGCTGTTGCGCCGGATGATCGGTTGGGGTCGGGCCGCACGCCATTATTCCGACCTGGCCGAGGCCTGCCTGCGTGCCCTGATCGGCCCGGTCGCCGATGAATTCGCCCGCCGCCACGGACCGCTGCCAGGGCGTGGCGCGATGGTGCTGGGCATGGGGTCTCTTGGCGCGCGCATGCTGGGGCCGCGCTCGGACCTGGACCTGATCGTGATCTACGATGGCGGCGGCGCCGAAATGTCGGTCGGCCGCCGGCCTTTGCCGATCACGACATTCTATGCCCGCTTTACCCAGGCTCTGGTGACGGCGCTGACCTCGCCCATGGCCGAAGGCCGGCTCTACGAGGTTGACATGCGGCTGCGTCCATCGGGGCGAAAGGGGCCGGTTGCAACCCCGTTCAGCGGTTTTGTCGATTACCAACGCAACCGCGCCTGGACCTGGGAGCACATGGCCCTGACCCGCGCCCGGCCGGTGGCCGGCGAGAAAACCCTCGGCGCCGAGGTCGAGGCATTTCGTCACCAGATCATCGCCCGCCCGCGTGACGCGCGCAGGATTCGTGACGATGTGGCAGAGATGCGCGCACGCATCCTTTCCGCCACCACCACCGCCCGGCAGCAGGACCCGTGGGAGGCCAAGGCCGGCAGGGGGCGGATGCTGGATATCACCCTGGCCGCCCAATGCGCTGCCCTGATGTCGGGCGAGGCTGCCCGCGATATCCCTACCCAGCTGGCCGGAGGGGTGCGCGCGGGTCTGCTGTGCGCGGATGAGGCCGCCCACCTTGTGCGCAGTCACGACCGCCTGGCTGCGTTGCGCCTGATCGGCCAGCTGCTGGTGGACGGGCCGCTTGACGCGCATGCGCTGGGCCGCGATGGCCGCGCGCTGCTGCTGGCCGAGACCGGCGCCGACGATCTGGACAGCCTCGAACAGACGCTGGACGCCGAAAGAACCCGCGCGGGCGAGATCATCGATCGCTGCCTGGGGTGACTCGACATTTCCCCCCCGGCGCGCAAGACTCGCCACAAGAAAGAGGGAAGACCGGCATGACGGATGATCGCAAGGATCAGGATGGCCCAGTCGGCACTGACCGGGCGCGGCACGGGAGGGTGTCCGCTCCTGAAAGGGCGGGAGAGATGGGGGACAGACCTCGGCAGGGCGATACGGCCAGGGTCGATCGCCGGGTCGATCGCCGGGTCGATCCACGCGGGCTGATCCGAGAGTCCTATCGCATTGCGGGCATTTCGATGGCCGAATGCCGCTCGATCTTTCTCGACTGGGTGCTCGGCCTGCCGGTGGATGCGGATGCCCGCGCCATGATCCGACCGCTGCTGGGACGCCATGAACGGGAGTTCCCCGACCATCCCATGACCCGCATCCTGCGCCAGGGGCTGGAGCAGCCGATCCGGCATCCACGCCGGCGCAACCGCCACCGGCGCAGGGCACCCTCCGCATCGCAGGACGCCGATCGGGACGCGACCCCTTGACCACCCTCTGCCCCGTCAAGGGGCATGGCCAGCGGCTTCTTCTTTGCCCAAATACGCCCGCCGGAGGCACCCGCAATTTCCGACGGCGCAGGCGGGGGCTGTCTGCCCCCGCACCCCCGAGCGTATTTCCCCAAAGAAGAAGGG
>CAZWXK010000072.1:0-10252 GCA_964637875.1 uncultured Rhodobacter sp.
GACGTGGCCTATGCCAAGATGCACGATTTCTATGTACCGCCTGCCTATCTGCGCCTGTTCGACGGCCCCTCGACCACGATTTCCGACCTGTGGCGCGTGCTGGGGCGTCCGTACAGGAATGGCGGTTTCATCGTCGGCACCATCATCAAGCCAAAGCTGGGCCTGCGTCCGCAACCCTTTGCCGATGCCTGCTATGATTTCTGGCTGGGCGGCGATTTCATCAAGAATGACGAACCCCAGGGCAACCAGGTCTTTGCGCCATTCAAGGAAACCGTGCGCCTTGTCCATGACGCGATGAAGCGCGCCCAGGACGAAACCGGACAGGCCAAACTGTTTTCGTGGAACATCACCGCCGACGATTATCGCGAAACGATCTATCGCGGGGAATACATCCTCGAAACCTTTGGCCCCGATGCCGATCACTGTGCCTTTCTGGTGGATGGCTATGTCACGGGTCCGCAGGCGATAACCACCGCGCGGCGCACCTTCCCCAAGCAGTACCTGCATTACCACCGCGCCGGCCATGGTGCCGTGACCAGCCCCAGTGCCAAGCGCGGCTATACCGCCTTTGTCCTGGCCAAGATGGCCCGTCTGCAGGGTGCCAGCGGTATCCATGTGGGCACCATGGGCTATGGCAAGATGGAGGGCGAGCCCGCCGACAAGATGATCGCCCACATGATCACCGAAGACAGCGCGGACGGCCCCTTCTATCACCAGGAATGGTACGGCATGAACCCGACCACGCCGATCATCTCGGGCGGGATGAATGCGCTGCGCATGCCGGGTTTCTTTGAAAACCTCGGCCATTCCAACCTGATCCTGACGGCCGGCGGCGGCAGCTTTGGCCATATCGACGGTGCGGCCGCGGGCGCGACCAGCCTGCGCCAGGCCGAACAGTGCTGGAAAGAGGGTGCCGACCCGATCGAGTTCGCCAAGGAACACAAGGAATTCGCGCGTGCCTTCGAAAGCTTCCCGCATGATGCGGACAAGCTCTATCCCGGCTGGCGCGAGGCGCTGCGGATCAACTCGGCCGCCTGAGCACGACCGGGGTGGGCAGACATGCCCGCCCCATCCCGACACCCCAGAAGGAGGCCATCATGGCATTCGACCGTTCCGTAAAGATCGCACCATCCATCCTGTCAGCCGATTTCGCCGATTTCGGCGCCGAGATCCGCGCGATCGAGGACCAGGGCGCCGACTGGGTGCATGTGGATGTCATGGACGGGCATTTCGTCCCCAACCTGACCTTTGGCCCGCCCGCGGTTGCTGCCTTTCGCCCGCATGTGAAAACCTTCATGGACGTGCATCTGATGATCGCACCCGTCGATCCCTATATCGAGGCCTACGCCAAGGCAGGCGCCGACATGATCACGGCCCATCTCGAGGCCGGCCCCCACATCCACCGCACGATTCAGGCGATCAAGGCCCAGGGCGTCAAGGCTGGCGTCAGTCTGAACCCCGGCACTCCGGCCGAGGCCATCGAATACCTGCTGGACATGGTGGACATGGTTCTGGTTATGACCGTGAACCCCGGCTTTGGCGGCCAGAAATTCATTCATTCCGGTGTCGAAAAGACCCGCAAGATCCGCCAGATGATCGGTGATCGCCAGATCCATATCCAGATCGACGGCGGCGTGACCCCGGAAACCGCCCCGCTGGTTGTCGAGGCCGGTGCCGATGTTCTGGTCGCCGGCTCTGCCGTGTTCAAGGGGGGCTCGGTGGACAACCCGCAGGTGTACGGCGAAAACATCCGCGCCATCCGTGCGGCCGCCGAAGCCGCGCGCACGGGTTGAACCATGACACCGCGCGCCTTGATCTTCGACGTTGACGGCACCCTGGCCGAAACCGAAGAGGCCCATCGTCAGGCGTTCAATGACAGCTTTGCCGAATTCGGGCTTGATTGGCACTGGGGCAGGGACCTCTATCGCGAATTGCTGAAAACCACCGGCGGCAAGGAACGGATGCGCGCCTATGCCGCCAACCACCTGAATATGGATCCGGCCGAAATTCCGGTGGTAGAGATCCACGCCCGCAAGACCGCCCGCTATGGCGAACTGATAGCCCAGGGCAATGTGCCCCTGCGCCCCGGCATATCGGAACTGCTGCATGATGCCTCGTATCACGGGGTGCGGCTGGCGGTTGCCACGACGACCAACCTGCCCAATGTCGATGGCCTGATCCGCGCAACCCTTGGCGTGCCCGCCGAAGAGCTGTTCGAGGTGATTGCCGCCGGCGACATGGTCAAGAACAAGAAACCCGCGCCCGATGTCTATGATCTGGCGCTCGGGGGGCTGGGCCTGCCGGGCGTCGATTGTCTGGCGTTCGAGGATTCCCTCAACGGGCTGAAATCGGCACAGGCGGCGGGCATCCCCTGCCTTGTCAGTCCCAGCGCCTATACCGACCGCGACGATCTCAGCGCGGCGGAATTCGTGATCGACAGTTTTGAACAGGTCAGCCGAATCGATAAACTGAACACACTGTTTGTTCCTGCGTGACCCTGAAAGGAGAACGACATGGCTGCCATTCCCCCGGTTTGCGATTTTGGCTGGAAAGCCCCTGATTTCACCCTGCCCGGCACCGACGGCAAGGTTTATACACTGGGTGACATCCGCGGCCCCAACGGCACGTTGATCATGTTCATCTGCAACCACTGCCCCTATGTGCTGGCGGTGCTCGACCGTATCATCCGCGATGCGCGCGACCTGCAGGCGCTGGGCATCGGCGTTGCGGCGATTAGTTCCAACGATGTACTCAGCTACCCGCAGGACAGTTTCGACAACATGAAAAGAATGGCCCGCGAACGCGGCCTTCCCTTTCCATACCTGTATGACGAAAGCCAGGATGTGGCGCGGGCCTATGATGCGGTCTGCACACCCGATTTCTTTGGCTTCAACGCTGCGGACGAGCTGCAATATCGCGGGCGTCTGGACGAGTCGCGCAAGGAGGCCGCCGCCCCCGATGTTCGGCGTGATCTGTACGAGGCGATGAGACAGGTTGCCGAAACCGGCCGCGGCCCGGTGGATCAGATCCCCTCGATGGGGTGCTCGATAAAATGGAAGGACGCGCCATGAAAAAGCCCGTCATATTCGACCTCGACGGCACGCTGGTGGATTCGGCGCCCGATATTCACGCGGCCACCAACGCCTTGCTGCGGGCAATGGGCTATCAGCCGCTGTCCCTTGAAATCGTCCGCGGATTTATCGGCAACGGCATTCCCAAGCTGGTCGAACGTGTGATGCGGGCCAGCGACATCGAATTCACCATCGCCCGCCACAAGGGGCTGTGCGCGCAGTTCGAGGCCCTTTACAAAGAACGCCCGGCGGTGAAATCGGTGCTGTATCCGGGCGTGCGGGATGCGCTGGAAACATTGCGGGCGCAGGGGCGGCGTCTGGGTGTCTGCACGAACAAGAACCTTGACCTGACCCTCCAGATCATCGAGGCGCTGGAAATCGCTCCCCTGTTTGACGCCGTGATCGGCGGCGACAGCCTTGACGTCAAGAAGCCCGACCCGGCCCCGTATTTCGAGACGCTTCGCCAGTTGGGGGTGGATAGGGCAATTTATGTGGGCGATTCCGAGATTGACGCGGCCACAGCCAAGGCCGCCAAAGCCCCCTTTGCCCTGTTCACCGAGGGATATCGCAAGGCAGCGGTTGCCGCGATCCCCCATGATTTCGCGTTCTCAGATCATGATCGTCTGGTGCCCATGATCGACGCGATGGAGCAGCAGGAAAGCGCGGCCTGAAAATCGGGGGCCAGCCCCCGAACCCCCGGCGTATTTGGGCAAAGAAGAAGATCAGTTGCCGAACACCTGCTGCGCAAAGGCGGGGTAGGGGTCGGCGATTTCCCGCGCAATGGGGCCGCGCAACAGGGCCAGTGTTGCGTCGTCGGGCATTGGCGTTTCGCTGACGTTGTCGGCAAGGTCGAACACAAAGCCGGTGTTCTCGTGCACTTCATCCAGGCTGTGGCCCGGATGGATCGAGGTCAGGCGAAAGCGGGCCTTTTTGCGGTCGAACAAGAACACGCACCGCCCCGTGACCAGCGCATATGGCCCGCCGGGGCGGTGGATTTCGGGCGGGCTGGTGCCTGGCGCGCTGATGAAGTTGACCTGATCGACCAGGGTGCGGCGGGTATGTTCCTCGCGAAACAGGATCACGCGCGGCACGAGATAGTACAGCATGGCCGAGCCGAACGATCCCGACCAGCGCACGTGGTGGCGCGGGTAGTCCCCGATGCCGACAAGGTTGATATTGGCATGTCCGTCGATCTGCCCGCCGGACAGGAAGAAGGCGCCAACACGGCCCTGCGCGGCGCGGTCGAAAAGCTCGCCCGCGCCGTCGTTGAGGGTTTGCAGGTTACGGCTGTTCAGCACGGTGACCTGCGTCCTGCCCCCTGACAGGCTGCGTTGCAGCAGCGCGGCCGAGCCGGGGATGGGCGATGACACGCCGACAGCGACCTGCTCGATTCCTTCGAGCATCCGGGAGATGGTGAAGATCAGAAGTTCCTGCGGCTTGCAGTCCATCTATGCAACCATCCGTTTTCGCGTCTGCGCCAGCCAGCTGGCAAAGCTTTCTGCATCTCGCGAGGCGGCGGCATATCGCGCCAGTTCCGCGTTGTCGGGGTCATGGCAGCCTTGCAGCCCCAAAGGCCAGCTGCCCCCTGGCGCATGTGCAATGGCGGTTATGTATAGAGAGGGGATGGTCGCGGGCGCTCGCAGTTCATCGCGCATCAGATCGGTGTCGATGATCTCTTCGACAGTCACCAATGTCTGCCGCGCGGCATGTGCCATGGTCATCAGTTCGCGCATGGTGCCGATCCAGACATTGCCGTTGAGATCGGCGAGTGGGGCGTGGAACAGCGCGATGTCGGGGGTGATGGCGGGCAGCAGGACGATCGGGTCCGGATCGTCGGCCATGGGGTTGTCGATTACCTTGTAGTCAGGTCGGTATTTCAGAAGGTCCGACCCGATCAGCCCGCGCATCGGCATGAAGGGGATCCCCTTTTCGCCAGCCTGCAGCCCGGAAACCAGTGCCGGGCAGGTGCTGTCGCGCAAGCTGATGCTCCCGGCCTTGACAGCTGCCACAAAGCGCCCCGCCTGGCCATGTTCGTCCAGCGTGACGCCGGCGCATTCCATGATGGCAACGCATCCGGCGCCGATCAGCGTGTCGGCCTGAATGCCGCTGGTCGGGATGGCGATCAGATGCAGATTGCGCGCCTTCCTGTCGATCAGCGCTCGCGTCGCGGCAAGCGAAACGCCACAGCGCGAGGGTGGTATCGCGACGCGAGCCCCATTCGGCACATGTTCTACCAGTTCGCTGACAGACAACTCGGACATTCACCCCCTCCGGAGGGGACTATCGACCCGGAAAGCAAAAATGCCAAGTGTTTCTTCTTTGCAAAAATACGCATTTTCCGCAAGTCAACCCGTCTGCACCGCTCAGCGGTTGGCACCCGGTATCCACAACACGTCTTGCGCGCCGTTGTCATTGGCCGCCCGCGCCGCGACAAAGAACCAGTCGCTGAGCCGGTTCAGGTATTTAAGGGCCGCCGGGTTTACGGCCTCGGTGCGGGCCAGTTCGACCGCGTGTCGCTCGGCCCGGCGGGCTATCGTGCGACACAGGTGCAGATGGGCCGCCAGGGACGAGCCACCCGGCAACACAAAGCTGCGCAAGGGCGGGATATCCGCGTTCATTTTGTCGATTTCGTCTTCCAGACGGGAAACCTGAGCAAGGCTGATGCGCAGGGGCGGGTGTTTTGCCATCGGGTCCTTATCGGTTTCCGGCCGGGCCAGATCGGCGCCAAGGTCGAAAAGATCGTTCTGGATGCGCGCGAGGCCTGCATCCATGTCCGTATCGGCGAAAAGTCGCGCCAGGCCGACTGCCGCATTGGTTTCGTCCACGGTACCATAGGCCGCAACCCTGGGGGTGTCCTTGGCCACCCGAGAGCCATCGCCCAGTGCGGTGTCGCCCTTGTCTCCGGTGCGGGTATAGATGCGGTTGAGAACGACCATGGCCTACCCTCCCTGTCTGCGAATGATGACGAAAAGCAGGATCAGCGCGATTGCCACGGCCTGGGCGACAACGCGGGCGCGCATGATCTTGTTGCCGTATTTCCGGTTGAATGCGCCACCCTTGATAAAGGTTCCAAGACCGAAGAACAGCACCAGCATGACCAGAAGAACGGCTCCGATGGCCAGCAGGAAAAGTGGATCATTGGCCATGACAGCCTCCTGTGAAAAGCCCCGCCTTTCGCGAGGGTGTTCTGCTCAGTTGTCCGACAGGATCATGTCTGACAGCCGCGTTGGCAAGATCCGACGGATCAGATTTGCGCCATAAGTGGGCACGGTGACAAAGTAACGCGCATGGGGGCGCGAGGCCTCCAATGCATGGATCACCTTTCTTGTCACCGCCGAGGGCGGCAGTTCGAACCGATCCTTCTTGCCGCTGTCATCATACAGCCGTTTCAGCAGCTTGTCGCGGTACAGATTGGCCAGCGCAGAATCTTCCCATCGGATCCAGCGCTCGAATTGCTTGCGCGCGTTGCGGCGGAAATCGGTGGCGATGGGACCGGGTTCGATCAACGCGACGTGAATGCCCGTGTTGCGCAGTTCCATGCGCATGACGTCGCTCAGCCCCTCCAGCGCGTATTTCGTGGCGACATAGGCTCCGCGCCATTGCATCGGGACAAAGCCCAGAACCGATGAACACTGGACGATCCGCCCGTGCCCCTGTCTGCGCATCACCGGAATCAGCCGGTTGGTCAGATCCTGCCAGCCGAAAAGATTGGCCTCGAATATTGCGCGCAAGGCGTCGCGGGGCAGGTCTTCGACGGCACCGGGTATGGCATAGGCGCCATTGTTGAACAGCGCGTCCAGCGTGCCGTCGGTGCGCGCAAGTATCTGGTCAACGGCCTCTGCGATCGAACTTTCGTCCTCGTAATCCAGCCGCAGGCTTTTCAGCCCCTCGTCGCGCAGACGCGCGCAGTCGGTTTCCTGCCGGCATGTGGCAAAGACCCGCCAGCCGCGTTTGGCAAGCGCATGTGCGGCGTCATATCCGATGCCGGTCGAGCAGCCGGTGATGAGGATGGATTTTTGCGTCACCTGTTTCTTCCCCTGTTTTTCGGCGTTTCTAGCGGCCGGAAAGCAGGGGCACAACCTGCACATGCGGCAATTCCCGCTGGACCGGAATCCGCACACATATTACACCCCCCACATGGCTGATACCTTTGACACCGACATCCCTGCCGGCGGCAGCACCGTTTCCGAGCCCCTGCGCCGCGCCATTGGCGAGCGCTATCTGCAATACGCGCTGTCCACCATCATGCACCGCGCGCTGCCGGATGCCCGCGACGGGCTGAAACCCGTGCACCGGCGCATCCTTTACGCCATGCGCGAGCTGAAACTTTCCTCGACCGGCGCCTTTCGCAAATCGGCCAAGATCAGCGGCGATGTCATGGGCAATTATCACCCCCATGGCGATCAGGCGATCTATGACGCGCTGGCGCGGCTGGCGCAGGATTTCAACATGCGCTACCCGTTGGTGGACGGGCAGGGAAATTTCGGCAATATCGACGGCGACAACCCGGCCGCCGCCCGCTATACCGAGGCCCGCCTGACCGCCGCCGCCGAGGCCCTGATGGAGGGCCTCGCCGAAAACGCTGTCGATTTCCGCGACAACTACGACGGATCCCTGCAAGAGCCGGTGGTTCTGCCGGCGGCATTTCCCAACCTTCTGGCCAATGGCTCCAGCGGGATTGCCGTGGGCATGGCGACCAACATTCCGCCCCATAATCTGGGCGAGCTGATCGACGCCTGCCTGCACATGATCAAGGCGCCGAACGCGCGCCATGAGACCCTGCTGGAATATGTCCCCGGCCCCGATTTCCCCACCGGCGGCGTGATTGTGGAACCGCGCGAAAACATCCTGAACGCCTATCGCACGGGGCGCGGGTCGATCCGCCTGCGGGCGCGCTGGCATAAAGAGGATCTTTCCCGTGGTCAGTGGCAGATCGTGGTGACGGAAATTCCCTATCAGGTGCAGAAATCGCGCCTTATCGAAAAGATAGCGGATCTGATCCAGCAAAAGAAAATTCCGATCCTTGCCGACATCCGCGACGAAAGCGCCGAGGATGTGCGCCTGATCCTGGAGCCCCGCGCAAAGACTGTCGATCCCACCGTGTTGATGGAAACGCTGTTCCGGCTGTGCGATCTGGAAATCCGCTTTTCCATGAACATGAACGTGCTGATCGACGGGCTGACGCCCAAGGTCTGTAGCCTGCGCGAAATCCTGCGCGCCTTTCTCGATCACCGGCGCGAGGTGTTGTTGCGGCGCTCGCGCCACCGGCTGGACAAGATCGACCACCGGCTTGAGGTTCTGGAAGGCTATATCATCGCCTTCCTCAACCTCGACCGCGTGATCGAGATCATCCGCACCGAGGACGAGCCCAAGCCCGTGATGATCGCCGAATTCGACCTCACCGACATGCAGGCCGAGGCAATCCTGAACATGCGTCTGCGATCCCTGCGCAAGCTGGAAGAAATGGAGCTCAAGCGCGAGCATGAAGCCCTTCTTGTCGAACGGGCCGAGCTAGAGGATCTGCTTGCCGACGAGGGCCTGCAATGGAAACGCATCGCCCGGCAGCTGCGCGAGACCCGCAGGAAATTCGGCCCCGACAGCCCCGGCGGCGCGCGCCGTACCGAGCTGGCGGATGCCCCCGAATTCGAGGATGTGCCCCTTGAGGCCATGATCGAGAAAGAGCCCGTCACGGTGGTCTGTTCGCGCATGGGCTGGATCCGTGCGATGAAGGGGCATATCGCGCTGGACAGCCAGCTCAAGTTCAAGGATGGCGACGAGGGGCGGTTCATCCTGCATGCCCAGACCACCGACAAGCTGATCCTGTTCGGTTCCAACGGGCGTTTCTATACCATTTCAGTGGCGTCACTGCCCGGCGGGCGTGGCATGGGCGAACCCGTGCGCCTGATGGTCGATCTGCCGAATGAGGCCGAGATTGTCGATCTGTTCCTGCATGTGCCGGGGCGCAAGCTGCTGGTTGCGTCCAGTGCCGGTGACGGTTTTGTCGTGGCCGAGGATGACGTCATCGCCCAGACCCGCGGCGGCAAGCAGGTGTTGAACGTCAAGCCTGGCGTGCGGGCGCTGGCCTGCAAGCCGGTCAGTGGCGACCACGTTGCCTGTGTCGGAGAAAACCGCAAGGTTTTGGTCTTTCCCCTGTCCGAGCTGCCGCAGATGGTCCGGGGCAAGGGGGTGCGCCTGCAACGCTACAAGGATGGCGGCCTGTCGGATTTCACTACCTTCGATCTGGCCGATGGCCTTTGCTGGAAGGATCCGGCCGGGCGCACCCGCACCCAGACCGATCTGGCTGAATGGCAGGGCAAACGGGCCACCGCAGGGCGCATGGCGCCGCGCGGGTTTCCGCGCAACAACAGGTTCACATGAAGTGGGACGCGGTTGCGGCAGAGGCATGTCCCGGGTTACACCCGATCGGGTGCACCCCTTGCAGGAGATAATCGGATGACGCGGTTGACAGGTTCGCTCGGGCCCTTCAGGGCGGTTCTCGCCGGGATACTGGCTTTGGCTCTGGGCGCGTGCAGCACCCCCGCCCCCGCCCCCGAGACGATCGCCCCGCCCGCCCCGATCGGCGACTTCAAGCTGGGTTATGCAATCGTCGTGGCAAAGGATGCCCAGAAGGGGCCGCTTTCCCGCACGGCGACGGCGGATGAACTGGTTGCGGCCATGAAATCCGAGCTCGAACGCGTCTTTCGCCCGATCGAGGGCAATCGCTTCTACCACATTGCGGTGACAATCGATGCGTATGTTCTGGCGCGACCGGGGATACCGATCGTGGCCTCGCCGAAATCGGCGTTGATCTTTACCGTGCGCATCTGGGACGATGCCCGCCAAAAGCAGCTGTTCGAAAAGCCCAAACAGTTTACCGTGATCGAAAGGTTCAGAGCGAGATCGATTTTCGGATCTGGCCTGACCATGACCAAGGAACAGCAGCTTGCCGAACTGGTGCAAACCGGTGTGAAACAGATCGAAAGCTGGATGCGCAAGAACGAGGCTCTCTTTCGCGATCCGGGCAAGGATGCAACAGACTCTTGATTTTTCCGGTCAAGCCGTCTAGGCAGCGCGCGTTATCAATCTGGCCCCGTTTCGGGGCCCCTTGGATGAGGCGCCCGGGAAAATGGCAAAGGAAAAGTTTGAACGCACGAAACCGCATGTGAACATTGGCACGATTG
>CAZWXK010000073.1:0-9945 GCA_964637875.1 uncultured Rhodobacter sp.
ACCCGCTTGCCGTTGGTGCAGCCGCGGCCATAGATGTATTGCGCGATCGGGGTCGAGCCGACAAAGCCGATCGACTGCACGGTTTCATTGTCAAGCAGCGCGTCCACCGCCTCCTTGTCGCCGTTGACGACCTGGAGCACGCCCCTGGGCAGGCCGGCCTCTTCGAACAGCTCGGCCAGCATCAGGGGCACCGAGGGGTCGCGTTCGCTGGGCTTCAGGATAAAGGCATTGCCGCAGGCCAGCGCGGGCGCAAACATCCACATCGGAATCATGGCCGGAAAGTTGAACGGCGTGATGCCCGCCGACACGCCCAGCGGCTGGCGCATGGAATACATGTCGATGCCGGGGCCGGCGCCATAGGTGAATTCGCCCTTCAGCAGCTCGGGCGCGCCGATGCAGTATTCGACGACCTCAAGGCCGCGCTGCACGTCGCCCCTGGCATCGGGAAAGGTCTTGCCGTGTTCGCGCGACAGCGCCTCGGCCAGCTTGTCCATGTCGCGTTCCAGCAGCTGCACGGCCTTCATCATCACGCGGGCACGGCGCTGGGGGTTCATCGCGCCCCATGCGGGCTGGGCCTCGGCGGCGATGGCGACGGCGCGATCGACCTCGTCCTTGCTGGCCAGCGGGGTTTTCGCCTGCACTTCGCCGGTGGCCGGGTTGTAGACGTCGGAAAAGCGGCCCGACGTGCCCTTGACATGTTCGCCGTTGATGTAATGCGTGAGTTCCTTCATCAGGAGTCCCCCCAATTGGTTGCGGTCGTTTTCATGAAATCCGTGCGCAGGATAGTCTTGCGTTTTTGTATTGTGGAGCGCTAATTTCCCAAAAGTGTTTTGCAATTTTGCAAAGGTGGGTTGATGGAGCGCCTCAACTGGGACGATCTCAAGGTATTTCTGGCCGTTGCCCGGCTGGAAAGCCTGTCGGCCGCGGGCAAGGCGCTGCGGCTGGATCCGGCCACGGTGGGCCGGCGTATCGGTCGGCTGGAAGAGGCGCTTTCGACGCGGCTGTTCGTGAAATCCCCGCAGGGATACGCCCTGACCGAGGCGGGCGAGCGGCTGGCCGAACATGCCGGCGGGGCCGAACGCGCGGTGATTGCCGCGCTCGATGAAACCAGATCGTCCCCCAATGTGCTGAGCGGCACCATCCGCATCGGTGCCCCCGACGGGGTGGCCAACTATCTGCTGCCACAGATCTGTGCCGCGATCTGCGACGACAACCCCGCGCTGGAGGTCCAGATCGTGGCCCTGCCGCGGGTGTTCAACCTGTCCAAGCGCGAGGCCGACATGGCGATCACCGTCTCGCCCCCTGAAACCGGGCGTCTGACGGTACAGAAGCTGACCGACTATCACCTGCATCTGGCCGCCAGCAGAAACTATCTTGAAACCCATCCGCCCATTCGCAGCCGTGCCGATCTGCGCAGCCACCGGATGATCGGCTATATCCCCGACATGATCTTTGACCGCGAACTGGATTACATGGACGAGGCGGGCGAGGGGCTGCGCGCGCGGCTTGCGTCGAATTCGGTTTCGGTGCAGCTGAACTGGGTGCGCCAGGGCGCCGGCATCTGCATCGCCCATGACTTTGCGCTGCCCGCCTATCCCGATATCCGCCGCATCCTGACCGACGAGATGTCGCTGACGCGCAGTTTCTACCTGATCCGCCATGCCGACGACCGCAAGGTTGCGCGGCTGAACCGGTTTGCCGATCTGCTGGCGGCTGCCCTGCGGGCCGAGGTTGCGCGACTGGAGACGCTGTTGTGAGCGCGGCCGGCAGCGGGCCGGACGGGCGGGCACCCTATCGACGGATTGACCCGGCCGCGCGGAGCGGAAACTTGACATAATCCGGGGGCTGGGGCATCATGGTTGCAATAAATTCAATATTTTCGCGTATTTGGCAATATCAGGGAGGATTGTCATGCTGGTTCAGCAGATTCTGGATTCCAAGCCCAGCCAGGAAATCGTGACGATTCCCTCGTCGGCGACGGTGACCGAGGCCGCAAGCGAGCTTTCGGCCCGTCATATCGGGGCGCTGGTGGTCTCGGACGATGGTGAAACGGTGGCGGGAATGTTCTCGGAGCGCGACATCGTGCGCGAGCTGGGAAAGCGGGGGGTCGGCTGCATGTCCGACTGTGTCCGCGATCTGATGACAACCGACATCATCACCTGCAGCCGCACCGAATCGGCCGATGCCGTGCTGCGCAAGATGACCCGGCGTCGCGCGCGCCATCTGCCCGTGGTCGAAAACGGCAGGCTGGTGGGGCTGATCTCGATCGGCGATGTGGTGTTTGCCAATCTTTCCGAGATGAAGATGGAGAAAGAGGCGCTGGAAGGGATGATCAAGGGGTTCTGAGCCGGCGCGCGCGGCCAGCCCGGGAATGAGTATTTGTGCAAAGAAGAAGGCCCGTGCGCACCCTCTGACCCGGTGTAACATTCACCTGTCGTCGAAAACGCATTGAAACCCGTCTGCGTGCGCAATAATGTTGCGCCGGTATTCTGGCGATTTCAGGGCGACCATCATGCGCATCGGACTCTATCCCGGCACTTTCGACCCGATCACCCTGGGCCATATGGACATCATCCGCAGGGCATGTTCGCTGATCGACCGGCTGGTGATCGGGGTGGCCATCAACCGCGACAAGGGGCCGCTGTTCGGTCTGGATGAGAGGGTGCGGATGATCGGGGCGGAATGTGCCGCCATCTCGGACGAGACGGGGACCGAAATCATCGTCCATCCCTTTGAAAACCTGCTGATTCATTGTGCGCAGGAGGTTGGCGCCTCGGTGATCGTGCGCGGGCTGCGCGCGGTGTCGGATTTCGAGTACGAATTCCAGATGGTGGGCATGAACCGGGCGCTGAACGACGAAATCGAGACCGTGTTCCTGATGGCCGATGCCAACCACCAGGCGATTGCCTCGCGCCTGGTCAAGGAAATCGCGCGGCTGGGTGGGGATGTGTCCAATTTCGTACCGCCTTCGGTGCGCAGCGCACTTGAGCAGAAATTCGCCACCCGCTGATCTGCCCCTTTCGCAGGGCCGCGGGATTGCCTAATGTCCGCCTGACGCCAGCATTCCAGGAGAGACAGGCACATGGCCGAAATCAAGGATCCCGAGAACACCATCATCATCGAGCTCAAGGACGGCCCCGTGGTCATCGAGCTGTTGCCCGACGTGGCGCCCCGGCATTGCGCCCGCATGAAGGAGCTGGCCCGCGCCGGCGCCTATGACAATGTTGCCTTTCACCGGGTGATCGACGGATTCATGGCCCAGACGGGCGACGTGAAGAACGGCAACATGGAACAGGATTTCAACCTGCGCATGGCCGGCACCGGCGGATCGGACCTGCCCGACCTTCCGGCCGAGTTTTCAGGCCTGCCCTTTGATCGCGGCACCCTTGGTGCGGCGCGGTCGCAGGATCCCGACTCGGCCAATTCGCAGTTCTTCATCATGTTTGCGGACGGGCATTTCCTGAACGGCCAGTACACCGTCTACGGGCGTGTGATCGAGGGTATGGAAAACGTGGACAGGATCCAGCGCGGCGAACCGCCGATCAACCCCGACCGGATGATGTCGGTGAAAGTGGCGGCAGACGTGCAATGAAACGGCTGCTCTATGCCCTGATCGCCCTGATCCTGCTGGCTGCGGGATTCATGGGCTACATGTATCTGAACCAGCCCGACATGGGCGAGGTTCCGCCAATGCCGTCCGAGACGGGCGCGCTGAGCAGCCCCGACAGCACCACCCGGGCCGCCGCGGCGACGCGCGGTGAGGCGCAGCAGGTTGCAGGCGGGGCCACGGTGATACGGGTGGCTGCGAAAAAACCGCAGCGCGATGTCATGGTGATCGAGGTCGGTGGCAGCACCAGCGGTGTCGTCGAGATCGAGCTGTTCAACGATATCGCCCCCAATCATGTGGCGCGAATCGAGAAACTGGCCCGAAGTGGCGCTTATGATGGCGTCGTGTTTCACCGGGTGATCGACGGTTTCATGGCCCAGACGGGTGATGTCGAATTCGGCAAGCGGGGGGGCTCGCTCGCTCAGGCGGGGATGGGGGGATCGTCGATGCCCGATCTCAAGGCGGAATTCTCGCAGATTCCGTTTACGCGCGGTATCGTGGGCATGGCGCGCGCGCGCAGCCCGGATTCGGCCAATTCGCAATTCTTCATCATGTATGCACCGGCCCCTTATCTGGACGGGCAATATACCGTTGTCGGGCGCGTGATCGGCGGCCAGGACGTGGTGGACGCGTTGAAAAAGGGCGATCCGGCCCGCAACGGCATGGTGCAGGACCCTGATTACATGGAGAAAGTGACGATCCGCAAGGGTGGCTGAGCCGCCCGGCGCGGCAATTGCCGGGCCTGTTGCGCGTGCCTGCGCGTGCCGGGCGCAAGCGGGTGCGGCTGGCGGCGTGTCATATCCGCGTGAGGCAGGCTGTGCAGGCGCGCCCGCCCGTGTCACAATTTCCCCAAGGGTCCGCCGGCAGAGCGGCCCGCTGACAGGGGGAAGAATCATGCGCGGATCGCGATTGCGAAATGCTGCGGTTGGGGCGCTGTTTGCCGTCATGGCGGGCGCCGCAGCTGCCCAGGTCTCGTTCTGGCAGAACGAGTGGCCAAAGACGGATTTCGGCAGGAAATCGGTGGATTTCATCGAGATCATGTCGGGCGGGCCGCCCCGTGACGGTATCCCGGCGGTGGACAATCCGCAATTCATCGCGGCCGCCAGCGAGACGCGCCTGTCCGGACGCGAGCCCGTGATCACGCTCGAACTGCCGGGCACAAGGGCGCGGGCCTATCCGCTGCGCTATCTGATCTGGCATGAAATCGTCAATGATGTGGTCGATGGGCGCCCGCTCACCGTGACCTATTGTCCGCTGTGCAATTCGGCGGTGGTGTTCGACGGGATTCTTGACGGCAGGCGCCTGACCTTTGGGGTGACGGGCAAGCTGCGCAATTCCGACATGATCATGTATGACCGTCAAAGCGAAAGCTGGTGGCAGCAGGCCATCGGCGAAGCTATCGTCGGGGCGCGTACCGGCGACCGGCTGAAAAGGATCGTCAGCTGGATGGAAAGCTGGGACAGCTTTCGCAGCCGAAACCCCGATGGCCTGGTGATGGATCAGCCCCGCCTTGCCCGCCCCTATGGCCGCAACCCCTATGTCGGTTATGACGGCGCACCCCGGCCCTTTCTGTACAGTGGCAAGAACCCGCCTTTCGGGGTTCCTCCGTTGATGCGGGTGGTGGCTGTGGGCAAGCGGGCCTGGCCCATGGACCGCCTGCGGCGCGAGGGCGAAATCCGCGAGGCCGGCCTGGTCATCACCTGGACCGCAGGGCAGGCATCGGCGCTGGACAGCGCAAGCATTGCCCGGGGCAGGGATGTGGGCATGATCCGGGTGCGCGATGGTCAGGGCCGCGACGTGCTGCATGACGTCATGTTCGCCTTTGCCTTTGATGCCTTCAACCCGGATGGGGAATGGATGGTCGGAAACTGACCGAGATGCCCGCCAATGGCGCCTGGCCCCGCTTGAAACCGCCCCCCCAGCCGCGTATCTAGGGGGGAACGAGGCAGAAACGGGGGCAGCGACATGACGGTTTACAGGGATCTCGAGGCGGCCATCGGGCACACGCCCCTGATCCGGCTGCGCAAGGCATCCGAAATCACCGGCTGCGACATATATGGCAAGGCCGAATTCATGAATCCCGGCCAGTCGGTCAAGGACCGCGCCGCGCTGTGGATCATCCGCGACGCCATCGCCCGCGGCGCGCTGCGCCCCGGCGGCACCATTGTCGAGGGCACCGCCGGCAATACCGGCATCGGTATCGCGCTGGTGGCGGCCAGCATGGGCTTTCGCACCGTGATCGTGATCCCCGAGACCCAGAGCCAGGAAAAAAAGGACATGATCCGCCTTGCCGGGGCCGATCTGGTCGAGGTTCCCGCCGTGCCCTATCGCAACCCCAACAACTATGTCCGCTATTCGCAGCGTCTGGCCGAACGTCTGGCGCAATCCGAACCCAATGGCGCCATCTGGGCCAACCAGTTCGACAATATCGCCAACCGGCAGGCCCATATCGACAGCACCGCGCCCGAAATCTGGGAACAGCTCGACGGCAGGATCGACGGATTCATCTGTGCCATCGGCACCGGCGGCACCCTGGCCGGCACCGCGATGGGGCTGCGCGAACGCAACCGCGACATCAAGATCGGGCTGGCCGACCCGTATGGTTCGGCCATGTATGCCTATTACGCCCGGGGCGAGCTGAAATCCGAGGGCAATTCCATCACCGAAGGTATCGGGCAGGGCCGCATCACGAAAAACCTCGAAGGGCTCGAGGTCGACCTGCCCTATTCGATTCCCGATACCGAATCCCTGCCGGTGGTGTTCGACCTGCTCCAGGACGAAGGGCTGTGCGTGGGTGGGTCGAGCGGCGTCAATGTTGCCGGTGCGATCCGCATGGCGCGCGACCTTGGCCCCGGCCATACCATCGTGACCGTGCTTGCCGATTACGGCACCCGCTATCAGAGCAAGCTGTTCAACCCCGAATTCCTGCGCGCCAGGGATCTGCCGGTGCCACCCTGGATGGATCGTGCCCCCGCCGACCTGCCGGTCGTGTTCGAGGACACCTAGCCCATGGTTGTCGCGCGGGCAGATCGGGAAACGGGCAAGAGGCTTTTCGGGGGGCTGGTTTGGTTCCTTCTGGTTGCGCTGTGGTTGCTGGCTGCGCCGCTGGCGGCACAGGAAAACGGCAAGGTCATCTTTGATTTTCAGGCATGGGAAAAGACCGCCGCGCGGGCCGAGGAAATCATCAAGTCGGCCGAGGCATCGTCATCGGCGCTGGAAACCCTGCGCGCGACACTGGCCGATTACCGCAGCAAGGCGCTGGCCCTGCAAGAGGCCAGCCAGGCGCGCATCAATACGCTGCAATCACAACTTGACGCGCTGGGCCCCCCCCCGGCCAAGGGCGAGGTCGAGGCCCCCGAGGTGGCCAGGCGCCGGGCCGAGCTGATCGACCAGCTGGCCCAGGCGCGCGCGCCGGTGCTTGCCGCGCAGGAGGCCCGAACCCGCGCCGACGGCCTGATCGGCGAGATCGACCGCATCATCCGCGAACGCCTTGCCGATCAGCTGTTCACGCTGGGCCCGACGCCGCTCAACCCCGCCCGCTGGCCCGAGGGGCTGGCGGCGATCGCCCGTCTGAGCGATGATATCGCCGGCGAGGTCAGCGAAGGTCTGCAAAGCGACGCGCAGCGGGTCATGACCACCCAGAACCTGCCGTTGACCCTTGCTCTGGTGATCCTGGGGCTGTTGCTGATCACACGCGCGCGCAGATGGCTGTTGCGGGCACTGGGATTCGTCCCGCGATCCCGTCGCGACGCCCCCAACGAGGCCCGCGCGCTGTTGCTGTCGACCACCCAGGTCATCATGCCCATGCTGGGGCTGTGGGCAATCCTCAAGGGGATCGACGCGACCGGCCTTGTCGGGCTGCGCGGCGAGGTGGTGCTGTCGGCCGTGCCGGCAATGGGTCTTGCGCTGTTTGGCGCCGCATGGTTGGGGCGCACACTGTTTTCGCGCATGGATGACACGCCCCTGTTCTTCTGGTTCTCGGACACCGAGGCCCTGCGCGCCCGGCGCACCGCGATTCTGATGGGGGTGGTGCTGGCGCTGTATTTCCTGCTGCGCAGGCTGGCGACACAGGCCGATTTCACCGAAGTCGCCCGTGTCGTCCTGTCCTTTCCGGTCGTGCTGGCCGGGGGGCTGGCCCTGCTGAGGATGGGGATCCTGCTCGACCCGCCAAGGGGCGAGGACAGCCCGCTGGCCGGCAACCCCGTGCAAAAGCGCCTGTACCGCATCATCAGTCGCGGCACGATGGTGATTGGCGTCGGCGGGCCGATCTTGGCCGCGGTCGGCTATTTCACCGCCGCCAATGCCTTTGTCTTTCCGGCTATCCTGACGCTCGCCCTTCTGGGCACGATCATGGTGCTGTTCCGCCTTGGCGTGCGGCTGGCCGAGGTCCTGTCGCCGGTGCCCACCGAACCCGACGACCGCGCCGAGGGCGAAAGTCCGCTGACCCTGTTTCCTGTCGTTCTGGGTTTTTTCCTGATCATGCTGGCCCTGCCATTGCTGGCACTGATCTGGGGGGCAAGGGTTTCCGACCTGCTCGAAATCTGGCGTCTGGTTTCCGACGGTTTCACCATCGGCGGGCGGCGGATCTCGGTGACCGATTTCCTGACCTTCGCGGTGGTTTTTGCCATTGGCTATACGGTGACGCGTCTGATGCAGGGGGCGCTGCGCAACACGGTTCTGCCGCGCACGCGCCTTGACGCGGGCGGGCGCAACGCCATCATCACCGGTACCGGCTATGTCGGGATCACGCTGTCGGCGCTGGCGGCGATCACCTCGGCGGGGCTCGACCTTTCAAGCCTGGCCATCGTTGCCGGTGCGCTCTCGGTCGGCATCGGTTTCGGCCTGCAGGCGGTGGTGTCGAATTTCGTGTCGGGCCTGATCCTGCTGGTCGAACGCCCGATAAAGGAGGGCGACTGGATCGAGGTCGGTCAATACAGCGGCTATGTGCGCAAGATCTCGGTGCGCTCGACCGAGATCCAGACATTCGACCGCGCCACCGTGATCGTGCCCAACGCCGATCTGATTTCGGGCACGGTGACCAACTGGACCCATTCCAACATGAACGGGCGCGTCAAGGTGCCGATCGGGGTCGCCTATGGCTCTGATCCCGAAAAGGTGCGCGAGATCCTGCTGGAAATTGCCGAGGCCCACCCCATGCGCGACCATCGCAGCAAGCCGGGCGTCGTGTTCATGGGCTTTGGCCCGGATTCGATGGATTTCGAGATTCGCGTCATCATCAAGGACGTGAACAACGTGCTGAGCGTACGCTCGGACCTGAATTTCGAGATCGTCCGGCGTTTCGACGAGGAAGGTATCGAAATTCCCTTTGCCCAGCGTGACATCCACCTGCGCAACCTCGACGAGCTGGGCGAGACGCTCGGCCAGGTCGTCGCAAGGGGAAAACACACGAAAGAAGACAAGGCATGACAACCGAAGCGCTGTTTCTGAACGACGCCTATCTGAAAGAGGCCCCCGCAACCGTGACCGCCCACACCGACCGCGGCGGCGTGGTGCTGGACCGCTCGATATTCTACGCAACCGGCGGCGGCCAGCCGGGCGACCGGGGCGTGCTGCGGTTTGATGGCGGCGTGATGGAGGTTGCCACCACCGTCAAGGGCGAGGGCGGCGATATCGTGCTGGTCCCGGCCGAGGGCGCCAGCCTGCCACCGGTGGGGGCCGAGGTCATGCAGGTGATCGACTGGGATATGCGCCACCGGCAGATGCGCGTCCATACGGCGCTGCACCTGTTGTCGGTGGTGATTCCCCTGCCCGTGACGGGCGGGCAGATCGGCCCCGAAAAGGGCAGGCTGGATTTCAACATGCCCGACCCCATCGAGGACAAGCAGGCCCTTGAGGACGCGCTGAACGCGCTGATCGCCCGCGACCTGCCGGTCACGCAGGACTGGATCACGGATGCCGAGCTGGCCTCCAATCCGGGCCTGGTCAAGACGATGTCGGTGCAGCCGCCCAGGGGGGCAGGGCGCGTGCGTCTGATCCGCATCGGCACCCCGGACGAGCAGGTCGATCTGCAACCCTGTGGCGGCACCCATGTGGCGCGCACCGGCGAGATCGGCATGATCCGTCTGGGCAAGGTCGAAAAGAAGAGCCGTCTGAACAGGCGCGTCGCCATTCACCTGACGTGACCGGGGCAGGGGCAGGAATTTATCGTCTGGGGGCGTCGGAACCGCTTGACGACCCAGCCCGCCACCAATAAAACCGCCCTCACGTCGCACCCCTCGGGGGTGTTCACGGTCAGTCGGCGGTTGTAGCTCAGCTGGTTAGAGTGCCGGCCTGTCACGCCGGAGGTCGCGGGTTCGAGCCCCGTCAACCGCGCCACT
>CAZWXK010000074.1:0-9924 GCA_964637875.1 uncultured Rhodobacter sp.
ACGACGTGCTGTATCAGGGCGTCAAGGGGGTGACCGACCTGATGGTGCGCCCGGGGCTCATCAATCTCGACTTTGCCGATGTCCGCGCGGTGATGGACGAGATGGGCAAGGCCATGATGGGCACGGGCGAGGCCGAGGGCGAGGACCGCGCTATCCAGGCCGCCGAAAAGGCAATCGCCAACCCGCTGCTCGACGAGATCAGCCTGAAAGGCGCCCGCGGCGTGCTGATCAACATTACCGGAGGTCACGATCTGACCCTGTTCGAACTGGACGAGGCCGCCAACCGCATCCGCGAGGAGGTGGACGCCGAGGCCAACATCATCGTCGGCTCGACCCTGGACCCCGAGATGGAAGGCATCATGCGCGTCTCGGTGGTGGCGACCGGCATCGATGTCAGCGAAATGACCCGCAGCGAACCCGCCCCGCGCCGCCGCATGGCCGAACCCCTCAAGGCCGCCCGCCAGGCCGCCGCCGAGGCCGGCTACGAGGACGAATACGAGGATCAGGACATCCCCGAAAACGCCCAGCCCAGCCTGCTGGACGAGATGGAACCGGACAGCGCGTTCGACAGGTTCGAGCGCGAGATGTCCCTGTTCGACGACACCCCCGAAAGCGACGCCACGGCCGGGCAGGGCGACGATCTGCCTCCGCCCGTCTATACGCCCGAAACGCCTGCTGCCGCCGAACCCCCGAGCACGGGTGAAACCCGGGCTGCCCGCGGGGATGTTTCGGGGGCGGAACCGGACGTGACCGGTTTCGTCGCGCCCAAGCCGCACGCCCCTCAGGCGAACCCGTCGCCCGAGGCGATCGCGCGGCTCAGGGCCGCCGTGAACAAACAGCCAAGAGAGGCCTCTCAGACCGTCCCCCGGCCCGCCCAGGCACAAGCGGCGCGCGCGCGCCCCGAACGCGGGTCGCGTTTCGGGATCAACACATTGATCAACCGGATGACGGGACACGGCGCCGATCACGACAACGCCGCCCAGGCCGCAAGGGTTACGCCGCCTGTCGGCGAGGCCCCTGACGAGGCCGTTGATCCCGAACAGGAACGTATTGATATACCTGCATTTCTGCGTCGTCAGGCCAACTGACCGACCCACGGCCCGCAGGGCAGGAAAACCGGCCGCGCCGCATCCATGTGGCGCGGCCTTTCCGATTCGGAAACAGTGTTTTCCCGAGGACGAGATTGTTTCACCCCGAATCGGCGGAAATCCGCATATTGACGGCCGCATTGTTGCAATCCGTCACAAAGATTGAGTTGAGGTAAACATCCCGCTTCACTAGGACAATGCAGAGGGTCCGGTGGCATCCGCTGGCATGCCGGGATGGACCCGCGCGATGGCCCGCCACGCCGCATGGCGGCCCGCCGCGTAGCGCAATTGAACAGGCGCGGGACGATCTGGACAGGCGCGCGGGACGATTGAACGAGGGACAATAGTGCAGACGACGATCAAGAGCGCGATCAACATGGTGGGAACCGGTCTCCATACCGGCAGGCCCGTGCGCATGACAATCCAGCCGGCATCGGCCGAATACGGCATCTGGTTTCGCCGCGTCGATGTCGCAGACCGCGACAACATGATCGCGGCGCGCTATGACAATGTGTCCGACACCCGTCTCTCGACCAATATCGCCAATGAATCAGGCGTGTCGGTTTCGACCATCGAGCACCTCATGGCGGCGCTGGCCGGCTGCGGCATACACAATGTGATGATCGAGCTGGACGGCCCCGAGGTGCCGATCATGGATGGCAGCTCGGCCCGTTTCGTGCGCGAGATCCTCAATGTCGGCGTGCGCCGGCTGGATGCGCCGGTCCGGGTGATCCGCGTGCTGCGCGAGGTCTCGGTGGATATCGGCGATATCCATGTCTCGCTGGCCCCGCATGAGGGGCTGGAGATTTCCTTTTGCATCGATTTTCCCGATGCCGCCATCGGACGGCAGGAAATGCGCCTCGACATGGCCAATGGCGCCTTTGTGCGCGAGCTGTGCAACAGCCGCACCTTCTGTCGCAAGGCCGATGTCGATCTCATGCTGCAACAGGGCCTGGGCCTGGGCGGAAATCTGGGCAATGCCATCGTCGTTGACGGAGAAAGGGTGCTCAACCCCGAGGGCCTCAGACATGACAACGAATATGTGCGTCACAAGATGCTCGACGCGCTTGGCGATCTTGCCCTTGTCGGGGTGCCGCTGCTGGGCCACTACCGCGGATACCGGGCCGGGCATGCGGCCACCAACAGGCTGCTGCGCACATTGTTTGCCGATCCCATGTCCTATGAGATGGTCGCCTGCGACCGCGAAACCGCGCAGCGCCTGCCCGGCGTCGGCGTGACGGCCTCGGATCTGATCCGGGTGGCCTGAGCCGGGCTGCGTGGCGCCGTGCCGGCAGTTGTCCCGCACCACAGGGCCGGACCTGCGCCCCGCCATGATCTGCCGCGCTGTCCAGGGTTCGCCCAGGGTCCTTGGGTGCCTCTGGCGCACAGGCGACCCTGCTGCGACCTCGCGGCGGGCCGCGTCCTGTTGCCGTGCATGATTGCCACGGGAAAACGTCGCGAAACCATTTTTCCCCGGGACATTCTGTGCTAGGTAAGGCCACATTGCGTGGCTACCATGCGCGGCGGTGCAACATGCCCCGGGCAGGATATCGGAAAGAGGCTGAGATGATTTCAGGCAGGAAACCGGCCAGGAAACCGGCCAGGAAACCGGCACGTCAGTGGATCTTGCTGGTCGGGGTTCTTTTTCTTGCCGCGTGCGCCTCGAAGAACGGGGATGTGCCCATCGAATCCCGTACCCCCGAGCAGATATTCAAGATGGCCGAGGCCAAGATCACCGACCGGCGCAGCGCCGGCGATGCCGCCCATCTGTTTGCCGAGATCGAGCGTCTCTACCCCTATTCCGAATGGGCCAAGCGCGCCATCATCATGGAGGCATTCGCCTATCACAAGGCCCGCGCCTATGAGGATGCCCGTGCCGCCGCGCAACGCTATCTCGATTTCTACCCGGCCGACGAGGACGCCGCCTATGCGCAATACCTGATCGCGCTGACCTATTACGACCAGATCGACAAGATCGGGCGCGATCAGGGCAATACGCTCAAGGCGATGCAGGCCCTGCGCGTGGTCTTTGAACGCTATCCGGACAGCGAATACGCCAAATCGGCACGCCTGAAATTCGATCTTGCGCTGGACCATCTGGCCGCCAAGGAAATGGAGGTCGGGCGCTATTACCTGAAACGCGGTTTCTATCTGGCGGCGATCAACCGTTTCCGCGTGGTGGTGCAGGACTATCAGACCACCACCCAGACGCCCGAGGCGCTCTACCGTCTGGTGGAATCCTATCTCTCGCTCGGGCTTGTGAACGAGGCCCAGACCGCGGCGGCCATCCTGGGCTACAACTTCAAGGGATCGAGCTGGTACAAGGATGCCTACGACCTGCTCAAGGGCAAGGGCCTGAAACCCCGCAACATGCTCAAGGGTGACGGCTGGCTGGCCCGGATATGGCGCCAGACGGTCAAGGGCGCGTGGCTCTGAGCCGTCGCCACAGCTACAGGCCGGAGACCGGGTGAATGTTGCGCGCGCTTTCCATCCGAGACATGTTGCTGATCGAGCGGCTCGACCTGGCCTTTCATCGCGGCCTGAACGTGCTGACCGGGGAAACCGGCGCGGGCAAGTCGATCCTTCTCGATTCGCTGGGATTCGTCCTGGGCTGGCGCGTGCGCGGCGCGTTGCTGCGAAAGGGGGCCGAAAGGGCCGAGGTCGAGGCGGCCTTCGAGCTGAGCCCCGACCATCCTGTTCGCGCCGCCCTCGATGCAGCCGGGTTGCCCGCCGGTGACGAGCTGATCCTGCGCCGCATGCTGGGGCGCGACGGGCGCAGGCAGGCATGGATCAACGACCGCCGCTGTACCGCCCAGACCCTGCGCGACATCGGCGGATTGCTGGTCTCCCTCCATGGCCAGCATGACGATCGCGGCCTGCTGAACCCGCGCGGCCACCGGCGCCTGCTCGACCTCTATGCAGGGGCGGACTCGGCCTTGCGCCGGACCCGCGCCGCCTGGCAGGCCGTACGGGATGCGCGCGACGCCCTCGACGCGGCGGAACAGGCGCTTGCGGCCGCGGCACGCGATCGCGAATTCCTTGAATATTCCCTGGACGAGCTCGACCGCCTGTCGCCACAGCCGGGCGAGGACGATTCCCTGGATGCCAGGCGTCGTCTGATGCAGGCCGCCGCAAGGATCCGCGACGATATCGCCCGCGCGGCCCAGGCCATGGGGCGCGACGGGGCCGAGGGGTTGATGCAGGACGCAGCCCGCTGGCTGGGGGGCGTCGAGGCCGCGGCCGAGGGCCGGCTGGACGCGCCCCTTGCCGCCCTGTCGCGCGCGATCGAGGAACTGGACAGCGCCCAGCGGGGGGTCGCCGATTGCCTCGATGCGCTGGATTTCAACCCGTTCGAGCTGGAGCAGGTCGAGGAGCGCCTCTTTACCATCCGCGCGCTGGCCCGCAAACATGGGGTGCAGCCTGACGATCTGCCGACGCTCCATGCCGAATTGCAGGATCGTCTTGACGTGATTCGTGGCGGAAAACAGCAGATTGACGATCTGACCCATGCGCTCGATTCGGCAAGGGCCGCCTATGACGATGCCGCGGACATGCTGACGAAACAGCGCCAGGAGGCAGCGCGTCGGCTGGATGCGGCCATGGCCCGGGAATTGCCGCCGCTGAAGCTGGAGCATGCGCGCTTTGCCACCCAGGTGACCCCCGGCGAGGCCGGACCCGAGGGCCATGACAGGGTGCAGTTCACGGTTTCGACCAACCCCGGCGCGGAGGCCGGGCCGCTTGACCGGATCGCATCGGGGGGCGAGCTGTCGCGTTTCCTGCTGGCGCTCAGGGTCTGCCTGCGGGGGCAGGAGCGGGACATGACCATGATCTTTGATGAAATCGACCGCGGCGTGGGTGGCGCAACCGCCGATGCGGTCGGGCGCCGGCTGGCCCGCCTGGCCCAGGGGGGGCAGGTGCTGGTGGTCACCCATTCGCCTCAGGTGGCCGCCCGCGGGGCACATCACTGGAAGGTGGTCAAGACCACGCAATCCGGCAAGGTGCTGTCGGATGTGCAGCCGATCACCGGAGACGCCCGCCTGGACGAGATTGCCCGCATGCTCAGCGGCGAAAACCTGACCGAGGCCGCGCGCGCCGCCGCCCGGGCCCTGCTGGAGGGCTGAGGCCGAAGGGCCGGGGCAGGGGCGCCGAGGCAGGAGGGCTGGGGCGCGCGGTTATTCCGTCGGGGGGCGCACCATCTTGCCCGGATTCATCAGCCCCCTGGGATCGAGCGCCCGTTTCAGCGCCCCCATCACCTGCCAGGCGGGGCCGTGTTCGCGTTCCATCAGCGACAGCTTGCCCATGCCGATGCCATGCTCGCCGGTGATGGTGCCGCCCATGGCCAGCGCGCGCTCGGCCATGCGGTGGCTGAGGGCGATCGCCATTTCCTTTTCGGCCTCGTTGCCCGGCTCGATCAACAGTACCGCGTGGAAATTTCCGTCGCCCACATGGCCGAGGATCGGGCCGGGGATGCCACTGGCCGCGATATCGGCGCGGGTTTCGGCAACCGCCTGGGCAAGGCGCGAGATCGGCACGCAGATATCGGTGACAACGGCGGTGGCGCCGGGGCGCAGGGACAGCGCCGCATAATAGGCGTTGTGGCGCATCTTCCACAGGGCGTTGCGGTCTTCCTGGCGGGTGGCCCATCTGAAGTCGCTGCCGCCCATGTCGCGCACGATCTCGCCAAAGCGTTCGGCCTGTTCGGCAACCGCGCTGTCGGAACCGTGAAATTCGACCAGGAGATGCGGTTTTTCCGGCATGTCGGCGTTCGAATAGCTGTTGAAGGCGCGCGCGGTGGCCTCGTCCACGAATTCGATCCGGGCCATGGGGATGCCCATCTGGATGGTGGCAATCACCGTGTCCACGGCCGCCTGGAAATCGTCGAAGGCGCAGATGCTGGCCGAGACCGCCTCGGGCTGGCCATGCAGGCGGAGCGTCAGCTCGGTTATCAGGCCCAGCGTGCCCTCGGCGCCGACAAACAGCGCCGTCAGGTCATAACCGGCCGATGTCTTGCGCGCGCGCGTGCCGGTGTGGATGATCTGCCCGTCGGCCAGCACCACGGTCAGCCCCAGCACGTTGTCGCGCATGGTGCCATAGCGCACCGCGGTGGTGCCGCTGGCGCGCGTCGAGGCCATGCCGCCAAGGCTGGCATTGGCGCCGGGATCGACCGGAAAGAACAGCCCCGTGGCCCGCAGTTCGGTATTCAGCTGCTCGCGGGTGACGCCGGGCTGGACGGTCACGTCCATGTCCTCGGCATTCACGCTGATAACCCGGTTCATGCGGCTGAAATCGACGGTGACGCCGCCCTGCGGGGCAATGGAATGGCCCTCGAGCGACGTGCCCGTGCCCCAGCCGATCATCGGGCAGTCATGGGCGTGACAGAGGCGCGCGATGGCGGCGACCTCCTCGGTGGTTTCGGGATAGACCACCGCGTCGGGCGGCAGAAAGGGGAAATGGGTCTCGTTGCGGCCGTGCAGGTCGAGGTCGGAGCCCGCCGTGACAAGACGCGCGCCCAGCAGGGCGCCAAGTTCGGCAAAAAGTTCGGGGCGATCCATCACAGGCTCCTTTTTTCACGCCCATCCTGCACGCGCAGCCACGCGTTCACTTGCAGGCATAGCCATAGAGTTTCTGCGTCTTGCCTGGCAAGGCAAGTTCGAGATGATGCAGGTTGACCCCATAGCTGATCAGCGCGATGGGCAGTTCCTTGCCGTCGGGCAGCATCACGTTCAGCATTTCGCCGGTGATCTGATAGGTGACGGGGCTGCGGGGCGCGGTGTCGCCGGGCAGGGTGATGCGCCCGTTCTCGAACAAGAGCGGGTTGTCGCATTCGCTGGTCACGAACTTGTCCGAGACACGCTTGGGTTCGGGAAACAGCGCCCAGCGGCCCAGCAGAAAGGATGGCGCCGAGGAGCGCGGACGGTCGAACCCCTCGATGATGCGGAATTCGGCGAGATAGCGTTGAAAACCCGCGATCTGCTTGATCCGGGTCAGATAGGCGTTCGGGTCACTTTGTCGCAGTTGGGCAAGATAGTCGCGTACCCTGTTTTCCTGGGCCCCGAGGAACCAGGCATAGGCGCCAATGACCAGCAGGGTCGCCACGATGCCCAGGGCCACGTTCCTGATGCGGCGCCTGCTGATGGCACGATAGGATCTCCTTGCCTTGGTCATGTTCAAGAGCCCTTGTTTTCCGATCGTTTTCGTTGCAAAGCGGCACTGCGCACGGGATGAGGCATTTCCCTCTCCGGCGCCCCGGGATTGCCGCGGCGATAATTGCCCAGCGGGGA
This sequence comes from uncultured Rhodobacter sp., assembly GCA_964637875.1. GTDB lineage: Bacteria > Pseudomonadota > Alphaproteobacteria > Rhodobacterales > Rhodobacteraceae > UBA5972. Next base: position 7,370 of record CAZWXK010000074.1, read on the forward strand.
CGGACGACGGCGACGGACGGGGGCCATGCGCTCAGGTGCCACTTGGATTCGGGATATTGCAATGCCACAGCACGAGCCAGCTTACAACCGGCAAGTCAACCTCATCACCCTGTCGCTGATCGCGCTGGTGATCGGCATCGTGACGGGGTTCGGCGCGGTGTTCCTGCGTTGGCTGATCGGCCTGATCCACAACCTGTTTTTCCTGGGTCAGCTGACGGCCGCCTATGATGCCAACCTTCCCACTCCGCCCAGCCCGTTCGGTGCCTGGGTGATTCTGGCGCCGGTGATCGGCGGGGCGGTGGTTGTCTATCTGGTGAACCGTTTCGCGCCCGAGGCACGGGGCCATGGCGTTCCCGAGGTGATGGACGCGATCTATTTCCGCAACGGCAAGATCCGCCCGGCGGTGGTGGTGATCAAGTCGCTGGCCTCGGCCCTGTCGATCGGCTCGGGTGCATCGGTGGGCCGCGAAGGCCCCATCATCCAGATCGGCAGCGGGATCGGCTCGGTCCTGGGACAATGGCTGCATCTGCGCCACTGGCAGGTGATCACGCTGGTTGCCGCCGGCGCCGGCGCCGGTATCGCCGCCACCTTCAACACGCCCCTGGGCGCGGTGCTGTTCGCGATCGAGCTGATGCTGCCCGAATTCAGCGCGCGCACCTTTCTGCCGGTGGTGCTGGCTACAGGCTCGGCAACCTATGTCGGGCGCCTGGTTTTCGGCAACGAGCCCGCCTTTCTGGTGGCCAGCTATACGCTGCCCGATCCGTTCGTGCCGATGTCGCTGGATGCGCTGCCGCTTTATGCGGTGCTGGGGGTGATGGCCGGGGTGGCGTCATGGCTGTTCGTGTGGCTGCTGCACTGGCTCGAGGATCGTTTCGACGAGATGCCGCTGAACGATTACGTCAAGAATGCGCTTGGCATGCTGGGGCTGGGCGTTCTGTTCTATGTCCTGATGCGCACGACCGGCATGTATCACACCGCGGGCGTCGGATACGCCACCATTCAGGCGATCCTGAATGACGGCCTGGCGGTGTTCTGGCTGCTGGTGATCCTGTTCTTTGCCAAGCTGATCGCCACCACCGTCAGCCTTGCGGCCGGGGCCTCGGGCGGGATCTTTTCGCCCTCGCTGTTCATGGGGGCAACCCTGGGCGGGGCCTTTGGCGCCGGGCTCGACATGTTGTGGCCGCATCTCGGGTTCGGCCCGGTGACATTTGCGCTGGTCGGCATGGCGGCGGTGGTCGGCGGCAGCACGGGCGCGGCGATGACCGCGATCATGATGATTTTCGAGATGACCGGCGATTACAACATCACGGTCGCCTCGATCATCGCGGTGGCCTGCGCCATCGGGGTGCGGCGTGCGCTGGTGGCCGAGAACATCTATACGATGAAACTGGCCCGGCGGGGGCACAACATCCCGCAAAACCAGAAGACCCAAATGTTTCCGATCCGTCTGGCGCGCGAGGTGATGATGCCGGTGGTCGCCACCGTCGAAGAGGACGAACTGCGTGCGGCCCCGGCGACGCTGGAAACCCCGGTCCACGAGGCGGTCTATGCCGTGGTGACGCGCGGGCGGCATATTCACGGCGTCGTTGCGGTGGACCCGCAGGATCACGCCCTTGCCCTGTCGCCGGTCAAGCGGCCGATCGGGCTTGCCCGCGAGGACAACCTGCTCGAGACCATCCTCGGCCGCATGGTGAGCCGCGGCCATGATGTCGAGCTGGTGGTGCGCGGAGACGGCGTTCCGCGGGCGGAAAACGTGGTCGGTGTGATCACACGCGAGGCCATCGCCGAATGTGTGATGAGCGATTACAAGCAGTGACCGGGGGCGCGATGGGGGGCGCGATGGGGGCCGCGACGGGGGCGACAATGGGCGGGCACTCGGATGGGCGGGCGCTCAGATCTGCTCGACGACCACCCGATCGGGGTAAAAGGCGATGTGGCCGGTGATGTCACGGGCGTTGTCATGGGGCTGTTCATAAGACCAGGCGGCGTCGGCGATCAGCCCGCTCCTGGCGTGGATGCCGTAATAGACCGCGTTGCCCTTGTGGGGGCAGTAGGCGCGGTTTTCCGATCTTTCCAGAAACGCCATGGCCACGTCATCGCGCGGGAAATAGATCACCGGCGGCATGTTGCCCTCGATCAGCTCTACCGCCTTTCGCGATTCCGCCATGATGGCGCCGCCCGCACGCGCGACCCAGATCCCCCGCGCCGGCCGGATGGTAATGTGTTGGTTCATGCAGCCTCCCTTTCCAGGGCGCGATCATAGCGCGGCGCGGCGCCGTGGGAAATGGCCGGCCGCCGCCGGCGGCAGTTACGCAGCGGCACAACGCGCCCGCGGGGCGTTGGTGGGCACCCCGAGCCAACCAGCCCCCCGAGCCAACCAGCCCCCCGAGCCGCCAGAACCCGAGCCGCCAGAACCCGGCGCCGGTCCGGGCCGTCAGATCGGGGCGTCAGATCGGGCCGTCAGATCGGGGCGCAGGCCCGCTCCAGCCAGCGCGCCACTTCGGGCGGGCAGGCCGGTGCGATTCGCACGAGCGTCTGGCGGTGATAGGCGTTCA
>CAZWXK010000075.1:0-3631 GCA_964637875.1 uncultured Rhodobacter sp.
TACACCACCGGGCGGCTGACCTCGGAAATGGTGATCAAGACGGCGATGATGGGGATTCCGGTGCTGGCATCGCGCTCGGGCTTTACGGCCTGGGGGGTGGAAATCGCGCGCGAGGTGGGCCTGACCCTGATCGGGCGGCTGCGCGGGCAGCGTTTCATCTGCCTTTCCGGGCATGGGCGCCTTGTGCGCGACGCCGACCCGGCGCAGGTGGGCGAAGAGGACCGCAAGCACAGGCGCAAGGGGGCGGGGCGTGACTGAGCCGGGCCATGACAAACCCCTTGGCGTGATCCTTGCGGGTGGTCAGTCGCGCCGCATGGGCGGGGGCGACAAGGCGTTGCTGGCGCTGGGGGGACGGCCGGTGATCGGCCATGTGATCGCACGCCTTGCTCCGCAGGTGGCGGGGCTTGCGATCAACGCCAATGGGGATGCGTCGCGTTTCGATGATTTCGGCCTGCCGGTGATTGCCGACAGCATTGCAGGCTTTGCCGGCCCGCTGGCGGGTGTTCTGGCCGGGCTCGACTGGGCCGCCGCGCAAGGGGCCGGCCATATCGTGACGGCGGCGGCGGATACGCCGTTCTTTCCGCCCGATCTGGTGGCCCGCCTGCTGGCGGCGGCAGACGAGGCCGGGGTGCCGATCGCGCTGGCGGCCTCGCCCGACCCGGGGCGCGGCATGAACCGTCACCCGACATTCGGGTTGTGGCCCGTGGCGCTGCGCGACGATCTGCGCGCGGCATTGCAGGGCGGGTTGCGCAAGGTGGTGCTGTGGACGGACCGTCACGGCACCGCACTGGCCGAATTTTCATCGGATCCGGCTGACCCCTTTTTCAACATCAACCGCCCCGAGGATCTGGCGCGGGCGAAAACCATGCTGGCAGGAGAAACGCAGTGAAGATATTCGGAGTGGTCGGCTGGAAGAACAACGGCAAGACCGGCTTGATGGAACGCCTTGTCGCCGAAATCACCGCGCGCGGGTTCTCGGTTTCGACGGTCAAGCACGCCCATCACCGTTTCGATGTGGACCGCGAGGGCAAGGACAGCTATCGCCACCGCGCGGCGGGCGCGCAAGAGGTCCTGCTGGCCTCGCGCTATCGCTGGGCGCTCATGCACGAGCTGCGCGACGAGGACGAGCCGCCCCTGCATGACTTGCTGTCGAAAATGGCGCCCGTCGATCTGGTGCTGATCGAGGGTTACAAGCGCGACAGTCACGCCAAGATCGAGGCCCATCGCCATGAAACCGGCAAGTCGCTGATTGCCGAAGACGACGACAGCGTGGTTGCGGTTGCCAGCGACGTGCCGATTGAGGGGCTTTCGCTGCCGGTTTTCGACCTTGACGACACTGGCGCCATTGCCGATTTCATCCTGAAACATGTGGGGCTTGACTGATGCAACCGCCGCGCCTGAAGAATGACTGTTTCGCCCTGCCGCCGGGGGTCGAATGGACCCCGGTGGATGACGCGCTTGCCCTGCTGCGCGAACGACTCGGCCCGGTGGTGGCATCGGAAACCGTGCCTCTGGAACAGGCTGCGGGGCGTATTCTGGCCGCCGACACCCATGCCCGCCGCGCCAACCCGCCCACGGCAAATTCGGCCGTCGATGGCTATGGCTTTGCCGCCGACAGCATCGGGCAGGGGCCGCAGGCGCTGCCTCTGCTCAAGGGGCGCTCTGCCGCCGGGCACGCCTATACGGACGAGGTGCCGCCCGGCCACGCCATCCGCATACTGACGGGGGCCGTCGTGCCGCGCGGCGTGGACACGATCATCATGCAGGAAGATGTGGTTGTCGAGGGCGACCGCCTGCTTTTCGATGGCGGGCTGAAAAAGGGCGCCAATCTGCGCGCGGCGGGCGAGGATGTAGAGGCGGGCGCGCTGCTGCTGCGGGCCGGCAGACGGCTGAGCCCGCACGACCTTGGGGTGCTGGCCGCAACCGGTTGCGCGATGGTCGAGGTCTGGCGCCCGCTGCGGGTTGGTGTGCTTTCAACGGGCGATGAAATCCACCCTGTGGGCAGCGATATTGCCGATGAACACATCTATGACGCCAACCGCCCGATGCTGCTGGCCATGCTGGCATGCTGGGGATTCCAGGCCGTCGATCTGGGCCATGCCCGGGATGAGCGCGACCTGCTGCGCAACGTGCTGAATGACGCCGCCGACAAGGTGGATGCAATCCTGACATCGGGTGGTGCGTCGGCCGGGGACGAGGATCACCTTTCGGCGCTGCTCAATGCCGAGGGCCATGTCCATTCATGGCGCATCGCCATCAAGCCCGGCCGCCCGCTGGCGCTGGGCCAGTGGAAGGGCGCGCCGCTGTTCGGCCTGCCGGGCAACCCGGTTGCGGCCTATCTGTGTTCGCTGATCTTCGCGCGTCCGGCGCTGGGCCTTCTGGCCGGCGCAAGCTGGCAGGTGCCGCGCGGCTTTGCCCTGCCTGCGGCATTTTCCAAGCACAAGAAACCGGGCCGGCGGGAATATCTGCGCGCGCGCCTGAATGACGCGGGCGCGGTCGAGGTGTTCCATTCCGAAGGGTCGGGCCGCATCACCGGCCTCAGCTGGGCCGACGGGTTGGTCGAACTGGGCGACGAGGGGCGCGAGATCACACCCGGCGACATGGTGACCTATTACCCCTTCAGCGCCTTCGGCCTGTAGCCACGCGCAGCACCCGTACGCCCGGTGCATGCCCGGTGCATGCCCGGTGCGCATGATCGGGGTTCAGTCGAAACTGCCGGCGACCCGACCCAGCAGCATAAAGGCCCGTGCGGTGCGGGTTTCACCCATCTCGATCAGCTCGCGGTCAGTGGCGGTTTCCTCGAACTCGACGAGCACCTTGTCGAACTGACGCATGAAATGCAGGACCGCGTCGCGGAACACGGGATCGGATTTCATGCGTTCGCCCACCTGTGACAGACAGGCGCGGTCATGAATGCCACCAAGACCGGCAACGGCAGGGCCGCGTTCGCCACGGGCAAAGCGGCGCCAGGTTTCCGCGCGAGGCTTGTCGGGGCGCAGCTCGTCCATGTAGATACCGTCCTGCGACAGCAGGGTCAGAACGTCTTGCGATGCGCGGATCATGCGCGCCATCCTCTGATCGGCAAGCGCGCGTCGCAGGGTGCGAAACCCCTCGGCATCGTCCTCGTTTTCGGGGAAATTCATCGCGCGGATGAATTCTGCGATGGTAATGGGGCCGTCGTCATCCTCGTCCTGGCCGTCTTTGCCGGGCGTGCGGATATCGCGAGGCTCGTCAAGGGCCAGCGCCGCCTGGGCATCATCGCCCGCGCGGGACGCCGTTGAAAGGGCAGGCCTGGCAGCGGGGGAATCAGCCGCCGCCCCCCCCTCGTCCCCGCCCAAGGGCGTTTGCCCGTCGGCGCGGGTATCGCGGGCGGTGCGGTCCGGCGCATCGGGCCGTCGGGCGACGGTTGCGCCTCCGGTTGGCCCCACCGTGCCCCGCAGGGGGGTGGTCTGCTGCTGCATGACATGGGCATGGCGCATGGCATCGATGCTTTCCTGCAGCCGCTGCACCTGCGCGCGCAGGGCGCGCGTGGTGCGGATGCCCACCGCGGCAATCCAGATCAGCCCGAGCGGAAGCAGGATCGACAGGATATCGGCCAGCAGCCCGACCGGCGCAAGGCTCCCCCCACCGG
>CAZWXK010000075.1:3731-7902 GCA_964637875.1 uncultured Rhodobacter sp.
CCCCCCACCGGCCCCCGGGCCGGCAAGAAAGCGCAGCGCGGCAACAACCGCGATCCATGCCACGGACATGGCCGCAGCCGCCATGTTGACTGAATCAAGGCCCTTTCGGGGGTGTCGGTCGCGCATCTCGGGCGCCCGCGGCGGTTCGGTCTTGTCCGGCTCCATGGCTAGGGCTGCCTTCCCGGATTGTCTGACATCAGATGTATTTCACGCTGATGATCTCGTAACTCTTGATTCCGCCCGGTGTCCTGACCTCGACACTGTCGCCTTCTTCCTTGCCGATCAGGGCGCGGGCAAGGGGCGACTTGATGTTCAGATAGCCTTTTTCGATATCCGCCTCGGGCTCGCCCACGATCTGGTATGTGCGTTCCTCGTCGGTTTCCTCATCCACCAGCTCGACGGTTGCACCGAACTTGATCGACCCGCTCAGCTTGGAAACATCGATGACATTGGCAAGGCTGATCAGGCTCTCCAGCTCCTTTATCCGCCCCTCGATATGGCTCTGCTGTTCGCGCGCGGCATGGTATTCGGCATTTTCCGACAGGTCGCCATGCTCGCGCGCCTCGGCGATCGCCCTGATGACGGCGGGACGATCGACGGATTTGAGCTGCTTCAGCTCTGCATCCATGGCCTTGAAGCCGCGTGGAGTGACAGGAATCTTTTCCATGGTCTTGTTCAGCGTCCTTGTCGTGTTTCTTGAACGCGAAACATAGGATTTGCCGGGACCGAGGGCAAGGGATTTGCACGCCTCGCCCAAGGCCGCTCGGCAAGCCGCCGCCATTTTCCCGCCCCTGCCGCGAAACCTCGCCCTCAAACCCTGCCCCGAAAACAGGGCTCCTTCTTCTTTGCACAAATACGCTCGGGGGTGCGGGGGCAGACAGCCCCCGCCCGCGCGCCCGAGGCCGCGCGCACTCATTCGGTCGTGCCCGTGATCGGAAACGGGTCGAATCAATGACCCGCCGGAAACCTCCGCGGATCCTACAGATCGATCTCGATCACGCCGCCGGGGCGTGCCGCGCGCGATTGGCACAGGATGATTTCCCGTTTGCGCTGATCGTTGGACAGAACGAAATCGCGGTGTTCGACCTCGCCCGAAACCAGCCCGCATTTGCACACCCCGCAGATGCCGTCCCGGCATTTCACGTCTACCCGGATGCCCGCCTCGGCCAGCACGTCGGTTGCCGTCCTGTCCGCAGGCACCGACAATTCGCGCCCGCTGCGCAGCAGGCGCAGGGTGAAGGGGTGGTTTTCGTGTTCGGGCTGGCGGGGCGGGGCGAAATATTCCACATGACGGTTCTCGTCGGGAAAGCCCGCCCTTGCGGCAGCATCGAGCACGGCCTGCATATAGCTGTCGGGGCCACAGGCATAGACATGGCTGCCCGGTTCCCAGCGCAGGATTGCCTCCAGATCGGCGCGGCTACCCTCGTCCGACACATGCAGATGAACCCGCCCGGCCCAGGCGACACCGGCCAGCCTTTCGGCAAAGGCGGCGTGGTGGCGGCCGGGGACCGAGTAATGCAGCACGAAATCGCGGCCCCGGGAATGCAGCTGGTGGGCCATGGCAATCAGGGGGGTGACGCCGATACCCCCGCCCATCAGAAAGCTCATCCGAGCGTCGCGGGCCAGCGGAAAATGGTTGCGCGGATGCGACATGAACACGCGTCGCCCCGGTGTAAATACACGGTGCAGCAGTTTCGATCCCCCCCGCCCGGCATCTTCGCGCAGGACGGCGATCTCGTAAGCCTCGCGCCGCGCCGGATCGGAACACAGCGAATACTGGCGGAAATATTCGGGGGCGACCACGATCTCGACATGGGCGCCACCCTCGAAGGGCGGCAGCAGCGCGCCATCGGGAAGGCGCAGCTCATAGGATGCGATGTTGTCGGTCAGCGATTCGACCCGCCCAACCTCGACCTGCATCAACGGGGCAGTCTCGCGATCGGCGGTATAGACATGCTCTGGCGGCAGGCCGGCCGCGCGGCGACGGCGGTATTCATCGGCATCGATCAGATCCCGATACGCCTTGATCCCGGCCTCGCGGTCCATGGGAAATGGCCAGGGCCAGGGCGGCGGTGCCAGTGGCGCCGGATAGACGGCGAGGGTCTGATCCTCGGGCCGCAGTTTCAGATCCCTTGACAGGCTGCGCGCATTGACCGGGTGTGCGGGCGGGCCATAGGGCCCCTCGTCGCGCATCTCGATATCCCACCACCATTTCTTGCGCGGGTTGATCTCGCCCCGGCCGGCAAGGTCGTCGAGCCTGGCCAGCAATCCGGCGCTGCCCGGCAGCGCCATCGCGGCCCAGCGAAAGGGTGCCTCGGCCAGCACGCCCTCGAGGTTCCACGGACAGGTCTTCATGCAGCGCCCGCACATGGCGCCGCCCTCTTGCGCAACGCGGTAGGTCAGGCATTTCGAGCTGTCGGATTTCCAGATCTCGTAGCCGTTGAACATCACCCTGGGCCCTGCGGTAATGGCGCCGCTGGGGCATTCGCGGGCACATTTGTTGCAGTTGTCGCAGAACCGCTGCAGTCCGAAATCGACGGGGCGGTCATGGTCCATCGGCATGTCGGTGGTCACGACGCCGGATTTCAGGCGCGGGCCGAGAAAGGGGTTCAGGATCACCTCGCCGATGCGGCTGACCTCGCCCAGACCCGCAAGCAGCAGCAGCGGCGGGTTCAGCACCTCGTCATCCATGACACTGTGCACACGGGCGTCCCAGCCGAGGTTGCGCAGCTGCTGGGCGATGACGCCCCCGATCAGGGAAAAGCGCAGATAGGCGCGCATGCTTTGCGCGCAGGCGATCCAGTCGTCGCCGCTGGCGCCCTCCATGGTCTCATGGCCCTGATCGACGATCATCGAGATCGCCTGGCCGTGATACGGGGTGATCGGCGCGCCGGTGGTGTCGTGGCTGTAATAGGCATAATCGGGGCAGGCGCTCAGGCCGACCGCATCCATGCCCAGGAAATAGGATGCCGCCTTGATGTTGGCCGCGTTGCGTTTCGGATCCCGGGTCGTGTCGTGTGGCGCGGTGTCGCCCTGCCCGTATTGCAGCAGGGTAAAGGCCCCCAGAGCGGGGCGAAAGGCAAAGGCCGCCGCCGATTTGCGGACATAATTGCCGTTCTTGGCCGATTCCTGAACGCGCGGGCCAAGATCGCCGAACAGGGCGCGGGCGAACATGTTGGCGCGTTTGGGCACCCGCGCGACATTGGCGCCATCGATCAGGGTGGTGGGCTTGTCAACCCGCTTGAGGGTTTCGAAAGGATGGGGGCCGTCGCGAAATTTCCGCCGGCGATAGGGGTCGCGATTGAGCGCGTTTTTCGCATGCCGTCCCAGCCCCAGGCGCCAGCCCGGCCCTGGGCGCTGCCCCGGCCGCAGGGGGCGGTCGGGCGCCAGCTCCATGGTTGTCGTGACCGCAGCCAGGCCAAAGCGGTTGCCCAGAAACGGGTTCCATGCCTTGCCGTCGCGGATCTCGGCCAGCCCGGCAGCAACCGCCAGTCGGGCCAGATGCAGGTCGCTGGCCGCCCCGCTATGGGCGCGCGCCTCGAATCCCAGCAGGCGGATATAGGTGGCCAGCGTCCCGGCCATTTCGGCGCCGCGCAGACAGGCCCGCTGGGGTTGGGCGTCGTGAATCCAGTCGCAGCCCGGCTCGTCATGCGCGGGATCGCGGGGATATTCGACCATGATCACCAGGGCATGGCTGTGGTGCCGGCAGGGCCCGGGCGGGGTGGCCAGGGTCTGGCGCAGATCGGCAAGGATCCCGTCGATCCCCGAGGCAAAGCTTCTGGGCTGCAGGTCGGCAATCCTGCCGGCCAGCGCGGGGATGTCGGGGTTTTCCAGAGGTTGCTCCAGCCAGGCTCCGTCGGGAATCGCACATGTACCGGCCATCGAGGCATCGACGTAATAGGCAAATGCCCTGAGATGGGCCGCGCGCGCCTGTGCCCCGTGCGGGATCCGGGCGCGCTCGGGCTTGGGGCTGGCGCTGCGGGTGGCATCCATCATCGCCTGATAATCGCGCATGGCATTGACGATCGATGCGGGGTCGCCGGCGCGGCGAAAGGAAATGCCTGCCATGTCGTCCAGCGCGGTCAGATCGGGCAGCGCGTCCTGCCGGGCGAGGCGTTCGAGCGGATACGGCCCCAGATGTGCCGGGCGTGTGCGATAGGAAAGCAGCCGC
>CAZWXK010000075.1:8002-9389 GCA_964637875.1 uncultured Rhodobacter sp.
GCGTGACATGCCCCTGTCGCCGGGGCCAAGGTTTGGGCGGGGGCGTTCCGCCATGTCGGACGGGTCAGAGATCCGGGACATCGCGTCGTTCATCTCCAAGCAGCTTGTCCAGAATCTCGCCCAGGGTTTCGGATTCATACCAGCTGAGCTTGTCCCGGAAATGCCGTGCGTTCTCGCGTGCCGCGGCGATGGCCTGTTGCAGCGCCTCTTGCCCCCGGTCGGTCAGCCTGACCATGCGCATGCGTCCGTCGGGGCCGTCATGGCCCTTGCGCCGGATCATGCCGTCCTGTTCAAGTGCCCTCAGCGCACGGGAGATCGCGGTGCGGTCGATCCCGATATAGGCGGCGATCTCGGAAGGGCTGGTCAGGCCCTGCTCGCCTGCCGCGACCAGCACGCACCATCGCACGCGGGTCAGCCCGAGCGGCGCAATCTGCTGTTCGAACCGGCGCTCGATGATGCGCGATACCAGCGTCAGACGATAGCCGGGAGAATCATGGATGTCATAAGGCGCCGGTTCTGTATCATGGGACATGGTTGACATTGTTCATTACATGATTGTCATTGTCAACCGGTTTGACCCGCCAGTTCACTGCCCGCCTTTCCCTTGCGCGGTCCGCTTGCCGTCCATCCCGATCCGTGGCATTGATCGGCGCAATCCGAAACAGGAGGGCCGGTTGCCCGAGTATTGCGGAATCCTGTTCGACAAGGACGGGACGCTTTTCGATTTCACCGACAGCTGGGCCGGCTGGGCCGCCAGGCTGATCGACGATCTTGCCGGCGGGGACGCGGCGCGCGCGGCGCTGATCGGCGCGCTGGTCGGATTCGATCGCGAAACCGGGGTTTTTGCCGCCGACAGCATGATCATTGCCGGCACCCCCGACGATATCGCCGGCGCATTGCTGCCCCATCTTGAGGGGTGGAGCCGCAGGCGGATCGTCGATCATGCCAATGCCCTGGCCGAGTCGGTGCCAATGACCAGCCCGGTTGCGCTCGTGCCCCTGATCGAGGGGCTCAGGCGCGACGGTTTTCGCCTGGGCGTTGCCACCAATGATGGCGCGGCCCCGGCGCAGGCGCATATGGAGCGGGCCGGTATCCGGCATCTGCTGGACTTCATCGCCGGCTCGGACAGCGGATTCGGCGCGAAACCGGCGCCCGGTATGCAGCTCGCCTTTTGCCGGGCGACGGGGCTGGCCCCTGCGCAGGTGGTCATGGTGGGCGATTCGGTTGCCGATATGGTGGCCGGTCGCGCGGCCGGGATGGCCACGGTCGCGGTGCTGAGCGGACCCGCCGGCGAAGGTGAACTGGTACCTCATGCCGATGCGGTGCTGCCCGACATCGGCGCGCTGCCGTCCTGGCTGGCCGAGCAGGGCCGGGGGTGATCCGGGGG
>CAZWXK010000076.1:0-1331 GCA_964637875.1 uncultured Rhodobacter sp.
GGATTTCATCCTCTGACCGGACAGGGCGCGCGGCCCGGTTCGGCCCCGGTCGCGGATCGGGGCAACCGGGCCGCGCGGTCGACAATCAGGCACCCGTCACCTTGCCGCCAGCGCGCGCAAGGCCGCCCCCAGGTGAATGGCCGGCAGGATGACCAGCATCCCCGCCCCGTCGAACCGCAACCTGGCCGGGCGGGAACTGATCCGGTTCGAGGTGCCGACGCGTCCGTTCGGCGCAAGGCGGATATCGTCTATCGGCCATTCAAGCCCCCGAGAGCGCCCCGTGACAGGCGCCATGGGAAACAGCGACAGCCTCGTGCCCACGGGCAGATCCAGCGTCAGATCGGGCGGCGACAGAAAGACCAGATCCTCGCCGCCCAGAATCGCCACCCGCCCCGCCGGCTGACGGGCCAGCACGTTGAATGCCGACAAGGCATGATCCAGGCGGCTGCCCGTCACCCCCACGGCCAGGAAAAAGGCGGCTGAAACCGTATAGAGGCATTTCTCGAAATCCGTGGTTTCCTGTTCGGGCAGATGGATGATACGATCGGGCGGAACATCGCGCCGCGCCGCGCCCAGCGAATCCATGTCGCCAACCACGAGATCCGGCACATGCCCCCGCGACAGGGCGGTTTCGGCCCCGCCATCGGCGGCGACAAGAAACGGCGCAACCGCAAGGGCCGCAGCCAGATGAGAGGAATCGACCTCGGCCCCACCCAGAATGGTGACACCCCCATCGACATCAACAATCTTTTTCATCATGCGCGATTGATGCTGAATTCGTGAACAAAGATCAATTTTTTACCGACAAAACGGGGATAAAAAGCGCGATTTCGTTTGGTTGACGCCGCAAACCCGTGGTAATTTACCTTCGAGGTCGGGGGAGAAAGTTGGTGATTTATGGTGATCTCGAACAAAATCCTGACCGTAACCTACGGAACGTTTTCCTGTACCCTCGAGGGTTTTGACGACCCCTTTACCACGCTCCAGATGGTGGCCGAGTATTTTCGCAAGCTGGCCGCCGAGGATCGCTATTTCGGCGCCGTGCCGCAAACCCCCGATACCGAAGTTCTCAAGACCATCGCCCGGCGCAATGCCCCCGGCGGTGTCGAGGCCAGGATCGACGAAAACGGCGTGACCCTGCGCCCCGTTGAATCGCCTGTTGAATCGACAGTCGTCGAACCGGAGGGCGCAGGATCGGCGAGCGTCGGATCGGGCGTCGAGGAAACGGCCACCGAAACCGCCCTCGAAACCGCCCCCGCCCCGGCGGACGAAATCATCGCAACTCCTGACAACAGCCCTGCCCCCAACGCCCCCGAGCCCGCACCGGCGGC
>CAZWXK010000076.1:1431-2724 GCA_964637875.1 uncultured Rhodobacter sp.
CCCAGGGGTTGGCCGCGGACGACGCGCCGGCAGCAGACGCGCCCGAGCCCGAGCCGGCACCAGACATCACTGCCGCGCCCGACGAGGGTAGCGCGCCCGACGCGACGGCCACCGCGACAATGGCCGTTTTCCATACCCGCCGCGCCGCCCAGGCAGACACCGAAATCGAGGCGCCCGAGCCCCCCGCAGCGCCCGAGGACACCCCCGAGGACACCGCCGCGAACACCGCTGGGGCCGAACCCGCGGACGCAGAAGCAGAAGGGGACGAAACGGGGGACGAGATCGCCGCAACCGGCGCGACCGCCGATGACGACCCGATGCATGCGGCCGATGCCGCCGCTGCCGCTGCCTCGGCAAGCGCGCGCCACATGACCGCCACCCAGAAATCCGTGGCCGAGGCCCTTGCCGCCATCCGCCGCAACATCCGCCGCGCCGAAAGCAGCATCGCCCGCGACGAGGACACGGCCGACGAGGCCATGGGCGACGGCGACACGCAGGCCCCCGCCGGGACGGCCGAGGAACCCGCGACCGCCCTTTCCGCCGAAGCCCGCGCGCAAGCCCCGGAACAGGATCCCGAAACGGAACCGGAAGCGACACCCGAGGTCGCGGCCCACCCGGAACCAGACTCTGAACCGGAACCAGACACCGCGCCCCGCGATGACAGCCCGCTGGTGCTGACCCCCGACGCGATGGCGACGCCCATCGAACCCGAAACCGAATCCGCGCGGGACCCGGGCGAGCAGAACATCTTTATCCCGGCCGAGGGCGCCGACAGCCAGGCTGAATCAGCCGAAGCCGAAGCAGCCGATCGGCCAGCCGCCGAGGCCCCGGCACCACAGGGGGACGCCCTCCCTCCCGAGCAGGACGCGGCGCTGGAACAATTCCTCAACGGCGACTTTTCCGCCGAACCCGCCCCCGAGGCTGCCCCCGAGGCCGCCCCAGAGACCGCCCCCGAACCCAGTTCCGAATCCGGTTCCGAATCCGGGCCCGAGCCAGCCGACCGGATCGCCGGGGATGCGGCCGACGGCAATGATGCTCCGCATGGCGCCGAAAGCGACGCTGCCCAGCGACGGGCGCGTGCCGCGCGCCTGCTGAAATCCAGCCCTGCAACCCAGGACGAGGCGCTCGACCGGCTGCTGGAAACCACCCAGTCGATCATGGATCAGCCCGACCAGAAACGCCGGCTGAATGCGCTGGATCAGCTCAAGGCGGCGGTTGCCGCAACCGAGGCCGAGCGTCTGCACGCCAGCCAGGACGTCAACGCCAATGACTCCCGGGATCAGGCCGCCGATC
>CAZWXK010000076.1:2824-5712 GCA_964637875.1 uncultured Rhodobacter sp.
GATCAGGCCGCCGATCTGGCCTCGTATCGCGACGACCTGCGCCGGGTCCAGACGGGCACCCACGCAGCCGCCGGCAGCCCCGCCCAAAAGGCCCAGCCGCCGCTGATCCTGGTTTCCGAACAACGCATCGACGCCGCCCCCGAGCCCTATGACGAGACCGAGATTCCGGCCGCCAGCCCGGACATGGCCGAAACCGACGGCAATCTTGCGCTCAAGCCCGCGCCGGACAACGCGGCCACCGATGACGCCGACAAACGCGACGGGGACGAAATCCGCGCCATCCCCGCCGATGCCTTTTCGGATGCCACCAGCTTTGCCGATTTTGCCGAGCGCATCGGTGCGTTCGAACTGACCGACCTGCTGGAAGCCGCCGCCGCCTATGTCGCCATCGTCGAGGGCAGGCGCCATTTCTCGCGCGCTCAGGTGATGGCCAAGGTCGCGCGCCTCAATCACGGCGGCTCCTATTCCAAGGAGGCCGGGCTCAGGGCCTTTGGCAAGCTCCTGCGCGAGGGCAAGGTGCTGCGCGTGCAGGACGGCCAGTTCGGCATCTCGCAGGCGTCGCGGTTTTCGATCGCCTCCCGCTATAACGACTGACGACCCCCCTCCAGGGGCGTGGCGAAGGGATCATTCGTTTTCGGACGGTTCCTTCGCCGCAGGTCGTCTGCCCTTTTCCCGGGCCTTTTCCCGCAGGGCGGCAGCGCGCGCCCCGCCGCGCAAATCATCGCGCAGATCATCGCCCGAAGCATCGGGATCGGCCTGCCCGATTCCGCGAAAGACGAACCTGAACGGCAGCGCCCAGACGATGCCCAGCACCACATAGACCGTCAGCTCGACCAGAAAGGGCGGACGATCGAACCAGTCCACCACCGTGACCGCCGCCACCACATAGGCGGGCAGCCCGACCAGCAGGATCACCAGCGACCAGCGCCGGCGTGCCTTGTAGGACAGCGCCATCAGTCGGCAAACGGGTCGGTCACAAGAATTGTGTCCTCCCGCTCCGGGCTGGTGGAAAGCAGGGCGACCGGGCAGTCGATCAGCTCTTCGATGCGGCGCACATATTTGATCGCCTCGGCCGGCAGATCGGCCCATGAGCGCGCGCCCTCGGTGGATTCGCGCCATCCCGGCATGGTTTCCCAGATCGGTGTGCAGCGGGCCTGCTGATCGGCCGCGGTGGGCAGGTGGTCAAGGCGCGCGCCATCCAGATCATAGCCGACACAGATCCTGAGTTCGTCAAACCCGTCCAGCACGTCCAGCTTGGTCAGCGCAATGCCGTTGACGCCGCTGGTGGCGCAGGTCTGGCGCACCAGAACCGCGTCGAACCAGCCGCAGCGGCGCTGTCGCCCGGTGACGGTGCCGAATTCATGGCCCCGCTCGCCCAGGCGCTGGCCGTTCTCGTCATGCAGTTCGGCCGGGAACGGGCCTTCGCCGACGCGGGTGGTATAGGCCTTGACGATCCCCAGCACGAAATCGATCGAACCGGGGCCGATGCCGCTGCCGGTGGCGGCCTGCCCCGCGATCACGTTGGACGAGGTAACAAACGGATAGGTGCCGAAATCGATATCAAGCAGCGCGCCCTGGGCGCCTTCGAACAGGATGCGCCGGCCGGATTTCCTCTTTTCGTTCAGAACCTTCCAGACCGGCGCCGCATAGGGCAGGATTTTCGGCGCGATCTCGTTCAGCCGTGCCAGCAGTGCCGCGCGGTCGATTGCGGGCAGCCCCAGCCCGCGGCGCAGCGCATCGTGATGCACCAGCAGGCGCGCAACCCTTGTTTCCAGCGTTGCCGCGTCAGCCAGATCGGCCACCCGTATTGCCCGGCGCCCGACCTTGTCTTCATAGGCCGGGCCGATGCCACGCCCGGTGGTGCCGATGCGCGCGGTGGTATTCTGGGCCTCGCGGGCACGGTCCAGCTCGCCATGGAGCGGCAGGATCAGGGGGGCATTCTCGGCGATCATCAGGTTGTCGGGCGATATCGAAATACCCTGGCTTTCCAGCTTGGCGATCTCGTCCACCAGATGCCAGGGGTCCAGAACGACGCCATTGCCGATGACGCTCAGCTTGCCGCCGCGCACGATGCCCGAGGGCAGGATGCTCAGCTTGAAGACCGCGCCATCGATCACCAGCGTGTGACCGGCATTGTGGCCGCCCTGAAAACGCACGATCACATCGGCACGCTCGGACAGCCAGTCAACGATCTTGCCCTTTCCCTCGTCGCCCCACTGGGCACCGACGACAACCACATTGGCCATGTCCGATCGATCCTTCCTGTCAGTCGCGAAAACTACCGCCCCCCTATAGCCCCGCATGCGCCGCGGCGAAACACCAAAAACGTCGCGGGGCTGGACAGGACCGAAAGGTTCTGACAGTAAACGGTAATCGACACCTGTCCGGACATCGGCCCGGATACCGGCCCATCCACCGACCCAGACATTCATGCTGACATTCATGCTCCCGGATTTTCAACGATGAACGGTTTCCTGATCCGCTGGCTTCTGGCATTCGCGCTGCTCACCGCCACCTACAATCCCACGCAATGGAATTACGTTACCTGGGCCGGCCGGAACTACATGGTCGACACCGCGGTTGCGGTGCTGCTGGGCCTTCTGCTGCTGACCGGCTACATCATCTATCTGCGGGCAACGCTGCGCTCGATCGGGCTGTTCGGCATGGGGCTGGTCGGGGCCATCGTGGCGGCCGCGGTCTGGGTGCTGATCGACCAGGGCTTCATGACCCTGGACAGCCCCGACCTGAAGGTGTGGATATCGCTGTTCGGCCTGTCCTTCGTGCTGGGTATCGGCCTCTCCTGGAGCCATGTCCGCCGCTTTCTTGCCGGCCAGTTCGACGTCGATGACGGCGACGACTGAGACAGGAACGATCAGGAACAATACCGC
>CAZWXK010000076.1:5812-9331 GCA_964637875.1 uncultured Rhodobacter sp.
CGGGCATGACACGGGCACCCCCGGCGCAACGCCGCGACCGCCGCCGCGCCCTTGCGCCATGGGCACAGGCGGCATAAATAGACCATCGACAAGGCGCGCGACATGAATTAGACAGCGCCAGCACATCCAAATCCGGTCGCCGGGGACGCATATACATGGCAAACATCATTCTGGTCATTCACCTGATTCTGGCTGTCTGCCTGATCGGTGTCGTTCTTTTGCAGCGCTCCGAAGGGGGCGGCCTGGGAATCGGCGGTGGCGGCGGTGTCATGACCGGCCGTTCGGCGGCGAATGCCCTGGTCAAGGTGACCTGGATACTGGCCATCGGATTCATCATAACCTCGATCGCCCTGACCATCCTTGCCGCCAAGAACGCCGCCGGCAACTCGGTGATCGAGCGCCTCGGAACCGAGGCCCCGGCAACAACGGCCCCCGCCCCCGCGACAGGAACGACCACCGGAACAACCTCGGGCGCACCGACCCCGCCGCCAGTCCCGGCTCCGGCTCCGGTCCCGGCTCCGGCCGGAGGCAACCTCCTGCCGCCCGCAGCCGGCGACGCACCGGCAACACCGCCCAAGCCCCGGCAATAACCCAATCAACACAAGCCCTTGCGGAAAACATCCGTATTTCCCACAGGATGTTGCGGGGCGCGGCTTGCCAAACCGGGGCGAATCCGATATATCTTTAATCCCGTGATGGATGGATAAATCACACGGGATTTATCCCATAACCGACTGATTTCACGGGGGTTTCCGCGACCAATGGCGCGTTTCATCTTCATCACGGGCGGTGTTGTGTCATCGCTCGGCAAGGGGCTGGCCTCGGCCGCGCTGGGCGCGCTGCTGCAGGCACGCGGATTCTCGGTCAGGCTGCGCAAGCTCGACCCCTATCTGAACGTCGATCCCGGCACGATGAGCCCGTTCGAACATGGCGAGGTCTTCGTCACCGATGATGGCGCGGAAACAGATCTCGATCTCGGCCATTACGAACGCTTTACCGGCGTTGCCGCCCGCCGGACCGACAGCGTCAGCTCGGGCCGAATCTATTCCAACGTGCTGGAAAAGGAACGCCGGGGCGACTATCTGGGCAAGACGATCCAGGTCATTCCGCATGTCACCAACGAGATCAAGGACTGGATCGACATCGGCGCCGACGAGACCGATTTCATGCTGTGCGAAATCGGCGGCACCGTGGGCGACATCGAGGGCCTGCCCTTTTTCGAGGCCATCCGCCAGTTTGCCCAGGAAAAGCCCCGCGGCCAGTGCATTTTCGTGCATCTGACGCTGCTGCCCTATCTCAAGGCCTCGGGCGAACTGAAAACGAAACCGACCCAGCATTCGGTCAAGGAACTGCGCTCGATCGGGCTGGCGCCCGACATCCTGCTGTGCCGATCCGAACGCCCCATCCCCGAAAAGGAACGCGCCAAGCTGGCCCTGTTCTGCAATGTCCGCCCCGAGGCCGTTATCCCGGCGCTGGACCTGAAATCCATTTACGAGGCGCCGCTGGTCTATCATCAGGTGGGGCTTGACCGCGCCGTGCTCGACGCCTTCGGCATCACCCCCGCGCCGCAACCCAAGCTGGAAAAATGGGAGGACGTGGCAGACCGCATCTACAACCCCGAGGGCGAGGTCCGCGTGGCCATCGTCGGCAAATACACCCAGCTGGAAGATGCCTACAAATCCATCGCCGAGGCGCTGACCCATGGCGGCATGCACAACCGCGTGCGCGTCAGGGCCGAGTGGATCGACAGCGAAATTTTCGAGCGCGAAGACCCCGCCCCGCATCTGGAAAAATTCGACGCAATCCTTGTCCCCGGTGGATTTGGCGAACGCGGCACCGAGGGCAAGATCCGCGCCGCCCAGTTCGCCCGCGAACATCGCGTCCCCTATTTCGGCATCTGCCTGGGCATGCAGATGGCGGTGATCGAGGCCGCGCGCAACCTGGCCAAGGTGGCAGATGCGGGCAGCGAGGAATTCGATCACGAGGCCGGCAAGAAACGCTTTACCCCCGTGGTCTATCACCTCAAGGAATGGGTCGAGGGCAACCGAACCATCCAGCGCGAGGCCGGCGACGACAAGGGCGGCACCATGCGCCTGGGCGCCTATGACGCCATCCTGAAAGAGGGCAGCAAGGTCGCCGCCATCTATGGCACCACACAGATTTCCGAACGCCACCGCCACCGCTACGAGGTGGATCTCGGCTATCGCGAACCGCTGGAAGAACAGGGGCTGATCTTTTCCGGCATGTCGCCTGACGGCAAGCTGCCCGAAATTGTCGAGCTGACCGATCATCCCTGGTATATCGGCGTGCAGTTCCACCCCGAGCTGAAATCGAAACCCTTCGCGCCACACCCGCTCTTTGCCGATTTCATCCGCGCGGCAGTCGAACAGTCGCGCCTGGTCTGAGCCTGCCCCGATCACGATTGTTTCGTTTGAATTCCCCCTTCACGGGGCATAGAACGATTTGCGACATGACCGACGCAGGAGGACGACATGCCCAAGGGATACTGGGTTGCCAATGTCGATGTGGACAGCCCCGAGGACTATGCCAAATATGTCGCCGCCAATGCGGTCGCCTTTGAAAAATACGGCGCCCGCTTTCTGGTGCGCGGCGGCAGATCGACCGTGGTCGAGGGCGAAATGCGATCCCGCATCGTGGTGCTGGAATTCAAGGATTACGAAACCGCGCTGGCCTGCTACAACTCGCCCGAATATCAACAGGCCCTGCGGCTGCGTCTGCACTGTTCGCAGGCCAATCTCGCCATTGTCGAGGGATGGGACGACTGACATGCTCGACCTGCTCAAACGCCTCATGGCGCCCCTTCCCCAGCCCCTGAACGAGATCGACGCACGCCTCGCGCTGTCGGCGCTGATGGTGCGGCTTGCGCGCGCCGACAACCAGTATGACCTGACCGAGGCCGCCGAGATCACCCGCATCCTGATGGAACGCTACGGCCTGGACCATGACGCTGCCGAGGAGCTGCGCACGCAGGCCGAAGAGGTCGAATTACAGGCCCCCGACACGGTGCGCTTTACCCGCGCGATCAAGGATTCGGTGCCCTATGACCACCGCGCCGATGTGGTCGAGGCATTGTGGCAGGTCGCACTTGCCGATGGCAGCCGCGATGCCGAGGAAAACGGCCTCATGCGCCTGGTCGTCAGCCTGCTGGGCGTGAACGACCGCGACAGCGCCCTCGCCCGCCAGCGCGTCGAGGCACGCTTGTTGCGCTGAGTACCCGGTTTCTTCTTTGCCCAAATACGCCCGCCGGAGGCTCCCGGCGGTTCCGACAGCACAGGCGGGGGCTGTCTGCCCCCGCACCCCCGAGCGTATTTCTGCAAAGAAGAAGCCGTCTCAGAAAAACGCCTGAATGCCCGTCTGCGCGCGCCCCAGGATCAGCGCATGCACGTCATGGGCGCCCTCATAGGTGTTGACGGTTTCCAGGTTGCACATGTGGCGCATCACCTGGAATTCTTCGGAAATGCCGTTGCCGCCATGCATGTCGCGGCTCATGCGCGCGAT
>CAZWXK010000077.1:0-8658 GCA_964637875.1 uncultured Rhodobacter sp.
TCGCCTGAAGCTCCTTGCAGCGCTCGGAATGGTCGAAATCCATCTTGTCGTTCCTTCGGTGGTTGCACGCATCATTGGTTTCAAAGCCCGGCACACAATGCCGATCACTGTTCCTGTCTTTCACCTTCGGCCGCCCTTGCCGCATGTTTTCGCAGCACCGCCTTGATGATCTTGCCGTTGACGTTTCGTGGCAGGGGATCGGCGCTGATGGTGAAACGATCGGGTATCTTGTAATCGGCAACACGCTCGGCAAGGAATGCCCGCAGGTCACTCGCGCCAAGCGACGCATCATGTGTCACCACAAAGGCATGCGACCGTTCCCCCAGAATGGGGCAGGGATACGGAACCAGGGCGGCCTCTTCCACGCCGTCGAGCTGCATCAGCAGGTTTTCGATCTCGACGCTGAAAATCTTGTAGCCGCCGCGATTTATCATGTCCTTCTTGCGGTCAAGAATGCGGATATGGCCCTGTGCATCGCGGGTGGCAATGTCTCCCGATTTCCAGAAACCGTTATCGAAGGATGCGGCGTCGGCCTCGGGATTGTTCCAGTATCCCGGAACCACCATGGCCCCCTTGATCAACAGCTCGCCTTCACGGCCATCCGGCAGATCCACGCCCGATTCGTCCACGATCCGGATTTCGCCACAGGGCACGACCTTGCCAACGCTGTCGCCGGCATTCATGTCGCCCAGGGGAACGATGGTGGTCGGCGATGTCGTTTCGGTTGCGCCATAAGCGTTGTGGAGGCCGAGATGAGGTAAAACCTGTGCCAGACCCTCGCGCACGGCATCGGGCATGGGGGCGCCGCCAAACGCGCCGATGCGCCAGTTTTCCAGCCCCTCCGGGGCAAGCGCCCGACGATGCAACAGCAACGCGTACATGGCCGGAACCAGAACGGTGTAGGTCATTTCATGCCGCCGGGCGAGCGAAACGAACTTGTGGGCATCAAACTCGGGCATCATCACGGTTGTACCCGCGCACCCGATCATGGTCATGATCTGTGCGATCAGCCCCGTGACATGTGTACAGGGAACCGCCAGAACCGTGCATTCCCCATCCTCAAGGCCAAGGCAACGCTGAAAATGGATAACCGAGTGAACCATCCCCAGATGGCACAGCTTTGCGCCCTTCGGCCTGCCCGTCGTTCCCGAGGTATAGAGAAGGACCGCGCAGGATTCCTCGTCGATCGGGGGCTGATCCAGGACGCGACCCCGGCCCGCGGCAATCACTTCGTCAAAGGCTTTTGCATCCTTGCGGGTGGCGCCCGCCCCGATCAGGAATTCGAGGGATGCAACTTGGCCCGCGGCGGGCTGCTGGTCGGACGTCACATCGTCGAAAAGCACCGCGCGCACGCCGGCATCGTCATAAAGCGCCGCAAGTTCGGCCCTGCGATGGCGGTGGCCGACGGGCATGGCGATGAAACCTGCCTTGAAACATGCAATGACCGCCACCACAAAGGCCGCCTTGTTGGCCGTATTCAGGGCAAGACGATCGCCCGCGCACAGACCCAGTTTTCGCAGCCCGGCGGCAAGGCTTGCGGCAGATCGATCGAGATCGGCATAGGTCATGGCGCCAGAGGGATCATGTATGGCCACCCGATCGGGTGCCCGCGAAACCGCGTGGTCGAACATGGCACGCATGTCGGGCGGACGATCCCGATAGCAAAGAATGTCGCGATCGCCGAAATGCGTTTCGCGGTGGATTTCCCTCATGGTCTGTCCAGCACCAGCCACCTTTCGCCCCCTCCTTGCAACACCATCAATGCACAGCGGCAAACATGATCTTTTCCTCGTCCGCCTCGTGTGCCGAGAATTCCTCGACGATCTGGCCCTGCCGCGCCACAAGGATGCGGTCGGAAAGAACCATGATTTCGGGCAGGTAGGAGGAAACGACGACAACCGCGATGCCCTCGTCGGCCAGCTCTTCGATGAACTGGTGAATTTCCTGGATCGCGCCCACGTCGACACCGCGTGTCGGTTCGTCGAAAATCACGATCCTGGGCTTTTTGGTCAACGCCTTGGCAATCACCACCTTCTGCTGATTTCCGCCGGACAGCTCGATCACCCTGGCGTTCGAACTGATTGCGCGGATCTTCAACCTGTCGATCCAGTACCGTGCCAGTTCCCGCGCCTGTTTCGTGCTGATGACATTCCAGGGATGTCCGGTGGCAACGGTATCGCCCACCTGGATGTTTTCCTGGATGGTCATGTTCTCAAAGATGCCCTCGGTCTTGCGGTCTTCGGTCACATAGATGATCCCGTCGGCTACGGCAGGGCTGGGAACGCGGTATCTGACCCGCCGGCCCTCGAGAACGATATTTCCCCCATGGAACGTGTTGCGCTTGTAGATGCCTGCCACGATCTTCATCATTTCGGTCCGACCCGAGCCGATCAGACCGAACACACCGGTAATCTGCCCGGCAAAGACCGAAAACGACGCGTTTCTGACCATCGCGCCCATGGAAATGTTTTCGACACTCAGCACGCGCCGCCCCGCCTTGCGCTGACGGATGTCGCGCTCGTGCAGATCGGCATAGGCCGAATTGCTCAGATCGCGGCCGATCATGCCGCGCACGATACGCGCGCGATCAAATTCCGCAGCAGGGCCGGAATCGACGATCCGGCCATCGCGCATGACGGTGATACGGTCGGAAATTTCCAGAGCCTCCTCAAGGGCATGCGAGATGAAGATGATCGAGACCCCTTCCCCCCTGAGGCGTCGGAGAAGGCCAAAGAAGTGGTGCTTTTCCTCGGGCGTCAACGAGGCCGTGGGTTCGTCGAAAATGATCACCCGGGCATTGTGATGAACCGCGCGCGCGATTTCGACCATCTGCCGCTTGGCCGCACCCAGCTCGGCGACGTTCTGGGTCGGGTTGACGGTGAAATTCATCTTCTGAAGAAACTGCTGCGCGGCGATGTTCAGTCGGCGCAGGCCATTGAACATCTTCTCGTCACCCAGATAGATATTCTGGGCTACCGACATGGCGGGCACCATGCTGTTTTCCTGATAGACCATCGCCAATCCCCTGGCCAACGCGTCGGCGGGGGAATCGAAAACGACCTCGTGCCCGTCAAGATACAGCTTGCCCGATGACAGGCGGTGGACGCCCGCGATCACCTTTGTCAGCGTTGACTTGCCGGCGCCATTTTCGCCGACCAGCGCATGTATCTCGCCTTGGGCCAGCGCGAAATCGATATCCGAAATGGCGACCGCGCCGTGAAAATCCTTCATGCCCTTGCGGATTTCGACAATAGGAGCGTCAGTCATCGAGGACTCCTTTCTCGGGCAGGACAACCACCACCCCGTCGCCTTTTGCCCCGATCCACAGGTGCGGGGTGCCATTACGTCCGTGCAGCGCCATGCTGGTAACACCATGCACATGGCCATTGGCCCGGCTGTGCAGGCTGGCCGTCGGTTCAAGATGTCTGTCCAGATGCACCACCAGGCCGTAGGATCGCGTTGGTGCCCAGGGTTTGAGTACCCCCATCTGCTTGACCCCGCCGCCCTGGAGAGGTTCGCGAAAATCGCTGCCCGAACGCAGGCAGGGGGCAATCCAGAAGTCCGGCTTCATTGATGCAATCATGCGCTGGCGATATTCCGTTTCACGCAGAACGAATTCGATCAATTGATTGCGCGGGGCAAAGATGGCCAGCCAGAATCCGCCCTCGCCGTCGGGAACGATCCTTGCAGGATAGCCGGGCAGCCCGGAAAGGGGGGTTTCTTCCGGGCGGCCTTGCCGTCTGTCGGGGGCCAGACGAACCAGACGATGTCGCCAGCTTTCGGAAACCAGGATCGACCCGTCGGCCATCCTTGCCAGGCCATATGGCCATGCAAGCCCACGGGCGATCTCGGCTGTCGTGTCAGCCCTTGTGTCCCAGCGATGAATCGCACCGCTCCGGCCAAGGGTCATGAGGTCGCGCTGCCATTCCTCGGGCCCGTTTGTCTGCGATCCGCTTGCGATCCACAAGTCCCCTTCGTCAAACAACAGAGCTGTGGGGCACGGGATGGAAATCTCGGCCACAGGTTGTGGCTGATCCGGCTCGATCACCGCCACCCGTCCCGAGGCCAGGCCGACCGCAATGCGCCCTGAGCTGTCTGCAGCAAGCGCCGAAATCGGATCGGAAAACTGTTGGATCGGACAGGGTCCGCCGGAATCGTCGAGATGAAGGAGGGTACTGCCACCACTCGCCATGAGACGACCGCTGGATGATATCAAATTGTCGACGCCCTCGACCTTGAACACGGGCTCCAACATATCGAGCGTTTCATTGGGCTTCAGCGCACCGTCCATGACGGGGACGAAAACGCTGGCGTCTCCGCGCCCAAAGAAACGGTCGATTTTTTGTCGCAGCGCAGCCATCATTTCCCCGCCCTCCAGTCGGGGCCCCAATAGGTTGCCACCCCCTGCCAGTCGGGATCGGCACCCGGGATCTTGTACTTGCCGATCCGGTTGTTGTAGATGCCACCAAGATACAGGTACCCCTGGTGTTCGCGCATTGATGTCACCATCGGATGGTTGACCCCCCCGAGATCCCACAGCGCATCCAGGATTTCACCTTGTTCATTGAACTTTACCACGCATCCGGTGTTGATATTCGGGAACAGCCAGTTTGACGACGCCACCCTCTGAGACATGCGCTTGCGAAAATCGGGCATCTGCAGGGCCAGGTCGATCGCGGGGCCGCGCATTCCCACCAGGGCCAGCCAATAGTTTCCGTCGGATGCACGATTGATATTGTCGGGATAGCCGGGCAGGTTGTCGATCAGTATCTCGACCCTGCCTGCCTTTGGCCCGTCGAACCAGTAGCGCGATATGCGACAGGCCCATGTTTCGGCAAAAAACAGTGACTGGCCATCCAGCGCGATGCAGATACCGTTGGGAAAGCGCAGCCTGGGAAGAACCGTTCTTGTCTTGCCACTGTCCGGGTGCCAGCAGACGATCCGGCCGTTGCCACGGCTTTCGATCACATCCACGGGCCATGTCTCCAGATCAAAGCGTTTGGTCGCCTCGGAAAAAAAGATCCGGCCGTCCGGTGCGATATCCAGATCATCCGCAAGGCTGAGTCGCGAGTCGTCGATGATCGATGTCCACGATCGATTGGTCTGATCGGTCACCTTGCTGACATTTCCGGCGGGATCAACCTTGTAGACCCCCATGCCGCTGACGCAGCTGACAAGGTTCCCGTCCCGGTCGAATGCCATCCCCAACGGGTGGCCCCCGGTATGCGCGAATACCTCGTGACGGGTATGATCCGGGCCAAAGAACCGGATGATGTCTCCGTGCCGCGTACCGCAATACAGGTTTCCATCGGAGTCGAGTATCACATCCTCGGGGCCCTCGATCTGGCCCAGCCCGATCACATCGACACGGCGCAACTTGTCGTTGACTGCATAGGGCGAACCGCTGTCGGCCTCGGTCGGGGGGGAATCCGGCAGGCGCGCATAGGTCGGCGACACATATACCTTGTTCAGTATCTTGCCGCGGTTCTTGCTCCAGCGGACCTCGATGATGACCGAGGCCAGCAGGATCAACCCAAAGATCAGCGCCGTTGCACCGCCCTGAATGCCAAACTGTACAAGGGCATTTGACAGCAGCAGCACGATAAGCGCGCCGAACACGGCCTTGGCCACCGAACCACGCCCACCCCCCAGGCTGGTGCCGCCCAGAATCGCTGCCGTCAGCACGACCAGCTCCATTCCCTTTCCGGTCTCGGCGCCGGTACTGGCAAGGCGGGCCGCATACATGTAGGCGGCCATCGCGCTCAGCCCTCCACTGGCAACATAGGTAAAAAAGACCGTTCGCCTGACCTTGATCCCCGCGTTGTATGCCGACCGCCGCGATCCTCCGACTGCCATCAGGTGCCAGCCCGGGCGCATCCTGCTGATGACGACATGCGCGACAACGAAAATCGTTGCGGCAATGAGAAAGGTATAAGGTACAGCGTCGAACAGGGCGCCGTCACCGATTTGTGCCCAGAGTTCGGAATCGGGAAAGACCGACGAAATCTCCAGCGAGTAGCGCA
Source organism: uncultured Rhodobacter sp. (assembly GCA_964637875.1). Lineage (GTDB taxonomy): Bacteria > Pseudomonadota > Alphaproteobacteria > Rhodobacterales > Rhodobacteraceae > UBA5972. Next base: position 6,024 of record CAZWXK010000077.1, read on the forward strand.
ACAGGAGCATGTCCACCACGGCGCGAAAGATGATCAGCGTCACCAGCGTCGTCAGAAATGCCCGCATCTTGAAATAGCCGATCAATACCCCGTTCAGCGCGCCACAGCCGATGCCCGCGGCAAGCGTCACAACCAGGGCAACCAGCGGATCGAGTGACAGCACATGCACGCTGTAAAGGGCCACGAAATTCGCGATTGCAAAGATCGAGCCTACCGATAGATCGATCCCGCCGCCCAGCATGACGATGGTCATGGCCAGCGTGACAAGGCCCAGCTCGGCAAACTGGCGGCTGTATTCGCCGACCGCATACGCCCCGAAGAAGCCCGGAAGGCCGAAATACAGGCTGACGACGAGAACGGTCAGAACAGAGAAAGGGATGGCATTGTCGATCCAGCGCTTTGAAAGGATCTCTCCCAGCACATGATCGGGTATCAGGCGGTATCGCCATTTTCGGTAGAGATCGGTTCTGAACACGGTTGACCTCGGGCGCGGGATACGGGTTGAGGGCGGCGCCAGAAAAGCGCCGCCATGATCTGGAGTGGCGATTATCTCGACTTGAGGTCGTCCACCGTCCAGCAGGCCCCGAAGGTTCTGTATTTCTCCAGGTTGTCACGCGTGAGCATCTGCAGCGGCGTATACAGCGTGTATTTGTAGGCGCCCGGCTTGAAACCGGACTGCAGGATGCTCTCGATCGCATTGGAAAGGTCGCGCGCCTGGCCGGGTACGTCATAGCTGATATCGAGATCGAAAACGCCCTGGCGCAGATTGTCACAACCAGCCTTCCCGCCGCCACCGGAGGTGACCACGAAAACCGAATCCGCCTTGCCTGCCTGCTTGACTGCAGCCCCGGTTCCCACATCCATGCCATCCCAGAACCCGATGATCCCGCAAAGGTCGGGGTTTTGCTGCAGTGTGGTTTCGGTGATGGCGCGGGCCTTGGTCGCGTCCCAATCGGCGGCCTGGTTGGAAACGATCTTGATTTCCGGATGCTTGCTCAGCACATCCGATATGCCACGCAGCTGATAGGCGCTGGCGGCAGCGGTCACGACGCCTTGGACAATGGCGACCTTGCCCGACGTTCCGGCGCCGCAGCGTTCAACCACCGCCTGCGCTGCCCTTCGACCGATATCGACGTAATCGGCACCGATGAAGGCATCGGTCGCATAGGCGGATTTCATGTTGATCTGCACCACGTGAATACCGCGTTTTTCAGCCTTGCGCAGCAGCTTGGCGTAGGTCTGGACATCCGGGTTGTGGGCCACGATCACGTCGGGCCTTTCCGCAATCAACGAGGCGATGGCCCGCGCACCGGCATCGGCGCTCCAGTTCGGGTCACGCACATCGACCGAAATCCCGAGGGGTTCAAGCTGGCTTTTCATGCCGGCATACCAGCCGTCAGACAGGTCGAACCCCAGTGCGACCGGGACGAAAACCACCTTCTTGCCCTTGAGGGCATCATAGACAGCCGCCCGCTGGGGATCGTCAATTCCCATTTTTCCGGTCTGCGCCCCGCCAGCCAGCGGAACCGCTAGCGCCAGCGCCGCAGTCGCAATCACCTTGATCATCTGTTTCATTGTTTCCTCCCGGGGTTGAAATGGATGGTGTTGTGCACGGGGTCAGATATCCCCCTGCTGGCTCGTCTGCTCGTCCCTCGGATTGAAGATCGTGTCGGCCAGTATCGCGACCAGCAATATGACGCCCTTGATCAGGTTCTGCTGGATGTACGATACATTCATGATGATCATGCCATTCAGCAGGGTGCCGATCAGCAGGGTGCCGAAAACCACATTCTTCATGCTTCCCTTGCCGCCCGACAGGCCGATACCTCCGACGACCACGACCATCAGCACGTCATAGATCAGCGTCGAATTGAAGATGCGGGTATTTATGTTGTTGACGGCGCCCGCCGTAAGAAGCCCGGCAAAATAGGCCACCAGCCCTGCAAAGACATAGATGACGACGGTGATTGGCCGCACAGGCACCCCGGCCGAGCGTGCTGCAACCGGATTGTCGCCCATGGCATAGACGAACAGGCCGAACGCCGTCTTGCGCAGAATGATTTCCGTCACGACCAGAACGGCGATGAAACACAGGATCGATACCGGGATACCGTGGAACAGCCCGCGCCCGAGATAGACCACCCAACCGGCATCATCCGGAAGATAATTCGCCTCGCCAGACAGGAAAAGCGACCGGCCCAGCCCGTAGATCACGTAACCCATGGCGAGCGTGGCGAATATGGCGGGCAGGTCGGCATAGGCAATGATCAGGCCGGTTGCAGATGCGACAATCAGAACGAACAGAAGGCCCAGCAGCGCCCCCTGCCAGAATGGCAGTCCCTGCGGAAAATACGGATTTGGCTGCGACAGGACGACTGCGACCGCGGTGCCCATGGCAAGCGTTGCAATCATCGACAGGTCAATTCCGCGACTTATGACGACAACACCCATGCCGACGCTCAGTATCCCCAGAACCGAAACGCTCCTCAGCAACGTGAGCAGATTTCCGACCGACAGAAAACCGGGCAGAAACACGGCAAACGCACCAAACATCACAACCGTTATGGTGACGATGATACTTTCCTGCGTCAGCCTCAGTCGCCGTACCGGGCTGGGTGTGCGCACGCCATCTGAG
>CAZWXK010000078.1:0-3641 GCA_964637875.1 uncultured Rhodobacter sp.
TTCGACCTGCGCCGGATCGAGCCCGAGGTGATGATCGCCCATCTGCGCGGCATTGCCGAACGCGAAGCCGCGCAGATCAGCGACGATGCCCTGGCCCTGATCACGCGCGCGGCCGAGGGCTCGGTGCGCGATGCGCTGTCGCTGATGGATCAGGCCATCGCCCATGGCGCGGGCGAGACCTCGGCCGAGCAGGTGCGCGCCATGCTGGGGCTGGCCGACCGGGGGCGCGTTCTGGATCTGTTTGAACTGGTGATGCGGGGCGATGCGGCAGCTGCCTTGCAGGAGCTTTCCGGCCAGTATGCCGATGGCGCCGACCCGATGGCGGTGCTGCGCGACCTTGCCGAGGTGACGCATTGGACCTCGGTCATCAAGATCACCCCCGAGGCGGCCGAGGATCCCACCGTCAGCCCCGAGGAACGCGCCCGCGGCCGCGACCTGGCCGAACGTCTGCCCATGCGGGCGCTGACGCGGATGTGGCAGATGCTGCTGAAGGCGCTGGAAGAGGTGGCCCATGCCCCCAACGCCATGATGGCGGCGGAAATGGCGATCATCCGGCTGACCCATGTCGCCGATCTGCCCAGCCCCGAGGATCTGGTGCGCAAGCTGCACAACACCCCGCCCGCCGGGCCGGGGGGCGGCGGTGGCGTGGCGGGTGGCGGCACCGGGGGCGGTGTGACGGCGCGCGCGCAGATGGCCGCCGCCCCGCAACCTGCCCCCCGATCGGGCGGGGTTTCGGCCGTGGCCGGTGGCGGCACGACCGCCGCGCTACCGGCGGCGGAAACCGCGCTTGCCCGCTTTCCCACATTCGATTCGGTGGTCGAACTGATCCGCGCCAATCGCGACATGCAGCTGCTGGTCGAGGTCGAGGATACGCTGAAACTGGCCAGATACACGCCGGGGCGGATCGAATTCGAGATGACCGAAAGGACCCCGCGCGATCTGGCGGCGCGGCTGTCGTCGCGACTGCAATCCTGGACGGGCGTGCGCTGGGGCGTGTCGGTTGTCTCGGATGGTGGCGGCCCCACCATCCGCGAATTGCGCGAGGCCGCGCGCGACGATCTGCACGCGCGCGCCAGGGCGCATCCGATGGTGCAGGAAGTGCTGAAACATTTTCCGGGGGCTGAAATCCTGGCGGTGAAACCCGATATGCAGGAGGGCGCCGACAATGTGGTTCCCCTTGACATCGACGCAGCCGGCGATGACTGGGACCCGTTCGAAAGCGACTGAAACAGATATCCATTTGGGAGCATGACATGCTGAAAGGTTTGGGTGGGCTTGGCGACATGGCCAAGCTGATGAAACAGGCCCAGGAAATGCAGGGCAAGATGGCCGAGATTCAGGAAAATCTTGCCAATATCAACGTGGTCGGCCAGTCGGGCGCCGGCATGGTGGTGGCAACCGCCAACGCCAGGGGCGAACTCAAGGCGCTGGAAATCGACCCGTCCCTGCTGACCCCCGACGACAAGGAGGCCCTCGAGGATCTGATCGTTGCCGCCATTCGCGATGCCCAGGTCAAGGCACAGGAAACCCATCAGGCGGAAATGGCCCGCCTGACCGAGGGGCTGAACCTGCCGCCGGGCATGAAGATGCCGTTCTGAGCGCGCGCGGGGATTTCGTCGTGAGCATATCATCGTGAGCATATCATCGTGACTGGCCCGGACAGCGAAATTGAACAGCTGATCGCGCTGATGGCGCGCCTGCCGGGGTTGGGGCCGCGCTCGGCCCGGCGCGCGGTGCTGCACATGATCCGCAAGCGCGCGCTGCTGCTGGGGCCGCTGGCCGATGCCATGCGGCAGGTGGCCGACACCGCGCGCGAATGTGTGCGTTGCGGCAATATCTCGACCCACGAGGTCTGTGCCATTTGCAGCGCCGATCAGCGCGCCAATGGCCAGCTCTGCGTGGTCGAGGATGTCGCCGATCTGTGGGCGATGGAACGATCGGGCGTGTTCAAGGGGCGCTATCACGTGCTGGGGGGGGTGCTTTCGGCGCTCGACAATATCGGCCCGGACGAGTTGCGCCTGCCGCTGTTGCGCCAGCGCATCGCGGATGAGGGCATAACCGAGGTCATCCTGGCGCTGAATGCCACCGTGGACGGGCAGACCACCGCCCATTACATCGCCGACATGCTCCAGGACGGTGGCGTGAAAGTGACCTCGCTGGCCCAGGGCGTGCCCATCGGCGGCGAGCTGGACTATCTGGACGACGGTACGATTTCGGCCGCGCTCAGGGCGCGCAAGGCGTTGTAGCCGCCCGTCATGGTCACGCGTCGTGTTCCCCCGTCACGGTCTGTCACGGCCTCTTGCCATGGGGCGCGCGCCCGTCACGATGCGTGGCGTGCCGCGCGCGCGCCCATTGTGCCCCGTTCAGCCCCCGTTCAGCCGTCATGGCCCGCGCAGTCACGGCACCAGACACAGCTGCAATCGACATGGGCACATGAGGGGTCAGACAGCATCCTGCGATAGACCAGGCGCGCAATCGGCAGGATCATGCGCTTGCCCAGGGTCGGGCCATAGGCGCGGCGCAACAACCTGCCTGCATCCCCCCGCGCCAGCTGGCCGAGGGCGACATTGACGCCCAGCTCGCCGCTCAGGCCATAGATCAGCCGGTTCGAGACGCCCGCATCGAGATACTGCCCGATCTCGCGGCGCCACATCCTGCGATAGTCGTGGCCGTGGATGATGCTCTGGGCGGCCAGCACCCCCGAACGGATCGCGTGGCGTATGCCAAAGCCCGCCAAAGCATCCTGAAAGCCGGCATGTTCGCCGACCACGGGACGACCGCCCTGTTGCGCGCTGCGCGGCAGGCGCACATTTCCATAGCCGCCAAAGCTGCGCATGTTGCGCATCTCGAGCCCGGCGTGGCGGCGAAAGAATGCGATGGTTTCCTCGACATGGCGGGCCTGGTTGGAAAAATCCCTGAACATGCAGCTGGCCACCGTTCCGCGCCCGCGGGCCACCAGAAGATAGGAATAACCCCCCGGCGCCAGGCGGCGGCCCAGCGCCAGCCAGGCCCCGTCGGGCATGTCGGTTTCGAACAGCCTGCCCACCGCGATCACCGAGGCCTGCCTTGGCCCCGTGGCCAGTACGCCCGGCCCGTCCAGGCGGCGCACATTGTCGTTGAAGGTGACGACAACCCCGGCCGCACGGGCCTGGGCCAGCAATGCACGGTCGAGCGAGCCTTCGCCGGAACCCCGGCGCAGCATGTAGAACAGCGGTCGCGCGCCCCGCACCGCATGTGCCCGGCCGCGGGTGTCAAAGACCGTGCCCCGCGTGATCGGGTGATATTCGAAATCCGTGTCAAGGCCGGCTGCGCGCATCTCGTCCAGCACGTCGATGTCACGCGACCAGTTTTCCAGCCCCTGAAAATCGTCGTGGAAACGCCTGCCCACATCGCTGCGCCGTTCGCGCACCCTTACCCTGCGCCCGGCACGGGCCAGAACGATGGCGCTGGCCAGCCCGGCCGGCCCGGCCCCGACGATGGTGATTTCCTGCTGTGCCGTCATCCCTCGATTCCGCATCTGCCGTCATGGCCTGTCTACATCCGTGCGGGCCGGCATGCATCCCGCTTTTTCGTGTGCGAGGCGCATTTCGGCGTCCGGCCCGGCGTCCGGCCCGGCCGGTTCGGGTCCGGTTCGGGTCCGG
>CAZWXK010000078.1:3741-8579 GCA_964637875.1 uncultured Rhodobacter sp.
TCGGGTCCGGTTCGGGATGGCTGCGCCCGGATCACGGCGAAAGTGATCGGTTCAACGCCTTGAAACATCTTGAAACATCGGGGGCTGCCCTTACCTCTCGAGGGCCGGGTCACATCCCGGATCGTTCATCCCGAGGAGAGCACCATGTCAGCCAGCAAGGCAAAGGCCGAGACGAATGTTCTTGTCCTGCAGGGAGGCGGTGCCCTGGGGGCCTATCAGGGCGGGGCATATGAGGCGCTCGAGGCCGGAAATCATCCCATCGACTGGGTTGCGGGAATTTCGATCGGGGCGATCAACGCCGCCCTGATCGCGGGAAATCCGCCCGAGCTGCGGGTCGAGCGCCTGCGTGCCTTCTGGGATCTGGTATCCTCGACAACGGCGTCGATTCCCTTTCCGGGCGGATTGCCATGGCGCGGTGTCTTCAATGACTTCAGCGCCGGGCTTGCCGTGCTGCAGGGGGTGCCGGGTTTCTTCAGGCCGCGCATTCCCCCGGCCACGCTGCGCCTGCCGGGGATGCCGGGGGCCGACAGCCTGTATGATACCCGCCCCCTGCACGACACCCTGCAAAGGCTGGTCGATTTCGACTATCTCAATCAGGGGCATGTCCGTTACAGCACCGGCGCCGTCAATGTCGAGACCGGCAACATGACCTGGTTCGACAGTCGTCACCAGACCATTACACCGGCCCATGTGATGGCCAGCGGCGCCTTGCCGCCCAGCTTTCCGGCGGTCGAGATCGACGGCCAGTTCTACTGGGATGGCGGGCTGGTTTCCAACACCCCGCTGCAATTCGTCTTTGATCAGCATGTGGACGACGATCTGTGCATCTTTCAGGTCGATCTGTTCAGCGCCCGCGGCCAGAGGCCCGGATCGGTCTGGCAGATCGAGTCCCGCGTCAAGGATATCCGCTTTTCCAGCCGCACGCGGTTCAACACCGACATGCTGTGCGGCACCCATCTGAGCCGCAGCGCAGGCCGGCGCCTGTATGACAAGCTGCCGCCCGAGCTGCGGGAAGACCCGGATGCGCTGGCGCTGCTGCACAGGCCGTGCGATCCGGACATCACCATCGCGCATCTGATCTATCGGCAGCGCGGCTTTGAAAGCCAGTCCAAGGATTACGAATTCTCGCGTGCATCGGTGCGCGATCATTGGGATGCGGGAATCGAGGATGTCGAAACCACCCTTTCGCACCCCGCCTGGCATGCGCGCCATGACGACCCGTCGCGCATCAGGATATTCGACCTGACCCGCGAGCGCGCCGAGGCGCGTGCAGCCCGGGAGGGCGCGGCATGAAACGGCAACGAAGCCGCGAAACCGCCCTTGCGATGCCGCGGCGCGCCGATCTGTCAATGCCCACGCGCCCTTCGGCCGCCCATGTTCCTGCCGACCCGGATGCCGGGCCCGGACAACACCGAACGAAGTTGGAAAGATGAAAGGACAGGCCATGAACCTGAACGGAAAGATCTGTATCGTCACCGGCGCCGCGCGCGGCATCGGGGCGGCGATCGCCAGACGCTATGTCCAATCGGGCGCAAGGGTGGCGATCGCCGATCTCGACCTTGAATCGGCCCGGGCGACCGCGGCCGAGCTGACCGCGATGGGCCCCGGCAAGGCCATCGGCATCGAAATGGACGTGACCAGCGAAGAGGCCGTCAATGCCGGTGTGCAGGCCGTTGTCGCGCAGTGGGGCGGGGTGGATGTGCTGGTGTCCAATGCCGGTATCCAGATCGTGCACGAGCTTGAGGAATTTCCCTTTGCCGAATGGAAAAAGCTGCTGTCGATCCATCTCGATGGTGCCTTCCTGACGACCAAGGCCTGCCTGCCGCACATGTACAGGGCGGGGTCGGGGTCGATCATCCTGATGGGCTCGGTCCATTCCAAGGAGGCCTCTCCCCTGAAATCTGCCTATGTGACCGCCAAGCACGGGCTGCTGGGGCTGGCCCGCGTGATCGCCAAGGAGGGCGCCGCCCACGGGGTGCGCGCCAACGTGATCTGCCCCGGTTTCGTGAAAACGCCGCTGGTCGAAAAGCAGATCCCCGAACAGGCGGCCGAGCTGGGCATTTCCGAAGACGAGGTCGTCAAGCGGATCATGCTGGGCGGCACCGTCGATCATGAATTCACCACCGTCGAGGACGTGGCCGAAATCGCCCATGTCTTTGCCGCCTTTCCGACCAACGCGCTGACCGGGCAATCGCTGGTGGTCAGTCACGGCTGGTTCATGGAATAGCGAAAACCGCCGCCCGCGGGGAGGACGGCGCGGCCCCACAAGAGGAGTTCGACAATGTTCATTCCCGCAGACAGGGCATATCGCATCGGCATGGTCCGCATCGCCTTTGGCGTGATCTGGGCGATCGATGCCCAGTTCAAGTGGCGCCCGGCCTTTATCGACGGTCTGGCAAGCTATCTGTCCGGCGCCATGGAGGGCCAGCCGCATCTGGTGCAGGACTGGATCCATTTCTGGGTCGATGTGGTCAACGTCAACCCGACGGCATTCGCCTATTTCGTCGCCATAGCCGAGGCCGCGCTGGCCATTGCGCTCATCCTCGGGCTGTTTTCCAATCTTGCCTATCTGGGTGGCACCGTCATGGCCTTAGTGATCTGGTCCACGGCCGAAGGGTTCGGCGGGCCATATGTGGCCGGCTCCACCGACATCGGCGCGGCAATCATCTATGTATTCGTCTTTGCGCTGCTCTATCTGACCCAGGCCGGCCAGCATCTGGGCCTTGACCGATGGTTGGGCGGGATGCTGGGGCGCTGGGCATTTCTGGCATCCGGCCCGTCACAACCGCAAGCTGACAGGCCGTCCGGCCCCGCCACGGCCGAGGTCGCCGGCGGGGTGCAGTCGACAGGACGGCCCGCCAGAGGGGGTGGCAGGGCCTCGGCGTTGCGCCATGACGGCCAGCGCGAACAGATGGGCTGAGCCGGCTGGCGTCCCCGCGCCGCCCCTTCGTTCAGGGGCGAAAGGTGATCGTCAGCAGGAAACGAAAGCGCGTGCCGGGCAGATTGCCGGGCGCGCGCGGCAGCGGGGCGGCATCACGCACGGCCCTGAGCGCCGCCCGGTCGAGCGACGCCGCACCCGAACCCCTGACAACGGCAACCCGCTCGAGCGCGCCATTGCGCGTGACCACCAGCCCGACACGTACATTCCCCCCCTGGCCGGCCGCGCGGGCATTGGGCGGGTAGCGCTTGTAGCGTGCGATTCGGGCACGGATCCGGGCGCCCCATGACAACAGGGCCGCGCGGCGCTGCCCCGCGCTCAGGCTGGGGCGCGAAAGGCGGCCGTCCCTGCCGGCCAGCACCCCCTTGCCGCCCCCGCGCGCGACCTGCGCAGCCTGTGCGGCACGGGGGGGGCCTGCTGTACGGGGGGGGCCTGCTGTACGGGGGGGGCGCAATTGTTCCGGCGGCCCCGGTCTGGCGCCTTGCAAGGGGGGCCTGGGCGCAGCCGGTTTCCTTTCGGGGGGTGTCTCCACGGCCTTGCGGGGGGCCGGCGGTGGCGGCGGCAGGGGTGCCGCCACCGTGGTCATGTCGGGCGCGGCCTCGGGCGGGGCAGGCGGCGCCAACATGGACGGCGATGCGGTGCGGGCGTATGGCGCGCGCGCTGTTGGCGTGTCTGCCCGTGCGGTCACTGCCGGCCGCGCATCGGGGGCGCGTGGTGTGAATCCCGGTCGGGGCATGCTTGCCGCAACCTGTGGTGCGCGATCCCATTGGCGTACCATTTCGGCAAGCGCACCGCTGGCCGCGCGTATCGTGACCATTGCCTCGCCCCGGTTGCCCGTGCTGCCCTCGGCCCCCGAACCGGCGGGCAGGAAGGCACGCGCAAGCGCCAGTTGAATACCCAGCGCCAGCAGGAAAAATGCCATGGCGCGCGCCGGGCCGATCAGTGCCGAAAGGGGGGCCGGGCGGGTCATCTTGCCGCCAGGATCAGATTGACGCGCGCGACGCCGCCCTCGCGCAGCCGCGACAGGATCCGGACCAGCCGGCGGCCCGGCAGCCGGGCATCGGCATACAGGCGGACCGGCCCTCCGCGGGCCGCGGCCAGAACCGCCGCCAGTGCCGCCTCGCCCCGCAGCGCGCCAAAGCCCATCGCGCCATCGGCGCCGACATGAAAGGCAGGATCGCGCGGATCGGCCTGTGTGGAAATCCGCCGGGTTTCCGGCAGCTTCTGGTCAAAGGGCATCGGTCCGGTGATGCGGGCAGCCAGCAGGAAAAAGATCAGCAGCAGAAAGACGACATTGATCATCGGCACGATGTTGCTGTCATTGCGGCGTCTGGGGGGATGTGAGAAATCCATCGCTCACTCCACCAGCGCCAGATCGCCGAACCCGGCATCGCGCAACAGCGTGATCACGTCGATGAGGCGTTGCACATCGACCCCCTCATCCGGGCGCAGGACAACCGTCTTGCGCCCCCCCCCGGTCAGCGCGCGCAGCCGGCCAACCAGCGCGGCGGGGCCGATGGCAACCCCGTTAAGGCGCAGCCCGGCAGGGCCGACAGCGACCAGGCGCGGGGCATCGCCCGTGGCGGCCCCGCCGGACCCGCCGGTGATCGGCTGGCTGGGATTGATGCCGAAACGCGCCGCCAGCATGAAGAACACGAGCAACAGGAACACCACGTCGATCATCGGGGTAAGGCCGGGCCGTCGCGCCCGGCGCGCTCGGGCGAGGTTCAGCATGGCCCGCCCTCCCCGTCATTGCCTGCCCCGTTTTCTGTCCCGTCGCGCCCCTCGTCCCCAATGGACAGCAGGATGCGGGTGGCCAGATCCTCCATCTCGCGCGCCAGCGCGTCACGCAGGCTTTCGAACCAGCTCAGCGCCATCGAGGCCGGAATGGCCACCGCCA
>CAZWXK010000079.1:0-8443 GCA_964637875.1 uncultured Rhodobacter sp.
CGCGTGGGCCCGTAGCTCAGTTGGTAGAGCAACTGACTTTTAATCAGTGGGTCACAGGTTCGAATCCTGTCGGGCTCACCACCTCGACCAGCATCCGCAGGCGGTCACTGCGCTGTTTCGGCGGCGAACCGGGTGCCTTGTCCCCCGTTCTGCCCGTGTTGTCCTGTCCCCCTCTCCCGTCCCGCCGGGTTGCGCGGTGGGGATGTGTCCATGGGGTACACGGACGGGAAATTTCCCTATAAGGTAATCATGCCCCGAGCTGGGGCCGAGGCGGGCTGATGGCGGCGGTTCTGACATGGCGGAAAGACTGAACATTCTGGCGATCGCGCAGGGCGGGCGCCTGCAATACGAGGCGGTGTTGTTGGCGGCCTCGCTCAGGCAGGCCAGTGGCGACAAGGTGCGCCTTATTCTGGCCGAGCCCCAGCCCGGCCCCCTGTGGCAGCATGATCCGCGAATCGATGATCCCGAGCTGCGCGCCCTTCTGGTCGAGCTGGGGGCCGATATCCGGCCCTTTGAATCGCGTCATTTCGGTCAGTCCTATCCCTATGGCAACAAGATCGAGGGCCTTGCGGTGCTGGATCCCGGCACACCCTTTGTCTTTTTCGATACCGATACCCTGTTTCTGGATGACATCGCGCAGGTTGACTTTGATTTCGGGCGCCCTTCGGCCTCGATGCGGCGCGAGGGAACCTGGCCCGTGATCGAACTGTACGGCCCCGGATATGGCGAGACCTGGAAATCGCTCTATGACAAGTTCGGCCTGGATTTCGAGAGCTCGCTCGATCTTTCCCAACCCGACGAGTACTGGGAGCGCTATCTGTATTTCAACGCGGGCTGGTTCCTCGGGGCCGATGCCCGGGAATTCGGCCGGCTGTTTGCAGAATATGCGGTGGCGATTCGCGACGACCCGCCCGAGGCCCTGATCTGCCAGTCGCTGGATCCCTGGCTGGATCAGGTGGCATTGCCCCTGGTCATTCACGCGCTGGGGGGCGGGAGACCGGGGCCCGAACTGGCGGGGCTCGATGGCGATGTCACCTGCCACTGGCGCGTGCTGCCGCTGCTTTATGCCCGCGAATCCGACCGCGTGATCTCGGTCCTCGAGGAGGTCAGCGCCCCCAACCGGATCAAGAAGATCATAAAACGCTACGAGCCGATCAGGAGGATGATCTATCAGGGCCGTGGGGCCAAGGTGCGCGCCCTGTTCGATCGTGAGAATCTGCCCCGCAAGGAGCAGAAGATCCGCAACATCATCAAGAAGAACAGGCTATGGATGCGATAGGAGAGAACCTGTGATGTCCGACCGGCAGCCCTTTCCGGATACCGCCTTCTGGCGCCTTTTTCAGGGGCGCCTGTTCGGCATCCTTACCTGGGCGCAATTCGATGCCTTCTGGCCGCTGCTTTCGGGGCGCGCGGGCGAATGGTTCGTTTTCGACCCCCTTGCGACGGCACCCGACGCCCCCATGCCGGCGGAAGCCTTTGAAACCTTTCTCGACCAGGCGCGCCAGATGCTGGAGCGCCGCCGCGACCTGTCATATTGCGGTGCGATCTATGCCGACGACCTGCAGGCGCCCACATTCGTCAAGCTGTTCGACCCGATGAAGATGGGCTCGGCCTGTGCCATGCCGGGAACACGCATCATGCCCCGCTGGACGCTCAGCCGACTGCGCCCCGATTCCCTGCCGTAACGGGCACAGGGCGCGGCGCGGCGCGCTGTCCGGCCATCCGGCGCCATGGCATCCCCATCAGGGCAGATGATGTCGCCCATCTGCTGCGGCCCCTCCCGGCCTGTGTCGGCCAGACGGCGCAGGCAGGCGGCGCATGCGTGTGCGATCGGGGTTGGCATGAGGTGACATCCGGCCCTCGGAACATTGTCTGTCGCGCCCCATTGAACGCCGTCCATGCGGGCGGTGCAGGGGGGACGTGGCGCTTTTCCCTTTTCCCGCGCCGCGCTTGGGTCTATGACTGCGCCCCATCAGGGGCCGGCACGAGCCCCCCCTCAGGAAACCGTCAGAATGAAAAAAGGGCTGAACACATGGCATTCGAACTTCCCGATCTTCCCTACGCATACGACGCGCTGGCCGATGGCGGCATGTCGCAAGAGACGCTGGAATATCACCACGACCTGCACCACAAGGCCTATGTCGACAACGGCAACAAGCAGATCGCCGGCACCGAGTGGGAAAACAGCTCGCTCGAGGAAATCATCACCGGCACCTATCAGGCCGGCGCGGTGGCCCAGAACGGCATCTTCAACAACATCGCCCAGCTGTGGAACCACAACCAGTTCTGGGAAATGATGGGCCCCAGGGGGCGCGCCATGCCGGGCGAGCTTGAGTCCCGCATCAAGGACGGCTTCGGCTCGGTCGAGAAGTTCAAGCAGGAATTCACCGCTGCCGGCGTGGGCCAGTTCGGCTCGGGCTGGTGCTGGCTGGTGGTCGATACCGACGGCACGCTCAAGGTCACCAAGACGGAAAACGGCGTCAACCCGCTGTGCTTTGGCCAGAAGGTGCTGCTGGGCTGCGATGTGTGGGAACATTCCTATTACATCGACTTCCGCAACAAGCGGCCGGTCTATGTGCAGAACTTTCTGGACAACCTCGTCAACTGGGAAAACGTGGCCGAGCGCCTGGCAAACGCCTGAGCGCCCGCAATCTTTCAGAAAAAAACGAGGGGGCCACGCGGCCCCCTTTCTTCTTTGTTCAAATACGCCGGGGGTGCGGGGGCAGCGCCCCCGCCCGCATGCCTGTTTAGGGTGCCTGTTTCAGGATGCTGCGCCCGGCATATTCCGCCGCCGCGCCAAGGCCTTCCTCGATGCGGATCAGCTGGTTGTATTTCGCCAGCCGGTCCGAGCGCGACAACGAGCCCGTCTTGATCTGCCCGCAATTGGTGGCCACCGCCAGATCGGCGATGGTGGCGTCCTCGGTCTCGCCGGAACGGTGGCTCATCACGCAGGTGTAATTTGCCCGATGCGCCATATCGACGGCGTTCAGCGTTTCGGTCAGCGTGCCGATCTGGTTGACCTTGACCAGCAGGGAATTGGCGCAACCGCGCGCGATCCCGTCGGCCAGGCGTTCGGGGTTGGTGACGAAATTGTCGTCGCCCACCAGCTGTACCTTGTCGCCCAGCGCGGCGGTCAGCGCGGCCCAGCCCTCCCAGTCATCCTCGGCCATGCCGTCCTCGATCGAGATGATGGGATAGTCGCGCACCAGCGCCGACAGATACAGGATGTTTTCATCCGCGCTCAGCACCTTGCCTTCGCCTTTCAGGTGGTATTTGCCATCCTCGAAATACTCTGACGAGGCACAGTCCAGCGCCAGAAAGATGTCTTCGCCGGGGCGATAGCCGGCCTTTTCGATCGACTTCAGAATGAAATCCAGCGCGTCGCGGGTGGAATTCAGCGCCGGCGCAAAGCCACCTTCGTCGCCAACCGAGGTATTGTAGCCGCTTGCCGAAAGCTCCTTCTTCAGGGTGTGGAACACCTCGGCGCCCATGCGGATCGCGTCCCGCACGGTGTCGGCGGCGACCGGCATGATCATGAATTCCTGAATGTCGATGGGGTTGTCGCCATGGGCGCCGCCATTGATGATGTTCATCATCGGCACCGGCAGAACGCGCGCCGCCGTGCCCCCGACATAGCGATACAGCGGCTGCGCGGTGAAATCGGCCGCCGCCTTGGCCACGGCCAGCGACACACCCAGAATGGCATTGGCGCCGAGGCGGCCCTTGTTGGGGGTGCCGTCGAGGTCGATCATGGCGGCGTCGATATCGACCTGCTGGGTCGCATCCACACCAAGCAGGGCCTCGGCGATCTCGCCGTTGACGGCATCGACGGCCTGCTGCACGCCCTTGCCGCCGAAACGCCCCTTGTCGCCGTCGCGCAGCTCGACCGCCTCGTGGGCCCCGGTCGAGGCCCCCGATGGCACCGCCGCGCGGCCCAGGGTGCCGTCTTCCAGGGTGACGTCGACCTCGACCGTGGGGTTGCCACGGCTGTCAAGGATTTCACGGGCGAAAATGTCGATGATGGTACTCATGGCGCTGGCCTTTGTCTTGCTGGGTGAATGCCGGGACGGAGTCGCGCATCCTTTACTCTCATGGCGCGCCGGATGAAAGGGGGTCAGACCCCGGCGCGACGTCTGCGCGCGCGGGCATTTTCCTGGCGTTCGCGCGCAAATGTGTACAGGCCCGACGCAATGATGATCGCGGTTCCCGCCAGCATGGGCAGGTCGGGGCGTTCGGCAAAGACGAGGATGCCGAACATCAGCGCGAAAAGGATGCGCACATAGCGAAACGGCGTGATGACCGAGACATCCCCCATCCGCATGGCCAGCGTCAGCGCATAATAACCCGCGACATCCAGCAGCATCGCCGCGCCCATCGCCGCCAGTTCACCCGGCCGGGGGCGCAGGATCGTGCCGTCCAGGGCCATCAGCAGCGCCCCCGACAGGACCAGCACCGCGAATCCATAGGTCCCCAGGCGGATCGACGACATTCCACGGGGCGCCGCCCTTGTGGCAAGGTCGCGCACCGACAGCGCGACCACCGCGAGAACCGCAAACAGCGAGGCCGGCTCGAATCCGTCCAGCCCCGGGCGGACGATCAGCAGCACCCCGGAAAAGCCGACGATGATCGCGCTCCAGCGGCGCCAGCCGACGGGCTCGCCCAGAAACACCGCCGCTCCCAGGGTCACGGCCAGCGGTGTTGCCTGAAAGATGGCCGAGGTGCTGGACAGCGGCGTCAACGCCAGCGCGGTGACAAAGCCGAAGGTGCCCAGCATCTCGCCGGCATTGCGCAGCAGGATCAGGGGCGACAGGAAATCGCGCCCGATCACCCCCTGTCCCGCGCGCCGCGCCCACAACGCAAAGATCACCGTGCCGCCAAGACCGGTGAACAACAGGATCTCGCCCACGGGAATACGGCCCGAGACCTGCTTGATGAACATGTCGGCGGTGGCGAAACCGGCCATCGAGGCCACCATGAGCAGGATGCCCCGCATGTTTTCCATGATGTCGAATCCGAAGATGAAGGAGAGGGCGCGCGAAAATTTCGCACCCGGACTGACAGATCAGTCGTCGTCGCCCCTGTCAAGGGCCTTGTCGTCAACCGGTTCGGCAAAAAGATCCATCTTGTGGCCCAGCAGGCGATAGCCCAGCTTGCGCGCGATCTTTTCCTGAAGGCGCTCGATCTCGGGATCGACGAATTCGATCACCCGGCCGTTCTTCATGTCGAACAGATGGTCGTGATGGGCGCGCTCGGCATCCTCGTAACGGGCGCGGCCGTCGCCGAAATCGAGTCGGTTGATCAGGCCGACCTCCTCGAACAGGCGCACGGTGCGATAGACGGTCGCCAGCGAAATTGCCGCGTCGATCCTGCTGGCCCGGGCATAGATTTCCTCGGCATCGGGGTGGTCGTCGGCATCCTCCAGCACACGCGCGATCACCCGGCGCTGTCCGGTCATGCGCAGCCCGCGGGATCTGCAGCGTCTGAGGATGGAGTTTTCCATCGGTCCCCTTGCCCTTTTCCTTTGTCTCCTTCAGCTTTACGCGCAAGGGCCGGAATTGAAAAGACCCGGCCCGCGCATGGCCGCGACCGGCGCGTGGTCACCGCCTGCGCGTGGTCATGGCCTGCGCGGGCCAGGCCAGATCCGCCCAGACCGGCAGGTGATCCGAGGCATGGCGGGCCTCGCCCTCGGCCAGAACGCCGCTGTCCCGGACCTGGAAAAAGGGATCATGGGCGATCCGGTCGAGCATCGCCAGCGGACGGGCCGCATGAAAGCTGTGCCCCGGGGCAATGATGCCAAAGCGGCTGTCGAGCGGCGCCAGCGCGGCGCGCGGCGACCATTCGTTGAAATCCCCCATGACGATGGTCGGCAGCGGGCGCGCATGTTCCAGCAGCTGGCACAGGCGCGACAGCTGGGCACGCCGGTTGCGCCGCAGCAGCCCCAGATGCACGCCCACCACATTGATGCGGACATCGCCTTGCGGCAGGCGGATTTCGGCCAGCACCGCGCCGCGCGGCTCAAGCCCCGGCAGGGCGATGCGTTGCACGCCGCCCAGTGTCAGGCCGCGCCGCAGCAGGATGGCGTTGCCATGCCAGCCCAGGCTGACCGGATTCACCCCCAGCGGCGCGATGGCATAGCCGCCATGGGTTTCGATCATGTGGCGCGGCAGGGCGGCCGGGCGCGGGCCAAGACGACGATCGGCCTCCTGCAAGGCGATGATGTCGGCATCCAGCGCCGCAAGCACCCTGAGGATACGCGCCGGGTTGCGCCGTCGATCCAGCCCGACGCATTTGCGGATGTTGTAGCTGGCCACCCGGATGGGGGGGAATTGTTTTGCAACCTGCTCCATGACCCCTATATGGGGAACAGGAGTTTTCTGCAAAAGGCTGGAGCCCGATGAAAGCGGCATGGAAATTCAGGCTGACCAGAATCATCTGGCTGGGCCTGGTTCTGGCAACCGCGGTGGCGCTGGTGCTGGCGCACTGGTCGCTGGCCTTCGTGTCGCTCGCGACGCTGGTGCTTTCGCTGTTGCCGGTGTTTTTTGCCCGGCGTTTCGCCATCCATCTGCCCAACAGCTTTACCGCCTTCATCGCGATCTTTGTCATCGCCGCGATCATCTTTGGCGAGCACTATGATTTCTACGATCGCTACTGGTGGTGGGACATCGCGCTGCACGGGGCCTCGTCGCTGGGTTTCGGTCTGATCGGTTTCCTGTTCGTCTTCATGGTCTTCGAGGGCGATCGTTACGCCGCGCCGCCGATATTCGTTGCCTTCATGTCGTTCTGCTTTGCGGTGACGATCGGCGCGTTATGGGAGATATTCGAATTCACCATGGACCAGACATTCGGCACCAACATGCAGAAATCGGGCCTTATGGATACCATGGGCGATCTGATCGTCGATGTGATCGGCGCCACCCTGGGCGCCTTTGTGGGGTTTCTTTTCCTCAAGGGCCGCGAGGTTGGAGGGCTGGCCCGGTTCATTCGCGATTTTCTGCGTGAAAACAAACGATTCTATCGAAAACTTGACTGGCCGCGCAGGCCGCGCTGACGGTTTGACGCCGCGTGCCGGCGGTGCCCTGCCGGGGCCGGCCCAGGCCAGACCACGGGCCAGACCACGGGCCGGCCCCAGGCCAGGCGCGCCCTGCATCGCGGCACATGCGTGGCGTGGGGGGGCGCAATTCCGGTATTTCGGACCCGATTTCGACGAATGGTTGCAATATCGGGGCAAACTGCGGTAATTTCGTCACCAGGCAGAGCCGGCCTTTCAGGGGGCGCGCAACTGCCGGGCAGGCAATGGCAGGAAACGGAAAGGCAGGGCATGGCGGACAGTCAGACCGCAAGCGCGCTCAGGCAGCAGATCTCGATCCGTCGCGCCGTCTTTGACGATCTCGACAGGGTGACCGCGCTGGATGCCAAGGTTACAGGGCTTGCAAAACCAGATTACTGGCAGGACATTTTCGACCGCTACGCCACCCGCCGCCTGGACGAGCGTTTCTTTCTTGTGGCCGAGACCCCCGCCGATACGGCGCCCGACGGGGCGGCGCAATTGCTGGGCTTCATCATCGGCGAGGTGCGCGGCTGGGAATTCGGATCCGAGCCCTGCGGCTGGGTATTTGCCTTTTCGGTCGAGCCCGAAACCCGCCTGTTGGGGATCGGCGAGCGCCTGTTTGACGACATTTCCGCCCGCTTCCGTGCGGCAGGTATCCGCACCATGCGCACCATGGTTGCCCGCGACAACCAGCTGCACATGGCGTTCTTTCGTTCCGAGGGCATGGTTGCCGGGCCCTATATTCAACTGGAAAAGAGCCTGGATGACTGATCCCGGCCCTTTTCGTGCAAGGAAGGTTTGAGTCGTGCAGAAATCCAGCCGCCTGGCAATCTTCGCCCTGTTGGAGCTGGCCTCGGATCCCGAGCGGCAGGTCTCGGTCTCGGAAATCGGCGAGAAATACGGGGTTTCCTCGCATCATCTGGCCAAGGTCATGCACACGCTGGGGCGCGCCGGGCTTGTGCGCTCGATTCGGGGGGTGGGTGGCGGCTACAGCTTCAGCGGCAATGCCCGCCGGGTCACGCTGCTGGATGTGATCGGCCTGTTCGAGGACGTCTCGCCCGCCTGCGAACCCCTTGATCCGGCAACGCCGGCCGCCGAAAAGGCCCTGTGTCAGGTTCTGGGGGAAATCGACGATATCGCCAAGGCCACGCTGGGGGCAATCACGCTGTCAACCATGCTCAAGAACATCCGCCGACTCGAACAGAAATCCGCAGCCAGCGCCCGGGCTGCGCTGGATGACGCCGTTTGAATACATCTGCAAAATCTGGACATCCGAGCCAGATCGCTTCACTGTCGATCCAACCCACCACACTCCGGGACCAAACACCTAGAGCATGTCGCCCCAGATCGGATTCGCCTGTGTTATGAGCCGAGGGCGTGCGGCCGCCCGGGTGG
>CAZWXK010000080.1:0-8344 GCA_964637875.1 uncultured Rhodobacter sp.
CCACGTCACTGTCTGTCAGCCCCACACATCTGGGCCGCATCTGCATGGCCGAGTTGGGCAAGACCGCATCCCGCCTCATCCAGGAGCGCCAGGTTCTCGAGGCGCGGTTCCTGCTGGCCGACACGGACATGTCGTTGGGGCAGGTGGCGTCTGCTGTCGGCGTATCGGCGCCAGCGACATTCACAAGGCTTTTTCGCCGTCACGCAGGCATGCCCCCGCGCCGGTTTCGGGCCTTGATGCGGGGCTGACGCGCGCATCCCCCCTGTTGCGGGGATTGCATTTCCCTTATGATGATCCCGTCGCGCGGCCGCGGCGGTGACGCCCGACCTGCGATACAGCACGTTCGCATCCCTTGCGCATCCCCTGCGCATCCCCTGGGTCGAGACACCGCATGAGCGCCGGAAACCGATATCTTACCCCGCAAGAGGCCCAGCACTTCTACGACCGGTTCGGCCTGCGTCAGGACAGGCAGGCCTTTTACGAAGATGTCGCCCTGGACAAGCTGATCGATCATCTCGACCTCGGAACCGCGCGGGACGTGTTTGAATTCGGCTGCGGGACCGGGCGTCTGGCCGCGCGCATTCTGCGGGAAGACCTGGCACCCGAGGCAAGGCTGGCCGCCTGCGACATCAGTGCGCGCATGGTCGCGATCGCCACCCGGCGGCTGGCACCCTTTGGAACGCGGGCAAGGCTGTGGCAATCAGGGGCGGCGCCCGACTTCACACCCGGATCGCCGCCTTTCGATGTCATCCTGTCCAGCTATGTTCTGGATCTCATGCCGCCCGATGGAATCGCGGCCATGCTGGGCGAGTCGGCGCGCTGCCTCAGGCCGGGCGGACGCCTCGGCCTGGTCAGCCTGACCGTGGGCGATACCCCCCTTTCGCAGCTGACCAGCACGCTCTGGGGGGCCCTTGCACGCAGGTGGCCAGCCGTCGTCGGTGGCTGTCGCCCGCTACGACTTGTCCCCTTGCTCAGGGACGCGGGCTGGACCATTGCATGGCACCAGGTGGTGCGCGCCTGGAGCATCCCGTCAGAAGTGGTCATCGCCACGCGCGACTGAAAAAGGAAACGGACGAATGGATCCCTTTGCCCCCCTTCCCACGCCCCCCTATTACGCAGTGATCTTTGCGTCCCGGCGCAGCGCTTCAGAGCGGGGCTACCGCGAAATGGCCGAACGACTGGCCAGACTTGCCGCCCGTCAGCCCGGCTGTCTGGGCATGGAAACGGCCCGTGATCCGGTCGGTTTCGGCATCACGGTCAGCTATTGGCGCGATCGGGAATCCATCCGCGCCTGGCGGGATAACGCAATCCATCTGATGGCGCAGAAACTGGGCAAGACACGCTGGTACGAGCACTTTTCCCTGCGCATCGCCCTGGTCGAACACGCATATGAAGGGCCGCGGACCGCGTGAAACGGCGGCCCGCGCCGGGCTTGTCCCGGCCGGGGATCAGCCCAGTGGCGCAAGCAGGGCCTCCAGTGCGGCGCGGGGGTTGTCCTGGCTCCATATCTCGTCACCGACGGCCAGGAAATCGACCATTGGCGCAAGCCCCTCGACCAGCGCGGCTGTCAGCCCTCCCTCGGCGACAACCGGCACCTCGATCATCTCGGACCACCAGGCAAAAAGGTCGGTTTCGGCGATCGCACCGTCACCCAGGGCCGAAGGCGCGACGGGCCCGAAGCTGATGTAATCGGCCCCTGCCTCGGCCGCGACCAGCCCCGCGTGGCGGGAACTGCCGCAATGGACCCCGATGATCGCGTCCCGCCCGAGGGCCTTGCGCATGTCGCGCACACGGGCCGATGAATCAGCCAGATGCACCCCGTCCAGCCCCAGCCGTTCGGCCAGCAGGACGTGGCGCTCGATCACGATCGCGATGTCGCGGGCATGGCAGATCTCGCGCATCCGGTCAGCGGTGTGCAGGATCTTTTCCTCGTCCTTTTCAGCCAGCGCAAGACGGAAGCATGCGATTGGCCGACTGTCGAGAACCGCCTCGAACGCCTGAACGAACCCATCCCCGATCTGCGGCGGCGAGACGAGATAGATCTGGGGATATTCTGTCGTGGTCTGGCCCGTGGTCTGGCCCGTGGTCTGGCCCGTGGTCTGATCGGTCATCGGCATGTCCTGCGCGCATTCGCACCCTGTCTAGCCGGGCGCCAGCGCACCGACAAGCCCCCCTTTCGGGAAGATGTCCCATGTTGGGGGGCGGGAACGGGGCTGCCTTGCACGCCCGGTCGGCGCAGTCTATCACCCGACAACAGGCAACAGAGGCAGCACAACACCATGTCGGGAACCGATCACGCCCAGGACGAAGGCTGGCAAGGGCCACAGCCCACGATCATTCTGATTTCACCGCAAATGGGCGAAAACATCGGGGCCGCCGCCCGCGCGATGTGGAATTTCGGCCTCGAGCACATGCGCCTTGTCAACCCGCGCGACGGCTGGCCCAACCCTCGGGCCATTGCCATGTCGAGCGGTGCCGCGCGCGTCATCGACAAGGTACGCGTGTTTGGCGACAGTGCCGCCGCACTGTCGGACATGAATCATGTTTATGCCACGACCGCGCGCGGGCGCGATCTGACCAAACCGGTCGTCACCCACGAACAGGCAATGATCGAGGCCCGTGCCCGCATCGGCAGGGGGCAGAGGGTGGGAATCATCTTTGGCGCCGAACGGGCGGGTCTGGAAAACAGCGATATCGCCCGGGCAAACACGATCATCTCGATTCCGGTAAATCCGGCATTTGCCTCGCTCAACCTGGCGCAGGCCGTGTTGCTGTGCGCCCATGAATGGCGGCGGGCCATTGATCGGACCCCCGCCAGCCAGATCGAAATGGCCGGCGCGCGCAACGCCTCGATGATCGAGGTGGAAAGGCTTTTCGAACGCCTTCAGCGCGAACTTGAAGCGCGCAATTTCTTCTGGCCCGAACACAAGGCCCCCAGCATGAGGTTGGCGTTGCGCAACATGCTGTCGCGCATGCCGCTGACAGATACCGACATCCGGACCCTGCATGGAATCATCCGCACACTTTCCGAAAAGAACCCCGCACCAGGCCACCAGGCCGGACAGGGCATGGCGGGAAATGACGTCAGCGATGATTGACCCGGATTGCGCGGCAGCCTAGTTTCGCCCCACACGCCCCGCCACGACCAAGGAGAATACCATGAGCCAGAAACGCAGCATTTTCCAGGAGGTGGCCCAGGACGCCCCGGGCGGGGCAGGTCCAACCCCGCAAGGCGGCCTTATCGACGCCGGCAGGAATGGCGCGCGGCGCGGCATTCGCCTGTGGCTGGCCGTATTGCTGCTGATGGTTGCAACCATGATCGCCATCGGCGGCCTGACCCGGCTGACCGACAGCGGCCTGTCGATTACCGAGTGGAAACCCATCATGGGCGCACTCCCGCCGATGAATGACGACGACTGGCAAAGCGTGTTCTCGAAATATCAGAAAACCCCCGAATACCAGATCCAGAACAAGGGAATGTCACTGGATCAGTTCAAGTCCATCTTCTGGTGGGAGTGGAGCCATCGCAACCTGGGCCGCAGTATCGGGCTGGTCTGGGCGCTGGGGTTCTTTGGCTTTCTGCTGGCTGGAAAAATCCCGCCAGGATGGAAATGGCGCCTGTTCGGGCTGGGGCTGCTCGGGGGGCTGCAGGGGGCGATCGGCTGGTGGATGGTCTCGTCGGGCCTGACCGGGCGCATGGTCGATGTCGCCAGCTATCGTCTGGCCATACATCTGGGTCTGGCCTTCATCATCATGGGGTTGATACTGTGGTTTCTGCTGCAACTCGGCCGTGAGCCACGCGCGCTGATCCAGGCCCGACGACAACGCGAGGGCGGGCTGGCATCACTGGCCGGCACATTGATGGGGCTGGTCTTTTTCCAGGTGTTGCTGGGGGCGTTGGTTGCGGGTATCGACGCCGGGCGTGGCTATATCGACTGGCCGTGGATGAACGGGCAGTTCCTGCCGTCGGAAAGTTTCGACTATGTCCCCTTCTGGAGCAACTTTTTCGAAAACCCCGCGCTGGTGCAGTTCGACCACCGCATGATCGGCTATCTTGTCTTTCTGTTCGCCGCCTTTGCCTGGTGGAAAAGCCGCAAGAGCCCGATGCGGGCAACCAGGCGGGCCTTTGACTGGGTGATGGCCATTGTCGTCGTGCAGGTCATCCTGGGCATCAGCACGGTGATGAGCGCGGCCCAGCCGCATATCGCGATTGTTCACCAGGTGGGTGCAATCGTGGTCATGGCACTGGTTCTGCGCGCCCGGTTCATGGCGCTCTATCCACTGCCCCAATCCCTGCGCTGAAGGAAGCACCCCCGATGCAGCACGATACATATGGCGCCCTGATGGCGCATGTGCGCCAGACGGTGGCGCTTTCGCAGATCTCGGGCCTGATCGGCTGGGATCAGGAAACCATGATGCCGCGCGGGGCCGCCACCCAGCGTGGCGAATGGTCGGGCGCCATTGAATCCGTGATCCACGAACGCCGCACCGACCCGCGCATCGGCGACTGGCTGGCAGCCCTTGAGGGCACCGATCTTGACGAGGTCGCGCGCGCCAATCTGCGCCATATCCGCCGCTCATACGATCGCAACACCAAGGTGCCCGCCGATCTGGCGGCCGAGATCGCGCGTGTCACATCGGTCGCGCAGGGCATCTGGGCCGAGGCGCGGCGCGCAGACGATTTCGCCGCCTTCGCCCCGACCCTGAAACAGGTGCTGGAGCTGCGCCGGCAGGAGGCCACCGCGCTCAGCGACGGGGATGACCCCTATGATGCGCTGCTTGACGATTATGAACCGGGCATGACCGGCACGCGCCTTGATCAACTGCTGGGCAATCTGCGCGCGGGCCTTGTCCGCCTGCGCGACCGGATCCGGGGCAGCGCGCGTGTGGTGCCGCAGCTGGGCCGTGATTTCGACCATGATCTGCAGATGAAGCTGTCGCGCGAACTGGCCACAACCTTTGGCTATGACTGGAACCGCGGGCGACTGGACAAGGCAGTGCACCCGTTCTCGTCCGGCTCGGGCAATGACTGCCGCATCACGACCCGGGTCGAGGCCGACAATCCCTTCAACTGTTTCTATTCCACCATCCACGAGGTCGGCCACGCCTGTTACGAGCAGAATATCGACCCCGATTACCTGCTGACCCCGCTGGGCCGAGGCGTGTCGATGGGCGTTCATGAAAGCCAGAGCCGCATCTACGAAAACCAGCTGGGCCGCTCGCGCGCCTTCACGGGCTATCTGTTCGGCCGCATGCGCGACCATTTCGGCGATTTCGGCATTGCCAACGAGGATGATTTCCACGCCGTCGTCAATGCCGTCGGCGAAGGCCATATCCGCACCGAGGCGGACGAGGTGCAGTATAACCTGCATATCCTTCTGCGCTTTGAACTGGAGCGCGAGATGATCCTCGGTCGCCTTGAGGTGGACGATCTGGAAGAGGCCTGGAACAACCGCTTTGAACGCGACTTCGGCTTTGCCGTGGACAGGCCTGCAAACGGGGTGCTTCAGGATGTGCACTGGTCGGTCGGCCTGTTCGGCTATTTCCCGACCTACAGCCTGGGCAATATCTATGCGGGCATGCTGTTCAACGCGCTGAAGCGCGATGTGGACGATCTCGACACCGCGCTGGCCCGAGGCGACACGTCAGGCGCGACCGCCTGGCTGAAGGACAAGGTGCAGCGCCACGGCGGGCTGTACGAGCCGGCCAAGCTCATCAGCCAGGCCGCGGGCCAGGCCATCAGCGCACGCCCCCTGCTGGCCTATCTGGAAGAGAAATTCGGCGCGATCTACAATCTGTGACAACAGGGGCGAACCATCGCTGGCCCCGGCGCGGGGCGCTGCGGCGCAATGAGTATTTGTGCAAAGAAGAAGTTGGGGGCACAGGGTATGCCGATCAGGGCATATCGATGTTGGCGTTGCCGGGGTGCACCGGATTTCCTGCCAACCGGTTCTGCATGTTTGAATGATGCGGATCGCGCCCTGGCGACAGCGGGGCGCAACGCTGTCGGCGGCGTTTCCGGGAAGCTCGACAGAAAAGCCCCCGGGTCCGGGGGCTTTTGCATGGGCGGCTGCTTGGGGACGAGGCTCAGCCGTTGGCTTCGCGAATCTTGTCGGCAGCTTCCTTGTTGAAGGAAATGCCCTTGTCCTCGAAAAGGGTATCCAGCTCGCCCGAAAGGGTCATCTCGGTCACGATATCGGCGCCCCCGACGAATTCGCCCTTGACATAGAGCTGCGGAATCGTCGGCCAGTCCGAGAAATCCTTGATCCCCTGGCGCAGGCCTTCGTCGGCCAGAACATTCACATCGGTGAATTCGACCCCCATGTAGTTGAGCACACCGGCAACGCGGCTGGAAAACCCGCATTGCGGCATGGATTTCGTGCCTTTCATGAACAGCACGACATCGTTGTTTTCGACCAGTTCCCGAATTGTGGTTTCGACCGGGTTCGTCATCTTGTTTCCTTTCATCCTGCCCTGACGGGCGATATTCCTGTCATTCTGGCTGCGACATGACCGCCGTCGTCTGTCATTGCGGCGGCATCACTCATGCGCCGTTCAGTCGGGGGCACGCGTGGTCAGGGCCAGCGCGTGCAGTTCTCCGTGGTCGCCATGCATCTTTTCCTTCAACGCGGCATAGACGGCGCGCTGCTGCTGTACCCGGTTCTTTCCGCGAAAGCTTTCATCGACAACCTCGGCGGCGTAGTGGCGTCCGTCCCCGGCAAGGTCGGTGATGGTGATCCTGGCCTCGGGAAAGGCGGCGCGGATCAGGCGTTCGATTTCGGCGGTATCAATGGCCATATGTGTTCCCCCTTGTGAATCGCCCTCTGATGTAAGCGCCAGCCCCTGCCGACGCAAGGGGGCGCAGGCGTGATCGGTTCACGGTTTCGATGGTCGGCCACGAAAATGCCCCTCTGGCCCGCATATCCGCGCCACCCGGCGCGGGCACGCCGCGCCCAGCAACCGGTATCCCGCGGACATCCCGTGGGGGCGGGCCATGCGAGGCGAACCCGCAAGGCCCCATCAACGGCTGTTCGACGGGCGGTTCGCTATTTCTCGGGGATCAATCCCTTTGGACTGAATCGCAGTACCAGCAGCAGGATGACACCCATTGTCAGCAGGCGCATATATGCCGCAGAATTCATCAGATGCTGTTTCAACCCGCTGTCATCGGCCATCCACGAGGTCAGGAAGGCAAGGGTCACCTTGCCGATGGGCTCGACCTCGACCCAGAGGAACCAGATCAGGAAACCGCCCAGAACCGCGCCCCAGTTGTTGCCCGAGCCGCCTACGACCACCATCACCCAGATCAGGAAGGTAAAGCGCAACGGATTATAAGTGCCCGGCGTCAGCAGCCCGTCCAGCGAGGTCATCATTGCCCCGGCGATTCCCAGCACGGCCGAGCCCAGTATGAACACCTGCAAATGACGTCTCGTCACGTCCTTGCCCATCGCCTCGGCAGCCTCTTCATTGTCACGGATGGCACGCATCATCCTGCCCCACGGAGATTTCAGCGCCTTTTCCGACATCCACAGAATGATGACCAGTACGACGGTGAAAAGCGCTGCATAGGCCAGCTTGACATACAGGGACGAGGCCTCGACCACGTCCAGCCCCAGGAAATGCGCCCAGGACGCGAACCAGGGATCCGCCTGGAGCTGTACCTCATAGGGAACCGGGCGCGGGATGCCGTTGACGTTCTTGACGCCGCGGGTCAGCCAGTCCTCGTTCTTGATGACGTAGATGATGATCTCGGCAATGCCGAGGGTTGCAATGGCCAGGTAATCCGAGCGCAGACCAAGGCTGATCTTGCCGATGACCCAGGCAACCCCGGCCGCCAGCAACCCGCCAACCGCCCAGGAAAACAGGATCGGCAGACCCAGCCCGCCGAGATAGCCCTCGCTGGCAGCGTTGATCGACTCGATCGCCTGTACCGCCGGATCAAAGACGCCACGATACAGGAAAAAACCGACGACAAGAACACCGATCATGATCAGGCTGCGGGCCTTGCCGGGTTTCATCCTTTTCCATATCTGTACCGCCCCGGCAATGGTGACGACCGCGATGACAAAGGCCGCGATCACACCCGGGCCGCCGGCAGACCAGGCCTCGCGCACCGGCGGCATCGAGGTGATGACGGTCGCGACACCACCCAGTGCGATGAACCCCATGGTCCCGACCGAGAACAGCCCGGCATACCCCCACTGGATATTGACCCCCAATGCCATGACAGCAGAGATCAGGCAAAGGTTGAGCAATTGCAGGGCGACCGACCAGCTCTGAACGAAACCGACAAGAACAAGCAGCGCAAAGACGATGGCAAAAAGCGCGATGTTGCGATAATTCA
>CAZWXK010000081.1:0-8173 GCA_964637875.1 uncultured Rhodobacter sp.
CGTTCTTCTGCATCGCGATCATGGTCGAAGCCTTTGCCCAGAGGTCGGTGGCAACCTCCATTGCGTTTATCGGGGTGTCATACTTGCCCCATGACAGGTTCGGCCCGTCGGTCCCGCCGATGCCGTTGATGCTGTGACAGACGACACGGCCCTTTTCAGCAAAAACCTTGCGTCCGAGCGCCGCGTCGAAGGCCGGGAAAACCACATTGGGCGTGAGCTCGAAGCCCTCCTTGCCGCCCCCCGGAACCGCCGGGAGAGAGGCCGCAAGCGCCGGCAATGCCAGACCGAACAGGACCGAAGCTGCCAGGATGGTTGGTTTCAACTGTTTCATGATGTGCTCCTTTCAGAAAACCGCGCAGCGGCACGACCGGGGCCTGCCCGGCAACGTCGGCGCTGCCTGGTTGGTTGGGATGCCCCGGGTGGGAACGGGTCCACTCGACCCGAGGCAACATGCCAGCGGCGCGGGTCCGAACGGCCCGTTGAAGGAGGAATTATGCCCGCGACGCCGAAACATTCATTATGTCCGCCATGACCTGCGGGGAGGCCTCGGAGGCGTTTTCCAACCGGGGTTTCCTCGCGGGAAATTTCATCGCGAAACTGTTACTTGCGGGGTATCGATGTCAACCTTCCCGCGCTGGAATATGCGAATTCCTGCATAAACGTGCGCATTTGACGCAGGCCCCGCAAGGGCGCACGGAAATGCCGCTGCGCGCTGTGCGCCCATGCACGCTACATCGCCGATGGGGAGGTGTTTCCAGGTGCCGCCCGGGCCGCGCGGGTCAGCCCGCCAGAAGCTGCGTGAAAATACCCAGCCCAAGGGTCACGGCCAGGCTTGCGCCCCAGACCAGTGCGGCAACGGGGCTGACACGGGGCGCGATTTCATCGCCCTCGGGCGCGCGGTACATGGCCACAATGATGCGCAGATAGACCGCAAGAGACAGGACCGAGTTCAGGATCGCAATGACCGCCAGCCACAGGAAACCGGCCTCAAGGGCGGCCCCGAACAGGAGGAATTTGCCAAAAAAGCCGAACAGCGGCGGAATACCGGCAAGGGACAGCAGAAAGACCACCATAGCAATACCCGGCACTGGCGCCCTGCGCCCCAGGCCGCGGATCGCGCCCATATCGCGCCCCGCCAGCAGAATGATCGTGAAGGCCCCGATATTCATCGCCGCATAGGCTGCGGCGAAAACGATGATCGACTGCAACGCGATTGCTCCGCTCTCCAGCGCGACAAGGCCCAGCAGGAAATAGCCAGCCTGTGCGACAGATGAATAGGCCAGCAGCCGCACCAGGTTGTCCTGTACCAGCGCCGCCAGATAGCCATAGGTCATTGTCAGCGCCGCAATGACGGCAATCGCCATGGGCCATCCGGTCTGAGGCGGCAAATCGCGCAGCAATTGCGCAAAGGCAAAGATCGCGGCAATCTTGGTCACAACCGACATGTAGGCCGCCACCGATACCGGCGCCCCTTCATAGGCGTCAGGCGCCCAGAAATGAAACGGAACCAGCGCCGCCTTGTACCCCAGCCCCACCAGTACCGCGATCAGACCGAAGGCAGCCAGCAGCGGCTTGTCCTGAAGGGCGGTCAGCGCCGAAAATACCGTCGCGCCCGACCCGGCGAACCAGAAGCTCAGCCCATAGATCATGATTGCCCCGGTGACCGAACCAAAGACGAGGTATTTCATCGACGCCTCGGTTGCCGCGTCATCTCCCGGATAGGCCACCAGCGCGAACGACCCCAGCCCGGTGACCACGATCCCCAGCACCAGAAGCATGGTATCCCCGCTGCCTGCCAGCATCAGCGCACCGATGGTGACCAGCATGATCAGGCTGTAGACGCTGCCTTCGCGCACCCGCCCCGACAGCTCGGCCCGCGCCAACAGCAGCGACAGCGCGGTTGCCGGCAACAGGATCAGCTTGGCCCAGCCCGACAGCAGGTCGATGCGGTATGTGCCACCAAACACCGTGGCATCCGCGTTCAGCACCGGCAGCGTGAACCACACCGCCAGCGCCAGCCCCGCAAGGCCGACCAGCAGTGTCAGCCCGGCACGGCGCAGCATCTCGGCCACCAGCATCAGCGCGACGGTGACCATGAGCGTCAGCTCGGGAAGCAGAAATGCAAGATCGCGCGACATCAGAACCCCAGGCTAGTGGTTGTGGCGTGAATGGTATCCAGTACGATCCCCGGCACGATCCCGACCGCGATGGTCAGGGCCACAAGCGGGATCAGCACCAGCACCTCGCGCCCGTCCAGATCAGGCAGTTTCAGCCACTCCTTGCCCGGCTCGCCCAGAAAGACCAGCCCTATTGCCCTGAGGTAAAGACCTGCCGTAACCACGATTGCCAGGATCGAGACCACCGCCCAGGGCGATATGTTCAGGGTCGCCAGAAAGATCTGGAACTCGGCCGGGAAATGGGCAAGCCCCGGCAGCCCGAGGGATGCGAAGGCAAAGAAGATGAAGCTCCAGCCAAGTATCGGCGTGACCTTCAGCAGGCCGCCGAAACGGCTCATCTCGCGGGTATGGGCGCGATCCTTGAGCATCCCCACCAGGAAGAACAGCGCACCCGTGACCAGACCATGGCTGACCATCTGCAAGGTCGCGCCATCCAGTGCAACCGCCCGCATCCCGGGATCGACGGCCATCGCCGCAACAGCCACCCCGATCACCACATAGCCCATGTGGTTGACCGAGGTATAGGCGATCAGCCGTTTCAGATCGCTTTGCGCGAGGGCAACAAAGGCGCCATAGAGTGCGCTGATAACCCCGAACACCAGTACCACCATACCGGCACTGGCGAATGCGTCGGGCAACATCTGCAACGAGAACCGCACCAGGCCATAGGTGCCGAATTTCAACATCACCCCCGCCAGGATCACACTGCCGACGGTGGGCGCCTGCACATGGGCGGCAGGCAACCATGTATGAACCGGAAAGGCCGGAATCTTGACGGCAAAGGTGAACAGCATCGCGATCAGGGCCAGCATCCCGGCAAGGCCGGTCAGAGGCTGGGTCTCGATCCAGATACGCATGTCGAACGTATAGGGATCGGATGCCAGGAACATCCCCAGAATGGCCAGCAACAACGGCAGGCTGCCCAGCAACGTGTACAGAAAGAACATCAACGCCGCGCGCTGCCGGTCCTTGTCCCCCCAGCCGGCGATCATGAAATACATCGACACCAGAGAAACCTCGAAGAACACATAGAACAGCAGGGCATCCAGCGCGACAAACGTGCCGATCGAGGCGGTTTCCAGCATCAGCATGAGGATGACAAAGCTGCGCGCCCGATCCGATGATTTCGCCTGATAGACAAAGGATAACAGGAACAGCAGCGACGTCAGCAACACCAGCGGCAGGCTCAACCCGTCGACACCGACGCGATAGGCCGCGCCGATGGCCTCGATCCAACTGACCTCCTCGACCTGGGCAAAGCCGCCGGGAATCACCCCCCGCGACCACATCACCAGCGTCAGCACGAATGTCAGCGCGCTGGCGCCGATGCCCACGACATGTGACGCCACCCTGGACGCGCCCGGCAAGATCAACAGGATCACCGCGCCGATCAGCGGCAGGAAAACGGCAAGGGAAACGATGGGAATCATGGCTCGGTTTTCCTCAATAGAACAGCGGCGCCGCAAACAGGGCGGCGGCGATCACGCCGGTTGTGACGATGGTCAGGGCCAGTTCGCGATGGATCAACCCGCTTTGCAGGCGTCGTGCCAGACGGCCGGTGCGCACCGTTGCCTCGGCAAAACCGAAGATCGCGCCATCGATACCCGCCTCGTCGCTGATGCGGGTGCCGCGCCCGATGCGCAGATTCAACCGGCCAAAGATGAACACGGCCTCGTAGAGCGCGGCCTCGACTGCATTCATGGCGCGCGCCATGGCCATGGCCGGCCGCAGAACCAGATTGTCCATGCCCCCGGCAACGGCAAAGCCCTCGCGCGCCCAGGGCAAAAGCGGGCCCATCAGCCTGCCCGCCGGCAGGAACCAGCCCAGGGTTAACCCCGTCAACGCGGCGCCCAGCCCCAGAAGCTCGGCCGTCAGGGTGGTGGCAATATCGGCCCCCAGCAGGCGTTCGAGCGCGGGGAACCCCGCCCCGAGGGTCGCCGCCAGGGTGACGAGAACGGCCATGCCCCAGCCCATCCAGGCCAGACTGCCTGATGGTTTCGCCTCCTTGACCTCGCCCTGCCACAGCTGCGCCATGGCACGCCCCATATAGCCGCCGGTCAGAACCGTGCCCGCGATTGCCAGCGACGCCAGCCAGCCCGCACCATTTGCGTTCATGGTCGCGGCGATGATCGCATCCTTGGAAAAGAACCCGGACAGCGGCGGAATACCAGCCAGTGCCAGCGCCGCCAGAGCAAAGCCCGCAAAGATGCGCGGATGTTCCCGCCCCGCGCCGGCCAGACGATCAAAGGCGGTCGAACCACGCTCGTGCTGGAACACGCCCGCGCCGAGGAACAGCCCGCTCTTGATCGCCGCATGTGCAATCAGGTGCAACAGTGCCACCACCGGCGCACCGGCCCCGATTGCCAGAAACATCAGCCCGTACTGGCTGGAGGTGGACGAGGCCAGCAACCGTTTGAGATCGCGCTCGCCCAGCGCGATCAGCCCGGTCACAACCGTGGTCAGGCCGCCGACCAGACCGATGATAAACAGGGTCTCGGGCGGCAGCATCGGTGCCACCCGTATCAACAGGATTGCGCCGGCCGCCACCAGCGTTGCCGAATGCAGCAGCGCAGAAACCGGTGTCGGGCCAGCCATGGCCCGTTGCAGCCAGTCCTGCATTGGCACCTGCGCCGATTTGCCGATGGCCGCCACCAGCAACAGCAGCCCGCCAATCATCGCCGCGGTGCCGGTGGTGGAAAGGGTTGCCGAAATCTCGCTGGTGCCGCTTACCCCGATCAGCAGGAAAACCCCGATATACAGCCCCAGATCGGCGCTGCGGGTATAAAGGAAGGCCCGCGTTGCCGCACTGGCCACCCCGGGTCTGGCATACCAGAACCCGATCAGCAGATAGCTGGACACACCGATCAGCTCCCATGCGGCCAGCAGCGTGATCCAGTCGGCCGACAGCACCAATGCCTGCATGGCCGAGACAAACAGCAGCATGGTGGCAAAGAACCGGGTTTTTTCGGGATCCTTGCGCATATAGCCCACGGCATAAAGCAGAACGAATGTGGCAACGGTTGCCACCAGCACCGAAAGCACCGAGGTCAGCGCGCTTGCCTCAAGCCGCAGCGGCATTTCCGGCAACCCCGGCAACATCAGGCGCTCGGGCGCACTGCGCATGAATGCGCCGCGCAGCAGGCCAAGGCTGGCCATCAGGCCAACGGCAGCACCCAGCAGCGCGAGGCTTGCCGCAGCGCGCTTGACCAGCAGCAGGATCAGCGCCGCAGTGACCGGCGCCAGAATGGCAAGGGCAAGCAGGCTCATCCCTTCAACTCCCGCGCTTCTTCCATCTCGACCGAACCGCGCGAACGGAACCGGGCGATCGCGACACCGAAACCGACGGCCATCTCGACGGCCATCACCGTCATGACGATCAGGACGAACATCTGCCCTGCCGCGACATCGGGGTGCAGATAGCGCCAGAAGGCCACCAGATTGACCAGCGCCGCCGCCAGGATCAGCTCGATCCCCATCATGATCATCACAAGGTTGGTCTGGCTGAGTGCGCCGTAGACGCCGGTGCCGAAAAGACCGGCCCCGATAACCAGGGCGACAAGAAGTTCGGGACTCATGACTCGCCCTCCTTTTTCGCAGGCATCTGCACGGCCACGGCGGTGGCTGCGATCATTGCGGTCAGAATGGTCAACCCGGCGCTCTCGAAAATCAGCATGGACCTGCCCAGCAGTTCGATCCCCAGCATGCGGAGCTGTTCATCCGCCGACGGAACGACGCTTGCCATCGGCCCCCAGTTGGCAAAGACGGAAACCCCGATTGCTGCCAGAAACGCGATCGCGCCTGCCGCCAGCGACAGTTTGCGCTGGTGTTTCATGTCCATTTCGCCCAGGCCCCCCGGATCCATCATGAACATGACCATGAAGATCGCCATGATGCTCATCTCGGTGGCCATCATCATGATCTGCAACACGCCCAGAAATTCGGCCTGCATGACCAGAAACATCGCCCCGATCGCGGTTTGCGAAAACAGCAGCGCCAGCGCCGAGCGCACCATCGAATGGGTGCGAAACACCACGATGCCGAACCAGACGGCGGCAAGGCCGAAAGCGGCCAGAAAGAACACCTGTGCAGTCATAGCGGCACCACCAGAACCAGAACGCCGACAAGAAAGATGTTGACCAGCGCCAGCGGAATGCCCAGCTTCCAGCACCAGGCCAGAAACGCCGCCTCGCGCACCCGTGGGAAAGCACGCCCCCCCGCCAGCATCAGGGCCGCAACGACCAGTATCTTGATCGCACTCCATGCCCAGCCGGGCAGAACCGGCCCCAGCCAGCCACCAAGGTAGAAAACCGTCATGGCGGATGCAACCGACAGGATCAGCACCATCCGCCCCAGCCGGAAAACCAGTCGCCGCACGCCGGTATATTCGGCCTCGACCCCGCCGGCCAGATCGCCAGCCCCCGTCGGCAGGTCAAACGGCGGCACAAAGGCCATCGCCATTCCGGCCAGCGCGAACAGCACGAATCCCAGCGGCTGATAGAGGATGTTCCACAGCTGCTCCTGCGACTGCACGATCACCACGGTCGAAAGCGATTCCGAGCGCATGGCAACTGCGGTGATCGGCATGACCACCAGCATGGCATAGCCGATCAGCTGGCCCAGAAAACGCCAGCCGCCAATCATGGCATAGGCCCCGTCCGGCCCCCAGCCGCCCATGATCAGCGCCACCAGCACATAGGCAAGCGCGGCATTGAAGAACAGCGCACCGGTTGCCAGATCGGTCACGATCAGCCCCGGCGCCAGTGGAATGATCGCCAGCGAAAGAATCGCCGCGACCAGCAAAAGCACCGGCGCAACCTCGAAAAACAGTCGATCCGGCTTGCGCGCCAGAACCGTTTCCGTCCCCAGCAGCCTGAGCGCCGCCCGCGCCGGCCCGGCAAGGCGCATCTGTCCGGTCGCGCTCCACTCCTCGATCACGGCAACGAGATAGGTCCCCAGCAGAAGGAAAAGAACGAGGAACAGCGTGGTCATGCCCTGACCTCCCAGGGTGACAGGTCGAGCGAGGCCACCGCCACCAGCGCGTCGGCCAGCTCGGCCTGATCGGTCATGCTCTTGACCAGGGTCAGATGACGGTCCGACGGTGTATCGAGATTGGCCGCCACCACCACTCCGGCGCTCAGCTCCAGTTGGAGACGGGCCGGACCGCGCGCGGTTTCCACCATCGCATGGCCCGAGCCGCTCGCCCCGGCGACGTCGGGAACCTGCGGCAACGAGATTCCCCCCGCCTCGTCCAGTGCCGCAAGATCGGCCTCGATCCCGTCCAGACGGGCAACAAGGCGGCCAGCCGCATCGCTGTCGGCGGCCCCCGGCCCGGACCAGGTGCCACCAGCGCCAAGTCGGCCGATCCCCCGCAGGCGGCGGGCAAGGAAAGGGGTTTTCCGCAATCTTGCAACCAGCGCCAGCAGCGGGGCGCGCAAGGCGTCGATCTCGGACGGCGCCGCCTCGCGGATGGCACGCGCCAGGCGGGCGGCCTGCGCCTCGACCCTTGGCAGGCCCAGCTGGCGGCCCATCTGCGCCAGCCACACCAGACGGCCTGCGATCCGTTCGCGCGCCAGCGCGCCGGCCTGCAACCTCTCATCGTCTGGCGCAGGCGCGATCCCGGCCGCAGCCTCAAGCGCGCGGCATGCAAGCAGGCGATAGGCAACCGGTGCAAGGCGCATCTGCGCGTCCAGCGCCGCGACGAACGCGGCAGGCTCCAACCCGCCATCGGGCAGCGCCCAATCCTGGGCTACCGCGCTGCCGACATGTACCCCTGCCACAGTGTCGCCATCAAGGGTCAGGTCCAGAGTCAGGCCACCCGGAAGCCCCGGGAAAAGAGGCCCAAAGGGCACATCGATCCACTCCATCTGCAGCCCGTCGCTGCTGCGCGGCGTGCCTTCGGTCAGCTCGATCATCGACATGAAGCCGGGTTCGATACGCTCCAGCCAGCCAACTTTTTCATCCTTGCCATGATGTTGGTGATCGCCATGCCCGTGGTC
>CAZWXK010000082.1:0-8152 GCA_964637875.1 uncultured Rhodobacter sp.
GGCCCGGTCGGCCAGATGGACGATTCCGGCGACCCTTATCTCGACCAATTCATCAACGCCCGCGCCGAAGGCCCGATCGAATCGGTGCGATAAACCCCATCGCCATCTTCTTCTTTGCCCAAATACGCCGGGGGAGTCGCGCCAGCGACGGGGGCAGCGCCCCCTTCTTTCACCGGCCCGCCTTTTGCCGAAACGCCCGAGATGCTAACAGGGCAGGGCAGGACGCGCCGGCCCCGTTTCTCCCGGCCGCCGCCACAACCGGAGGCCCGACATGATCGAAACCCTCAAAGGCCTCGCCTTCCTTGTCCTTCTGGTCGTGTTCTACCCCCTTCCCGTAACCGTGCTGGCGATCGCACTCATCCGGCTGGCGCTCGGTTGGGGACGACGGATACATCTGGCGCTGGCCGGGGCCGGGGCCGCCCTTCCCGCCTATGTCGTCCTGTTCATGAAAACCGGCCTGTTCGGGGCAACCCTGCCCGGTTTCGCGCCATATGCCCTCATCGGGCTGTCGCTTGCCGGCGCGGCGTTCTGGGTGCTGGCCGCGCGCCGCGGTGGCATGGGGCATTTCTGGCTGGAACCTCTGGTCATGGCAGGCGCAACCGTCTATCTGTTGCTGGCAGTGCCCAACTGGATTGCCCATTGACGATGCGCCTTGCCCTGATCATCGCCAACCTGTCGCTGCTGGTGCTGTTTCCGGTTGCCTGGTTCGCGCCGATCCTCAAATCGGGGCTGCTGCCCTTTCTCAGCCTCAGCGAAAACTCGATCATCACCGCGCTTCAGGGGATCTGGCAGCATGACGTCTATCTGGCGCTCCTTATGACGTTTTTCGCGATCTTCGCCCCCTATATCAAGATCATCGGGCTGGCGCTGATCCATTTCGACCTGCTGAGCGCGCGGCTGATGGCCCCGCTGACCTTCATCGGCAAGCTGGCCATGGCCGACATCTTTGTAATCGCGCTTTACATCGTGCTTTATACCGGCATCAGGGTCGCCGGGGTTCAGGGGCGCGTGGAAACCGCCTGGGGGCTGTATCTGTTCACCGGATGCGTGGTTGCCTCGCTGGTGATCTCGTTCCTGACCGCAAGGATGCACAAAAATGGCTAAGACCAGTTTCGTCTGTTCGGCCTGCGGGGCGGCGCACAAGAAATGGGCCGGGCGCTGCGATGATTGCGGCGCCTGGAACACCATTGCCGAGGAAACGGCCCTGTCGGCGGGGCCCGCGAAAAAATCGCTGGGCGCCGCGCGGGGCCAAAGGATGGCGCTGTCGGATCTGACAACGCAGGATGCCCCGCTGCAGCGCACCCTGTGCGGCATCGACGAATTCGACCGTGTGCTTGGCGGCGGTCTGGTGCCGGGCTCGGCCATCCTTGTCGGCGGCGATCCGGGGATCGGCAAATCCACCCTGCTGTTGCAGGCCGCGGCCGCCTTTGCGCGCAAGGGGCTGAAGGTGATCTATGTTTCCGGCGAAGAGGCCGCCAGCCAGATCCGCATGCGCGCCGACCGGCTGAAGCTGACCGACGCGCCGGTGCAGCTGGCCGCCGAAACCAATCTGCGCGACATCCTGACCACGCTGGATCAGGAAAAACCCGATTTCGTCATCATCGATTCGATCCAGACCATGTGGGCCGACCATGTCGAAAGCGCGCCCGGATCCGTCAGCCAGGTGCGCGCCGCCGCTCACGAGCTGACCGCATTCGCCAAGCGGCGCGGCATTTCGGTCGTTCTGGTGGGCCACGTCACCAAGGAGGGCCAGATTGCCGGCCCCCGCGTGGTCGAACACATGGTCGATACCGTGCTGTATTTCGAGGGCGAGCGCGGCCACCAGTTCCGCATCCTGCGCGCGGTCAAGAACCGTTTCGGCCCCGCCGACGAGATCGGCGTGTTCGAGATGACGGGCCGCGGGCTGGAACAGGTCACCAACCCCTCGGCCCTGTTCATGTCGGAACGCGAGAAACCCGCCCCCGGTTCGGTGGTCTTTGCCGGCATCGAGGGCACGCGCCCGGTGCTGGTGGAAATCCAGGCGCTGGTGGCGCCCAGCCCGCTGGCCACGCCCCGGCGCAATGTGGTGGGCTGGGACAACGGGCGCCTGGCGATGGTGCTGGCCGTGCTTGAATCGCGCTGCGGCATCGCCTTTGCCGGCATGGACGTCTATCTGAACATCGCCGGCGGCATGCGCATATCCGAACCGGCTGCCGATCTGGCGGTGGCGGCGGCCCTGATGTCGGCGCGCGAGCAAAAGCCACTGGACGCGCGTACGGTCGTCTTTGGAGAAATCAGCCTGTCAGGCGCGCTGCGGCCGATCGCACAGGCGGAATCTCGCCTGAAAGAGGCGGCCAAGCTGGGATTTCGCGCAGCCATTGCGCCGGCATCGGTAAAATCGGTGTCATCGGAGGCTTTCACGGTAAAAAAACTTTCCGATCTCGAAGAATTCATTATAGAGATTTTCGGGGGCAGTGCATGAACAACAGGGCAAACGGGGCGGAAAACCCCGGAACAGGCCCGGAACGGGAACGAGATGGTAGGTTTTACACTTGTCGATGCAGGGGTTGCGGGCATCATCCTGATCTCGGCCATTCTTGCCTATTCGCGCGGTTTCGTGCGCGAGACCCTGGCCATTGCAGGCTGGGTCGCGGCGGCGGCGGTCGGGTTCGTCTTTGCCCCCCAGGCCGAGCCGCTGATCAAGGAAATCCCGGTCGTCGGCGATTTTCTGGCCAATTCATGCGAATTGTCGATGATCACCGCCTTTTTCGCGGTCTTTGCGGTTGCGCTGATCGTCGTGTCGATCTTTACCCCGCTGTTTTCCAATCTCGTGCGCAAATCGGCGCTGGGCGGCTTCGATGCGGGGCTGGGCTTTCTTTTCGGCGTTCTGCGGGGCGTGGTTCTGGTGGCGCTGGCCTTTGTCGCCTATGACCGGATCATTCCGGCAGCCGAGGGCATGCCGATCGTCGATGATTCCCGTTCGGCGGCGATCTTTGCCCAGACCAGGGACGCGATCGAAAGGCAGATCCCGACCCGGGCGCCCGAATGGATCGTCACCCGCTACGAGCAGCTGACCCAACCCTGCCTTGCCAGCCAGGGAAAACGCGGCACGGGCATCCGCCTGCCCCAGATCACGCCAGGCTCGACCCCTTCCAACAAGGTGATCCGTGTCACCCCCGGATCGGGTGCCTGAGCGGGCGCGAAAATCCGTTGTCGTGAAAACTTCGTGATTTTGTGCATGCCGGGGTGACTCTCGCGCGGGGCCGAATTAAGAGGGGGCAGACTTCGGCTGCCTGGGATGCGACACACCATGCGTGACCTGACGAAACCCTTCCTCCCTCATCCCTTCGACGACGACAACCTGCACGAGGAATGCGGCGTCTTTGGCGCCATCGGCCTGTCGGATGCCGCCAATTTCGTGGCGCTCGGCCTGCATGCGTTGCAGCATCGCGGGCAGGAGGCCGGCGGCATCGTTTCCCATGATCCGCAAACGGGGTTCAATTCGGTCCGGCGGTTCGGCTATGTGCGCGACAATTTCACCCGGGCCGATCTGATGGAAACCCTGCCCGGCGAGGTTGCCATCGGTCATGTGCGCTATTCCACTGCGGGCAACAAGGGCCAGACGGCGATCCGCGATGTGCAGCCCTTTTTTGGCGAATTTTCCATGGGCGGCTGTGCCATTGCCCATAACGGCAACATCACCAATGCGGTCGCGCTCAGGCGCGAGCTGATTGCGCATGGCTCGATCTTCCAGTCCAGTTCCGACAGCGAATGCATCATCCACCTGATGGCGCGTTCGATCCAGGAAACCATCGGCGAACGCCTCAAGGATGCGCTGCGCCGGGTCGAAGGCGCCTTTTCCATCGTCGCCATGACGCGCAGCAAGCTGATCGGCGTGCGCGATCCCCTTGGCGTGCGGCCGCTCATGCTGGGCAAGCTGGGGGCGGGTTGGGTGCTGAGTTCGGAAACCTGCGCGCTCGACATCATCGGCGCCGAATTCATCCGCGAAATCGAGCCCGGCGAAATGGTGGTCATCAACGGCAACGGTATCGAGAGCTTCAAGCCCTTCGACCCGCGCGCGCCTCGGCCCTGCATCTTTGAACATGTCTATTTCTCGCGCCCCGACAGCATTCTGGGCGGACGATCCGTCTATGAAACCCGCCGCGCGATCGGTATCGAGCTGGCCCGCGAGGCCCCGGTCGAGGCCGATCTCGTCTGCCCCGTGCCCGACAGCGGCACGCCGGCGGCCATCGGATACGCCGCCGAAAGCGGCATCCCCTATGGCATGGGAATCATCCGCAACCAGTATATGGGCCGCACCTTCATCGAGCCGACCGAACAGATCCGCAACATGGGCGTGCGGCTGAAACTGAACGTGAACCGTGCCCTCATCAGGGGCAAGCGGGTCGTGCTGGTCGATGACAGCGTCGTGCGCGGCACGACCAGCCGCAAGATCAAGGAAATGATCGTCGATGCCGGTGCGCGCGAGGTGCATTTCCGTATCGCTTCGCCGCCGACCATGTGGCCCTGCTTCTATGGTGTGGACACGCCCGAGCGTGACAAGCTGCTGGCCGCCTCGATGACCGAGGACGAGATGCGCAGGCATCTGTCGGTAGACAGCCTGCGCTTTGTCTCGCTTGACGGGCTTTACCGGGCCTGCGGCGCCGAACAGGGGCGCGACCAGGGCAGCCCGCAATTCTGTGACGCCTGCTTTTCAGGCGACTACCCGATCCGCCCACGGGACATGTTGGAGCGGGGTTTTGAAATGAAGGCCGCAAAATGACCGACGAAAAAGCAAAGAAGATCGCCCTTGTGACAGGTGCCTCGCGCGGATTCGGCGCGGCAACGGCCGAAGAGCTTGCCGCGCGTGGCTGGCATGTGATCGCGGTGGCGCGCACCAGCGGTGCGCTGGAAGAGCTGGACGACCGGATCGTCGCGCGCGGTGGCAGCACAACCCTCGTGCCCATCGACATCACCGAGGACGAGAGCCTCCGGGGGATGTGCCTGTCGATCTACAAGCGCTGGGGTCATGTCGATCTGCTGGTCCATTGCGCCATTCACGCCAGCCCCCTGTCGCCGGCGGGTCATGTGCCCGAAAGCGACCTGGACAAGAGCCTTGCGATCAACATTCGCGCAACCCAGCGCATCATCACCATGGTCGAGCCGCTGCTCAAGGCGGTTGACGGGGCGGTTGCCGTTCTGCCGGTCGATCGCGATGTGGTGGGGCGGAAATTCTTTGCCGCCTATGGGTTTTCCAAGGCGGCGCAGCAGGCGATCTGGGATTCATGGGCCGCCGAGACCAGGGTGATCGGTCCCCGTGTCATCAGTTTCGCCCCCCGTCCCATGCCCACGGCAACGCGCGGTCGGTTCTATCCCGGCGAGGATCGCGACGCCCTGACGCCCCCCCGTGACGAGGCCGTGCGTTTCGTGGACAGCCTTGCCCGGACAGCACCCGCCGAAGCCGGCTGAATGATGCGTGGGCGCCGAGGGCAGCGGCCATGGGGGCGCTGCCCCCGTCCCTGCGGGACTCCCCCGGCGTATTTGGGCAAAGAAGAAGGGGCGGGGCATGGGCGCCCCGCGGGGTCATTGCCGCGTCATTGGTGCCAGTCGGGCGGGCGTTTTTCCAGGAATGCGGCGATCCCTTCCTCGGTGTCGCGATAGAGCATGTTTTCCGCCATGACCTCGGCCGTATAGGCATAGGCCTGCTCCAGTGGCATCTGGATCTGTTCATAGAACGCCTGCTTGCCGATCCTGACAGCCGCGCCCAGCTTGTCGGCGACGGTTTCGGCCAGTTCGCGCGTGGTGTCGGCAAGCCGGTCCTCGGGGACGGCCTGGTTGATCAGGCCCAGTTCCGCGGCCCGGTCGGCCTGGATGAACCTGCCGGTCGTGAGCATCTCGAAGGCCTGCTTGCGCGCAATGTTGCGCGACAGCGCCACCATCGGAGTCGAGCAGAACAGCCCGATATTCACGCCGTTCACCCCGAATCGCGTGCTCGTGGCTGCCACCGCCATGTCGCAGCTCGCAACCAGCTGGCACCCGGCCGCCGTTGCGATTCCATGGACCTGGGCGATGACTGGCTGGGGCAGGCGGGGAATCGTTGTCATCAGGCGCGAGCAGCGCTGGAACAGGTCGCGGAAATAGGCCTTGCCGCCATCCTGGGCCTGGCGTCCCGCTGTCATTTCCCGCAGGTCGTGGCCGGCGCAGAAGGCCTTGCCACTGCCGCGCAGGATCACGGCGCGGATCGAACGGTCGTTCATCAGGCTGTCGAACTGCTCCTGCAGCGCGGCCAGCATGGCATCGGACAGGGCGTTGAGATTGGCCGGAGAGTTCATCGTCAGCGTTGCGATGGCGTCGTTGTCGCTGCGCAGCAGGATCGGTTCATCCATGGTCTTTCCCCTCTTGTATCCCCTTTGCGTTGGGGCAAGTGTAGTCATGTGCAATGTCCTGGAAAAGGGGGGAGAGATGCAGCCGGTCATGAACGTTGCGGAACTGAACGACCTGATGGCCCGGGTATTTCCGCAGGTGGACGGCCAGTTCGAGGTCGTCGCGCTTGGCGCCGAGGGGGTGATCATGCGCATGCCCGTGGATGATCGCCATCTGCGCCCCGGCGGTACCGTCTCGGGGCCAAGCATGTTCGCGCTGGCCGATTGCGCCTTCTACATGGCGGTGCTGGCGATGATCGGCCCGCGCACGCTGAGCGTCACCACCAATTGCTGCATCGATTTCCTGCGCAAGCCCGCGCCGGGCGATCTGATCGGCACGGCGCGCATCCTGAAACTGGGCAAGCGGCTGTGCGTGGGCGACGTGCTGATTCATTCCGACGCCCACCCCGAGGGCGGCCCGGTTGCGCGCGCCAGCGTGACCTATGCGATCGCGCCCGCGGGGCTGGGGCAGGAGGAAACCGGCCCGGCGATGGGGTAAAATAATACCCATTTCACAACACGTTGTTTTTGCGCGATATTTCGCGCAATACCCCTCTTGACCCGACGCAAAATATCCTTACAACCCCCTCATCAGTTGATGCGCCCGCGACGGCGCCGAATTCACATATCCAGGTGGAAAAATGAAAACCTATACGGCAAAACCTGCTGATATCGACAAGAAATGGATCCTGATCGACGCCGAGGGCGTTGTTCTGGGCCGTCTTGCCTCGATCATCGCGATGCGTCTGCGCGGCAAGCACAAGGCGACCTATACCCCGCATATGGACATGGGTGACAATGTGATCGTCATCAATGCCGACAAGGTGCAGCTCACCGGCAACAAGCGTGCCGACAAGACATATTACTGGCACACCGGCCACCCCGGCGGCATCAAGCAACGCAGCGCGGGCCAGCTGCTTGAGGGCAAGTTCCCCGAGCGCGTCGTCGAAAAGGCCGTCCAGCGCATGCTGCCCGGCGGGCCGCTTTCGCGCAGGCAGATGAAGAACCTGCGCGTCTATGCCGGTGCCACGCATCCGCATGAAGCACAAAATCCCGAAGTTCTGGACGTCAGGTCCATGAACCCGAAAAACACCCGGAGCGCGTAATCATGAGCGATCAAATCAATTCTCTCGAAGATCTCCAGGCCGCTGTTTCGGGTGATGCCGCCGAGGGCGCCGTTGTTTCCGAAGCCCCCGCACGCGAGCCCGTCCGCGACGAGCTGGGCCGTTCC
Source organism: uncultured Rhodobacter sp. (assembly GCA_964637875.1). GTDB lineage: Bacteria > Pseudomonadota > Alphaproteobacteria > Rhodobacterales > Rhodobacteraceae > UBA5972. Next base: position 7,633 of record CAZWXK010000082.1, read on the forward strand.
TATGCCACCGGCAAGCGCAAGGATGCGGTGGCCCGCGTCTGGATCCGTCCCGGTTCGGGCAAGGTCACGGTGAATGGCAGGGAAATGGAAAAATACTTTGCCCGCCCGGTGCTGCAGATGGTTCTGCGCCAGCCCTTCGATGTTGCCGGCGTCAGCGGCCAGTTCGACGTCATCGCCACCGTCAAGGGTGGCGGGCTTTCGGGCCAGGCCGGTGCCGTCAAGCATGGCATCTCCAAGGCGCTGCAATTATATGAACCGTCGCTGCGCCCGGCGCTCAAGGCCGCCGGTTTCCTGACCCGCGACTCGCGCGTGGTCGAGCGCAAGAAATACGGCAAGCGCAAGGCGCGCCGGAGCTTCCAGTTCTCCAAGCGCTGATCGACACCGCGCAGAAACACGACGAGGGGGCGGCTGTCGGTCGGCCCCTTTTCTTTTGTCCGCAGCTGTCCGCAGCCGGGTTGACGCGGCGGCAGCTTTCCGCCCATTTCCCCCCGTTTTTCGCCGGATCATCGCAATTCGCAGC
>CAZWXK010000083.1:0-1829 GCA_964637875.1 uncultured Rhodobacter sp.
GGGGGCGAGGCGGGGGCGAGGTGGGGGCAGGCGGCTTTGGCAATGCATGGGTTCACCCGTGATAAGCGGGTGCGGCGCAATGACATCGTTGCGCCACGCAGCGCGGGTTATTAGGTTATAGCCAGAAATGCCGCCCCGTTGCGGCCGACAATTCGAGGAGAAACGAGATGAACAAGTCCTGCAAGTTCTGCTGGGGGCTGTCGATATTGCTGCTGGGGGTCGTGCTCTATGGCGGTTATGTGTTCGGCATTCGGGGCAATGTCGAAAAGGGCGATGACGGGCGCACCGCGATCGTCATGGCGCCGGCCGACCGGATCAGGGTTCTGGGGGAAATGCGGGTCTTTCTGGAAACCCTGCAATCCATCGACCAGGCCATTGCCGAGGACGACATGAAAACGGTCGAGCGGCTTGCCCGCGCCTCGGGCATGGTCAAGGCAGGGGGTGAATCGCCGGCATTCCTTGGCACCCTCCCGCTGGAGTTCAAGACGCTGGGCATGGGGCTGCACAAATCCTTTGACGGGCTTGCCGATCTGGCGGCAACCGACCCCGATCCGGGCAAGATGCTTGCGGCCGTGTCGGACGTGATGCTGACCTGTACCGCCTGTCATGCAAGCTATCAGTTGAAATCCGACAGCAGATGACAGCCGGGCCATGGCCTGGCCGCAGGCGGCGCTGGCGAATTGTCACCGAAACCGGTACCATCCGGCAGACGTCAACCGACCATGGTCCTGGCGTGCAGAAAACAGTAACGCCGACCGCCGACAGGGGCCTGCATGAGTGATCCGCGCGAGAAACTGACACCCGAAAACGTCGCCAGGATCTGCGCCCGCGTCTTTGACCAGCCGGTCGAGAGGGTGACCGCCCCGGGCGGCAGATCCCGCGAAAGCCTGCGCGTGCATTTCCCGGCGCGCACGATCATTGCCACCCAACGTGCCTGGCCGGGACGGATGCGCCTGGAAATGGAGGTCCTGCGGCGGCTTTCCCGACAGGGCGCGCCCGTGCCCGCCTTTCTGGGCGGAACCGAGCAGATGTTCTTTCAGGCCGATCTGGGCCCGCGTCGCCTGTCGGGCGAACTTGCGATCGCGGCCGCCAGGGGCGACAGCACGCTGATGACGCGCGCGCTGGAAAGCCTGGTCGCGATCGGCGAGGCCGCGCAACGGGCCGATCTTGCCGCCATCGTTCCGCCGCTGGGTGACCGGCCCGAATGGGTGGCGGGGCTGGTGCGCACGGTGGTCAGGACATCCGAAATGCTGGGAATCGATGCCCCGACCCTGGATTTCTCGGCGCTGGATGCGGCCCTGTCGGTGCCCGCCCGGCGTTTCGTGAAATGGGATGCGCGGCCGGGCAATGCCTCGGTCGCGGCCGATGGGCGCGTCGCCTGGTTCGACTGGGAACATTGCGGCCGCCGTCAGGGAATCGAGGATTTCGCATGGCTGGCCGGCGACGAATTCTGGCCCTGGCCGCCCGAGATGGTCCTGCCCGCCCTGGAACGCATCCTGCCGCCGGGCAGTGGCGCCGACCTGTCCTATCTGGGGTTGTTCATCAGCTTTCATCTGGTGCAGCGCCTGACCCTGATTCTGGGGCGTCAGGCCCGTCACGGCTGGGAGGACCGCAGCCATGCGCTGCGCTATGACCGGATCGGAACCGACCCCGAACTGGCCCGGCGTCTGTGCCGCCACGGGGCCGGATGGGCCGTGCATCACGGGCTGACGCGCCCCATGGTGGCGTGGTTTCAGGATGCCGCCGGGGCGCTCGAACGGCTGCCCGAACCCGACCGGCCCGCCGATCAGCCGAACGACCGCCCCACCGATCGCCCCACCGATCGCCCC
>CAZWXK010000083.1:1929-4889 GCA_964637875.1 uncultured Rhodobacter sp.
CCCGCCGATCAGCCGGACTGAAGCGCCCTTATGGCCCCGGCGCGCGCCAGCAGGCGGCGGGCGGCCTCGACATGCAGGTTCTCGACGATATTGCCGTCGAGAACCGCAATCCCCGCCCCCCTGGCCCGGGCCTCGTCAAAGGCCTCGATCTGGCGCCGGGCAAGGTCGAGATCCGCTTCGGACGGCGCAAAGACCTCGTTGGCAATCTCGATCTGGGCCGGGTGGATCAGGGTCTTGCCGTCGAATCCCATGTCGCGGCCCTGTTCGCAATGCCGGCGCAGGGTCTCGGTGTCGCGGAACCTGTTGTAGACGCCATCGACACAGATCAGCCCATGCGCCCGCGCCGCCAGCAGACACAGGCCCAGGCTGGTCATCATCGGGGCGCGGTCGGCAGTGTCGCGCGCGCCCAGCTCCTTGGCCAGGTCGTTGGTGCCCATCACCATGCCTGCCATGCGGGCCGAGGCACGGGCGATGCGCGGCGCGTTCAGGATTCCGGCCGGTGTCTCCATCATCGCCCAGATGCGGGTGGCGGCACATTTAGGGTGGTCGTCCAGACGGGCGGCAAGGCGGTGGATGTCGCTGGCGTCGTTCACCTTGGGCAGCAGGATGGCCTCGGGCGCGGTTTCGCAGATCGTGGAAAGATCGTCCTCGGCCCAACGGGTATCGAACCCGTTGATGCGCACCATCAGGGCGCGGGCGCCATAGTCGCGCCGTTGCAGGGTTTCGGCGACCAGGATGCGCGCGCCTTCCTTTTCGTCGGCGCTGACCGCGTCTTCGAGGTCGAAAATGATGGCGTCGCTCGCCAGGCCCGTGGCCTTTTCAAGGGCGCGCTCTTTCGATCCGGGGATATAGAGCACCGAGCGAAAGGGTTTGTTCAGCTGGTCCACATCCGTCCTCCTGTGCTGCGGGGTGTGATTGCCGGGGACCGGACAACCACCCTTTGGCCCGATTTTCAAGAACAAATCGGGCCGCCCTGCCGATTTGCGCATCCTTGCGGGGCCGTCGATGACGGGCAGGAAAAAAATCGGGTGGCCGGGATCGGGCCTGCGGGGGGCGGCCAAGTGACGGAAACCACGGGGCATTTTCTGAATACGGGGGTATACAATGCAAATGCCGGCACGGGTTCCACCCGCTGTTGCCCCTTGCGGTACGAGGGGCAAAGAGCTACCCAAGCGCCAGATTTTCTAACCCATCGGAGTAAAGACAATGGCAAGAGCAAAGATCGCATTGATCGGCGCCGGTCAGATTGGCGGCACCCTGGCCCATCTGGCCTCGCTCAAGGAGCTGGGCGATGTGGTGATTTTCGACATCATGGACGGCGTGCCCCAGGGCAAGGCGCTGGACATCGCCGAAAGCGGCCCGGTGTCCAAGGTCGATGTCGCCCTGAAGGGCACCACCGATTATGCCGATATCGAGGGCGCCGATGTCTGCATCGTCACCGCCGGTGTGCCGCGCAAGCCGGGGATGAGCCGCGACGATCTGCTGGGCATCAACCTCAAGGTCATGAAGGCCGTGGGCGAGGGCATCGGCCAGCATGCGCCGAATGCCTTTGTCATCTGCATCACCAACCCGCTGGATGCCATGGTCTGGGCGCTGCAGAAATATTCCGGCCTGCCGACCGAAAAGGTCTGCGGCATGGCCGGCGTGCTGGACAGCGCGCGCTTTCGCCATTTTCTGGCCGAGGAATTCGGCGTGTCCCATCGCGACGTGACGGCCTTTGTTCTGGGCGGACATGGCGACAGCATGGTTCCGCTGACCCGTTACTCGACCGTTGCGGGTATTCCTCTGCCCGATCTGGTGGAAATGGGCTGGACCACCCAGGACAAGCTGGACGCCATCGTGCAACGCACCCGCGACGGCGGGGCCGAGATCGTCGGCCTGCTGAAAACCGGGTCGGCATTTTATGCGCCCGCCGCCAGCGCGATCGAGATGGCCGAGGCCTATCTCAAGGATCAGAAACGCGTCCTGCCCTGCGCCGCGCATGTGAAAAACGCCTATGGCGTCAAGAACATCTATGTCGGCGTGCCGACCGTGATCGGTGCCGGTGGCATCGAGCGGGTGATCGAGATCGGCCTGGACAAGGACGAACAGGAAATGTTCGACAGGTCGGTTACCGCCGTTGACGGGCTGGTTGCGGCCTGCAAGGGAATCGACCCCTCTCTGGGCTGAGACACCTCCTGACAAGACCGCGCAGCCGGCCCGTGCAGACATGCTGTGCGGGCCGGTTTCGTCTGGCGTCGGCAGCAATTCCTCCCCGTCGGGCTCAACCCTGGCAAGATCAACCCAGGATGGATTCTTGGGTTGCGGCGCGCTGGCGGTCATGGCAGGTTTGCGGGAAACGGGGTCGCCGAACAGGGCCGTTTGTCGAACCCGGGCAGCAGGATCGGAACAGCGGGCAGATGCTCGAAAAGGGGGTTCGACGTGAAACAGATGGGCAAGGCGGTATTGCGTGGGTTGTTCATGTTGCTGCTGGTCTGGGGCGGCACCGCTCCGGGTCCGGTCGCGGCGGCCGGGGGCAGCAAGCTGGCGGTTGATGCCTTTGCCATCTGTGCGCGCAATTTCACCACCCGGAACAAGCTGGCCACGGCGCTCGAGGGGGCCGGCTTCCGGCGCCAGCTCGAAACCATGGGCGGGCCGCGGGACTGGTTCATCGACACGCGCACCAGGGTGATCGTCGGGGTCGAGGGTACGCCCCGCGTCAAGGCCTGTTCGGTCAGTGTGCGGAACCTGACCATGAAGGATGCGCGCAAGCTGGCCGAGCGCATGATCCGGGCCAGCTTCAGGGGGCGATTCAGGGTTTACAAGCTGAAAAAGAAAAAGCCCTCGGACCGTGCGGTGATGGCCTGGATGGGGATGAAGCTGACGGGCAGGCCCGCGGCCGTCGTTCTGCTTGAACCCATGCGGCTGGCCGATTTCTATCGTGCGCCCATGGTTGTGCTGATGCGGCGATGATGCGGTAT
>CAZWXK010000083.1:4989-8103 GCA_964637875.1 uncultured Rhodobacter sp.
TGCCGGTGACGGTGCCTGCGACGGTGCCTGCATGGCCGGATTACGGATGATTCACCCTGTTTGCCGTTGATTGTATGCCGTGGAATACTGCGAATTTCCCGCATGTGATCACGCCGCTTGCAAGTGTGATCACAAATCGCGGAAAAATTCGTCCAATCTTCCCGATCACGCGCCTTTCACTTTCCATCCCGCGCCCCCTGTGACAGCTTGCCGCAAAACTGGCAGAACGGGAAACATCCATGAATATCCATGAATACCAGGCCAAGAGCCTGCTCAACAAGTTTGGTGCCCCGGTATCGGACGGTCGTGTTGTCCTCGACGCCGACGAGGCAGCGGAAAAGGCGGCCGAACTGGGCGGGCCGCTGTGGGTCGTCAAGGCACAGATCCATGCCGGCGGCCGCGGCAAGGGCCACTTCAAGGAACCCGAGGCCGGCGAAAAGGGCGGTGTCCGTCTGGCGAAATCGGTTGACGAGGCCGCCGCCGAGGCGCGCCGCATGCTGGGCCATACCCTTGTGACCAAGCAGACCGGCCCGGCCGGCAAGGTGGTCAACCGCGTCTATATCGAGGATGGCTCGGGCATCGAGCGCGAGCTGTATCTGGCCGCGCTGGTCGATCGCCAGACCTCGCGCGTCGCGTTCGTCTGTTCCACCGAGGGCGGCATGGATATCGAGGATGTGGCGGCAAAAACGCCCGAAAAGATCCTGACCTTCTCGATCGACCCGGCATCGGGCTATTCGCCCTTTCACGGGCGCCGCGTGGCCTTTGCGCTGGGGCTTGAGGGTGCGCAGGTCAAGCAATGCGTCAAGCTGGTCGAGACCCTGTATCGGATGTTCCTGGAAAGCGACATGTCGATGCTGGAAATCAACCCGCTGATCGTGACCGACACGGGCGACCTGAAATGCCTGGACGCCAAGATCGGCTTTGACGACAACGCGCTGTATCGCCACCCCGACATCGCGGAAATGCGCGACGAGACCGAGGAAGACCCGAAAGAGCTGGAGGCCGGCAAATACGACCTCAACTATATCGCGCTGGACGGGGAAATCGGCTGCATGGTCAACGGCGCGGGCCTGGCCATGGCGACCATGGACATCATCAAGCTGTATGGCGCGGAGCCCGCGAACTTCCTCGATGTGGGCGGTGGCGCCACCACGGAAAAGGTCACCGAGGCGTTCAAGATCATCACCTCGGATCCCAACGTCAAGGGCATCCTTGTCAACATCTTTGGCGGCATCATGCGCTGCGACGTGATCGCCGAGGGCGTGGTCGCCGCGGTGAAGGAGGTCGGCCTAAAGGTGCCCCTGGTCGTGCGCCTTGAAGGCACCAATGTCGAAAAGGGCAAGGAGATCATCAACAGTTCGGGCCTGGACGTGATCGCGGCCGACGATCTGGGCGATGCGGCACAGAAGATCGTCAAGGCGGTAAAGGGCTAGATCCACGATGTCCCCGCGCCCCTGCCCGATCTGCGAGAATGGAACCGCGACCCCGGCCGCGGCCTATTCGCGTGATCGCTGGCAGATCGTTTCCTGCGATGGCTGCGGGCATGTCTATCTGAAAAACCCGCCGGGCTATGGGGCGCTGGTGCAGGATTTCGCCTGGGAAAGGACCTATGTTTCCGAACACGAGCGCCGCCTTCGGGAAAGTCCGGTCGCCTATCGGCTGGATGTGGCGACGCGGTTCCGGCACATGCTGTTCCGCAAGACCACCGAGGAAAAATACCGCGCATGGTTCGGGCAGGGCAACGTCCTGGACATAGGTTGCGCCAACGGGGCCGACGGATTCGAGGGCTTTACCCACTTTGGCATCGAGATTTCCGAGGAACTGGCAAGACAGGCCGATGCCAACATGCGCGCAAGGGGCGGGTACTGCATCCACGGCCCCGGTGCGCAGGCGATCTGGGAATTCGAGCCCGAGATGTTCGACGGAATCGTGATGTCGTCATATCTCGAACACGAGGAACAGCCGCTGACCGTGCTGAAAGGCGCCAGCCGGGCATTGAAACCGGGCGGGGCAATCTATGTGCGGGTGCCGAATTTCGGGTCCGTGAGCCGCAAGGTGATCGGCCGCAAATGGTGCGGCTTTCGCTGGCCCGATCACGTCAACTATTTCACCGTCAGGGATCTGCACAACATCGCCGAAAGGGCAGGGCTGAAGGTCAGCCTGCTGAACCCGATCCGCCTGCCCTTTGACGACAACATCAACGCGCTGCTCAGCCGGGCAGTCTGAATACAGGAATACAGGAAAAACAATGGCCATACTTGTCGACAAGAACACCCGCGTCATCTGCCAGGGCCTGACCGGCAGCCAGGGCACCTTTCACACCGAGCAGGCGGTAGCCTATGGCACGCAGATGGTCGGTGGCGTGACCCCGGGCAAGGGCGGGCAGACCCATATCGGGCTGCCGATCTTCAACACCGTGGCCGAGGCCCGCGCCGCGACCGAGGCCAACGCCACCGCGATCTATGTGCCGCCGCCCTTTGCCGCCGACGCGATCCTCGAAGCGATCGACGCCGAGATGGAGCTGATCGTCTGCATCACCGAGGGCATTCCCGTGCTGGACATGATGAAGGTCAAGCGCGCTCTGGAAGGGTCGAAATCCACCCTGATCGGCCCCAACTGCCCCGGCGTTCTGACGCCCGGCGAATGCAAGATCGGCATCATGCCCGGCAACATCTTTCAGCGCGGCTCCTGCGGGGTGGTGTCGCGCTCCGGCACGCTGACCTACGAGGCCGTCAAGCAGACCACCGATGTGGGGCTGGGGCAATCCTCGGCCATCGGTATCGGGGGCGACCCGATCAAGGGCTGCGAACATATCGACATTCTGGAAATGTTCCTGGCCGATGATGAAACCGAATCGATCATCATGATCGGCGAGATCGGCGGCAGCGCCGAGGAGGAGGCCGCGCAGTTCCTCAGGGACGAGGCCAGGCGCGGGCGCAGCAAGCCGGTTGCCGGTTTCATCGCCGGGCGCACCGCGCCTCCGGGCCGGCGCATGGGTCATGCCGGGGCCATCGTCTCGGGCGGCAAGGGCGGCGCCGAGGACAAGATCGAGGCGATGCGCAGCGCCGGTATCGTGGTTGCCGACAGCCCGGCCGGGCTGGGGCAGGCGGTGCT
>CAZWXK010000084.1:0-4627 GCA_964637875.1 uncultured Rhodobacter sp.
AGGGCTATGATGCCGCCACCGGCAAGCTCAGGGTCGAGATCGACCCGAAATATTTTCGCCCGGCCGAGGTCGAGCTGCTGCTGGGCGACCCGTCAAAGGCCGAGACCGAGCTTGGCTGGAAACGCAAGGTCAGCTTTCGCGAACTGGTGGCCTGCATGGTGAAATACGATCTGGAGAACGACGGTTTCGGGGGGCAGGAATGAGTTTCGATTTCCAGATCCAGGACAGCCCCGTTCTGGACGGCGTCAAGATCATCACGCCAGATGTGTTCGAGGAAAGCCGCGGCACGATCTGGACATCTTTTCTTGACGATCAGATTGGCGCGCTGCTGCCCGAGGGTTTGCATTTCAAGCATGACAAGTTTTCGCTGTCGTACAACAACGTGCTGCGCGGGCTGCATGGCGATCACAAGTCGTGGAAGCTGGTCACATGCGTCTATGGCGAGGTACATCAGGTGGTGGCCGACATGCGCGAGGATTCGCCCACCTATCTGAAATTCCAGCGCATCGTCATCAACCGGCAGAACCAGAGGTTGATCCTGATCCCGCCGGGCATGGGTAACGCCTATTATGTGAGCTCGCCCGAGGCGGTCTATCACTACAAGCTGGCCTATGAGGGCGACTATATCGACGCCGACCAGCAATTCACCGTGGCGTGGAACGATCCGCGCCTGAACATCGACTGGCCGACGGATGACCCAATCCTTTCGGCCCGCGACGCGAGGCTTGCATGACGCAGATCATCGAACACGAGGGCAAGATCATCTCGATCATCCATCGCAATGACGACTGGAAGGAAGGGCTCGATTTCATCACCCCCAATGACCTGTTCGTGCAGGTCGGCACCTGGTGGTATGACAAGGGCAGGAAACTGGCGAGCCATATCCACAACGATTTCGACCGCCCCGGCGGCCGCACGATGGAGAGCGTCTATGTGCGCCGCGGGTCCATGCGGGTGCTGCTCTATGCCGAGGATCGCACCTTCCTGCAGGATTACATTCTGAACGAGGGCGATCTGGCGGTGTTTGCCTATGGCGGGCATGGGTATGAAATCCTTGAGGACGGCACCCAGATCATCGAGAGCAAGAACGGCCCCTTTGTGGATGTCGAAACCGACAAGACGAAATTCGAGGGATGAAGCGATGGGAACTGTCCACATGAGGGCGGCGCCTGCCCCGAGGGGGGTGCGAAGCGCCCGCCTGGGGGGCGGGGCGGGCGCTGCCCGGGATTTCATCCCGGGCGGTGGGACTCACGGCAACGAAGGGAATATTTGCATATGAAACTCCACCTCGGTTGCTGGCACCGTCACATTCCCGGCTGGGTCCATGTCGATCTGTGCGATATGCCGCATATCGACTACAAATCCTCGATCGACGATCTGTCGATGTTCGACGATGATTCAGCCGATCTGATCTATTCCAGCCACGCGTTCGAATATTTCGACCGCCAGCAGGCCGCCCATGTACTGGCCGAATGGCGGCGCGTCCTGAAGCCCGGCGGCACGCTGCGCCTTGCGGTGCCTGATTTCGACGCGCTGCTCAAGGTCTATGCCCAGACGGGCGAGCTGGGCCGCATCCTTGGCCCCCTTTACGGGCGGATGGAAATCGAAACCGAACAGGGGCCGAAAATCCTGTATCACAAGACGGTTTACAATTTTGCCGACCTTGAAACCCTGCTTGTCGAAAACGGGTTTGCGAATGTGCATCGCTATGACTGGCAGCAGACCATCCACAAGGATTTTGACGATCACAGCCAGGCCTATTTCCCCCATATGGACAAGGAAAACGGCCTGCTCATCAGCCTGAATGTCGAGGCGACCAAAGATGTCTGAAGACTTCATCATGCAGATGCGCCCCTGGTTCGGACCCGAGGAAAAGCGCGCGCTGGCCGAATACATGGAGGAAGACGGCTTTCTGACCGAGTTTCGCCGCACGGCCGCCTTCGAGGATGCGATTGCCGAATATACCGGCGCGCGCCATTGCATCGTCACAAACAACGGCACGATCAGCCTGACACTGGCGGCGCTGGCCACCGGCGTGCAGGCGGGCGACGAGGTGATCGTGCCCAATTTCACCATGATCGCCACCCCCAATTCGGTGCGCATGTTCGGCGCCCAGCCGGTCTTTGTGGATGTCGAGCGCGAAACCCTGTGCATGGATATCGACGCCGCCCGCGCCGCGATCACGCCAAAGACCCGCGCGATCATGCTGGTCAGCGCCAATGGCCGCTTTCCACGCGCCGGGATCGCGGCGTTTCAGGATCTGTGCGCCGAGCACGGCCTGGTATTGATCGAGGACAGCGCGCAATCGCTGGGCTCACGCTATCCCGACGGCACCCATATCGGGCGCAAGGGGCTGGTGGGCTCGTTTTCCTTTTCTGCGCCCAAGATCATCTCGACAGGCCAGGGTGGCGCGCTGATCACCGATGATGACGGGGTCGCCGCCCGCCTGCGCCGGCTCAAGGATTTCGGCCGCGCGCAGGGGGGCAACGATATCCACGACGTGATCGGCTATAATTTCAAGTTCACCGAGCTTCAGGCCGTGATCGGGCAGGAGCAGATGAAGAAACTGCCCTGGCGGGTCGAGCGCAAGCGCGAAATATACCGCCGCTACAAGGCCGGGCTGGAAGGGGTCTCGCAGGTCTCGTTCTTCGATCAGGATCTGGAACACACCACGCCGTGGTTCATCGACGTGATGGTTGATGACCGCGAGGCCCTTCAGGCGCATCTGAAAGAGGCCGGCATCGGCACCCGCGTCATGTATCCGCCCATCAACCGGCAAGAGGCCTACAGCTTGCCCGGCAGCTACCCGGTTGCCGAGGAGGTCGGTGCGCGCGGGCTCTGGCTGCCCTCGGCCAGCCAGCTGACGGATGCGCAGATTGACAGGATTACCGCGGCGATCAGGGCGTTTTACGGCTGAGGCAGTATCAGCGGCAGCATCAGGTTTGCGTGGAAAACAGCTGGGCGTGGTCCCTTCGCAGGGTGTTTTTCTGGACCTTGCCCATGCTGTTTCGCGGCAGTTCGTCAATCAGGATCACCTTCTTTGGTTGTTTGAACCGCGCGAGAGAGCGTTCAAGCGGAGCCATGATCCGCGCGGGATCAAGCCTTGCCCCCCGTTCGGGCACGACCACGGCAACAACCGCCTCGCCAAGATCCGGGTGGGGCACCCCGATGACGGCACTTTCCAGAACGCCATCAATGGCGTCGATCAGGCTTTCGACCTCTTTGGGATAGACATTCAGCCCACCCGAAATGATCAGATCCTTGGCGCGGCCGACGATCTGCAGATATCCGTCACTGTCGATCCGGGTCACATCGCCGGTGATGAAGAAACCGTCGTCGCGCATTTCCTCGGCCGTTTTTTCGGGCATTTTCCAGTAGCCGGAAAACAGGTTCGGCCCCCGTACCTCAAGCACGCCGATCTCGCCCTGGGGCAGCTCGACACCGTTGTCATCGCAGACCCTGATCTCGACCCCCGGCAGGGCAAAGCCGACGGTGCCGGGGCGGCGTTCGCCGTCATGGGGGTTCGAGGTGGTCATGTTGGTTTCGGTCATGCCATAGCGTTCAAGGATGGCGTGTCCCGTGACCGCCTGCCAGCGGCGGTGGGTTTCATCCAGCAGCGGGGCCGAGCCCGATATGAACAGCCGCATGTTGCGCGCAGCCTGCGCAAGGCCGGGCTGTTCCAGCAGGCGGGTGTAAAAGGTCGGCACGCCCATCATGGCGGTGGCCCGGGGCATTGTCCGGATGATCGTATCGGCGTCGAATTTGGGCAGAAAGATCAGGCTGCCGCCGGCCATCATGGTGATGTTGGTGGCAACGAACAGGCCGTGAGTGTGGAAAATGGGCAAGGCATGGATCAGCACGTCACTGGCAGTGAAACGCCACAGCTCGCGCAGGGTTTGCGAGTTTGACTCCAGCGCCCGATGGGACAGCATGGCCCCCTTGGAACGCCCGGTGGTGCCGGATGTGTAGAGGATCGCGGCCAGATCCTCGGGGCCGCGCGGAACTGCCTGAAACCCGGGTGCATGTGCATCGCGCCGATCGGTCAGGCTGCCGGTGCCGTCTGCCCCGAGGCTCCAGACCTGGCCGGTGCCGGCCGATCGGGCAAGGGGGGCCAGATCATCGGCCCTTGCCGGATCGCAGACCAGGATATGCGGGGCGGCGTCATTCAGGAAATAGCTGACCTCATCGGTGGTGTAGGCTGGGTTCAAAGGCAGAAAGACCCCCCCGGCAAGGACCGTGCCGATATAAAGTTCAAGCATGGCAACGGTCTTGGCCGCCTGCACGGCAACCCGGTCGCCCGGTTTCAGGCCCGCATCCGTCAGGGCCGCAGCCATGCGTTCTGCATTGGCAAGGAATCTGCCATAAGAAAGGGTCTTACCGTTGAGGTGGTAGATAAAGGGCGCATCCTCGTGCCCCAGGCTGGCCTTTGCAAGGCTTTGTGCCAGATGGTTGCCCTGATAGTCGTTCATTTCGTGAAAGCCTGATGATCCGTTGTCGATCGCAGGCTAGCGCCGCATCCAGCCGGGGGCAACACGGGTTGTTCGCGGGTGTTTCGACCAAGGCGGGATGGCCCGGGTTCTCGGGGAATTTTTCAACCCTGGTACCCGGGCCTTGTCCGAAAGGCATG
>CAZWXK010000084.1:4727-7789 GCA_964637875.1 uncultured Rhodobacter sp.
GGGTGTCCCCCCGTTTCACAGGAACAGGACACTGCGGAAATCATGAACTCGTGTGGCGAAAAAATGGCACAGTGGCCCTGTTCTTGCCGGGAACAGCCCTGGCCTGTGTCCGGTACAGGCAATATCTGTATAAATTGTAACGACTTTTAAAACTTTCGCGACAGGCATTCCGAATCATCATGTTAGCCGCGTGGCTGTTTCGGGTGCCGAAATGAGGCCAGAAATTCATCGTATCATGTCCTTTGCCGGGGTCGGCATGAAACCGCAATCACACGGGGGTTCGACCGACAATGGTAACCGGCGAATTGTTTGGTACCGATCTTGATGAAATGAAAGGAGCAAGAAATGTTCAGCAGATCAATCGGCCAGACCACGGGACGTTTCGTTGCAGATGAATTGGGCGCTGTTACCGTGGACTGGGTGGTCTTGACGGCTGCCGTTGTCGGGCTGGGGGTTGCTGTTCTCGGAGTCGTGTCCAAGGGGGCGCAGAATCTTTCCAGCGATATCGCTGCCCAGCTGTCCGGTCAGGGAACGACTGTACCGGGCTGGAGCGGTAACGGCACCTCGTCCACGTCTGGGGGCAGTGCCGGCGGAACCAGCAGTACTGGCGGAACCAACACCAAGGTAACAGCCGCAAGCGGCACAAGCGGCGGTGGCAACAAGCCTAATACCGGCGTTATCTCAACGACTGCGGTAAACATTAAATTCAACGGACTCTGAGCGGAAGAACATATTTCCGGGGGTCTTGGGGCAAGGCAGGGGCATCATTGACGCCAATTCCGGTTTCAGCGCCCTATTTCGGGGTTACGTCCAGATTGGAGGCACGCCCGGTTATTTCGACCGTGGCCTTGCAATCCGTCATGCAGCGGTTGCGAAACAGGGGGTATTCGGTTTGTGGCCGGTCGTCGTCGTGAAAGGCGGGTCTGTTCGGCAGCCGGATCGACGCGAGGTTCTGGCGGTTGAGGACGAAATCCTCGTCCTCGACGATATCGTTGAGATAAAGGATATAGGCCACCAGCGCATAGGTTTCATCCACGCTCAGTGTCGCTGCATCACCATAGGGCATGGCCCGGTGAACATAATCCCAGACGGTCGAGAGATAGGGCCAGTATGATCCCACGGTCTTGAGCGGGCGGTCATCGGTCAGACTGTCCTGCCCACCGGCCAGAGCCGGCCAGCGGCCTGCGCCCTCGCCGAAATCACCATGGCAGGCGGCACAACGTTCAAGATATATTTCCTCGCCCTGTGCAACGCTGCCCTGTCCGGGCGGCAGGCCTTGCCCGTCGGGGCGAACGTCCTTGTCCCACGCGCTGATCTCTGCGGGCAGGGCCGGGCGGCCAAGGCCCAGCTTGCCGGCCTGCGCGGCCACCGGCAGGGCTATCAGCGCGGCGGCCAGAAAGCTAGGAAACCGCGACATTTTCCACCTCGCCATTTGTCCGCACATGCCATGTCTGGATGCCGTTGTTGTGATAGACGGAATTTTCACCCCGGATCGCCTTGAGCGCCTTCATCGTCGGTTGCACATAGCCGGTTTCATCCACCGCCCGCGATTGCAGCAGCAGCGGTCGGCCGTCCCAGTCGATATCCAGGTAAAACCGATGCAGCGATTTCGGCAGGCGGGGACCGTCCATGCGCGCCTCGGTCCAGTTGCGCCCGCCGTCCAGCGTGACATCGACCTTGGTGACAACCCCGTGGCCCGACCAGGCCAGCCCGGTGATGACAAGCGGCCCCTTGCCGTGGGTGATCGGCGCCTGCGGGCTGGGGCTGGTGATGACCGATTTGGCATCCATCACCCAGGTGAACTGGCGCGAGGTGCCATCGGGCATCAGGTCGGTGTATTTCGAGGTCTCCTCGCGTTGCATCCAGGGCTTGTCGCCCAGCTCAAGCCGGCGCAGCCACTTGATCCACATGTTGCCCTCCCAGCCGGGAACCAGCAGGCGCAGCGGATAGCCGTTTTCGGGGCGCAGGGCCTCGCCATTCTGGGCAAAGGCGACCATGCAGTCATCGAGCGCCTTCTCCAGCGGGATCGAGCGGGTCATGGCGGCCGCATCGCCCCCCTCGGCCAGCAGCCATTTCGCGCTGGCCTTGATGCCGGCCTCTTGCAGGATCAGCCGCAGAGGCACGCCGGTGTACATGACATTGTGTACCATGCCATGGGTGAACTGGACCCCGTTCATTTGCGGTCCACGCCACTCCATGCCGGTATTGGCAGTGCATTCCATGAAATAGATGCGGTTTTCGCGCGGGAACCGTTTGAGATCATCCAGTGTAAAGACAAGCGGTTGCTCGACCAGCCCGTTGATCATCAGGCGGTGTTTCGCCGGGTCGATTTCTGCGACGCCACTGTGGTGGCGCTCGAAACACAGCCCGTTGGGGGTGATGATGCCGTCGATCTGATGCAGCGGGGTGAAATTGATGGAGCTGCGCGTATCCGCCGTCAGCCACGGCACATTGCGGCGGCGGACACCGGCCTCGAACGGGCTGGGCTGGCCGTATGGTGTGGCATCGACGCCCGGCCCCAGCCGCCTGCGCCAGGGTTGAACTTTGGTGATGGCGGGATCCGGCGTGGTTGCCAGGGCGGGGCCTGCGGCGACCCCGCCAAGGGCCGCCATCGTGCCTTTCAGAAAGGTTCTGCGGGTTCTGGCTGTCTTTTCCCCTTGCGACATGTCGAAACTCCGCCTGGTGGGGTCACTGGCCGTGTCAGGTGCCGGTTACCTTTACGCTCTTGTTCGGGTCGATCGTGACCGTGCCCTGTCGGCGAATGTAGTTTTCCACCACATTCCAGATATCCGGGCCCTTGGTCCCCTGGTTGACCGAGGCCCAGCCGGCAACGACATAGGTCTTGCCGGGGTCGATTGCCTCGCCGGTTTTCAGGAGCGTCATGTTCGAGATACGGTTGCCGATGCTCTTGCCGACATCGATGGAATATCCCATCCCGCCAACACGCACCATGTCTCCGCCCTGCTGATAATACGGGTCGGGGTTGAACAGGTTGTCGGCGACGTCTTCGAGGATCAGCTTCAACCGCGCGCCGGTCATTTCCACCCGATAGGCCGCCGGAT
>CAZWXK010000085.1:0-7636 GCA_964637875.1 uncultured Rhodobacter sp.
TTTGTCGAGGGCAACATCCTGTCACCCAATCTGGTCGGGCGTTCGGTCGGGCTGCATCCGGTATGGCTCATGTTTTCGCTGTCGGTCTTTGGCGCGCTGTTCGGCTTTGCCGGGCTTCTGACCGCGGTGCCGCTGGCGGCCACCATCGGGGTCTTTGCACGCTTTGCGGTACGGCAATATCTGTCGGGTCGGCTCTATCTGGGCAGCAACGGCGGGCAGGATCGGGACTGAGACCTTGGCGGAACAGCTGACATTCGACCTGCCGGTGCGCCCGGCACTGGGGCGCGAGGCGTTCCTGGTGGCGCCTTCAAACGCACTGGCGGTCGCGCGAATCGACGGCTGGCGTGACTGGCCGGGACGGGCGCTGATGCTGTGCGGCCCCGAAGGCAGCGGCAAGACCCACCTTGCCCATGCCTGGGCCGCCGACGCCGGCGCGACCGTCCACGACGCTGCCACGCTCGATCGGGCCGACCTGCCTGCGATCGTGGCCCATGGCTTTGCCGTCGTCGAGGACTGCCAGCATGTCGCCGGACACCGTGCGGCCGAGATCGCCCTTTTCCACCTTTACAACATGGCCCGCACCGAGGGCGCATGGCTGCTGTTCACCGCCCGCGAGGCACCAACAAGGTGGCCGATGACCCTGGCCGATCTGCAGAGCCGATTGCAGGCCCTCGACCTGGTGCGCATCCAGCCCCCCGATGACGATCTTCTGGCGGGCCTTCTGGTCAAGCTGTTCGCGGATCGCCAGATCAATGTTTCTGCCGACCTGATCCCCTATCTGGTCAGCAGAATGGAACGCTCGGCCGCAGCCGCACGCCAGCTTGTCGCGCATCTGGACCGGGCGGCACTGGCGCTCAACCGGCCGCTGGGCAAGCGACTGGCAAGACAGGTTCTGGACGAATCGGGGCAAGCGCGGGCATAAGGGGTTTTCCTCGAACAAGGCAGACCATGACAGACGCCCGGACCGATGCCGACTTTCTGAACACGCCGTTTCCGGCACCCGTCGCCCTGGACGAGGTGGATCTCTCCGGCCCGGCCCGCTTCTTCAATCGCGAATTGTCCTGGCTGGCCTTCAACTGGCGTGTTCTGGAAGAGGCCGAAAACGTGCAGGTGCCGTTGCTGGAAAGGGTGCGGTTCCTTTCGATTTCGGCCGCCAACCTGGACGAATTCTATTCGGTTCGGGTCGCCGGCCTGCGCGAACTGAAACGCAACGGAGTCACCCGCCCCGCAGCCGACGGATTGAGTCCGGCCGAGCAGCTGGTGCTGATCGACGAAAACGCGCGCCGCCTGATGCAGCGACAACAGGAGGTGTGGGACAGTCTCAAGGCGCTGATGAAAGAGGCGGGAATCGTGTTGCTGACCCGGGCCGACCTGGATGATGGGGACCACGGCCATCTGGCCCAGCTGTTCCTGAACCAGGTTTTTCCGGTTCTGACACCGCTGGCCATAGACCCGGCGCATCCCTTTCCCTTCATCCCCCATGGCGGGCTGTCTCTGGCCCTTGAACTGGTGCGCGAAAAGGACGGCAGGCGGCTGAACGCGCTGCTGCCGATACCGCATCAGATCGACCGCTTTGTCGCCCTGCCCGAAGGGCCTGCGGGCGCGCTGCGTTTCCTGCCGCTCGAGGAATTGCTGCTGGCCAACATATCCTCGCTGTTTCCCGGCTACCGCATCAAGGGGTCATGTGCCTTCCGCGTGCTGCGCGACAGCGATCTGGAAGTCGAGGACGAGGCCGAGGATCTGGTGCGCGAATTCGAAACCGCCCTGAAAAGGCGCCGCCGGGGCGAGGTGATCCGCCTTTCCCTTTCGGGGGATGCGCCGCAATCGCTACGCCGACTGATCGTCGAATCGCTGCACATCTCGGAAGACGAGGTAATCCGCATGCACGGAATGGTCGGCATCTCCGATCTGTCCGAACTCGTCCTCGACGAACGGCCCGACCTGTTGTGGCCGAAATTCACCCCCCGCATCCCCGAGCGCGTGCAGGATTTCGAGGGCGACATCCTGGCCGCGATCCGCCAGAAGGACATGCTGCTGCATCACCCTTATGAAACCTTCGACATGGTGATCCGTTTCCTCCAGCAGGCGGCACGCGATCCTGATGTGCTGGCCATCAAGCAGACCCTGTATCGAACCAGCAACGATTCCCCCATTGTCGCCGCCCTGTGCGAGGCCGCGGAGGAAGGCAAATCGGTCACCGCGCTGATCGAACTCAAGGCACGATTCGACGAGGCCGCCAACATCCGCCAGTCCCGCCGCCTCGAACGCGCCGGGGCCCATGTCGTCTATGGCTTTCTCGACTGGAAAACCCACGCCAAGATCAGCACGGTAGTGCGCCGCGAGGGGAACAGGCTGGCCACCTATACCCATTTCGGCACTGGCAACTACCACCCGATCACGGCGCGGGTCTATACCGACCTGTCGCTTTTCACCTGCAATCCCGCACTGGGCCGCGACGCCACCAAGGTGTTCAACTATGTCTCGGGCTATGCAAAGCCCAGGGACCTGGAAAATCTCGCGATCTCGCCGATCAACCTCAAGACACGCCTGCTGGAAAGCATCGACACCGAAATCGAACATGTCCGGGCCGGCCGCCCGGGCGAGATCTGGGCCAAACTCAACGCCCTGATCGAAAGCGACGTGATCGACGCGCTCTACCGCGCCTCGAACGAGGGCGTGAAGATCAGCCTGATCGTTCGCGGCATCTGCGGGCTGCGGCCGGGTATCCGGGGATTGTCGGAAAACATCCGGGTCAAGTCCATTGTCGGGCGTTTCCTGGAACATTCCCGCATCGTCTGTTTCGGCAACGGTTACGGCCTGCCCAGCAAGAAGGCCCGGGTCTATATCTCGTCTGCCGACTGGATGGACCGCAACCTCAGCCGACGGGTGGAGACCCTGGTCGAGATCACCAACAAGACCGTCCATGCCCAGGTGATGAGCCAGATCATGGCGGCCAACCTGCATGACCAGGCACAGAGCTGGGTTCTGGGGCCGGATGGCAGCTACAGGCGCCACACGGCCCGGCCCGGCGAACATCTGTTCAGTTGCCACCGCTTCTTCATGGAGAACCCCTCGCTGTCGGGGCGCGGATCCGCCGGGGCCAGGGACGTGCCCGAACTGACCCATACCCGCGACTGAAGGCCGGCCCGCGATCACGGCGCAGAACCGGGACAAACTGGCCGCTTTCCCGGCACGCTGTTTCACCTTATGCTTTGCCGCGTAACCTTTGACAGCAGGCAAGGCCCGTCGTGAGCAAGACCGACCACCACCAGAGCCCCGGCCCGATGGATCTGCCGCTGTTCCAGTATTCCGCCAAGCGTCGGCTCGAACGCCTCGGCGTGGTTGACGTCGGCTCGAACTCGGTGCGTCTAGTGGTGTTTGACGGGGCGGCCCGCTCGCCTGCCTATTTCTTCAATGAAAAGATCCTCTGCGGCCTTGGCGCCGGTGTTGCCCAGACGGGCCACCTCAACCCCAAGGGCCGCGCACGCGCCCTGAGCGCGCTCAAGCGGTTCACCCTGCTGGCCGAGGGCATGGGCGCATCGCCCCTCTACAGCGTTGCCACGGCAGCCGTGCGCGAGGCCCGCGACGGCCCCGACTTCTGCGCCGAGGTCAAGGCCGAGACGGGCCTCGACCTGGTGGTTGCCAGCGGCGAGGAAGAGGCCCGCCTTTCCGCCCAGGGGGTGTTGCTGGGCTGGCCAGGTGCGCAGGGGCTGATGTGCGACATAGGCGGCTCGTCCATGGAACTGGCCGAAATCTCGCGGGGGCAGGTGGGGCGGTGCGAAACATCGCCCCTTGGCCCGCTGAAACTGGCACCCTATGCGGCCGATGCCACGCTGACCCAGGAGATCAAGGCCCGTATCGCGCGGTTGCGCGAGCGCTTCGACAGGGATTACAAACGTCTCTTTCTGGTCGGCGGATCGTGGCGGGCCATCGCCCGTATCGACATGGAGCGGCGCAACTACCCGCTGAAGGTGCTGCATGAATATGCGATGCACCCGGCCGATCTGCTGGAAACCGCGCAATGGATCACCAGGCAACCGGTGGCCGAATTGCGCGCGATGACCGGCAGTTCGATCGAGCGCATGCGCCTTGTGCCCACAGCGGCCGAGGTTCTGATCGAACTGATTTCGCGGTTCCAGCCCCGACGCATCGCAACCTCATCCTATGGTATCCGCGAGGGGCTGCTCTACGAACAGATGCCGGAATCCCTGCGCAAGCGCGACCCGCTGATCGAGGCCTGCCTTCACATGGAACGCGCCTCGGCCCGCACCCCCGGATTTGGCAAGACGCTGTTCCATTTCCTCTCGCCCCTGTTCAAGGGCATGGGAAAACGCAAGAAACGTCTCGCCCATGCTGCCTGCCTGTTGCATGACGTAACCTGGCGTGCCCATCCCGATTACCGTGCCGAGGTCTGTTTCGACAACGCGACGCGTGCAAATCTGGGCGGACTCGACCACGCGGGGCGGGTGTTTCTGGGCATGGCACTGTTATTTCGCTACAAGAATGCCACCCATGCCTCGGCCTTCGAGGATGTATTGAGCCTCTTGTCCGAGAAAGAGCGTGACGAAGCACGCATGCTGGGGCGCGCGATGCGTTTCGGCGCGATGCTGACCGGGGCCTCGCCGGCAATGATGGGCAGGTTGCGGTTCGATCGCGAGGCCGGCGTTCTGGAACTGATTCTCGGCACCCGCGCACGCGACCTGTTCGGAGAGGTCGTTCTGACGCGCTTTGAATCGCTGGCCCGTTCGCTGAACGTCACGACAAGACTGACCGTCGAATAATTCACACCCTGCCCCCCTTTCCCTTGCCCGTGCCAGGCTTTACTTGAAGGGGGAAACAGGCCTTCGATGAAAGGGCAACCATGTCGTTCTTTTCGAAACTCAGGAAAAAACTGCTGAAATCCTCGTCAAAGCTGGGCGAGGGACTGGACGCCATCGTCGAGGAGGGCGCATCCCCGGCCTCCGGGGCTCCGGCCGGATCCGGCCCCGACAAACCGACCGAGGGCGCGGCAGGTCACAAACGTACCCTCGATGACGCCATGCTGGAAAGCCTGGAAGAACTGCTGATTTCCGCCGACATGGGCGTCGATACCGCGCTGCGCGTGACCGCCAACATGGCCGAAGGACGGTTCGGCAGGAAAATGGATGCAACCGAGATCCGCCGCCTGCTGGCCGACGAGATCGCCCGCATCATGGAACCCGTCGCCAAACCCATGCCGCTGTATTCCAGACGCCCGCAAGTGGTGCTGGTGGTTGGCGTCAACGGCTCGGGCAAGACCACCACCATCGGCAAGCTCGCCAGCCAGTTCGTTGACGCCGGCAAATCGGTGATCATCGCCGCAGGTGACACCTTTCGCGCGGCGGCCGTCGAACAGCTTCAGGTCTGGGGCGAACGCGCAGGCGTGCCGGTGATGACCGCCCCCGAGGGCTCTGACCCCGCCAGCCTGGCCTTTGACGCCATGACCCGGGCCGAGGCCGAGGGCGCCGACCTGCTGCTGATCGACACTGCCGGACGCCTGCAAAACCGTGCCGACCTGATGGAGGAACTGGCCAAGATCGTGCGCGTCATCCGCAAAAAGGACGAAACCGCCCCCCACAACACGCTGCTCGTCCTGGACGCCACGACCGGGCAGAACGCCCTCAACCAGGTCGAAATATTCCAGCAGGTCGCCGATGTCACCGGCCTTGTCATGACCAAGCTCGACGGCACCGCCAAGGGCGGCGTTCTGGTGGCGCTGGCCGATCGCTTCGGCCTGCCCATTCACGCCATCGGCGTTGGCGAACAGATCGACGACCTCGCCCCTTTCGACCCCCGGGAATTCGCCGCCGCGCTGACAGGGATCGAAACGTGACCGCCCCCTTCTTCTTTGCCCAAATACGCCGGGGGGTCCGGGGGCGCGCAGCCCCCGGCCTGCACGCATGTCCGACTGGCTGATCGGAATCGAAGGCACCGCCGACGGGCGCACATTGGCGCTGATCCTTGCGCTGTCGGCGGCGGTTCTGCACTCGGTCTTTGGCGCGCTGCAAAAGGGGCGGCACGATCCATGGATGTCGCGCGGCGCGATCGACCTTTCCTATGGCCTGATGGCGGCACCGCTGGCGCTGTTTGTCGTGCCCTGGCCAGAACCCTTCATGTGGCCGATCCTCGCCGGGGCCTGGGTTATCCATACCGTCTACAAGCTGCTGCAGGCAGCGGCCTATACGCGCGGCGACTATACCGTCGTCTATCCGGTCGTGCGCGGGATGAGCCCGCTTGTCACCGTGGTGGCGGCGGGGGCGGTCTTTGGCGAGAAGTTCACCCTTGTGCAATGGATCGGCGTGCTGACCCTGACCTCGGGCATCTTCGGCCTTGCAGCCTACAACCTGTCACGCGCGGCCGGCGGGTTGCGGCGGATGCAAGGCGCGCTGGTGCTGGCCTTCCTGACCGGGATCCTGACTGCCACCTACACCACCTACGACGCCTATGGCATCCGCGCGACCGCCGACCCGTTCACCTTTCTGGCGTGGTTCTTTCTGGTCGATGGGGTATCGATGCCGGTCATCGCGCTGTGGCGCTGGCGTCGGATGCACACGACCCCGCCGCTGGCCCCGCTGGCCCTGCGCGGCGTGACCGGCGGGCTGATCGCCTTTCTCAGCTTTGGCGCGATCATGCTGGCAACCCGGCTTGACAAGGTGGGCGAGGCCGCCGTGCTGCGTGAAACATCCACCCTGTTTGCCGCCCTGATCGGCTGGCTGTTCCTGAAGGAAACCGTGGGGCCGCGACGCACCGCTCTCATGGCTTTGATCGCGCTCGGTGCGGTTCTGGTGGAATTCGGCGCCAAAGCCGGTTAGGGGATGCGCATGAAACCGCAAAACAAGATCTCTACCCGCCTGAAGCTGTCCCTTGAACTGGGGCCGATCATCCTGTTCTTCATCCTTTATTCCCGGATCAAGGACCAGAGTTTTGAAATCCTCGGCACATCCTATCAGGGTTTCATCGTGGCAACCGCAGTGTTCATTCCGGTGATGCTGGCAGCAACCGCGGCCCTGTGGTGGAAAACCGGGCGGCTTTCGCGCATGCAGCTGATGACCGCCATATTGGTGGTCGTGTTCGGCGGGCTCGGGATCTGGTTCAACGATGACAGCTTCTTCAAGATGAAGCCGACGATCCTGTATGTCATGTTCGCGGCAACGCTGGGGTTCGGCATGCTGCGGGGCGAATCCTATCTGCAATACCTGATGGAGGAAGCAATGCCCCTCACCCGGGAAGGGTGGATGATCTTTACCCGGCGGATGACCCTTTATTTTGCGGCCCTTGCAATTGCCAACGAGGTCGTCTGGCGCACCATGTCCACAGATGCCTGGGTGAATTTCAAGACGTTCGGCCTGACCTCGGCAACCTTCCTGTTCTTCATGGCGCAGATGCGTCTGTTCCAACGGCACGCGATCACCGCGGCCGAGGATGAACCCGACCAGAGCTGAGCCCCCGGTTTCGCGGAAATGGCACCCATGCCACAAGGTGGCGCGCGACCATGTTCCGCCCGGTTCCGCCCGGCATCAGACGAATATTTCCAAAGGGAAACGAGTGGCAGTCCCTAGGGGAGTCGAACCCCTCTTTCCAGGTTGAAAACCTGGCGTCCTAACCGATAGACGAAGGG
>CAZWXK010000086.1:0-6879 GCA_964637875.1 uncultured Rhodobacter sp.
AAGAATGAGTTTCGTCCATCCTGCCGGCGCTGTCCAGCCCGGCCTGTCCCTCAGAAAGGCAGCCCGACATAGTTTTCGGCCAGCGATGTCATGGCCGCGTCCGAGGACAGCAGATAGTCCATCTCGATCTTTTGCAGGCGTCGCTCATAGGGCGGGTCGTCGGGAAAGCGGTGCAGCAGGTTGGTCATCCACCAGCTGAAGCGCTGTGCCTTCCAGATGCGGGCCAGGGCGCGCTCGGAATAGCTGTCGAGGCCCTTGTCGTTGCCGCGCAGGTAATGGTCCAGCAGGGCGTGATACAGGTAATGGATGTCGCTGGCGGCCGAATTCAGCCCCTTTGCCCCGGTGGGCGGCACGATATGGGCGGCGTCCCCGGCCAGAAACAGCCGGCCCCAGCGCATCGGCTCGGCCACATAGGAGCGCAGCGGCGCGATGGATTTCTCGATCGAAGGACCGATTTCCAGCCGCTGCGCGACCTCGGCCGGCAGGCGGCGCTTCAGCTCCTCCCAGAAGGCGTTGTCGGACCAGTCCTCGACCCGGTCCGACAGCGGCACCTGGATGTAATAGCGGCTGAGGCGCGGATTGCGCAGCGAACACAGGGCAAAGCCGCGCTTGTGACTGGAATAGATCAGTTCGCCGGATACGGGTCTGGTGCGCGACAGAACCCCCAGCCAGCCAAAGGGATAGACCTTTTCGTATTCGCACAGCACGTCGCGCGGGATCATGCGGCGCGAAACCCCGTGATAGCCGTCGGCGCCGATGATGAAATCGCATGCGGCGCGAAAGGTTTCGCCGCCCCTTTCCCAGGTCAGAAACGGGGCATTCGTGGTCAGGTCATGGGGCTGTACATTGGCGGCCTCGTGGATCACCACCCCGCCCATGGCGTCGCGCGCCTCGTACAGGTCGCGGGTCAGTTCGGTCTGTCCGTAAACCTTGACCGTCCTGCCGCCGGTCAGGCCGTGCAGGTCGATGCGATCCATCAGGCCGTCATGGGCGATGTTGATTCCGCGATGGTCCTCGCCCTCGCGGTCCATGCGCGCGCCAACGCCCGCCTCGCGCATCAATGCGCAGAACCCGTGTTCCAGAACGCCCGCCCGGATGCGGCCCAGCACATGTTCGCGCGAATGTTTCTCCAGCAGGATCGTGTCGATCCCCTGCCTGTGCAGCAGCTGCGACAGCAACAGCCCCGAGGGGCCTGCGCCGATAATGCCGACCTGTGTCTTCATTTCCGTCGCCACTGTCACCCCCCCTGGTCCACGCATTCCAGCAGCATCGTTCCCGCCCCGGTGTTGGACACCGGCACATGGTAATTCTGATGCAGCCGCCTGACGCGGTCGCCCAGCGCACCGCGCATCATCAGCCACATCAACAGCTCGGTCCCCTGGCTGCCGGCCTTTTCGACCAGCTCCATCCGCCCGAGGCGGGCCAGCGCGTCGGGGTCATCGACGATCCTGTCCATGCACCACCGGTCGAATTCGGTGTTGATGAAACCCGCCCGTTCGCCGTCGAGCTGATGCGAAAGCCCCCCCGTGCCCAGCACCACCACCTTGATATCGCCCGGCCATGACAGGATCGCCCTGCGCAGCGCGCGCCCAAAGGCCAGCGCGCGCGAAAGTTTCGGGATCGGATGCTGCACGGTGTTGGCCGAAATCGGGATCGCGCGTGGCATGTCGGGGTTGTCGGGGGCCCCGGGCCAGAACAGCTGCATCGGCACGGTGAAGCCGTGATCGACCGCCAGTTCCTGGCAGGAAGTGATGTCGAATTCCTGATCGACCATGCTTTCGATGATGTGCCAGGAAAACGCCGCGTCCCCCGGAAACGCGCCCAGTTCGGGGATGCCCCAGCCTTCGTCCTCGTTGCGGTATTCATGGGCAGCGCCGATGGCGAATGTCGGCATCTTGTCCAGAAAGAACCCCAGCCCGTGATCGTTGTAGATGTTGACGGCGACATCGGGCCTGTGGCGAGCCAGCCAGTCGCGGATCGGCGGGTAGGCGGCGAAAAAGGGCTTCCAGTAGGGGTCGTCCTGCTGGTCGCGGGCGATGGCGTTGCCGATGGCCGGGATGTGGCTGGTGGTCAGCCCGCCGATGATGCGCGCCATGTCAGTGCCCCCCCGCAGCCAGCAGTTTCGCCTTGAATTCCTCGACCGTCACCCCCGTCTGCTGGGCGCCGATATCCTGCATGTTCAACCGATAGATGCCGGCAAGCTTGGCCAGGTAATAGATGTTGCCGCCCTCGCGGATCATGGCCAGAACGTCGCGATCGCGGCAGGCCTGTTTCTGGGCATCCGTCAGGCCGTAGCGTTCCATATAGCCCTCGGGATCGTCCAGATAGGCCAGGCGGTTCTCGGCGTGGTTGAACGAATAGCACATCTTGTTCAGCCCATAGCCCTTCATCGCCATGCGTCCGTCAAAGATGGTCGTGCCGGGAATGTTCCTGCTCATGTCCTTGCCTCCTCGGGCCAGTAGAGCCGCATCGGGTTGTCCACCAGCAATCCGTGCCGCCTGTCGGCGCTTGCGGCAATGCGCGGAATGAAATCGACCAGCGCGCCGTCATCGGGCATGTGCGATTTCATGTTGGGATGCGGCCAGTCGGTGCCCCACAGAACCCGGTCGGGAAATGCGTCCACCAGCGCGCGGGCAAAGGGCACCACGTCATCATAGGGCGGGCCGGTCGGCGACAGGCGCTCGGGACAGGTGACCTTGCACCAGACATGCCCATGATCGGCCATCAGCGCCACAAAGGCGCGGAAATCGGGATGATCCACCCCCTTTGCCACGTCGGGCCGACCCATATGGTCGATCACCACCGGCAGGGGCAGCTCGCCCAGGAACGGCGCCAGACGGGGCAGGTCGGCGGCCTCGAAATAGACCACCACATGCCAGCCCAGCGCCCGGATGCGGCCGATCAGGGGCAGATAGTCGGCCGGGTTGCGCTCTCCCACCAGGCGGCGCACAAAGTTGAAGCGCACCGCCCGCACCCCGCGCCGGTTCATGTCGGCCAGCGCGGCATCGCTTTCGTCGCCGCGCAGCGAAACCACCCCGCGCGCCCGCCCGCCGGCTGCGTCCAGCGCATCCAGCAGCGCCGCGTTGTCGCTGCCGTGACATGTGGCCTGCACGATCACGTTGCGGGCAAACCCCAGATGATCGCGCAGGGCAAAAAGCTGTTCTTTCGAGGCATCGCAGGGGGTATATTTCCGCTCCGGCGCAAAGCCAAAGCGGGCGACCGGGCCGAACACATGACAATGGGCATCGACCGCCCCCCGCGGCAGCCCGAATTGCGGCCTTGACGGGTTCCGGCACCAATGCAGCCAGTCGGCATCCGTCATGCGAACACCCTTCCATCCATCAGCTTGCGCGCCGTGCGCAGGATCGCGGTCGCGGCAATCGCCCCCGCCTCGTCCAGCCGGAACACCACCGTCATCGCCCCCGCGGGATGCTCGACCGCCAGCCGCCGCACCGGCCCCTCGCCGCGCGCGGCCATGTCCCAGGCGACAGAGCCGGGCGTCATGCAGGCGGTGGCAACCGACACCGCGGCAAACACCCCGATCGCGGCGTGCACCCGGTGCGGGACAAAGCTGCGCGTGGCAATTGCCCCACCCGCGCGCGCGCGCGACAACAACACCATCTTGGGCACCGTCATGTCCGTGACATCACCCAGATTCATCATCCGCCCCGCCGCCAGACGGATCTGCTCGACGCGATCCTTCAACGCGCTGTCTGCGGCCAGGGTCGCCGGCGCCTCGTCCCCGCGCAGGCCCAGATCGGCACCCCGCATCAGAACGCAGGGCATGCCGTTGTCGATACATGTCGCCGCGACACCCCCGATCACATCCACCGCCCGGCCCGTCGGCAACAGCGCCCCGCAGCTGGCCCCGGCAATGTCGTCAAAGGCAATCTCGACCGGCGCGGCGCTGCCCGGCACGCCATCGATCCGTGCGTCCCCGTCATAACGCACCACGCCGCCGGGCGTCTGCACCCGCGCCTCGGCCAGCTGCCCGGTGTTTTCCATGAAGATACGCACCACCGTTTCACCATCGCGCGCGCAAACCAGCCCGCGTTCGATGGCAAAGGGACCGACACCGGCCAGAATGTTGCCGCAGTTCTGGGCGTCGCTCACCCGGGCCTCGTCCGGCGCGACCTGCAGAAACAGATAATCCACATCCACCCCCGGCCTTGCCGAGCACCGCACAACCGCAACCTTGCTGGTCAGCGTGTCGCCCCCGCCAAGCCCGTCGATCTGGCGCGGATCCGGGCTGCCCATCGCGCGCAACAGGAAATCATCGCGCCCCTCCGGCAGATCATCGGCCAGAAAATACAGCCCCTTCGAGGTGCCGCCGCGCATCCACATCGCAGGAACCCCCCTCATTCACCGCCCCTTCTTCTTTGTCCAAATACTCCGGGGGAGTCGCGGTACGCGACGGGGGCAGCGCCCCCTTGCCCGGCATCCCCTCTCAGACATGCTTCAACCCCTTTTCGGCCAGTCGTTCGCGCATGTCATACATGTCCAGACCCAGCTCGCCGGCGGCCAGCCGCCTGCGCTTTTCCTCTTCTCTTTGCAGGCGCGCGCGCGCACTCTCCAGCACTTCTGCCGCTTCGTCCCTGCGCAGGACGCAGACCCCGTCATCATCGGCGACGATCACGTCGCCCGCGTTCACCAGCGCACCGGCACACACCACCGGCACGTTGACGCTGCCCAGTGTTTCCTTGACCGTACCTTGCGCCGAAATCACCCTTGACCATACCGGAAACCCCATCTCGCGCAGATCGGCGACATCGCGCACGCCCGCGTCGATCACCAGCCCCCGACACCCGCGCGCCATGGCCGAGGTCGCCAGAAGATCGCCGAAATAGCCCGCATCCGAAGGCGAACTCACCCCCAGCACCAGCACATCACCCGGTTGCAGCTGTTCGATGGCCACATGCAGCATCCAGTTGTCGCCCGGCGGCGCCAGGATCGTGACCGCGCTGCCGGCGATCCGCGCGCCCTGCTGGATCGGGCGGATGTTGCTGGCCAGCAGGCCCCTGCGGCCCTGGGCCTCGTGCACGGTGGCAACCCCGCATTCGGCAAGCGCGTCGATCACGGCCTGTTCGGCGCGCGCGACATTCTGCACGACCACCCCGCTCACAGTTCATCCACCGTGCGCGGAAACACCGACTGAAAGGCTTCGGCATATCTTGCCGCCCGCCCGCCGGCCTGTCCGCCCGAGTTGCGGCGGAAATGATTGGCGCGGTTTTTGGCAACATTGGTGTAGAAATCCCACAGATGTTCCTGCCCCTGCATGCATTCGATGGCGGCGCGCTTGCGGTCCCAGACGGGCGTGATGTCGAGAAAGACATCGGGCTTCCATTGCATCTGTTCGCTCTGATGGGGCTCGAACAGGTAAAGCTGGGGCGCCCCCAGAACCTGTTGTCCGGGATTGTGGCCCCAGGCCTGTGCGATCATCCGGCATTCCAGCACAAAGCGCGTCGTGTTCATGTGGTCGGTATTGTAGGGGTCCCACATGGAATG
Organism: uncultured Rhodobacter sp.; assembly: GCA_964637875.1. Taxonomy (GTDB): domain Bacteria; phylum Pseudomonadota; class Alphaproteobacteria; order Rhodobacterales; family Rhodobacteraceae; genus UBA5972. The sequence continues at coordinate 5,506 of CAZWXK010000086.1, forward strand.
GCTCATCATCCAGGCGGGTTGCACCTCGCGGATCACGTCAACCAGACGGTCCTGTGCATCGCGGCCCAGATCCAGCGGATAGTCGCCAAGGTCGAAAAACCGGATATCGGAAACCCCCAGCGCGGCGGCGGCGGCCTCGGCCTCGGCGCGCCGCGCGGTCTTGACCCGTTCCAGCGTCATGCCGCCCTGTTTCCAGAGTTTCGCGCTTTCCCCGCGCTCGCCATAGCTGAGGCAGACAACAGTGACGTCATGGCCCATCTGCTGGTGCAGCGCGATGGCCCCGCCTGCGCGCCAGACGAAATCGGCGGCATGCGCGCTGATGACCAGCGCAGTCTTTTCCTGACCCATCTTCCCTGTTCCGACTTTTGCTTTTCCTGTGGGACGAGTATGTCTTAAATGAAACGAATTCCAAGTGCGAAATGTTTCCCCGGAGATGCGCCATGCCCGATTCAAAGCCCCGACTTGCCCTGATCGGATATGGCGAGGCCGGTCGTGCCTTTGCCCGGGGCTGGCGCGCGGCGGGGGTGACGGGGGATATCCGCGCCTTCGACATCGACCCCGCGCGCAGCCTGTCGGCCAGCCGCGCCGCGGCGCTGGAGGGCGCGCAGGCGGTGTTCTGCCTGGTCACGGCCGACCGCGCGACAGAGGCGTTCGAACAGATTGCCCCCCATCTGCCCCCCGATCCGCCCTCGGGTCCGCCCTCGGGTCCGTCCGGGGGCGTGCTGGTGTTCGACGGCAATTCCTGCGCGCCGGCCACCAAGCGCGAAAATGCCCTGGTGGTCGAAGGCGCTGGCGGGCGCTATGTGGACATGGCCATCATGGCGCCGGTGCATCCACGCCTGCATGAAACACCTGTCCTGCTGGCCGGCCCCCATGCCGAGGCGGGGCGCGGGATGCTGGCGCGGCTGGGGATGCGCTCCCGCGTCGCGGGGGACGAGGTCGGACAGGCATCGGCCATCAAGATGATCCGCTCGGTCATGGTCAAGGGGATGGAGGCGTTGTTTGCCGAATGTGTTCTGGCCGGCCGCAGGGCAGGGGTCGAGGATGTGGTTCTGGACAGTTTGCAGGACAGTTTTCCCGAATTCGACTGGGCCGCGCGTGCGGCCTACAGCCTTGAACGCATGATGGTTCATGGCACGCGCCGGGCCGCCGAGATGCGCGAGGTTGCGCGCACGGTTCGGGAACTGGGCCTGTCCGGGGCGATGAGCGAGGCCAGCGCGCACTGGCAGGCGCTGGTTGGCGGGCTGGGGCTGGAGGCGGGGGTCGATGATGTCAGGGCGCGCAGCGATGCGATTCTGGCTGTGCTGGGTGGCGCGGGGCCGGGTGGCGCGGGGCGCGTTGGTGAGGCGTGCGTTGGTGAGGCGTGCGTTGGTG
>CAZWXK010000087.1:0-6739 GCA_964637875.1 uncultured Rhodobacter sp.
GGGAACTGCCGCATGTTCTGGACATGGATGCGGCAACAGCCCCCGACGCACCGCAACTGCACCAGGGGCGCGCGGGCAATGTCATGACCACGGGCAGGCTGGGCTGTGGTAATGTCGATGCGGCGCTGGCGTCCTCGGCCCATGTGGCCGAGGTCGAAATGGAAACCGCGTTCGTCGAGCACGCCTATATCGAACCCGAGGCCGGCATCGCCTGGAAGGATGGTGACGTGCTGGTGATCCGCGCCTGCACCCAGGCCCCGGTGATGGATCAGGAAGAAACCGCCCGCCTGCTGGATCTGCCGCCTGAACGCGTGCGCATCATTCCGGCGGCCACGGGGGGCGGGTTCGGATCAAAGCTCGACCTTTCGCTGCAACCCTTGATCGGGCTTGCAACCCTGCGCACGGGGCGGCCCTGCCGAATGGTCTATTCGCGCACCGAGTCGATGCAGGCCACCACCAAACGCCACCCGTCGCGGGCACGCGCCAGCGCCGCCTGCGATGCCGAAGGCCGGATAACAGCCTATCGCTATCATGGTGATTTCAACACCGGCGCCTATGCCAGTTGGGGACCGACGGTCGCCGGCAGGGTGCCGGTGCATGCCTCGGGGCCTTACCTCACCCCGAACTACGCGGCCGAGGCGCGGGCCATTCACACCAACGGCCCCGTCTCGGGCGCGTTCCGTGGTTTCGGCGTGCCGCAGGCGGCCATCGTGCAGGAAACCCTGTATGAAGACCTGGCGCTGGCGACCGGCATCGACCGGCTGGAATTCCGCATCGTCAACGCCCTGCGCGATGGTGACCGCACCCCGTTCGGCCAGGTCATGCGCGCGGTGGGCATTGCCGAGTGCCTGCAATCCCTGCGCCCCCGCTGGCAGGATGCGCTGGCCGAGGTGGCCGACTGGAACCGCGCGCATGACAGGGTGAAACGCGGCATCGGCGTGGCATCTTGCTGGTACGGTTGCGGCAATACCGGCCTGCCGAACCCGGCAACCATTCGTGCTGGCATCACCCGCGACGGCCGTCTTGTGCTGCACCAGGGGGCGGTGGATATCGGTCAGGGGTCGAACACGGTGATCCCGCAGATCTTTGCCGATGCTCTGGGGGTGGCGGTCGATCAGGTCGAGCTGGTCGGCGCCGACACCGCGCTGACCCCCGATTGCGGCAAGACATCGGCCTCGCGCCAGACCTTCATCACCGGGCGCGCGGCGCTGGCTGCCGGGCACGCCCTGCGCGCCGCCCTGCAAAGGTTGACCAATGCGGGGCAGATCAGCGGTATCCGGTTCGAAAGTGGCGTCGTTGTGGTCACGGGCGAGGCCGGCGAACACCGCCTTGACTTGACCGCAATGGAAACCGACGCGCCGGGCTATGCCCTGTCGGTCGAGGAAACCTATGACCCGCCCACGACGGCGCTTGACGAAAACGGCCAGGGCAGCCCCTATGCGGTTTACGGCTATGGCGCCCATCTGGCCGAGGTCGAGGTCGATCTGGATCTGGGCACCGTCAGGGTGCATCGCCTGACAGCCGCCCATGACCTTGGCCGTGTCATCAACCCGCTGCTGGCACGCGGACAGGTCGAGGGAGGCGTTGCCCAGGGGCTGGGGCTCGCGCTGATGGAGGAATATGTTCCGGGGCGCAGCGAAAACCTGCATGACTATCTGATCCCCACCATCGGGGACGTGCCGGAAATCGACACGATATTCATCGAAAAGCCCGACCCCGAGGGGCCATATGGCGCGCGCGGCCTTGGCGAACACGCCCTGATCCCGACCGCGCCCGCCGTGCTGAACGCGATCCGCCATGCCTCGGGCGCACGCATGACCCGTGTTCCGGCAACGCCGCCCCGCGTGCTGGCCGCAATCCGCGAGGCCCGAAGCAATGGCTGAGCGACGCGACACGCCGGACAAGATACGTTGCGAAGCCTGCCCGGTCATGTGCTATGTCGCCGAGGGGCGCGCTGGCGCCTGCGATCGCTATGCCAACCGGGAGGGCAAGATCATTCGCGTCGATCCCCTGACCCTGCTAGACCGGCGCATCGCGGCAGGGGACGAGGTCAAGCCCTTTCTGGCCGCCGATTGGGACGGCGACGATGTCGGCAATGATGCCCCCTTTGTCACCGCCATCGGCGCGGGCACGACCTATCCGGATTACAAGCCCGCCCCCTTTATCGTCAGCCGCCGGATCGAAGGCGTTGACATGGTGACGGTCGTGACCGAGGCGATCTTTTCCTATTGCGGCACCAAGATAAAGATCGACACCGACCGCCATCTCGGCCCCGAGGCCGCCACCGTCCGCGCCCAGGGCGAGGCCGTGGGCCATGTGATGACCGGCGAATATGGCAGCCAGATGCTGTCGCTTGGCGGGGTCGATCACCTGACCGGCGGCAGCAAATCCGAAGGCCGCGTCACCTGCGACACCTTGCTGAGGCTGTGCAACCGCCAGGCTGTCGAACTGACCATCGACGGGGGCTCGACCGTCATCGTGCAGGCTGGCGCGCCGCCCGTCGTCGATGGCAAGGTCGAGGAACGGATGCGCGTCGGCTGTGGATCGGCCACCATCGGCATGTTTGCCGCACAGTGGAAGGGGCTCGTGGACGAGGTGGTCGTGGTGGATGACCACATCACCGGGGTGGTCAGCGAACATCAGGCCGGCAAGGTGCTGGGCTGGCAGCCGACCGGCATACGGATCAGGGGGCGGCGTTCGACTCCGGGGCGGTATTTTCGTGTCGCAAATCCGGGGCTGGGCTGGGGCGGGACCGATATTACCGACCCGCTGACCATTCTGGGCCCCTGGAACCCGAAAAAGGGGGCGCGGCCGGGGTTGCGCCTGCTGATGGTGTCCACCACTGGCGAGCAATATGCCTATTACGAGCTTGACGCAGATCTGCACCCCATCGCCCGGCCCCTGCCCGATGACCTGCGCCCCTCGGTCGATCTGATCGCCGAGAACTGCGAACCGGCCCTGTGCAGCGTGCTGTTCATGGGCGGGGCCGGCGGCAGCTTGCGGGCCGGTGTGACCCGCAACCCGGTTCGCCTGACCCGTTCGGTCAGGGCGGGAGCTACCCGCGTCACCTGTGGCGGGGCACCGGCCTGTATCTGGCCGGGCGGCGGGATCACGCTGATGGTTGACGTGCTGGACATGCCGTTGAATTCATTTGGATATGTCCCCACACCCGCGCTGGTGGCACCGCTGGAGTTCACCCTGCCACGGACCGAATACGAGGCACTGGGCGGGCATGTGGCCGCGATCCGCGACCTGCCCGACATTCTGGAACATGGCGGGGAATACGGGCACGACATAAGGGCGATCGGACATTCTGACGGCAGGCGCGCCACACTATCCGGATTCCCGGCCGACAGGCCGGGCAGCGCCCGCCCCGCCCCCCAGGCGGGCGCCTTTGCGCCCCCCTCGGGACAGGCGCTGCCCTCGACAATTTCCGACGGAGATCGGGATCCGCAACCGGGGAAAAACAACCCCAAGATCACCCCCACGGACCGTTGAGATGGAACGCCCCTCGGCCGCCATCCTGCCCGGCAATCGCCTGCACCTGCATCACGGGCCGATCGACCTGGTGATCGGGGCGGACGGCCCTGATCGGGCCAGGGCGTATCGACGGGCCGAGGCCCGGTTTCAGACGGTGCTGACAGAACTGGTGGCCGAGCTTGACCTGCTGCGCGCGCCAATCGGTTGCAACCGCCCCACAGGCCCCGTCGCCCGCCGCATGGTTGCCGCGATCACCCCCTTTACCGATACCTTCATCACGCCGATGGCCGCCGTCGCCGGCGCTGTCGCCGACGAGATCTGTGCGGCCCTCAGCGCCGGCTGCCGCCTGGATCGCGCCTATGTCAACAATGGCGGCGATATCGCCGTCTTTCTGGCCCCCGGTCACAGCCTGCGCGCCGCGATTGCCGAGGCGGCGGCGGGCAGCGTCACCCTGGAGGCCGGTCAGCCGTCGCGCGGGCTGGCAACCTCGGGCTGGCGGGGGCGCAGCCATTCGCTTGGCATTGCCGACGCGGTGAGCGTGGTTGCCGCCAATGCCGCTGCCGCAGATGCTGCCGCCACGCTGATTGCCAATGCCGTCGATCTGCCGGGGCACCCTGCCGTGAGGCGCCAGCCCGCCTGCGACCTGTCGCCGGATTCGGACCTTGGCTACCGCCTTGTGACCATCGCCGTTGGCGCGCTGAGCGATGCCGAAATCAGCACCGCCCTTGACCGCGGGCAGGCACGCGCGCAACAAATGCTGCAGGACGGGCTGATAGCCGGGGCCGCGCTGGCGCTGGCCGGGCAGGTCAGGCTGATCGGCCAGGGGAATGCTCAATTCGAAGGGAACGGGAATGCCGGAATTCAGGTTGCGCAAGCTGGTCGTGTCGGTTGAGGAAATCTTTCACGACGGCGGTCCCGATGCCGAGGTCCCACGTCAAAGGGCCTCGATCGTGGCGGTGGTGTCAAACCCCTTTGCCGGGCGCTTTGAGGCCGATCTTCAGGGCGCCATGGACGATCTCAAGCCGCTGGGCCTGATGATGACCGACCGTCTGATCTATGCGCTGGGCGGCATCAAGGGCATCGACGGCTATGGCAAGGCCGCGATCTGCGGCGAAAATGGCGAGCTTGAACACACCGCCCTGTGGCATGTACCGGGCGGTTATGCCATGCGCGAACGCCTGGGCGAAGCGCGCGCCATCGTGCCCTCATCCATGAAGATGGGCCATGTGGGGGCGCGGATCGACGTGCCCATCGGCCATATCAACGCCGCCTATGTGCGCAGCCACTTCGATTCGATGGAGGTCGGCATCCCCGACGGCCCGCGCGCCGACGAGATCCTTTTCGCGCTGGTCATGGCCAAGGGCCCGCGCATCCACGCCCGCATGGGCGGGCTGGCAGCCGCCGATGTGGTGGGCGAGGACGGGTTGCGCTGACCTTTTTCCGGCATGCTGCGAAAGCGGCAGATCAGCCTATGCCATAGGGCAGGACGTCGCGCTGGTCATGATCGACGCGAATTGCGCGTTCCAGCGGGGGCACGCTGCGCTGATGGCAGTTCTCTCGTTCGCAGATGCGGCAGGAAATGCCGATAGGCTGATACGCCCGGGCATTGCCGGTATCCAGATCGTCGGCATAGACCAGTTCGCCCGCATGGATCACCTCGCAACCCAGCCCTATGGCAAAGCGGCGCATGGGCGCACGGAAACTTCCGCCGGGCTTGCTGACGTCGCGCGCCAGGCAGAAATAGCGCACGCCGTCGGGCGTTTCGGCCAGCTGACGCAGGAACCTTCCGGGGGTCTCGAACGCCTGATGCACGTTCCATAATGGGCAGGCGCCACCGAAACGGGCAAATTGCAGCCGTGTTGCCGAATGGCGTTTGGTGATGGTGCCAGCCTGATCGACGCGTACGAAAAAGAACGGAATCCCCTTGGCGCCGGGGCGCTGCAGGGTGGACAGGCGGTGGGCCACCTGTTCGATCGAGGCACCGAACATGTCGGACAACCGTTCCAGGTCGTGGCGGGTTTCACGCGCTGCATCCAGAAATCGGCCATAGGGCAGCAGGGCAGCGCCCGCGAAATAGTTGGCCAGCCCGATCTTGCAGATGTCGCGCGCCTCGTCCGACTGGAAACGCGCCAGATCAAGCGTTGCCTCCAGCAGGTCGTTCTGTTCGATCAGGGCACATTGATGAACCATCTGGAAAAGCTGTGTCGCGGGGGCGGCGCCTGCATCGATGACCAGTATGCGGGCCTCGCGGTCAAACTGGCGCAGCGGTACGCCATCGCGCAGCCAGGTGGTGATGCCCAGCGTCCTGAGGTGATCGGCGAGCGCTGTGATGCCATCGCGCCCTCCGAGATGCAGACGGCGCGAGAACTGTTCGGCGGCGCGATCCACGGCGTCTATGTAGTTGTTGCAGTAGTGAAAGAAATCGCGCACCTCCTCCCAGGGCGAGAGGCCGGGCGAGCGGTCTTCGCGACCAAGTATCTCGTCCAGCGAGGCAAGGCGTTCGTGGCTCTGGCGATAGGCTCGGTGCAGTTCCAGGAACGCCCGCGCCACTGCCGGGGCGTTGCTGGCCGTCAGACGCAGATCGGCCAGCGGCGGCGCAATGTCGGCAAAGATCGGGTCTGCCAGTGCCTCGCGCATGTCACTGACGATGCGCTCGCTGTCGCCGCTGCTCAGCTCGGTCACGTCGAGGCCGAATTCCTGCGCCAGCGCCAGAACGACCCCGGTGCTGACCGGGCGGCGGTTGTTTTCCATCTGGTTGAGATAGGGCAGCGAAATGCCCAGCTTGCCGGCAAAGACCTTTTGCGTCAGGCCCAGGCGCGTCCGCATCTCGCGCAGCCTGACACCGGCATACAGTTTTCGCGCACTCATCCTCGTCCTTTCGAACCCGTTGGAGTTTGCTGGTTCGCAGACATTATTTCACGTTTTCGCAAATTTGCAAAATATCCGATCATGCATGGATCCGGTCGTGCGGGCTGGCCTCAGTCAAGTTCTTCGACATCCAGAGGGCCGGCCATGCGGGCCACATGGATGATCCAGGCGGTGGCCAGCAGCGAGGCGACCGCTGTTGCCACCATGACGTAAAGCAGGGGAAATGGTCCGGTTTCCGGCGTCAGCAACGCACCGGTTACTGCCGCAAGGCTGGCGCCCCCGCCCAGCATGATCGCACCGCCCAACCCGGCTGCGCTGCCGGCCAGCTGAGGGCGAACCGACAACATGCCGGCGTTCGAGTTGGGAAGAACCATGCCATTGCCCAGCCCGA
>CAZWXK010000088.1:0-6533 GCA_964637875.1 uncultured Rhodobacter sp.
CTGCCCCCGTCGCTGGCGCGACTCCCCCGGCGTATTTGGGCAAAGAAGAAGCTCAGGCCGGGGGGGAGCTCGGGGGGGGGCTGTCGGAGGAGTCGGGCGGTGCGCTGCCTGTACCGCAAACCGGGCAATCCTGGCGGCGGGCCAGTTTCATCCTGCGGCTTTCGCCATACAGCGCGTCATAGATCAGCATTTCGCCGCGCAGGCCGTGGCCCGCACCGGTGATGTGCTTGATCGCCTCGACCGCCATCATCGACCCGACAACGCCGGGCAGCGCGCCGATCACACCCGCTTCGGCACAGGTGGGGGCCAGGCCCTCGGCCGGCTCTTTCGGGAAGACGCAGGCATAGCAGGGCGTGCCATTGGCAGGGTCGTAGAGGCTGATCTGGCCCTCCCACTGGCTGATCGCGGCGGCGACCAGCGGCAGGCCGCGTCTGACGCAAAGCCGGTTGACCAGATAGCGCGTCGTGAAATTGTCGGACCCGTCGAGAACCAGGTCGAAGCCGGCAAGCACGCCTTTGGCATTGTCGCGCGTCAGACGCTGGTTGAAGGGGATCACCTCGACATGGGGGTTGATCGCGGCCAGCGCGTGACGGGCGCTTTCGACCTTGGCCATGCCGATACGGTCGGAGGCGTGCATGATCTGGCGTTGCAGGTTCGACAGGCTGACCGTGTCGTCGTCGATGATGCCGAGATGGCCGACACCGGCGGCTGCCAGATACATCAGTGCGGGCGAACCCAGCCCCCCTGCCCCTACCACCAGAACGCGCGCATCTTTCAGTTTCACCTGCCCGGGGCCGCCGATCTCGCGCAGGATGATATGGCGCGCATAGCGTTCGAGCTCGGCCTCGGAAAAGGGTACCTGATCGGTCGCCTGCCCGGCCGCCTCGGCCTGCGTGGCCGGGTTGCCTGCGGATGCGGTGCGTCTTGCCGCCTCGGTCATGGGGGCATGGGGGGCGCGGGATTTCAGCCAGCGCAACCCCAGCGCATAGAGTGCCGCCACCAGCACCACCGCCGCGAGCCACGACCAGCCCATCAGCGAGCCCCCGACCAGCCGGCGCAGCGCATGCCCCTGCGGCAGGAACAGATGAAAGGAAATCGCCAGCAGGAACAGGGTCGTCGGGATCAGGACAAGGATCGGCCGGGAAACCCGCATGTACAGCCCCAGCAGGACCAGCGCCACGGCAAGACCGATCACCAGCAGCATCACGCGCCCCCGGTAGAGCCGAAACCACCGGCACCGCGGGCGGTCGTGTCGAGCCGGGCGACCTCGGAAAACGCGCAACGCACGACAGGGGCAACCACCATCTGTGCGATCCGCGTGCCGTGTGCGATGACATGGGGCCGTGTGCCGAGATTGATCAGGATCACGCCGACCGGGCCGCGATAATCGCTGTCGATCGTGCCGGGGCTGTTCAGTACCGTGACCCCGTGTTTGAGGGCAAGGCCCGAGCGCGGGCGGATCTGCACCTCGAATCCCGCCGGGACAGCCATGGCAAGCCCGGTCGGCACCAGGGCGCGCGCGCCGGGCGCAATGGTCAGCCCCGCATCGCGGAGCGGTTCGGGCAGGTTGGCGCGGATATCGGCGCCGGCGGCGCCGGCTGTCGCAAAGGCCGGCAGCGCAACCCGGGGGTCTGCGCCGGGCAGTCTGTGCAGGTTCAGGGTGACGGTCATTCGGCCTCCGACAGCACGGCCGCGATACGCCGGGCCAGGCGTGCAGCAACCTCGTTCTTGGACATGCGGGGCCAGTTCTCGGTGCCCTCGGCGGTGATCAGGGTGACGGCATTCTCGTCACCCCCCATGATGCCGGTTTCAGGCCGCACGTCATTGGCCAGGATCCAGTCACAGCCCTTGCGCGCACGTTTTGCGGTGGCGTGCGCGACAACGTCGTCGGTCTCGGCGGCAAAACCGACGACCAGGCGGGGGCGGTTCGTTGTCAGGCCGGCGACGGTTGCCAGGATATCCGGGTTTTCGGCGAATTCCAGCCGTGGCGCGGCACTGCCCGGGGCCTTCTTGATCTTGGATTCCGAGGGGTTGGTCGGGCGCCAGTCGGCCACGGCAGCGGCAAATATGGCGGCATCGACCGGCAGCGCGGCATGGGCGGCATCGTGCATCTGACGCGCGGTTTCCACCCGGACCGTTTCGACCCCCTGAGGCAGCTCGACGCTGGCCGGCCCCGTGACAAGGATCACCTTTGCCCCAAGACGCGCAAGTGCCGCAGCAATCGCACTGCCCTGTGCGCCCGACGAACGATTGGCGATATAGCGCACCGGGTCGATGGGCTCGTGCGTGGGGCCGGATGTCACCAGCACGCGGCGCCCCGCAAGCGGCCCCTCGCCCAGGGCCGCAGTGATGGCGTCGATGATCTCGTGCGGCTCGCTCATGCGGCCGGGGCCGTGCTCGCCACAGGCCATGGCACCCGCGTTCGGGCCGACAAAAAGGATGCCGTCGCCGCGCAGGGTTTCGACATTGCGTCGCGTTGCCGGATGCTGCCACATGCGCATGTTCATAGAAGGCGCGACCAGCACCCGCTTGTCGGTGGCCAACAGCAGGGTCGAGGCCAGATCGCCCGCCAGCCCGTGGGCCATTTTCGCCAGCAGATCGGCCGTCGCCGGGGCCACCACCACCAGATCGGCGGCACGCGACAGCTCGATATGGCCCATCTCGGCCTCATCCGTCAGATCGAACAGATCCTGATACACCTTGCTCGCCGCCAAGGCCGAAACCGACAGCGGGGTGACGAATTGCGCGCCGCCCGCAGTCAGCACCGGGATCACATCCGCGCCACCTTCGCGCAAACGCCGGATCAGCTCCAGCGCGCGAAAGGCCGCAATGCCGCCGCCGATGATCAGCGTGATCCGCTTACCTGCAAGCATGTCATCCCCTTCATGCCATTTCGACACGACATGTCTAGGCGGGCGGCGCGGTCATGTCCATCCCGTGCAGGTTACTGCTTTTTCTTGCCGAACACCGCGCAGGGGTCGTCGCGCTGTGTCTTGGCTGTCAGCAGCCACAAATCATAGGACGGTGGGTCGTCAGGGGCCTGTTCCAGCTGGCCGATGCTCAGCACCCTCAGCCTGGGCGCGGCGCGCCCGATCAGCGCCGGCACGCCCCAGTCGCGCCTTGCGTGGCCATTGCCGGTGATCACCGCCACCGGGCCGCCGGTTTCGCGAAAGGCCCGGATCGCGGCGCGCGCAATACTGGCGTCGCGCAGGCGCTGGGCCTCGACCATGCCGGGCAGCATGCCCTCGGGCAGCGCGTTGCAATGGGCCTCGCGCTGGCCCTTGATACGCCGCGCGCGCTGCGGCTCCGGCAAGGGCTGGTCCAGGGCGAAACGGTCGGCCCCCGTGCCGAACACCCCCGCGGCCCCATCGAAAATCGCCTTGCGGATCTGCTTGCGCGGCAGGTTCCCGGCATAGATCCGCGCATCGGGTGCCGCCTGAAAGATCGGAAAATACATGGAAAAATCCGGCCAGCCCGATTTCTTCCAGTTCAGCGCCCTTTCCAGCGCCTGCCGGTCATGCCGTCTGTTCGGGGTTATGGCCGGCAGCTGCGCGGGCACCAGCATCTCGAACACCAGTGCGCGCGGCCCCAGGGCGCGCACGGTGCGGGCCTGGTTGCGATGGTGTACCGGGTTGTCATGCACCTCGCCCAGAACCACGATATCGGCAGGCGGCAAACGGTCCAGCATGGCGGGCGTGATCCGGCCTGCGCGCGCCGCAGCAGGGACAAGAATCACAAGAAACACGAACAGGCGAAACATGCCCTCCTTGTAGCGCGGAATCGCCCGCCTGAAATCCCCGAATGCGCCGCCACGCGGGCCTTTTGCCGCGCGGCCCCTGCTGGTAACAGGGGGCATGACCGATTTTGCCCGCATAACCCTTGTCACCGGTGGCGTCGCCTCGGGCAAATCCGCCTGGGCCGAACGCCTGGTGCTGTCCAGTGGGCTCTCACCCGTCTATATCGCCACCGCACAGGCGCTGGACGACGAGATGCGCACCAGGGTCGCCCGACACAAGGCCCGCCGTGGCGGCCAGTGGCGCCTGATCGAGGCCCCGCTCGATCTGCCCCCAGCCCTTGCCCAACTCGGCCCCGGTGAAATCGCCCTTGTCGATTGCCTGACCATGTGGCTGAGCAACCACATGCTGGCAGATCACGACCCCCTGAATCTCGCCCCCGCGCTGATCGAGGCGCTCTCTGCCCGGCGGGCACCGGTGGTCATGGTCACCAACGAGGTCGGGCTTGGCGGGATCAATGCCGACCCGCTGGCCCGGCGTTTTGCCGATGCCCAGGGGGCGCTGAACCAGCAGATCGCAGCACGTGCCGACCTTGTGGTGGCGGTGATGGCCGGGCTGCCCCTGACCCTCAAGGGCCACATCCCCCACTGCACCCCCGGGGCCCCGGCATGACCTGCTGGTGGTGGATCCGCCACGGCCCGACCCATGCCGACGGCCTGATCGGCTGGACCGATCTGCCCGCCGACCTGTCGGACCGCGCCGCGCTCGACCGGCTGGCAGATCACCTGCCCGATGACGCGCTGGTGGTATCCAGCGACCTTTCCCGCGCCCGCGACACCGCCGACGCCATCCAGCGCGACCGCCCGCGCCTGCCCGACAGCCCCTCCCTGCGCGAAATCCATTTCGGCGCCTGGGAAGGCAGGACATATGCCGAAATCGCGCAAACCAACGCCGAGCTTGCCCGCACCTATTGGGGCACCCCCGGCGACACCGCGCCCCCGGGTGGCGAAAGCTGGAATCAGGCCGCCCGGCGCGTCAGCGGTTTCGTCGATCAGATAAACAGCCGCCACGCCGGCGCCAATATCGTCGCGGTCGCCCATTTCGGCGTGATCCTGACCCAGATCCAGCGCGCCGGCGGCATGGCGCCCGCCTCGGCGCTGAGCTTTGCCATCGACAACCTGTCCCTCACCCGGATCGAGTTTCTCGACCCCGCCTGGCGGATCCTTGGCGTGAACCACCGCCCCTGATCTTCTTCTTTGCACAAATACTCCGGGGGAGTCGCGCTCGCGCGACGGGGGCAGCGCCCCCCTGATGCCACCCCGCAACAGGATCCCGCGCCGCCCAGGGCGCACCGATCACAGCGCCACCGCACCCGTGGCCACATCAAAGATCAGCTTGAGGTTCAGCGCCACCAGCACCACCGCGATCACCCAGCACAGCAGGGTCAGCCAGCGCGGTGCCTGCAATCCGCCCATCTTTTCGCGATTGGCCGTGAACAGGACAAGCGGCACGATGGCAAAAGGCAGTTGCAGGCTCAGGACCACTTGCGAAAGGATCAGCAGGCGGGCCGTCCCGCTCTCTCCGAACCACAGCGTCACGACCACGGTCGGCAGGATGGCAATCCCGCGGGTAATCAGACGGCGCAGCACCGGCGAAATGCGCAGCCGGATGAACCCCTCCATCACGATCTGTCCCGACAGCGTGGCCGTAACGGTCGAATTCAACCCCGAGGCCAGCAGGGCAACGCCAAACAGGGTGGCCGCCAGCGGCGCCCCCAGAACCGGCGAGATCAGCCGGTGCGCATCCTGGATCTCGGCCACTTCGAAACGTCCCGTGGTATAAAAGGCCGCGGCCGACAGGATCAGGATCGACGCATTGATGAACAGCGCGAACATCAGGGCAATGGTCGAATCGAGCGTCCCCATCCAGATCGCCTGTTTCCTTGCCTCGATCGAATCGCCGAACTTTCGCGTCTGGATGATCGACGAGTGCAGATACAGGTTGTGTGGCATCACGGTGGCACCGATGATCCCCAGCGACAGATACAGCATGTCCGGATTGGTCAGCAGATTGCTGCGCGGAATGAAGCCCGCCAGAACGTCTCCGATCACCGGATCGGCATAGGTCATCTGGATGACGAAACTGGCCGCAATGACCAGCGTCAGCGCAATCACCACCGCTTCGAGATAGCGGAAACCCCGGTTCTGCAGCCACAGGATCAGAAAGACATCCAGCGCCGTCAGGACCACACCCAGCGTCAGCGGAATGCCGAACAGAAGGTTCAGCGCGATCGCGGTGCCGATCACCTCGGCCAGGTCGGTGGCAATGATCGCCGCCTCGGCCAGCACCCACAGGATGTTGCTGACCCAGCGCGGCCAGGCGTCGTGACAGGCCTGCGCCAGATCGCGTCCGCTGGCGATACCCAGGCGCAGGGCCAGCGCCTGCAACAGGATGGCCATGAAATTCGACAGCAGCGCAACAAACAGCAGACTGTAGCCAAAGGCCGAACCGCCCGCGATCGAGGTCGCCCAGTTACCCGGGTCCATATATCCCACGGCGACGATGTAGCCGGGGCCGAAAAAGGCCGCAAACCGGCGCAGGAGGCGCCCGCTCACCGGGATCGAGCGATGCGACTCGGGCAGGCTGGGGGTGATTCTTGCCTGTCGCCAGCCCTTGGTCTGCTGCATGTGGTTCGTCTCCCGGGGGGATTCGCGGGGCATGCTCCGCTTGTTGCGAGTGATTTGCATTTTCATTACGTGATGCACCAACCCCTGTCAACCGGGCCCTGTCAACCGGGCC
>CAZWXK010000089.1:0-4299 GCA_964637875.1 uncultured Rhodobacter sp.
ATCGGCCCCGAAGCTATCGGATCGCGGCGAACAACAGGGGTGGACATCGTGCGCAAGCCGGCCATCGGCATCATCAACTATTACCAGCAGGTGCCGGGCCGCCTGACCGAGGTCTCGCTTGACGCGCTCGACTGGCCGCTGGGCCTGCCCGCGGGGCTCGAGGGCGCGACCATTGGCGATCTGGGTCCACAGGACCACCTTTTGAGCTATCCGCAGAAATGGCTCTGGGGTAACAGGTTGCGGGGGCTGCGTGCAGGGATCTCGCTGCTCATCGTCGAGCCGCGCGCCCATGACCGCAGGCAGATGATCCTCGCGCGCCTCTATCACCGCCGCTTTCATCGGGTGCTGACCTGCGACGAGGCCCTGCTGGCCAGCCTGCCCAATGCCCAATATTTCGTCTTTGGCAGTACCTGGGTGCCCGACTGGCGCGACAAGGATGTGACCAAGACGCGGATGCTGTCGCTCATCGCCTCGAAAAAGCGCCGCCTCAGGGGGCACCGCATGCGCCACAGGATCGTGCGCTGGATGCGCGCGCGCGCAATCGATGCCGATATCATGGGCGGCGCCTATCGCCCCTTTGACGACAAGGCCGACGGCCTTGCCCCCTATCGCTATTCGGTGGTGATCGAGAATACCCGCCAGAACGGCTATTTTACCGAAAAGCTGATCGACGCCTTGCTGTTGAAAACCGTGCCTATCTATTGGGGCGCCCCGGATATCGGGCGGTTCTTCGACATGGAGGGAATCATCGAATGCCGCTCCGAGCAGGAAATTCGCGATGCCGTGGAAAGAATTTCCATTGCCGATTACCAGGCACGCCTGCCCGCGATCGAGGCCAACAGACGCAAGGCCCCCATCTATTCCGACATGCTGAAAAGTGCCGCGAGGGTCATTGAATCGACCATGGCGCAGCCGTGAGCGCGCGTGATCATCCCGCCCCGCCCAGAACGCCGTTGACAAAGGCGACGCGGTCGGCCCGGGCGCGCGCGGCAAGCCCCGTGTCGAAATAGTCAAAGGCATGCACGCCACCGGGATACCAGATCACCTCGGCCGCATTTCCCGCCGCCTGCCAGCGTGCCGCCATGAAGGCGGTGTCGTCCAGCAGCGGGTCATGGGTGCCGCACTGGAACAGGGCGGGCGGCATGTCCGAGAGGTCGCCGAACAGGGGCGATACCAGGGGGTCGGTCAGGTTTTCCGGCGCGATGGCAAGATTGCCCGCAAACCACGTAATGGTCGGGGTCGAAAGAATCAGCTTTCGTGTCCCCCAGTTGGCGGCCGAAGGCGTCATGCGCATGTCATAGACCCCGTAACACAGCAGCGCAGCTGAAAACGCCCCACCCCGCCCCCCGGATTTCAGGGAAAGCAGGGTCGAGGCGGCCAGATGGGCGCCCGCGCTTTCACCACCGATGATCAGCCGGTCGGTGCCGAACATGCCTGGCGCGGCCTCGATCAGCCAGCGCGCGGCGGCGGCGCAATCATCGGCACAGGCAGGCCACGGGTTTTCCGGCGCCAGACGGTATTCCACCGAAACGCTGACACAGCCGGTCTGTTCGACCAGATCCCTTTGCCGGTGATCCTGATGCCAGGGACGGCCCAGCGACCACCCTCCGCCATGGACATGCAGGAATACGCCGCGCGCCCTGCCTTGCGGGCGGATGACGCGCACCCGCCCCGGCCCGCCCGGCGCGCCGGGAATGTCGATATCCTCAGCCTCGGGCAGCGGCGGGTGAAAGGGAAAGATGCTCGTCCCCTCGTCGCGGGCCTTGCGGACGATCTCGATGGGCACCTCGTGGGTCGCCGGCAGGGCGGCCAGCCGGGTTTCGAGGTCGTCAAGGAACGCGGTCGTTTCGGGATCGATCGATTTCGGGTCGAATGGGGATATGGTCATGGTCTCTGCCCGCGGTTTCCTGGGATGGGACAATCTTGCCCCCGTGTGGGGCGGGGTGCAAGGCGGCGATGGATTTTCCTCTGGCCAGCGTGGCTGCAATCTGGGATGGATGGGCCAGGGACAACAACCACATGCCAGAAATCCCCGACCACGATCATGCATATCCGCCCGGCCACAAGCGACGACTGCAACGCCATCTGCGCGATCTGGAACCCCGTGATCCGCGACAGCGACGCGACCTTCGACAGCGTCGAGAAGACGCCTGAAATCCTGATGGCCGATCTTGCCGCCCGTCAACGCGCGGGCCATCCCTTTCTGGTGGTTTGCGACGGCGACGGGATTGCCGGTTTTGCGACCTTCGGCCGGTTTCGTGCCTCGGTGGGCTATCGCCATACCATGGAGCACACGATCATTCTGGCGCCGCATGCGCGTGGTCGGGGCAGGGGGCGCGCCCTGCTGGAACGGCTCGAAGGCCAGGCCAGGGCGGCGGGCGCCCATTCGATGTTTGCAGGGATCAGCCATGTCAATATGGGGGCGATCGCCTTTCATGGGGCGCTCGGCTATCGGCAGGTTGCCCGATTGCCCGAGGTGGGGTTCAAGTTCGACCGCTGGTATGATCTCGTCTTGATGCAGAAAATGCTGTAATCCTCGACGAAACAGGCCATAAGCCATAACAGGAGGCGCGGGCAGAATGTCGATCTGGTCAAGAATTGCCGAGGCAATCTCGGCACTTGCCAAGGGCGAAAGCCTTTCCCATGTGTTTGAACACCTGCGCACCCCGCCCGAGCGCAGCGTTGCCTTTACCATTGCCGTGATCGCGCTGGGCGCCAAGATGGCCAAGGCCGACGGGCAGGTGACAAGGGACGAGGTCACCGCCTTTCGGCAGGTTTTCGTCATCCCCGAAGGCGCCGAATCGCAGGCCGCGCGGGTGTTCAACCTCGCGCGCCAGGACGTGACGGGCTATGACGCCTATGCGCGCTCGATCGCGCGGATGTTTCGCGACAATCCGGCCGTGCTGGAGGATCTGCTGGAAGGGCTGTTCTTCATCGCCACGGCAGACGGCGAATTCCACCCCAAGGAGGCCGCGTTCCTTAAAGATGTTGCCGATATCTTCGGCATTGGCGAGCGCTGCTTTCGGTCGTTGCAGACACGCTATGCGCCCGGCGCCCCGCAGGATGCCTATGCGGTTCTGGGGGTCGATCCCGACACCCCCATCGACGAGATCCGTCGCATCTGGCGCGAAAAGGTGCGCGAAACCCATCCCGACCGGATGCTGGCGCGCGGCGTGCCCGAAGAGGCGATCAAGCTGGCCACCGCGCGGCTGGTCGCGCTCAACCGCGCATGGGAGGACATCACCGCGCGCCATGAACGACGCCAGCCCGCCGAGCCGGGCTGATGCGAATCGCAACCTGGAATGTCGAGTGGTTTTCCAGCCTGTTCGACCATGATGACAGGTTGCTTGTCGATGACGAATGGTCCGGCCGCCAGAACATCACCCGCGCCCAGCAGGTCGAGGCCATTGCCAAGGTTATGGTCGCGCTGGACGCGGACGCGCTGATGGTGATCGAGGCGCCCAATACCGGCAGCAGCCAGTCATCGGTCAGGGCGCTGGAAAACCTTGCCGCAAGTTTCGGGTTGCGCATCAGCCGCGCGCTGGGCGGTTTTCCCACCGAAACCCGGCAGGAAATCACCCTGATGTACGACCCCCGGGTCTGCACCGGCCGCCACGATCCAATCGGCAGGCCGGGGGCTGCCGCCCTGGGCCAGGAGGCGCCGCGTTTCGATGGCAGCTTTCACATCGATCTGGATGTTGACCGCATGAACGAGGTGATCCGCTTTTCCAAGCCCCCGCTCGAGGTCGATTTCCACCCGATTGGCGGCCCGCCGATCCGCCTGATCGGGGTGCATGCAAAATCCAAGGCCCCCCACGGCGCGAAAACCCTGGCCGAGCAGATCCGCATATCCATCGACAACCGGCGCAAGCAGCTGGCCCAGTGCATCTGGATTCGCGCGCGCGTCGAATATCATCTGAAACGCGGCGACAGCCTGATCGTGCTGGGCGATTTCAATGACGGCCCCGGTCTGGATGAATATGAACGTCTGTTCGGCCATTCCGGGGTGGAAATCGTCATGGGCTGCGATGGCGACGAGGCCATGATGCTGTTTGATCCCAACGCCCGGCGCGCGATGTCGCCACGCTCCAGCGGGCGCCCCGCCACGGCGCGTTTCTTCATTCCCGAACACGGCACCTATCTGAACGCGTTGCTCGATTATGTCATGGTCTCGCCGGATCTGCGCAAATGCGCGCGCGGCTGGCGCATCTGGCACCCGTTCGATGACCCGAAATGCTTTGCCGACGGCGAGCTGCGCGAGGCCCTGTTGACGGCATCCGATCACTTCCCGGTCAGCGT
>CAZWXK010000089.1:4399-6358 GCA_964637875.1 uncultured Rhodobacter sp.
GCGCCTTGAATCCCCCCCATGCCTGCCCTTATGTGAGGGCCGACAGAACCCTCACAACAGGCAGGCATCAACATGTTCACATATCCCGCATTCGCCCCCGATATCTTCCGTGATGCAGGCGAGGCCGCCAATGGTGCCGCGCTGGGCGATCTGCCGGAATGGAACCTTGCCGACCTCTATGCCGACACTGATGCGCCGGAACTCGCGCGCGATCTGGAATGGCTGGGCAAGGAATGTACGGCCTTTGCCGCCGATTACGAGGGCAAGCTGGCGGATGCCGATGCCGACACCCTGCTACAGGCCATCCGGCGCTATGAAAGGATCCAGAACATCTCGGGCAGGATCATGTCCTTTGCGGGCCTGCGCTATTACCAGAACACGACCGATGCCGCGCGCGCCAAGTTTTTGTCCGACATGCAGGGCCGGATCACCGACATGTCGGCGGCGCTGGTGTTCTTTTCGCTCGAGGTCAACCGCATCGAGGACGCCCGCCTTGACGCGATGATCAAGAAAAATGCCGATCTTGCGCGCTTTTGGCCGGTGCTGCGGCGGATGCGCGCGATGAAGCCCTATCAGCTGTCGGACGAGCTGGAGAAATTCCTGCACGATCAGTCGGTTGTCGGGGCGACCGCGTGGAACCGCCTGTTTGACGAACATACCGCCGGGCTGACATTCGAGGTGGGGGGCGAGGTGTTGAACCTCGAATCCACCCTCAACCTGCTGACCGATCACGACCGCGCGCGGCGCGAATCCGGCGCACGCGCGCTGGCCGCCGTGTTCACCAGGGAACTGCCGCTTTATGCGCGCATCACCAATACCCTGGCCAAGGAAAAGGAGATCGAGGATCGCTGGCGCAAGCTGCCCACCCCGCAGATGGCGCGCCACCTTGCCAATGACGTGGAACCCGAGGTCGTGCAGGCGCTGCGCGATGCGGTAGTGAACGCCTATCCCCGCCTCAGCCACCGCTATTACGCGCTCAAGGCCCGCTGGCTGGGGCTGGAAAGGCTGGAAATCTGGGATCGCAACGCGCCCTTGCCCCAGGAAACCCCCGAAACCATCGGCTGGGACAAGGCGCGCAACACCGTGCTTGAGGCCTATGGCGATTTCGATTCGCGCATGGCCGAGATTGCCGAACCCTTTTTCGATCGTGGCTGGATCGACGCCGCCACCAAGCCGGGCAAGGCACCGGGGGCGTTTGCGCATCCTACCGTCACCGATGTGCACCCCTATGTGATGCTCAACTATCTGGGAAAGCCGCGCGACGTGATGACGCTGGCCCACGAGCTGGGCCATGGCGTGCACCAGGTTCTGGCCGCGGGGCAGGGGGAATTGCTGTCGTCAACGCCGCTGACGCTGGCCGAAACCGCCTCGGTGTTCGGCGAGATGCTGACCTTCCGCAAGCTGCTGGCCCAGGCCCCCGATCAGGCCACGCGCAAGACATTGCTGGCCGGCAAGGTCGAGGACATGATCAACACCGTCGTGCGCCAGATCGCGTTCTATGATTTCGAATGCAAGCTGCACGCCGCCCGCGCCAGGGGCGAGCTGACGCCGGACGACATCAACGCCCTGTGGATGAGCGTGCAGGCCGAAAGCCTGGGGCCCGTATTCGACTATATGGACGGCTATGAGACCTTCTGGGCCTATATCCCGCATTTCATCCACTCGCCGTTTTATGTCTATGCCTATGCCTTTGGCGACGGGCTGGTGAATGCGCTTTACGCGGTTTACGAAGAGGGCGACCCGGATTTCCAGGAAAAATATTTCGACATGCTGCGCGCGGGCGGCTCCAAGCACCACAAGGATCTGCTGGCCCCCTTCGGCCTTGACGCATCCGACCCGGCCTTCTGGGACAAGGGGCTGTCGATGATCGCCGGGATGATCGACGAGCTCGAGTCGATGGAGGGCTGAGGCTGGCCGCGTGGGCGGGGGCTGTCTGCCCCCGCACCCCCGAGAGTATTT
>CAZWXK010000090.1:0-6348 GCA_964637875.1 uncultured Rhodobacter sp.
CCCGGGCTTTTCGAAAACTGCATGATGACCGGCATCTGCCTTAATTCTGCCGAAAGATTCGGGCACTACCATGCCAATGCCATTGAAAGTTGTCGAGGTCACACATGAAACTGCACATGGGTGGCGGAGATGGCGCTTCATCTGGTGGGCATGTTGCGACATTTCGCGCGCGAATGAAATGGGTCGGTCTCCAGCTGTGGATTCCGGCACTGCGTGGGTTCATCCGCCTGGTCCTGGGGGCGCGGCTGGTCTTTCGGGTGATCACGCTGATGCTGCTGGTCAAGACAGCCCTTCTGGTCACCATGGGCGAAGATCGTTATCGCGCCAGGTTGACCCTCGACACCGGTTCCGGCATTGCCCAGCGGATAGGCCTGGCAATCATGGATCTCGATCCCGTCACCTTGCGCATGGCCCAGACCGTCGGCTGGCTGCGTCAGAGGTTTTCCCCCGGGCGCCGTATCGCCGCCCTGTCTGAACAGGACGAAACGCCGCGCATCCCGGCGCCCCCCGGCCCCGGCATCACCCTGCCCGAGGGCCGTGTCAGACGTCGAGCTCTTCCACAAATCGGGCGTTCTGCTGAATGTACTGAAAGCGCAACTCGGGCTTCCTGCCCATCAGACGTTCCACCAGGTCCGAAGTTTCTCCGGGCTCCTCCTCCTCGATGACCACCCGGATCAGTCGGCGCGTGTCGGGGTTCATGGTGGTTTCTCTCAGATCCTTGGCATCCATCTCGCCCAGGCCCTTGAAGCGGCTGACATCGATCTTGCCCTTGCCGCCAAGGCCGCGTTCAAGCCAGCGGTCGCGCTCGGCCTCGTCCAGGCAATAGACGCGCCGCGCGCCTTGCGTCAGCCGGTACAGCGGCGGGCAGGCCAGATACAGATGCCCCGCGTCGATCAGCGGGCGCATCTGGGTAAAGAAGAAGGTCATCAGCAGGCTGGCAATATGGGCGCCGTCAACATCGGCGTCGGTCATGATGATGATCTTTTCATAGCGCAGCTCGTCAAGGTTGAACCTTGCCCCCATACCGACCCCCAGCGCCTGGCACAGGTCGGAAATCTCGGCATTGGTGCCGATCTTGGAACTGGCCGCCCCCAGCACGTTCAGGATCTTGCCGCGCAGGGGCAAGAGCGCCTGATTGCGCCGCTCGCGTGCCATCTTGGCACTGCCGCCGGCGCTGTCGCCCTCGACGATGAACAGCTCGGTGCCCTCGCGCGCGTTCGACGCGCAATCGACCAGCTTGCCCGGCAGGCGCAGCCTTTTCGTGGCGCTCTTGCGTTGGGTTTCCCTTTCGGCCCGCCTGCGCAGCCGTTCCTCGGCCCGCAGCACCAGATAATCGAGGATCGCCCCCGCCGACCTGGTGTCGGCGGCCAGCCAGTTGTCGAAATGGTCGCGCACCGAATTTTCCACCAGACGCTGTGCGGCGGCGGTTGCCAGCCGGTCCTTGGTCTGGCCGACGAATTCGGGCTCGCGGATGAAACAGCTGACCAGCGCACAGCCCCCCGCCATGACATCATCGCGGGTGATCTGGCTGGCCTTGCGGTTGTTCACCAGCTCGCCATAGGCGCGGATCCCCTTGAGGATGGCCGCCCAGAACCCGGATTCATGGGTGCCCCCCTCGGGCGTGGGCACGGTGTTGCAATAGCTTTGCACGAAGGCATCGACCGAGGGCGTCCAGTTGATCGCCCATTCCACGGAACCGGGCGTGTCGGCGCCGAATTTTTCGGCAAACTCCACCCGCCCCGAAAAGGGCTTGTCCGAATAGGTCGCCGCCCCCGCAAGGCGTTCGTTCAGATAATCGGCCAGCCCGCCGGGAAAATGGAATACCGCGCTTTCGGGAACATCGTCATCCTTGCCGATCAACTCGGGCGCGCATTTCCAGCGGATCTCCACACCCGAAAACAGGAACGCCTTGGAGCGCACCATCTTCAGCAGCCGCGCGGGTCTGAACCGGTTGCGCGCGCCAAAGATCTCGGAATCGGCGTGAAAGGTGACCCTGGTGCCGCGCCGGTTGGGGGCGGCACCCAGCCGCTGCAACGGCCCCGTGGGCAGGCCGCGGGAAAATTCCTGCGCATACAGCTCGCGCCCGCGCGCAACCTCGACCCGCAGATGATCGGACAGCGCGTTGACGACCGAAACGCCCACCCCGTGCAACCCGCCGCTGGTCTGATAGGCATCGCCCGAAAACTTGCCCCCCGCATGCAGGGTGCAAAGAATGACCTCAAGCGCCGATTTGTCGGGAAACCTGGGATGCGGATCCACCGGAATGCCGCGCCCGTTATCGGTGACGCTGACCGAATGATCCGCGTGCAGCTCGACCGTGATACGACTGGCATGCCCGGCAACGGCCTCGTCCATGGCGTTGTCCAGAACCTCGGCCACCAGATGATGCAGCGCGCGCTCGTCGGTGCCGCCGATATACATGCCGGGGCGCTTGCGGACGGGCTCCAGCCCCTCCAGAACCTCGATGTCGCTGGCGGTATAGTCGGCCTGTCCCTGGTCCGAGGAAAGGAGATCCCTTGCACTCATGCGGTTTGCTCGATTCAATATTGTCGTTGGCCGCCATTAGAACATTTCCGCCCATACCGGGGCAAGGCATGTTCATGCCCGCATGTCTTCTTCTTTGCAAAAATACGCGGCCACAGCCCCGGGCCGCACACGCGACGCTCAGATCGAAAAGCTGGTCCCGCAGCCGCAGGAACTGGTCGCGTTCGGATTGTCGATCACGAATCGCGCGCCGATCAGTTCCTGCGAAAAATCGATGGTGGCATTTTGCAGAAACGGCAGGGATACCGGGTCAATGACCACCTTCACCCCGTCCTTTTCAAGCACGAGATCGTCCTCGCGCACATCATCCAGCCTGATGTCATACTGAAAGCCCGAGCACCCACCGCCCTCGACGGCAACCCGCAGGGCCTTGTTTTCGCCCGCGGCCGCGTTGATCTCGGCAAGCCGGGCATAGGCGCGGTCGGTCACTTTCGGAGGCAGGGCAAGGTCCATCTGGTTCAACATTCCGATCTGTTCTAGACTGGGTGCCAAATATAGGCGCGCCGGCGCGCGCAAACAAGATCGGGGCACAAACCATGCTGGCAAGCCATGCCTGTCACCCAGACCGCAGCCGTGGTCGGTTGTTTGCAGAAACCGAATCCGCCCACCGCACGCCCTTTCAGCGCGACCGCGACCGGATCATCCATTCCAGCGCGTTCCGCCGCCTCAAGCACAAGACGCAGGTCTTTGTCGAACATGAGGGCGACTATTTCCGCACCCGCCTGACCCATTCGATCGAGGTCGGGCAGGTCGCGCGCACCATCTCGGGCGTGCTGGGGCTGAATTCCGAGCTGACCGAGGCCATCGCCCTGGCCCATGACCTGGGCCACACCCCCTTTGGCCATACGGGCGAGGACGCGCTGGCCGAATGCATGGCCCCCCATGGCGGGTTCGACCACAACGCGCAGGCGATTCGCATCGTCACCATGCTGGAACAGCATTACGCCGATTTCGACGGCCTCAACCTGACCTGGGAAACCCTCGAAGGGCTGGCCAAGCATAACGGCCCGGTGGCCGGCGCGGTGCCCCAGGCGCTGGCCGAATACAATGAACGTCACGATCTGGAGCTGGGTACATTCGCCAGCCTCGAAGCCCAGGTTGCCGCGATTTCCGATGACATCGCCTATAACAACCACGACCTCGACGACGGGCTGCGCGCCGGGCTGTTCCACGAGGACCAGATCCGCACATTGCCCATTATCGGCGACTGCTATGCCGAGGTGGACCGCCGCTATCCCGACCTCGACTTCATCCGCCGCCGCCACGAGGCGCTGCGCCGTGTCTTCGGTGTCATGGTCGAAGACGTGATCGCCGAAAGCCGCCGCCTGATTGCCCAGGCCGCCCCCGAGACCGTTGACGACGTGCGCGCCGCCGGGCGCCAGCTGGTGCGGTTTTCCGATGCCATGTGGGCCGACCTGAAACAGATCCGCGCGTTCTTCTTCAAGCACATGTATCGCCACTGGAAGGTGCGGCGCATGCGGCGCAAATCGGCGCTGATCGTGCGCGAGATGTTCGAGATCTTTCTTGACGATCCGGGCATGTTGCCCGACGAGTGGCAGAAATGGGCGGCAACGGATGACGAGACCAGGAAAGCCCGCGTGATCGCAGACTACATTGCCGGCATGACCGACCGTTTTGCGCTCGATGAGTACCGCAAGCTGGTCGACCCCATGTCGATGGATTGAAAGGGCGGCATCCATGCCACTGGACGAATCTCTCAAACTCTTTGCGGCCCTTCTTGCCATCATGAATCCGCTTACCGCGGTGCCCCTGTTCCTGGCCCTGACCGAGGGCGACCACGAGGGCGAGCGCCACCGCATCGCCATGCAGGTGGCCGTCATCACATTCGTCACCCTGGCCGTCGTTCTGGCAACGGGCACGCGCATCCTCGACATGTTCGGGATCACGCTCAACGATTTCCGGGTCGCAGGCGGCATCCTGATCTTCCTCATGGCGCTATCGCTCTTGCGCGCGCGTCCCAGCCGGATGCGCCATGTCCCCGAAGAGGCCACAGACGAGGCCGTGGGCGACAACCCGGCCTTCTTTCCGCTGGCCATCCCGATGATGGCCGGGCCGGGCTCGATGACCACAGTCATCCTGTTCGGCAACGACCTCTCGGGCGCAAGGGGCTATGCGCTGGCTCTGGCGATCATTGCCGTGGTCTGCGTCCTGATACTGGTGACATTGATGGCCGCCAACTGGCTGGCGCGCGAGGTCGGCGTGACCGGCATGAACATCATGACCCGCCTCATGGGGCTGATCCTGGCGGCGGTGGCCGTCAGCATGATCTTTGCCGGCCTGCGCGGCGCCTTTCCGGTGCTGGCGGGATAGCTGCCCCTCCTTCTTCTTTGTCCAAATACGCATATCCCGCAGGCAGGTCGAAAATCCCCGCCCACGGGGGCTTGCCGACGCTTGCCTCTGGAGTGCGCCCGCGCCCTGTGCTAGAGCGCGCCCAACCCCACAGAGATACGGACCCGTCCAGATGAATCTTTTCGCCGAAATCAGGAATCTCGTGATCGACAGCCTTGGCCGGATGGTGGATGACGGCACCCTGCCCGAGGGGCTCGATTTCGCCAATGTCACGGTCGAACCCCCGCGCGATGCGCTGCATGGCGACATGGCGACCAATGCCGCGATGGTGCTGGCAAGACCCGCCGGGCGCAAGCCGCGCGACATTGCCGCCGCGCTGGCCGAACGTCTGGCGGATGATCCCCGCATCCAGGCGGCCGATGTCGCCGGCCCCGGTTTCCTGAACCTGCGTCTTGCGCCGGATGCCTGGCGCGCGGCGATTCGGGCGATTCTCGCGCAGGGTGGCGATTTCGGGCGCTCCGACATGGGGGCAGGGCGCAAGGTGAATGTCGAATATGTCAGCGCCAACCCCACGGGGCCGCTGCATGTGGGCCACACCCGCGGCGCGGTCTTTGGCGATGCGCTGGCCAGCCTGCTCGATTTTGCCGGCTTTGACGTGACGCGCGAATATTACATCAATGACGGCGGCGCGCAGGTCGATGTTCTGGCCCGCTCCGTCTATCTGCGCTATCTCGAGGCCTGCGGCCAGCAGGTCCAGTTCGAGGATGGCACCTATCCGGGCGACTATCTGATCCCCGTGGGCCAGGCGGTCAGGGAAAAATACGGCGAAAGCCTGGTCGGCAGGCCCGAATCCGTCTGGCTGGCCGATCTGCGCCAATTCGCAACCGACGCCATGATGGCCTTGATCCGCGACGATCTGGCCGCGCTGGGTGTGAAGATGGACGTCTTTTTCAGCGAGAAATCCCTGTACGGCACCGGCCGGATCGAGGCCGCGATCGAGCTGTTGCGCCAAAAGGGCCTGATCTACGAGGGCACCCTCGAACCCCCCAAGGGCAAGAAGCCCGAAGATTGGGAACCCCGCAAGCAGACCTTGTTCAGATCCACCGAACATGGCGACGATGTCGATCGCCCGGTGCAGAAATCCGACGGTTCCTGGACCTATTTCGCCCCCGACATCGCCTATCACCAGGACAAGATCGCCCGCGGCTTTGACGAACTGATCGACGTCTGGGGCGCCGATCATGGCGGCTATGTCAAACGCATGAAGGCGGCGGTGTCGGCGCTGTCCGACGGGCGCGTGCCGCTGGATGTCAAGCTGACCCAGCTGGTCAAGCTGTACAAGAACGGCCAGCCCTTCAAGATGAGCAAGCGCGCCGGCACATTCGTCACCCTGCGCGATGTGGTCGATCAGGTGGGATCGGACGTCACCCGCTTTGTCATGCTGACCCGCAAGAATGACGCGCCGCTGGATTTCGATTTTGCCAAGGTGCTGGA
>CAZWXK010000091.1:0-6270 GCA_964637875.1 uncultured Rhodobacter sp.
GCCTGTCACGCCGGAGGTCGCGGGTTCGAGCCCCGTCAACCGCGCCACTTTCCCCTTCCGTGCGAACGGCGAGAGCCCTGTCTGGCCGATACCCTCGGCATTGTCTGAAACGGCGGCGCGGGGGCTGTCTGCCCCCGCACCCCCGAGCGTATTGGTGCAAAGAAGAAAGGGGCTTGCTCAGCGGCCCCGGATTCGCGGGTCCAGCGCATCGCGCAGCCCGTCGCCCATGTAGTTGACGCTCAGAACGGTCAGCGAGATCGCCAGCCCCGGCCAGATCACGCGCTCGGGGTTGAGGGTCATGAAATTGGTCGAATCGAACAGCAGGCGCCCCCAGGTGGGGAAATCGGACGGAAAACCAAGCCCCAGAAAGGACAGCGCGCTTTCGGTGATGATGGCATTGGCAATGCCCAGGGTCGCCGAGACCATGATCGGGCTCAGGACATTGGGCAGCACATGGCGCAGGATCATGCGGTGGGGCGGGGTCCCGATACTGCGCGCGGCCAGCACGAATTCCTGTTCCTTCAGCGCCAGCACGTCGCCGCGCACGATCCGGGCCGTCTGCATCCAGCTGGTGATGCCGATGACAAACACGATCAGGATGAAGATCCCCGCATTGGGCCCGAAGGATGCGCGCAGCGTGTCGCGAAACAGCATGATGATGACCAGCAGCAGCGGCAGCAGCGGCAGTGCCAGAAACAGATCGGTCAGGCGCATCAAGAGCCCGTCGATACGGCGGAAATACCCCGCCAGAACACCGATCAGCGATCCCAGGAACAGCGAGATCAGCATTGCCACCACGCCAACGGCCAGGGAAACCTGCCCCCCCGCCAGAACCTGTGCAAAGGTGTCGCGCCCCAACTGATCGGTTCCCATCGGATGGGCCAGCGTGGGGCCCTGGTTCTTGGCCCGGATGTCGATGGTATGGGGGTCGATCGGCCACAGATGCGGCCCCAGCAGCACCAGCAGGCAGACCGCGACGAAGAATATCATGCCGATCACGGCGCCGGGGTGGGTCTTGAACTGATCCCAGACGTCCAGCCATTGCGCGCGCTGGGGCTGAATATCGGTCTGGATGCTTGCCTCAGTCATAGCGGATCCTCGGGTCGAGTATGCCATACAGGATGTCGGCGATCAGGTTGAACAGCACGATAAGCACCGCAAAGATGAAGGTCAGGGTCTGCACCGTGGGGATGTCGCCGCCCTGGATGGCGATGATCAGCAGCTGGCCCAGCCCGTTCACCTTGAACACCTGCTCGGTGATGATGGCGCCGCCAAAGACCTGCGGCACGCCCAGTGCGATGACCGTGATCACGGGGATCAGCGAATTGCGCAACACATGCACCAGCAGGACGGTGCGCTCGCGCAGGCCCTTGGCGCGGGCGGTACGCACGTAATCCTGGTTGAGGTTGTCGAGCATGCTTGCCCGCATGAAGCGGCTGATCTGGGCGGCGTTGAACAATGCCAGCACAAAGACCGGCATCGCCATCTGTCGGATCTGAAGCCCCAGCGTTCGCCAGCTGTCCACGACCAGCGTCGTGTCATAGATCGACGGAAACCATCCCAGCCAGACCGAAAAGATGACGATCATCAGCACGCCGGTGAAAAAGGTCGGCACGGAAAATCCGATCATCGAGATGAAGGTGCCCAGCTGGTCGAACCAGCTGTATTGCCTGACCGCCGAAATGATGCCGATGGGCAGGGCGATCAGGACGCCGACCACATAGGACATGCCGACGACCCACAGGGTCTGGGGCATGCGTTGGGCGATCAGGTCCACGACCGGCGAGCGCGTCTGGAACGAGATCACCCTCAGGCGATCGGGATCGCCGATATTGATTCCCCACTGGGCCAGAAGGTTGAGCGGTTCGTTGATGAAGAACTGCTTGCACCACAGCAGATAGCGGATGATCATCGGCTGGTCGAGGCCGAGGCTTTCGCGAATCTTCTCGCGGACATCCGGCGGAATGGTCAGCGGAAGGTTGCCGGTGGGGTCGCTGGGTGCAGCGTCGAGGATGAAGAATATGACGAAACTGATGAACAGAAGGGTCGGAATGGTAAAGAGCAAGCGCCGGATGGTGAAGTTCAGCATGTGACACCTCGGTTCAGCAGTCTATCGTTTGCCGGCCACCCGCGCGCGTCATGCACAGGCGCCACGCACCGGGCCGTTTGCAGATCGGGCCATTTGCGGGTTTGCCGTCGCGGATTTCCGGCCGAGGCATGCCCCGGCCGGAAAGGGCATATTGCCCGTCCTGCGTTACTTGCGCGACCAGTCCGCGATGTTCCACAGATCGGAATCCCAGACATTCAGCCGTACGCCGGCCAGGGTGTTGGCCCGTGCCGCGACATTGCCGCGCCAGACCAGCGGGATGATGACATAGTCCTGCATCAGCATGTCGTTCATCGCCTTGGCCAGCGCGGCCCGCTTGTCGATGTCGGCGGTGCCGGCCATTTCTGCAACCAGCTTGTCATAGGCGGGGTTGCAGTAGCGCGGCATGTTGGCGCCCAGCCAGGCATTTTCCGGCGACGGAATTTCCGAGCATTTCCAGCTGCCCATATAGGCCTCGGGATCGGTGCCGTCGAAATTGTTGGCATACATCTCGATATCGGCAAAGAATTTCTGGAAGGTGTCGGGGCTGGACTGATCGCCGCCAAAGAACACCGCGGCGTCGATGTTCTTGAGCTCGGTCTCGACCCCGATCTGACGCCACCAGTCCTTGATCAGGGCCTGGAAATCCTGGCGCACGGCGTTGGTCGAGGTCTGGTACAGGATCGACAGGCGGACACCGTTCTTCTGACGTACGCCGTCGGGACCACGCTTCCAGCCGGCCTGATCGAGCAGCTTGTTGGCTCCGGCGATGTCCTGCACCTTGCAGCTGTCATTGGCGGTCGAGTTGTAGATCGCCGGGCTGGGCAGCACGTTGCAGGTCACCTTGCCGGCCTTGCCATAGCCCACCTCGACCAGGGTGGTGCGGTCGATCGCCATCGACAGCGCCTTGCGCACGGCCTTGTCCGAGAGGAAGGGATGCGGATGCTTGACGGTAGAGCGTTCATCGCCCCATTTCGCGCTGGGATCGGTCAGGTTGACCATCAGGCGTTCGACCAGCGGGCCAAAGCCGGCCAGGATCTTGCCCTTGCCCTTGGCCTCCATCTGGGCCAGGATCTCGGGCGCGATCTGCAGGTTCCAGGCATAATCGAATTCACCCGTTTCCAGAACCGAACGCGCCGCCGAGGCCGCATCGCCGCCCCCCTTGAAGGTAACGGTCGCAAAAGCGGGCTTGTCGGGGTCGCGGAAATTCTGGTTCGCGCTGAGCGTGATGGTGTCATTGGCGCGGAATTCGTCAACCTTGAACGGACCGGTGCCTATGGGGTTGAAGTTGGCCTCGGTGCAGGTCGGCGCCTTGATTCCCTTGCAATCGGCGAACTGGCGCGCCTGGATCACCGGGGTGGTCGATCCGACAAAGGGGCCATAGGGAAAGGGCTTGGGCTTGCCAAAGGTGATCCTGACGGTCAGGTCGTCGAGCGCCTCGACCCCGGTCACATCGGCGAATTTCGCCAGCTGCTGGCAGCCGCCGGTTTCGTCCATGCAGTAATTGGCGGTGAACACGACATCCCTGGCCGTGACGGCCGAGCCATCCGACCATTTCAGGCCGGGCTTGAGCTTCCATGTGATCGAGGTCAGGTCCTTGCTGACTCCGCCATTGGCAACCGTGGGGATTTCGGCCGCAAGCACGGGCACCATGTTGCCGTTCTCGTCGTAATGGGCAAGCGGTTCAAGCACCATCGAGGATGCATCCACATCCTTGGTTCCGCCCGAAAGATAGGGATTCATGATCGAGGCGGCCTGCCAGTAGATGATGTTCAGATGACCCGAATCCCCGCGTCCGGCCTGGGCCGCCGTGGCCAGCGCCAGCGAGGCAGCCGCGCCAAGTAGCAATGATTTCAGTTTCATGACTTTCTCCTTGTTGGTTTGCTCGTTCTTCCTCGGGCATGGGCAGTTTCTCTGCCCTGTTGTGTTATCCTTTTGCCGATCAGCACGCCCCATCCCCGCGGTCACATCAGGTGGCAGGCAATGAGGCGGCCATCGGGCAGGGGCCTGAATGGCGGTGTCTCGCGCTTGCAGATATCCATCACGCGCGGGCACCGGGTGCAGAAATTGCATCCCCGGGGCGGGTTGGCCGGGCTGGGCACGTCGCCTTCGAGGATGATCCTGTGGCGCTTGCTCTCGGCCGCCGGATCGGGCTCGGGCACCGCCGAAAGCAGCGCCTGGGTATAGGGATGAAGCGGGTCCTCGTACAGCTGGTCGCGGGTCCCGATCTCCATGATCCGTCCCAGATACATGACCGCAACCCGGGTCGCCAGATGGCGCACCATCGACAGGTCGTGACTGATGAACAGATAGGTCAGACCCATCCTTTCCTGGAGATCCTCAAGCAGGTTCACCACCTGCGCCTGAATCGACACATCCAGCGCGGCGATGGGTTCGTCGCAGACGATGAATTTCGGATTCAGCGCCAGCGCGCGGGCAATGCCGATACGCTGGCGCTGGCCGCCGGAAAATTCGTGCGGAAAACGGTTGGCAAAGTCACGGTCCAGGCCGACGGCGTCCATCAGTTCGAACACCCGCTCCATGCGGGCGCGGCGGCTCAGGCTGCGGTGTTCGTCCAGCGGCTCGGCGATGATCGAGGCCACCGTCATGCGCGGGTTCAGGCTGGCCTGCGGATCCTGAAAGATCATCTGCATCTCGGGGCGCAGGCGGCGCAGCTCGCGCCCCGAAAGGGGGGCGATGTCTACCCCGTTCAGCAGGATCTGCCCCCCGGTCACGTCATAGAGGCGCAGGATCGCGCGCCCGGCCGAGGACTTGCCGCAGCCCGATTCGCCCACCAGCCCCAGGGTTTCGCCCCTGAAGATGTCAAAGGACAGGTCATCGACGGCCTTGACCTGACCGACCTGCCGGCGCAGCACGCCGCGATAGATGGGAAAATACATCTTGAGGTTGCGCACACGGAGCAGTGCCTCGCGCGCGCCCGCTGGTTCGCCCGCTGGTTCGGCAGTGGCGCCGGGGGCGGGTGTCATGCTTTCCGGGGTCATGTTCCGGGCTCCCAGAAACAGGCAACCTGATGGCCCCGGCCATGCTCGCGCATGGGCGGGTTTTCCCTTGCGCAGCGCTCCATCGCGTGGCGGCAACGGGCGCGAAAGGGGCACGAGGTCGGCTGGGCGTGCAACGAGGGCGGCTGGCCCTCGATCGTGCGCAGACGTCGCGCGCGGTCGCCGACAAAGCCGGGCAGGGTTTCAAGCAGCGCCCGCGTATAGGGGTGCAGCGGGTTGCGAAACAGCTCCTTGACCGGGGCCTGTTCGACGATCTGGCCGCCATACATGACCATCACGCGATCGGCGATCCCGGCGATCACGCCCAGATCATGGGTGATCCAGATGATCGCCATGCCCAGTTTCCGGCGCAGTTCCCTGACCAGTTCCAGGATCTGCGCCTGGATGGTCACGTCCAGCGCGGTGGTGGGCTCGTCGGCAATCAGGATCTGCGGATCGCAGGCCAGCGCGATCGCGATCATCACCCGCTGGCGCATGCCGCCGGAAAACTGGTGCGGATAGCTGTTCAGGCGCGCGCCCGCGTCGGGTATGCCGACAAGGTCGAGCAGCTCGACCGCGCGTTCGCGTGCCCGGGCCTTGCTCATGTTCATGTGCACCCGCAGCGGCTCCATCAGCTGAAAGCCCACGGTGAACACGGGATTGAGCGATGTCATGGGATCCTGAAAGACAAATCCGATGCGGCTGCCGCGGATTTCGCGCAGTTCGTCCTGGCTCATGGCCAGCATGTCGCGGCCATCGAACATGGCCCGACCGCCCCTGATCTCGGCCGGGGGGCTGGGCAGCAGGCCGATCAGCGACATCATTGTCACCGACTTGCCCGAGCCGCTCTCGCCGACCACGCCCAGCAATTCGCCCGGGGCCAGATCGAAACTGACCGCGTTGACGGCGTGGATTTCTCCACTACGGGTTGTGAAAACCGTCTTCAGGCCCGATACGTCCAGTATCGGCGCTGCCCCTTCGGGCATGGCAAACCCCCCAGTTGCATTCCCCGTCCTTGTGAGGGTGGCATCGGCCGCCGCCCGCCGCGGGTGTCATCTTGACGTGCAGAGTAAACAGGAAAATCGCGTTGCGGCAATATTCTTTTTCGATTTCGCGGGTTTCCCTTGCGATATCCGATGGCCGCGCCTCGTGCGGCAGCGCGGCAATCGCGCCGCCCTCTTGACC
>CAZWXK010000092.1:0-5968 GCA_964637875.1 uncultured Rhodobacter sp.
GCAGCCCGACCGAACGCCCGACCAGATTGGGTGACAGGATGTTGCCCTCGACAAATTGCCCGACAAGAAAGATCGCCACCACGGCGCCGATCCACAGCGGCGCGCCCCAGAACTGGAACAGCGCCAGGCCGATTGCCAGCACCCCGCCGACGATTGCCCCCACATAGGGAATGAACGAGATCAGCCCGGCTATGATCCCGACCACAAGGCCGAATTTCAGCCCGACCAGCATCAGGGCGATCGCGTAATAGGCGCCGAGGATTCCGCTGACGCTGAGCTGCCCGTGTACGAACCCTGCCAGCGTGCGGTTTACCTCGTGACCCAGTTCGCGAATGGTTCCCGCGTGGTCGCGCGGCAACCAGCCATCGACAACGGCAACCATTCTGTCCCAGTCGAGCAGCAGATAGAAGGCGACCACCGGAACGACGACCAGAAAGATCAGCATGTCGATCAGCGAAAAGGCCGAGGTAATGACCGTGTTGGCCAGATCGGCACTGCGGCTGCGCATCGTCTCGACAATCGAATCCAGCGTCTGTCGCAGGATCGAGTCAGGCTCCATCATGGTCGGAAAGCGCTCCTGCACGACGGCCTGCAACTGCTTGGCATAGGCGGGGGCCTCGGCAATCAGCCCGGTCAGCTGGTGAAAGAAGGTCGGGATCAGCACCAGTACCAGCACCACGAACCCGATCAGCGCGATCAGGGTGATGATCAGCGTTGCCACAACGCGCGAGCAGCCCATGCGTTCGAGCCGATCCGCCAGCGGGTCCAGGAAATAGGCGATCGCGGCCCCCGTGATGTAGGGCAGCATGACATTTCCAAGCTGCCACAGGACAAGCGTCAGGACCGCCAGGCCGATCCCCCACCACCGCAGCTGTTCCTTGACCGATATTTCCATGCCGTGCCGTTCCTCGCGGGATGTCCCCCGTCAGATGTCCCCAGTCACCCGACTCTTGGCCCAGTGTGTGTCCTGTTGCAAGGGATGTGTTTCGGGCAAGGGAAACGGAGGGCGCCAATACGCCCCTTGCCCGGGGTGCCTGGCGGCCATCGCATTGCGTACCGCGCCGCCCCGGGGCGGTGTTCCGAGCCACGCCCACACCGGCACAACGGCAGCCCGATGTTGCGGGAATCGACGCGTTTTTATACAACTCCTGCCCAAAATCATTTCAGATCCGGCCCTGTGCGGTGGGTGCGAAACGCCCGGCTGACGCCTTGTTCCGCTTGCATGGCTCATGCGCGCGGTGCATCCTCGGGCCCGACCCGAAGGCGCATTCAGACAGGAGGTATCGCATGAGGCTTGCAGGGAAAAGAGCCATCGTCACCGGCGGGGCCTCGGGCTTTGGCGCGGGAATTGCGCGCAAGTTCGCAGCCGAGGGTGCGCATGTGATGATCGCCGACATCAATGCCGAGGCCGCCGGCCAGGTTGCCGATGAAATCGGCGGTCTGGCCTGTGCGGTGGATGTCTCCGACGGCGATTCGGTTGCCGGCATGGCGCGCGAGGCGCTCGATTCCTTCGGACAGCTCGACATTCTGGTCAACAATGCCGGAATTACCCATCTGCCCGCCCCGCTGGAAGACGTGTCCGAAGACGACTTTGACCGTGTTCTGGCGGTCAATGTCAAATCGGTCTATCTCACGGCGCGCGTCCTGGTTCCTCATTTCAAGGCGAATCGCTCGGGTGTCATCCTGAACATCGCCTCGACCGCCGGGGTCAGCCCGCGTCCTCGTCTGAACTGGTACAACGCGTCCAAGGGCTGGATGATCACGGCAACAAGAACGATGGCGGTCGAGCTGGCCCCCCATGGCGTGCGCGTGAACGCGCTGAACCCGGTTGCGGGCGAAACGCCGCTGCTGAAATCCTTCATGGGCGAGGACACCCCCGAGATGCGTGCGAAATTCCTGTCAACCATCCCGCTGGGCCGGTTCTCGACGCCCGAGGACATGGGCAATGCCGCCTGTTTCCTGTGCTCGGACGAGGCATCCATGATCACCGGAGTTGCGCTCGAGGTTGATGGCGGGCGCTGCATCTGAGGGGGTCTGCCCCCCGTCGGTCGGCCAGCGGGATCGGACGCGCGCCCGACTGCAAGAGGGTCGGGGGCAGGTCAGGGCGACGTCGCACCACGGCAGCCATTGGGACGGCGGGCGGCGGGGACAGATCGCCCCGCCTCCGGTCAATCCCCCGCCTGTGCGCCCTGGGGCCGTGCGTCGTCCTGCGGCTCAGTCTTCCCAGTAGACGGCGGTCAGATCGTTGGCCTGGGTCGGGGAATTCTTCCACATGCCGCGGATCTTGGCGTTGATGACGCTCGTGCGTGCCAGCTGGAACAGAAAACCGTTGACATAGTCCTCGGCAATCATGGTTTGCGCCGCACCCAGGATTGCCGCCCGCCTGGTGGGATTGGTTGCCGCGTCGAGATCCTTCATCAGTTTCTGGAAGGCCGGGTTGTCATACTGAAAATAGTAATTCGGCCTTGCATAGATTCCGATATCCATCGGCTCGGTATGGCTGACAATGGTCAGGCCATAGTTTTTCTGCTTGAATACCTCGCCCAGCCATTGCGCCCATTCCAGGTTGGTGATCTTGACCTTGATGCCGACCTTGCGCAGCTGGGCCGCGATGATTTCGCCGCCCCTGCGGGCATATGACGGCGGCGGCAGTTTCAGTGTGGTCGTGAAACCGTCGGGATATCCCGCCTCGGCCAGCAGTCTTTTCGACAGCTCCGGGTCGTATTGCGACAGGCTGGTCAGGTCGACATATGCCGGGTTGTGAGGCGCGAAATGGGTGCCGATGGGCGTGCCATAGCCGAACATCGCCCCTTCGATGATTTCCTGCCGGTTGATGGCGTGGGCGACGGCCTGGCGCACGCGACGGTCCTTGAAGAATTCGTTCTTGTTGTTCATTGCCAGAATCGTTTCACCCTCGGTCGAGCCGACCACGACCTTGAACCGCGGATCGGCCTTGAACTGCGGCAGGGTCTCGGGCGCCGGATAGCCGGGGAATGCATCGATATCGCCGGCCATCATGGCGGCAAAGGCCGCAGTCGGGTCCGAGATGAACTTGAACGTTGCCTTTTCCAGCTTGACCGGCGTGCCCCAATAGTCGGGGTTCCTGACGATCTCGACCCTGTCTCCCTTGACCCAGGTCTTGAACTTGAAGGGGCCGGTGCCGATCGGGTTGGTGGCGTCGGTCTTGATTGACTCGGGCGCCACGATCACCGCATCACCCCATGCAAGGTTGGTCAGAAACCCGCCATTGGGTTGTTTCAGCGTGATACGTACCGTCAACGGGTCTACAACCTCGACCGACTTGATCCCCTTGAACAGGCCCTTCTGTGCGTTGGTCGAATCCGGCGCGCGTGCCCGGTCGAGCGAGAATTTCACGTCATTGGCATCCATGCCGGTGCCATCGTGGAATTTCACCCCCTTGTGCAGATAGAAGGTATAGACCCGCCCGTCGCTGGAAATGTCCCAGCTTTTCGCCAGCGCGGGCGCGATCGAGCCGTCCGGGCGATAGCGGGTCAGACCCTCGAATATGTTGGCATAGACGACCTCGTCAATTGCGGCCGCCGCGCCCGAGGTGGGGTCGAGATTGGGTGGTTCGAGCTGCATGCCGATCACGATGTCGGTACGCGCCGCATGGGCGGCGAAAGCGCCGGTCAGCGCCATCGCTGCCGCAAGCGCGATTGTTCTGAGACTGAATTTCATGGTTGGACCTCCCGAGTTTCCGGCATTTTCGCCTGTCGCCAGGGGACAGCCTGCGTCATTGCGGGCATGTCGATGCTGCCGGTCGAGTGTTGGCCGCGCCGATGATCGAGTCAAGCTGCATGCAGACATTCTGCGGTTGCACAATAATGCTGCGGATGCAAAAAATCCTTGGCCCATGCGCGGCACCCGCTATAACACATGGCGCCGGAGGTGGTCCGGGCTGTAACCGCCGGCAATGGGAGCGAGCCCGGAAATTGGCCAGGCGATGGCCGCGAAAGAGGGAGAGCTGATGAGCGCGACAAAGCAGGGCAGCGCCGTGACCGTACCCGAGATCCGCACCCGAAAGGGGCACGAGCCGCTTGTCTGCCTGACGGCATACACCACACCCATTGCCCGGATCACCGACATGTTCTGCGATATCGTCCTGGTGGGCGACAGCGTCGGCATGGTGCTCCATGGGCTGGATGACACGCTGGGCGTCACCATGGAAATGATGATCATGCATGGCCGCGCGGTCCGTCGGGGGGTGGATCGGGCGCTGATGGTGATCGACATGCCGTTCGCCAGCTATGAGGAAGGCCCGCAACAGGCCTTTCGCAGTGCTGCGCGGTTGATGTCCGAAACCGGCGCCGATGCCGTCAAGCTGGAGGGCGGGGCCGCCATGGCCGATACCATCAGCTTTCTGGTGGCACGTGGTATTCCGGTCATGGCGCATGTGGGGCTGACGCCACAGGCCGTGAATGTTTTCGGCGGCTACGGCGTGCAGGGCCGTGGCGCGGCGGCCGAAAGGGTGGCCGAAGATGCTCGCGCCGTTGCCTCGGCCGGGGCGTTTTCCGTCGTTCTTGAAAAGATACCCGCATCTCTGGCCGATCGAATCACGGCCGAACTGCCGGTGCCGACCATCGGCATCGGTGCCTCGGCAGGCTGTGACGGACAGATCCTGGTGGTTGACGACATGCTGGGGCTGTTCGCCGATTTCCGCCCGAAATTCGTCAAACGCTATGGCGCACTGGCGCAGGAGGCCGAAAAGGCCATCAGACAATATGCACAAGAGGTGCGCGCGCGCAGCTTTCCTGCCCCGCAACATCAGTTCACCGATCGGGGAAAGGGGCAATGACCGCACCCGTCATCCGCAAATTGTCCACCTTGCGCGCCGAGGTGTCGCGCTGGCACAAGGCAGGCCAGGCCGTTGGTGTCGTGCCGACGATGGGCGCACTCCACGCCGGGCATCTGAGCCTGGTCAGAGCCGCCCGGGCCGCGTGCGACAGGGTTGTCGTGACGATCTTTGTCAATCCGCGCCAGTTCAACAATCCCGATGACCTGGCCGCCTATCCGCGCACGGAACACGAGGATGCGCGCAAGCTGGCGCCGCTTGGGGTGGACGTGATCTATGCGCCTGACCCGGACCAGGTCTACCGGCCCGGATTTTCCACAAACATATCGGTTTCGGGTGTCAGCCAGGGGTTGTGCGGCGCCCATCGTCCTGGCCATTTCGACGGGGTAGCCACGGTTGTCACCAAGCTTTTCCTGCAGACACAGGCCGACAAGGCCTTTTTTGGCGAAAAGGATTACCAGCAATTGCAGGTCGTGCGCCGCCTGGTCGAGGATCTGGATATCCCGATCGAGGTCATCGGTTGCCCGACGGTACGCGACCCGGATGGTCTGGCGTTGTCGTCCCGCAATCTGTTGCTCAGCCCGCAACAGCGCGAAATCGCACCCGCGATACATGCATCGCTGACGCGCGCCCGCGATGCCATTCTGGCCGGCCGGAATGTCTCGTCCGCCCTGAGCGCGGCACGGCACCGGATTCTGGAGGCCGGTTTCGACAATGTCGAATATCTGGAACTGCGCGATGCCGTCGATCTGCACCCGCTCGATGTGGCGGATCGCCCGGCCCGGCTGCTGGTTGCCGCAGTGCTGGGAAGGGTGCGCCTGATCGACAATATCGCGGTCTGATCGGGGGCATTGGGCGAATTCCGGCGCAATCCCCGCCTGTTGTAGAATGATTTGTTCGAAAAGGTTTGTTCCGCGCAAGGTTGTTGCAATGACCATGCGGCAGGAGCGGCCTTTTCAGAAAATATCCCCCGAATACCCTGCTAGGACCATCCTGCCCGATCCGGACAATTTGGGAGGTCACGATGATCCGCACACCCTATCTTCTGTTTCTTGGTGATGCACCTGACCAGCTGGCGGCAAAGGTTGCCCAGGGTATCAGGGACTGGCGCCCCGAACTGGCGCTGGGCCAGCTTGGCATGGAGGGGTGCAAGGC
>CAZWXK010000093.1:0-5831 GCA_964637875.1 uncultured Rhodobacter sp.
CTAACGCCGCCGCACACGCTCCAGCAACGCGATCACACGCCCCGCACCGCCGGGCGCCAGAAACGCCGACAGCACGAAACCGGTCACGAAACCGGCCAGATCCGCCACCCAGTCATCGCCCCCGCCAAACACCAGCTTGAAAAAGATCTGTATCCCCAGAAGAAAGGCGATCAGCGAAAAGGCCCGCCACGGGTTGGTGCCCTCGACGCGGGCCTTGACCCACAGGATGAAACTCATCCCTCCGATCAGCCCATAAGCCGGCGGATAGGCCCCGATCAGCGGCTGATTGCTGTTGGCCAGCACCCCATAGGCCAGCGCCCCGACAACCGTGCTGGCAAAGAATATCACCAGAAATGCGGTCTGGGAAAAGGCTTCGGCCACCATCTTGCCGATGGCCAGCGTCAGCACGATGGCAAAGGCCGCATGCCCCAACCCGCCATGTACAAAGGCATAAGACACAAAGCGCAGCAGATGTTCGGCCGGAAACTGCCCGGTCTGCAACATCCAGTCGAAGATCGCATCGAAAAAACCATAGCTGGTGATCGCATCCAGTCGCCAGCCGATCCCCGCCGGGCCACCAAGAAATCCGCGATCGGCCGCTTGCAGGATCAACTCGGGCGCGGCCAGTGCAAGCGTTACCACCACGACTGCCGGCGGCAGGGGATTGACGGGAGGGGCATTCAGATTGTCGTGATACATCGCATCGTTCCGCCTTGACGGTCACCGGGTTGACGGGCATTGGGCTGCAAGCGATAAGGCAGCCCAGCCGACAAGTCCAGACAGGAGACGAACATGACCGACCAGACGAACGCGGTCGTCCACACACCGCGTGTCTTTTCCGGCATCCAGCCCAGCGGCCATCTGACGCTGGGGAACTATCTCGGCGCCATCAGGCGCTTTGTCGAGATGCAGGAATCGGGCATCGAAACCATCTATTGCATGGTCGATCTGCACGCGATCACCGTCTGGCAGGACCCGGCCGCCCTGCGCCACGCAACCCGCGAGCTGGCCGCGGGCTTTATCGCCTCGGGGCTGGACCCCAGGAAATCGATCCTGTTCAACCAGAGCCAGGTTTCGGCCCATGCCGAGCTGGGCTG
This sequence comes from uncultured Rhodobacter sp., assembly GCA_964637875.1. Taxonomy (GTDB): domain Bacteria; phylum Pseudomonadota; class Alphaproteobacteria; order Rhodobacterales; family Rhodobacteraceae; genus UBA5972. The sequence goes on from CAZWXK010000093.1 coordinate 1,098, forward strand.
GGTGTTCAACTGCGTCGCCCGCATGGGCTGGCTGAACCGCATGACCCAGTTCAAGGACAAGGCCGGCAAGAACCGCGAGGCCGCCAGTGTCGGCCTGTTTGCCTATCCCAACCTGATGGCCGCCGACATCCTGGTCTATCACGCAACCCATGTGCCGGTGGGCGAGGATCAGAAACAGCACCTGGAGCTGACCCGCGACATCGCCGAAAAATTCAACCATGACTACGAGGTGGACTGGTTCCCGATCACCGAACCCGTGATCGAGGGCGCCGCCACCCGGGTCATGAGCCTGCGCGACGGCACGAAAAAGATGTCGAAATCCGACCCCAGCGACATGAGCCGCATCAACCTGACCGATGATGCCGACACGATCGCGAAAAAGATCCGCAAGGCCAAGACCGATCCGGAACCCCTGCCCGATTCCGTTGACGGGCTGGACGGGCGGCCCGAGGCACGCAATCTGGTCAACATCTATGCCGGGCTTGCCGGGTCGAGCCCCGAACGGGTCATCGCCGAGTTCGCCGGCGCCCAGTTCGGGCAGTTCAAGCCGAAACTTGCCGATCTGGCGGTTTCGGTTCTGTCCCCGATCAACGCCGAAATGAACCGGCTGATGGCGGATGTGGCCGAGATCGACCGGATTCTGGGCGATGGCGCCGGCCGCGCCGCGGCGATTGCCAACCCGATTCTCGAACGTACCTTCGACATCATCGGCATGGTGCGCTCGCGGCAGGTGTAGGGGGGCGCTGCCCCCGTCGCGCAAGCGCGACTCCCCCGGACGTATTTGGGCAAAGAAGAAGCGGGACCGGGTGATTGTTGCGCGGCTGTTTCGCCGCCCTCTGGACCTTGGCCGCGCGCGGTGATTAGATGCCGCCGAAGAATGGCGAAGGAGCGGCATCATGGCGATCAGCGAAAACATCTGCACCTGGTTCGAAGGCAGCTGGCATCGGGGCAATGTGGCGGTGATGCGCTCGGCCGATCACGGGGCGTGGCTGGGCTCGACCGTGTTTGATGGCGCACGCCGGTTCGAGGGGGTTGCGCCCGATCTGCTGGCCCATATGGAGCGGGTCAACCGCTCGGCCCGCGCGCTGGGGATCACCCCCACCCACACAGCCGGGGAAATCGTCGAGATCGTGCACGAGGGGCTGGAGATGTTCGCCCACGACGCCGCCGTCTATATCCGGCCCATGTATTGGGGGATCGACAGCGGCCTGGCGGGCATCGTGCCGCTCGAGGACAGTACCGGCTTCTGCGTGACGCTGGAAGAATACCCCATGGCCGCCCCCGAGGCCGCGACCACGCTGACCACCACGCGCTATCACCGGCCGGTTCTGTCGGATGCGGTGGTCAACGCCAAGGCGGGTTGTCTGTATCCGAACAACGCCCGCATGCTGCGCGAGGCCCGCGACAAGGGGTTCGGCAATGCGCTGGTGGCCGATGCGCTGGGCAATGTGGCTGAGACGGCCTCGGCCAATGTGTTCATGGTGAGTGATGGCGAGATCTTTACCCCTGTCGCCAACGGCACCTTTCTGGCGGGCATCACGCGCGCGCGCCACATGAAGCTGCTGCGCGCGGCCGGCAGGATCGTGCATGAAACGGTGCTGACATTCGACGATTTCCGCGCGGCGGACGAGGTTTTCCTGAGCGGCAACATGTCCAAGGTCACACCGGTCACGCAGTTTGACGACGTGCATTACCAGATCGGCCCGGTGACGCGGCTGGCGCGCGAGCTGTACTGGGACTGGGCCCATTCGGCAGGCAGCACGACCGGAGGGTAAGGGGGCTTTCATGTCGCAGGTCCGCAGCCTTGGCTTGCGTCGGCGCGCGCTTTGGGCGATGATCCCGTGATCTGACAAAAGGGCCTCCGGGGGACAACATGCGCAAGTTTCTGGTCATTCTGGACAACACGACCGAATGTCTGAACGCGATGCGTTTCGCGGCATTGCGTGCGGCGCATACCGGCGGCGGCGTCGTCATTCTGGCGGTGATCCCGCCCGAGGAGTTCAATCACTGGATCGGGGTCGCCAACATCATGCGGGAAGAAGCGCGCGAGCGGATCGAGGAGCATTTCAAGATCTTTTCCAAGCTGATGCAGGAAGAGGAGGGCATTACGCCCGAGCTGGAAATTCGCGAGGGCAAGCCCGAATCGGAAATCGTGGATTTCATCCAGGACAATGCCGATGTCGGTGTGCTGGTTCTGGGGGCCGGCACCGGCAAGGACGGCCCCGGCCCGCTGGTCACCTATTTCCTGCGCCATTCCGGGACCATGCCCATCCCCATCACCATCGTACCCGGCGCGATGAGCAAGCAGGCGCTGTTCTCGGTCGCATGAAGAAGGCGCATCACGGGGCTTTCAGTTTAGAATCGTTCCAGGGAACTTGACAATTTTCCTTGGGAACGACATATCCTTGGGCATGATCGAAAGGATATGTCATGTTCATCCAGACAGAATCGACGCCGAATCCGGCCACGCTGAAATTTCTGCCCGGCCAGACGGTTCTTGAAAATGGCGCAGCCGACTTTACCGCCGCGGCAGAGGCCGGGAAATCGCCTCTTGCCAGCCGCATCTTTGCGGTCGAGGGCGTGACCGCCGTGTTCCTGGGCTCTGATTTCGTTACTGTCACCAAGGCCGAGCAGGTTGACTGGAATCACCTGAAACCGGCGATCCTGGGCGCGATCATGGAACATTTCCAGTCGGGCGAACCGGCGCTGGATGTCGGCGGCGAGCAGGCCGCGCACAGCGATCAGGACGGGCCCGATTCGGAAATCGTACGCCAGATAAAGGAGCTGCTCGACACAAGGGTACGTCCTGCCGTGGCCCAGGACGGGGGCGACATCACCTTTTACGGATTTGACCGCGGCATCGTCTATCTGCACATGAAAGGTGCCTGTGCGGGATGTCCCTCGTCCACGATGACGCTGAAGATGGGCATTGAGAATCTGTTGCGCCATTATATCCCCGAGGTTGTCGAGGTGCGCCCCGTTGCGGCCTGACATGCTGACCCTGGGCTTTGATACATCGGCCGCGCATTGCGCGGCCGTCTTGATTTGCGCGGGCGAGGTCATTGCGAGCCGCCACGAGGACATGACCCGCGGCCAGGCCGAACGCCTGTTTCCCATGATCGACGAGATGCTGGCCGAAACCGGCCATGGCTGGCGCGACCTGTCGCTGATCGGGGTCGGTACGGGGCCGGGAAATTTTACCGGCATCCGACTGGCCGTTGCCGCAGCACGGGGGCTGGCGCTGTCGCTGGAGGTTCCGGCGATCGGGGTCACGCGATTCGATGCGCTTGCCCTGGGGCTGGAGGGGCGCGTGCTGGCGCTGGTGGATGCGCGCCGCGGCCATTTCCATGCCCATCTGACGGGCGGCGATGATTCGCCCGTGCTGATGTCGCGCGATGCATTGTCGGCAAGCTTTGGCGGGCGCGCGGATCTGTGCGTGGGCGACGACGCGGCGGCCCTGGCGGCAGACCTGGGCGCGGGACATGCGCACCCCCGCCATCCCGTTGCCGAAGCCGTCGCCCGCATCGCCATCGCGCGACGCCACCTGCCCCACGGGCGACCGGCGCCGCTCTATCTCAGGCCGGCCGATGCCGCACCCTCGCGCATGGCACCGCCGGTCATCCTGCCATGACACCCGCGCGCATGGCCGAGATTCATCGGCAATGCTTTTCGATCCCGCGCCCCTGGCGCGAGGACGAGTTCACCGCCCTGCTGCAAGGGGAGGACGTGGTCCTTGTCACGTCGGACGAGGGTTTTCTTCTGGGGCGCGTGGTGGCCGACGAGGCCGAGGTGATGACCCTTGCCGTCCTGCCCGCTGCCCGCCGGCGGGGGCTGGGGCGCGAACTGCTCTCGCGGTTCGAGGGCATCATTCGCAACCGCGGTGCGCAAAGGGTGTTTCTGGAGGTTGCCGAACAGAATCACCCCGCGCTGGCGCTCTACGCGCAAGCGGGTTATGCGCGCGCGGGCTTCAGACGCGACTATTACCAGGGGCCGGGCGGAAAGAAAGTTTCGGCTCTGGTCCTGTCACGGAAATTCCGACAGTCCGAAACCCCGTCGGACGCACAAAACCGGTCGTCATGCCCGAGATAGTGGAATAATTGGTAAAAAGCTGTTGACCCGCTTTCGGGCCTTCGGTCTTAATTGCCCATGGTCATCTGCTGATCACGAAATCCGCGCGGGAAAGAATGCTTTCCGGCGACGGCTTGCGGCAATGAAAAACAACGGGAGAGAAAGAATGTCATTCACCAGAACGATTCTCGGCACTGCGGGAATTCTTGCCATGACGGCGGTTGCGGCACTGGCCAACCCCGCCATCATCTATGACCTCGGCGGCAAGTTCGACAAATCCTTCAACGAGGCGGCGTCGAACGGTGCGGCGAGGTGGAAGAAGGAAACCGGAGGCAGTTTCCGCGAGATCGAACTGACCAGCGAGGCCCAGCGCGAACAGGCCCTGCGCCGTCTGGCCGAGAATGGCAACAACCCCGTGGTCATGACAGGCTTTGCCTTTGCCTCGGCGCTCGACAAGGTTGCGCCCGATTATCCTGACACCAAGTTCGTCATCATCGACATGGTGGTGAACCAGCCCAATGTCTCGTCGGTCGTGTTCAAGGAACAGGAGGGCTCGTATCTGGTGGGCGTTGCCGCGGCCAAGGCATCGAAAAGCGGCACAGTCGGGTTTATCGGCGGCATGGACATTCCGCTGATCCGCAAATTCGCCTGCGGCTATGTGCAGGG
>CAZWXK010000094.1:0-5354 GCA_964637875.1 uncultured Rhodobacter sp.
GGAGCATGTCGCGTTTGATCGAATTCTCCTGGCCCGGGTTGCGCAGCGGCCCGGGGCGACATGCCCTATATCGTCATGTGGCGCGCACGCGCCCCGCGCTCGATCGCGGCGCCGTGCAGGCGGTCAATGCTCAGCTCATAGCGGATTTCCTCAAGAAAACGCAGCTCGGCCTCGCCCAGCTTGCCATCGGCCGCGGCCACGTCGCAGGCCAGCGCATAGGCGGTTTCGAACAGGCGCTCGGGCAGGGCCTCGCGTACAAGGCCCAGCAGGGCGGCGATGCCGTCTTCGTCCTCGAACAGGTCGAACACGGTCTGCGACACGGTCTTGATCCGGTCCGCGTCATAGCCGCCGAAAACCGGCAGGTGATTGACGATGCGCTCGATCGTGACCAGTTCCGATGTTCGGATGGTCGCGTCGGATGCGGATACCGCAATCATGATCGCAACCAGCGCGTCCTGAGGCGTCAGCGAGGGGGGGGGTGCGTCGGTGATGCTCATGTCAAAGACTCCGGGTTGCCACTTGGCGCCAGATTATTGACGCTGGCCACGCGGGGCAATAGGAAGCTCGCGCAGATGGCGGTAAAGTGTTCCGCCCCGATGTTCTGCCTCAACCTGATGAATGGAAAACCCGATGTCCGAACTGCGCGAAATGGCGATGCAATCCAGGGCCTGGCCCTTTGAAGAGGCGCGCAAGCTGGTGAAACGCTATTCAAAGGCGCCGCCCGAAAAGGGTTATGTGCTGTTCGAGACAGGCTATGGCCCCTCGGGCCTGCCCCATATCGGCACATTCGGCGAGGTTGCGCGCACCACCATGGTGCGCCGGGCGTTCGAGACCCTTTCCGATATCCCGACCCGGCTGATCTGTTTTTCCGACGACATGGACGGCATGCGCAAGGTGCCCGGAAACGTGCCCAACCGCGACGAGCTGGCGCTAGATCTGAACCTGCCTCTGACCCGCGTGCGCGACCCCTTTGGCTGTCATGACAGTTTCGGCGCCCATAACAACGCGCAGCTCAGGGCGTTTCTCGACCGGTTCGGTTTCGAATACGAATTCGCTTCGAGCACCGAATACTACAAATCGGGCCGCTTTGACGAAATGCTGCTGACGGCGCTGGAACGGTTCGACAAGATCCTTGAAATCATGCTGCCCACCCTGGGCGAGGAACGCCGCGCCACCTATTCGCCCTTCCTGCCGGTCAGCCCGAAAAGCGGCCATGTGCTGCAGGTGCCGACGCTGGAACGCAATGTCGCCAGGGGCACGATCGTCTATCAGGAACCCGACGGCGAAAAGGTGGAAATCCCCGTCACCGGCGGCAATGTCAAGATGCAGTGGAAACCCGACTGGGCCATGCGCTGGGCGGCGCTGGGGGTCGATTACGAAATGTCCGGCAAGGATCTGATCGACAGCGTGACACAAGCCACCAGGATCTGCCGCGCGCTGGGCAAGCCGCAGCCCGAAACCCTGACCTACGAGCTGTTCAACGACGAAAACGGGCAGAAGATCTCCAAATCCAGGGGCAACGGGCTGAGCATGGAAGAATGGCTGACCTATGCCGCGCCGGAATCGCTCAGCTATTTCATGTATCTCAAGCCGAAAACAGCCAAGCGTCTGTATTTCGACGTGATTCCCAAGGCGGTAGACGAATATCATCAGCAACTGCGCGCCTATGAGACGCAGGATCTGAAGGCCCGCCTGAACAACCCGGTCTGGCATATCCATGGCGGCAAGCCCCCGAAATCGCATATGGTGGTGTCTTTCGCCATGCTGCTGAACCTGGCATCGGTCGCCGCCGCCAGCGACAAGCAGGGCCTGTGGGGCTTCATCCGCCGCTACGCCCCCGAGGCCAGCCCCGAAACGCACCCGGATCTGGACCAGGCAGCCGGCTTTGCAGTGCGCTATTTCAACGATTTCGTGGCCCCCACCCGCCGGTTCCGCCTGCCCGACGACAAGGAACGCGCGGCGCTGGAAGACCTGGCCCGGCGGCTGCGTGCCCATGACGGCGAGCAAGACGCCGAGACCCTGCAATCGCTGGTCTTTGCCGTCGGCAAGGACCACGGATTCGACCCCCTGCGCAACTGGTTCAAGGCCATCTACGAGGTGCTGTTCGGCGCATCCCAGGGCCCGCGCTTTGGCGGATTTGTCGCCCTTTACGGCGTGAATGAAACCGTCGCCCTGATCGAACGCGCGCTTGCCGGAGGGCTGGCCGACAAGGCCGAACAGGGCTGAGCTTCTTCTTTGCCCAAATACTCTGGGGGGAGGGCGCGCCTGCGCGACCGGGGGGCAACGCCCCCCTGCCCCGCCTCAGTTGAAGGCAATCACCGCAAAGATCACCGCGATCACCGACATCAGCCCCGAGATCATCCCCGCGCGGCGCACAAAGGACGGGCTGGGCGGCTGGGCCTGCCCACGCCGGGCCCGCGCACCGCGGATATTCAGATCGACCGACACGGCAGTCAGGATGATCACGGCAACGATCTTGACCAGAAAGGCCGAATCGGCCCGCAGCTGATGCCACTCGACCCACATGGCGATGCCTGTCAGCCACAGCAGGATGATCGCCCCCAGCGCAATCTGCCCCAGCACGGCCTGGGTCGCGCGCATGAATTGCGCCGTCTCACCCTGGGCGCCGCGCAGACGCAGGCCGATGACCATGTTCGAAACCCCGATGCCGATACCCACGGCAAGGCTGAGCAGGTGAATGATTTTCAACAGTATTTCCATAACCCCTGCCCCCTGGACATTGTTTCGGCGCAGTATGGACCGGATCGGCGTCGCAATCAAACCCCGCCCGCGGGTGAAAGGGCGTTTTCTCGTCGCGGTTAACCACGCATTAACTTTCCTGTGCTAGCCCTGTTCCTCGCGGCCGGTCATGCGCCGTATTTCCCAGCACGAGCATTCATTCACGCGGCCTTCGGGCAGGCAGGACGGCCCCCTCTTGCGCGCCCCTTGCGACCTGCAGGCATCTTGAGCGGAAAGGATTATTCTTATGAACAAGGCGATTACCGACGGGCTGCTGCTGATGCCCCCGAAATTCGCACAGGGTCTGGCAGTCTGGTCCAGCGGCGACGGCACCGCAGGCACCCCAACCTATGACACCGTTACCGGCGCTGCCCTGGTCCCTGCCGACCAGGATTTCGGTACCTGCCTTGAACTCCAAAAGACGCTGGCCCTGCAACAGATCCGCTATACCGGCCAGACCCCGATCCTGCCGGGGATGTATCTGCGGGTGTCCGCACGCGTCAAGGCCATCAGCGGCAACCTGCCCTCGGTACGCATTGCCGGGTGGGCCGGGGACAGCGCGGGAAACCATGTCACAGGGGTGGTCGAGGTCGGCCCCAGCACCGCGCTGACCTCCTATGGCGAGGTGGTCGAGGTCTCGGCCATTGTCGGCGTCGGCAACCGGCGGGGCGTTGACATGATCTGGGGGCCCACCGCAACATTCGGCCATTTCGGGCTGGATCTGACCGGCGCCACGGGCGGCATCATCCGCATCGAGGACATCCGAATCACCGATGCCACCGACATCTTTCACCGCAAGCTGATGGACTGGGTCGATGTGCGCGACTATGGCGCCACAGGCGATGGCGCGACCGATGACAGCGCCGCCTTTCTGGCGGCCGACGCCGACGCGCAGGGCCGCGAGGTTCTGGTCTCGACCGGCACCTATCATCTGGCCGGCAACGTGACGATGAACGCAGTCGTGCGATTCGAGGGCACCGTTACCATGCCCGATGCGGCGCGCCTTCAACTGACCCGGAATTTCGACCTGCCCAGCTATATCGCCGCCTTCGGCAACGAGGAACTGGGCCTGAAAAAGGCGCTGCAGGCACTGTTCAACTTTACCGATCACGAATCGCTCGACATGTGCGGCCTGCGCATCAAGCTGAGCGCGCCCATCGACGTGCATGCGGTGGTCGGCAATCAGGACACATTCGCCAACCGCAGGGTGTTGCGCAACGGTCAGCTGGAATCCGACGGTGGACCTGCCTGGGCCACCGATGTCGTGACCGCGCAGGCCAGCTATGACCCCGTCAACCCGCTGGTGCTGTCCAACGTGACAGGTATCAGCCAGATCCCCGTGGGCGCACTTGTCGAGGGCACCGGCGTCGGCCGCGAGGTCTATGTGCGCGCAAGGAATGTCGCCGCCGGCACGCTCACGCTGAGCCTGCCGCTGCACGCGGCACCCGCACAGCAGACCTATACCTTCCGCCGGTTCAAGTATCTGCTGGATTTCAGCGGGTTCACCTTTCTGCAACGCTTCAACATCGCCGATGTCGAATTTCTGTGCCAGGGCAAATGCTCCGGCCTGATGCTGGCCGATGACGGGCAGGCCTTTCATGTGCGCGACTGCTTTTTCACCGCCCCGCTGGATCGGGCGATCACATCCAAGGGGCTGGGCTGCAAGGGGCTGCAGCTGGACCGCAACGAGTTCCTGTCAAACGAACAGCAGCTGAACGTGATCGACCGCAGGACCATTGCCTTCAACATCAACGGAAATGACGCCAAGATCCGCAACAACCGCGCCGTGCGCTTCAGGCATTTCGCGGTGATCCACGGCACCGGCCATATCATCAGCCACAACCATTTCTTTCAGGGCGACAATGCCAAGACCCAGAATCGCAGTGCCGGCATCATTCTGACCACGACCAACCCGATGACCGTGATTCAGGGCAACTATATCGACAACTGCTGGGTCGAATGGGGCAACGAACATGATTCCAACCCGTCCAATGCCGGCGGATTCTCGTTCGGCGGGCTGACGATTCACGGAAACATCTTCTTCGCAGGCCAGGCGCCGTCATGGTTCCGCTTTATCCGCATCAAGCCCTATGGCAGCGGGCACTACATCAACGGGCTGAATATCGAAGGCAACACCTTCAAGCACACAGGCGGAGCCATCGACCGCATCGACGAGGTCGATACCTCGGTCTCGGCACTGGATGTCACGCGCTATCAGAACCTGCGGGTCGCGGGAAACACCTTCAACAGCATCACCGCACGTGTCTACAACCCGGTCACGATCGAGGTCAGGCAGACAGGTCCCAGCACGACCTGGTCAGCCGATCTGGCCAGCCAACTGCCATTTGGCGCCCAGGCACGTCATGTCACCAGCGTGGCAACCCATAACCTGGTCAAGAACGGCGCCGGAAGCGGTGTCTACTCCCAGCCCTATTCGGTCGCCCGCCTCGGCCTCAACGGCACCGAGATCAGGCTGCATTGGTCCGAGGCGGTATCGGGGGCAGTCTATGCCACGGTGCGGGGCGACAACCTGCTCTGAACCTCTTGCGCCCCTTGCCCGACACGGGATGGCGGGCAGGGGCGCAAGAGACCCGGCGGCAATGGGGGGTTTTGAC
>CAZWXK010000095.1:0-2172 GCA_964637875.1 uncultured Rhodobacter sp.
TGATCTAGGGCATGTCGCCCCGGATCGGATTCGCCTGTGTTATGAGCCGAGGGCGGGCGGGCGCATGCCCGGGCCGCTGCGCGACCCGGGCCAGGAGAATTCGATCAAACGCGACATACTCCAAGGTCCGTGTGCAACAACCCCGTGCAGCAACCGCCGCGTCGGCTGCCGGCCCGCCCGACGAAAAAAACGCCCTCACAAGGAGGGCGTTAAGTTATTGAGGCAGGTTTCATACAGGCAAGAAACCTATCGAGCAGTGAATCTGTTATACGAAAAGCGCCGGGCCACGCCAAGTAAAATTTGAAAATTTTGTGGTGCGCCGATAGGTTGGCCGCGTGAAATGTCTCCCTGTCCCCCCTGGAAAGGCTTTGCAGTTGCGCAGATGACACGCATCCCGTCCCGCATGATCGGCGCCCTTGCAGCGCTGCTGATATTGATGGCACTGCCTGCCAATGCGCGCAGCGCCACGATCAACGCCATGGCTATGTATGGCAAACCGGCCCTCCCACCGGATTTTGTGTCGCTACCCTATGTGAACCCCGACGCGCCCAAGGGGGGACGAATCACCTTTGGCGAACTTGGCGGCTTTGATTCGTTCAATCCCTACATCCTGAAAGGGCGCGCACCCTGGGGAGTCAGGGTGCATGTGTACGAGTCGCTCATGGCGCGCAACTGGGATGAACCTTTCACGCTCTACGGTCTTCTGGCCGAATCGGTCAGGACGGGGCCGAATCGGGAATGGGTGGAATTCACCCTGCGCCCCGAGGCACGTTTCTCGGATGGCACGCCCGTGACCGTCGATGATGTGATCTGGTCGTTCCGCACGCTGGGGGAAAAGGGGCTGCCGCGATATCGCAATGCCTGGGACAAGATCGCCCGCACAACCCGGACCGGCCCGCGTTCGGTGCGCTTCGATTTCAACACGCCCGATCGCGAGCTGCCGCTTATCCTGGGCCTGCGACCGGTACTGAAAAAGGACAGCTGGAAAGACCGCGACTTTGCCGCAAGCGGGCTGCAACTGCCCATCGGCTCGGGGCCCTATGTGGTGGGCGATTTCGAGGCCAACAGGTTCGTGTCATTCCGTCGCAACCCCGATTACTGGGGGCGCAACCTGCCCATCAATCGGGGCAAGAACAATTTCGACGAAATCCGCTATGAATATTTTCGCGATTCCGCCGCCCTTTTCCAGGCCTTCAAGGGCGGCGAATTGTCGGTCTATCGCGAATCCAGCCCCCAGAGATGGGAGGATCAGTACGATTTCCCCGCCGTGAAGCGCGGCGATATCGTGAAATCCGTCATTCCCAACGGGCGCCCGTCGGGGATGCGGGGATTCGTGTTCAACACGCGTCGCCCCATCTTTGCCGACTGGCGGGTGCGCGATGCGTTGATACGCGCCTTCAATTTCGAATTCATCAACCAGGTGATCAACAAGGGGCGCGCACCGCGGGCCTTGAGCTATTTCAGCAATTCCGAGCTGGGCATGCGCCCGGGTCCCGCCCGCGGCAAGGTCCTGGCCCTGCTTGCGCCCTTTCGCGACCAGCTGCTGCCCGGGGCGATCGAGGGCTATCAGCTGCCCTCGTCCGGGGGGGATGTGCGCAACCGACGCAATCTGCGCACCGCCCGCAGGGAACTGGCCCGGGCCGGCTGGAAGGTCGGCCCGGACGGGGTGCTGCGCAACAACGCGGGCAAGCCCTTTCGATTCGAGATCATGCTGCGGTCGAGCGTCAACGAGGCGGTTGCCAATCTCTATGCCGATGCCCTGAAACGGCTGGGAATCACGGTCACGCTGAAACTGGTCGATCAGGCCCAGCACAAGGCACGGCGCGACAGCTATGATTTCGACATGATGTTCAATAACTGGAGCCTGTCGCTGTCGCCCGGCAACGAACAATACCTCTATTGGGGATCACGAGGTGTGACCGAGCAGGGCACCCGAAATTACATGGGCATGAATTCGCCCGCGGCGGATGCCCTGATCGGCAAGATGCTGAACGCCCGCAGCCGCGCCGATTTCATTGCCGCGACGCGTGCGCTCGACCGGGTGCTGACCAGCGGCCGCTATGTGATCCCGTTCTGGTACAACAATGTCTCGCGGCTGGCCCACCGCAAGGAGCTCGTATTTCCCAGCAAACTGCCCGTCTATGGCGACTGGCTGGGTTTTCTGCCCGATGT
>CAZWXK010000095.1:2272-5024 GCA_964637875.1 uncultured Rhodobacter sp.
CGGTGTGTCAGGGGTCGGTGTGCCACCCATCAGCCCCGTGGATGGAACTGCCCGGAAAGGGAGGATCGATCTGGCTGTCGATCTGGCTCCGGCGGTAGGATTCGAACCTACGACCAATTGATTAACAGTCAACTGCTCTACCACTGAGCTACGCCGGAACAGATGCGTCGGCCGCGGCGGCCTTGCGGGGCACCGTATAACAAAGCGGATTTTGCGCGTCCAGAGGATTCGGTTCCCCCAGGATCGGTTTTTTTAATCGGTTTCTTTATCGGTTTCTTTCCGAGCCCGCCCATCATCGGAAACCCGTGTTTCGACGCAGGAAGAAACGGCTTTCCGCGGCCAGCTCGCCATCATGGCCGACCACTTTTCTTTCAACAAGATCAACAAGATGGGCCAGGACATTGCGTGCGGCAAAGGGCAAAAGGGCCGGGTCGAGCTGCGCATAGACTGCCCGCGCGATTCCCCGCGCCGTGGCGGGGCCATGGTCCAGTGCCTCGATGATCTGCGATTCCCGTTCGCGGCGATGTGCGATCTGCCAGTCGATCATGGCTGCGACATTTTCCAGAACGTCCCCATGGCCGGGGTAATAGCGCCGGTCATGGGGGATGCGCGCCCGCAGGCGTTCGAGCGAGCGCATGAAGGCGGCAAGGTCGCCATCGGGCGGCGACACCAGGGTGGTCGCCCAGCTCATGACATGGTCGCCGGTAAAGACCGCAGCATCTTCCATCCAGGCCAGGCAGACATGGTTGCTGAAATGGCCCGGTGTGGCGACGACCTCCAGCGTCCATTCGCGGGTTTCGACATGCTGCCCGTCGATCAGGGTCACGTCGGGGCGGAAATCGCGATCGATTCCCTCGCCCCCGCCCAGATCCCCCTGTGCGGCCAGACGCTGCATCACCGGGCTGCGCAACGAGAAACTGTCGCCCAGGGCCAGAACCGGCGCGTCCGCCAGCTCGGCCAGAGGGCGCGCCAGGGGCGAGTGGTCGGCGTGGCTGTGGGTAACGATGACATGGCTGATCCGGCGCAGATCGCCGATCGCCCGCCGCAGGGCCGCAAGATGGGCCGGGTCGTGGGGGCCGGGGTCGATCACCGCGATCTCGGCTTCGCCCAGGAGATAGCTGTTGGTGCCGCGAAACGTCATGGCCGAGGCATTGGGCGCGACCACCCTGCGCAGCCCCGGCGCCAGCTCTTCGGCCACCCCGACGGGCGGGTCGAAATCGGTGATGAAGGGGTCTTGCTGCGTCATTGCGCTGGTGGCTCCTGCTGCTTGCTTGCCTTGTGTGCCTCTTGCGGGCTAGTTTCGCCAGCATGACTTTCCCCAGGCTCAAGTCAATGCTCCCCAAGGGGCTGTACGGGCGCGCCGCGCTGATCCTGATCCTGCCGATCATCACGATCCAGCTGGTCGTTTCGGTCGTCTTCATCCAGCGCCTGTTCGATGGGGTCACGCGTCAGATGACCGCCTCGATCGCGACCGAGCTGGAATATGTCGTCGATCGGCTGAACCGCTCGGCGCGCGATGGCACGACCGCGCGGGTGATTTCCGATGTTGCCGCCCCGCTGGGATACCGGATCCGGCAGATCCCCCCCGAAACCGTAAGCGGGGGCGTGTCGCGCGGCTTTGACGACCTCACCGGCCGGGTGGTGGTCGAGGTGCTGCGCGAGCGCCTGCCGGGGCTGCGCCATGTCGATCTGAAATCCGATCCCCATTATGTCACCCTTCAGATGGAAACCGCCGCCGGAGCCTTTGCCGTGCGGTTCGATCGCTATCGCGTTTCGGCCAGCAATCCGCATCAGCTGCTGGTGCTGATGGTAGTGGTTTCGGTCTTCATGACGGCGGTGGCGTTCATCTTTCTCAAGAACCAGATGCGTCCGATCCGTCGGCTTGCCGCCGCGGCCGAGGCGTTCGGCAAGGGCCGCCATGTGCCTTATCACGTTTCGGGCGCGACCGAGGTGCGCCAGGCCGGACAGGCGTTTCTGGACATGCGGGCACGGATCGAGCGTCAGATCGAACAGCGCACCATGATGCTGTCGGGGGTCAGCCACGACCTGCGCACACCGCTCACCCGGCTGAAACTGGGGCTGGCAATGTGCGACGACCGGGATATTGCCGCACTCGGGCGCGACGTGGACGAGATGGAAAAGATGCTGGACGAATTCCTTGCATTCGCCCGTGGCGATTCGCTCGAGGAAACGACTCCCACCGATCCGGTCAGGCTGGCCGCGCAGGTGGCCGAGGACGCGGGCCGCGGCGCGCAGCGCTCGGCGGGCAGGATCAGTTTCGTTCCGGCTTCGGGCGGCGCGCGACGCCCGGTCAAGGTGCCGATGCGGCCCCAGGCGGTGCGCCGCGCGCTGGAAAATCTTGTCGCCAATGCCCTGCGTTACGGCACGCACTGCCGGTTGAGCGTGAGTGTCGGCGAGGATCATGTCCTTTTTACCGTCGAGGATGACGGACCCGGTATCGATCCGGCGGAAAGGTCGCGCGCTCTGCGCCCCTTTGTGCGGCTGGACAATGCGCGCAACCAGAACCGCGGCAGCGGTGTCGGGCTGGGGCTGGCCATCGCCTCGGATGTTGCGGGCAGCCATGGTGGTGTGCTGAATTTGTCCGACAGCAGCGATCTCGGGGGGTTGAAGGCCGAGCTTCGCCTGCCGCGCTAGAGCATGTCTCCCCGGATCGGATTCGCCTGTGTTCCGAGCCGAGCGCGTGCGGCCACCCGGGCGGGCGCATGCGCGGGCCGGGCCGGTGATGGGGCGC
>CAZWXK010000096.1:0-1739 GCA_964637875.1 uncultured Rhodobacter sp.
CCTAACGGGTCGGCGCAACCGAGAGGTGGCGGATCAGCGTTTGCAACAACAGGCCGATCATCAGCCCGTTCAGCAGATGCCAGACGAAATGGGTACCCGTCGGCAGGGCATTGCACAGTGCGAGATCGACCGTGCGAAAGGCCAGCGAGACGGCAAACACCCCTGTCGCCGCCGCCAGCCACCGCCATGAGGGGTGTTTCTGAAACCAGGTGATCGATGCAAAGACGACAAGCGCCAGCAATGCCGGCGCATATTGTTCCGACCCGTTCAGACGCGAACTGGCCGCCTGGGCGCCGGGCATGTCGAGCAACACGCCCGAGACGAGCCAGAACACCAGCCCGACCACGGCAAAGATCTTGACCGCGCCGAATGCCGCGCGCAGGGCGCTGCCGCCCGACATGGCGATCACCATCGACAGGATCATCCAGGAAACGAAGGTCCAGATGGGGATGACGTCGGCCAGCTCGGACCAGGCATTGGCGAAACTGTGAAACAGGAATGATCCGATCCCGATCGCGCCTGCCAGCAGGATCGCAACCGCATTCGCAAGGGACAGCCGGCCCAGGCGTCGTGCCGTGCGGTACCCCCACCACGCCGCCAGCAGAAAGGCGATATTGCTGAGGGCATTGAACGGTTCGTTCCAAAGGCCCACGGCAGTACGTTCGCAATAGATGTCAATGGGAGCGGTCCAGTTCATCGGTCAGGCTCCGTGCCTCTGGCGGGCGGCAAACAGGGCCACCGCCGCCGCGTTGGAAACGTTGAGCGACCCGAAATCCCCGGCATGGGGGATGCGGGCCAGCTTGTGACAGGTGTTGCGGGTCAGCTGGCGCAGCCCCGGCCCCTCGGCCCCCAGCACCAGACCCGTGGCCACCGGCGGCAGCGTGGCCAGCACATCGGGCAACGTCTCGGGGGCCTCGCCATCCAGCCCGATCAGGAAATAGCCCATCTCGACCAGTGCCCTCATGGCGCTGGACAGGTTCTGGACCCGCAGATAGGGCTGTCGTTCCAGCGCACCCGATGCGGTTTTTGCCAGCGCCCCGGTCTCGGGGGCGGAATGGCGCCGCGGGGCGATGACGGCACGGGCACCGAAGACCTCGGCCGAGCGCAGGATGGCGCCCACATTATGCGGATCGCTCACCCGGTCGAGCAACAGCACGAGCGCTGCCCCGTCGCGGGGCGCACAGATCTCGGAAACCGATCCCCAGTCC
Source organism: uncultured Rhodobacter sp. (assembly GCA_964637875.1). GTDB lineage: Bacteria > Pseudomonadota > Alphaproteobacteria > Rhodobacterales > Rhodobacteraceae > UBA5972. The sequence continues at coordinate 1,209 of CAZWXK010000096.1, forward strand.
AGCGGCGATACCTCGAGCGCCGCCCCCTGATGCACCGAACCGGGGTCGAGCGGCGCCGGAAACCGGCGGGGATCGGCGATCTCGGCCGCGATACCCGAGGCGGCAATCGCCTGGGCCAGCTTGTCGCGCGCGTTTTTCGTCACGACCAGGCGGTGGCGGATGCGTTGCGGATTCAGCAGCGCGTCGCGCACCGCATGCAGGCCGAACAGCCACAGGGTTTGATCGCCCTGCCCCTTGCGACTCCGTTCCTTTTCGATCACCCATTCGGGTTTCCTGTGGCGCTGCTGTGCCATTGGTTCGCCCCCTGCCAAGCCCCCTTCCTGCATGGCATGCGGATCGCCCGGCGACAAGGCGTCGGGGCGACAATTTCCTGTTGACGGGCGCAAGCCGGGCCAGTATCCACGCCGTGATCCAGCGGGGCCTGTGGCCCTGCATGGTCGGGCGACGTGCTGCAAGGTGCGGCAGCGGACTGTAACTCCGCCGGGGAGACCCATGCCTGGTTCGATTCCAGGGTCGCCCACCACGACCCCC
>CAZWXK010000096.1:1839-4667 GCA_964637875.1 uncultured Rhodobacter sp.
ATTTCCCTGGCCGCGCCGGGATTTCGATCGAGCGCCATATCGATATCCCGGCGCGGTCGCCTTGTGCCGGCGCCATGCCCGGGGGTCGACAGGTGGATCATGACCGCAGGCTTGGCTGGACAGGATCGGTCGTCCGCGATATGGCTTGCCGGCAGAGACCGGCCCGGGCATGCCGACACCGGAAACAGGCGGGTCGGCAGCAAACGCAAACCGGAGGCATGATGGTCAGCCTGATCGCATTCACACTCGGCGCGGCAATTGGCGCATATACGGCCCGCAGGCGCGGCGGAAACATGCTGGACATCCTGCAATACGGGGCTGTTTTCGGCATCATCTTCGCGGTTGTCGCGGTTCTGGTCTCGGTCGCCGGCATCCGCATGGGCTGGTTCTAGGCCATGTTCCTGCCGCTGTTTTCCAACCTCAGGAAAGCAAGGCTGCCGGTAAGCTTGCGCGAATATCTCGATTTTCTGGGGGCGGTGAAAACCGGCATCGTCCTGTATGACATCGAGGGGTTCTATTACCTCGCCCGCGCGTCCCTGGTGAAGGACGAGCGCAATCTCGACAAGTTCGACCGCGTTTTTGCCGAAACCTTCAAGGGCATGGAAGACCTGTCCATCGACGACGTGCTCGACGCCGTCGATCTGCCCGAGGAATGGCTGCGCAAGCTGGCCGAGAAATCCCTGACACCCCAGGAAATGGCCGAAATCGAATCGCTGGGCGGGTTCGAAAAGCTGATGGAGACGCTGAAAAAGCGGCTTGAGGAACAAAAGGACCGCCACCAGGGCGGCAGCAAATGGATCGGCACCGCCGGCACCTCGCCCTTTGGCGCCTATGGATACAACCCCGAAGGCGTGCGTATCGGCCAGAAGGAAAGCCGCCACCAGCGCGCCGTCAAGGTGTGGGACAAGCGCGAATTTCGCAATCTCGACGACAGCGTGGAACTGGGCACCCGCAACATCAAGGTGGCGCTGAAGCGCCTGCGCCGCTGGGCCCGCGACGGGGCGGATGAGGAGCTCGACCTCGACGGCACCATCCGGGCGACCGCCGAGCATGGCTATCTCGACATCCAGACCCGCCCCGAGCGGCGCAATGCCGTCAAGGTGCTGTTGTTTCTGGATGTGGGCGGGTCGATGGATCCGCATATCCGCATGGTCGAGGAACTGTTTTCCGCCGCGCGCAGCGAATTCAAGCATCTGGAATATTTCTATTTCCACAACTGCCTGTACGAGGGGGTGTGGCGCGACAATGCCCGGCGCTGGTCGGAGCAGACCCCGACCTGGGACATCCTGCATACCTATGGCCCCGACTACAAATGCATCTTTGTGGGCGACGCGGCCATGAGCCCGTATGAGATCGCCTATCCGGGCGGGGCCAACGAACACTGGAACGCCGAGCCCGGCAGCGTCTGGCTGCAACGCGCGATCGAGACCTGGAAACACAATATCTGGATCAACCCGCTGCCCGAAAAGCACTGGCAATACACCCATTCGATCCAGATGATCCGCGAGATATTCGAGGATCGCATGTATCCCATGACGCTCGCCGGCATCGAGCAGGGCATGAAGGAGCTGGTGCGATGAAATCGGCGCTCGGCAGGCTGTGGCGCGCATGTTCCCATTTCCCATGCCCCGTCCGAGGGGGCGCGGCGATGATGCGTGCCCCATGAGCCGACGCGTCATCGTCATAGGGGCCGGGATCACCGGGGTGGCGGCGGCCGAATGGCTGCGCCGCGCGGGTGTTTCCGTGACCCTGGTTGACCGCATCCTGCCGGGCCGGCCCGATCAGGCATCATATGGCAATGCCGGGCTGCTGGCGCGCTGCGCGGTGATCCCCATTTCGGAACCGGGCCTGATCTTCAAGGCGCCCCGGATGCTGCTGGACCGCGACTCGCCCCTGTTCCTGAAATGGGGCTATCTGCCGCGCCTGCTGCCCTGGCTGCTGCCGTTTTTGCGCAACACCGCGCCTTCGCGCCACCGTCCCATCGTGCAGGCGCTGGCGGCACTGACATCGGACAGCGTCGATCAACACCTGGCGCTGTCCCGCGGCACCCCGGCCGAAAGCCATATCCGGCAGGGGGATTACGCATATTACTATCGCGCGCGGCGCGATTTTGCCCATGAGGCGGCCGAGACCAGTTTGCGCCGCGCCGCCGGGTTCGACCCGGTGGAACTCGACAGCAAGGCGCTGCATGCGCGCGACCCCCACCTGTCGGACGCCTACAGCTTTGCCGCGCTTTACCCAGATCACGGCTGGCTGACCTCGCCCGGCGGCCATGTCGCGGCACTGGCCGAACATTTCATGGCCCAAGGCGGGAATTTCGTGCAGGGCGAGGTTGCAGACCTTTCCGAGGGGCGCATCACCCTGCTGGGCGGGCGCGAGATCACGGCCGAGCGCATCATCCTGACCGCCGGGGCCTGGTCGGGGGGGCTTGCGCGCAAGCTGGGCATGACGGCACGCCTGGAAAGCGAGCGCGGCTATCACCTGCTGCTGCATCAGCCCAGCCACATGCCGGCCAATCCCTTCATGGTGGCAGACGCAAAATTCGTCGTCACCCCGATGCAGGACGGCCTGCGCTGCGCCGGGATTGTCGAGTTCGGCGGCCTTGACGCGCCGCCCTCGCGCGCGCCTTTCGACCTGTTGCGAAAACGCATTCGCGAGGTCTATCCCGACCTGACATGGCAATCCGAAAGCGAATGGATGGGCCACCGCCCCTCGACCCCCGACAGCCTGCCTCATCTGGGGCCGATCCCTGGCGCGCCCTCGATCATCGCCGCCTTCGGGGGGCAGCATGTGGGCCTGACCATCGGCCCCAAGCTGGGCCGTATCGC
>CAZWXK010000097.1:0-4583 GCA_964637875.1 uncultured Rhodobacter sp.
TCGCATGTCCGAGGAGCTCAAAACCGGTTCCCACTTTTGAGCGACATGCTCTAGCCGTTGCGGACCGGGCCGATCATCATCACCATCTGACGGCCTTCGAGGCGGGGCATGTTCTCGACCTTGCCGATTTCCTCGACATCGGCGGCAACACGCCTGAGCAGCTCGAGCCCCAGATTCTGGTGGGCCATCTCGCGGCCACGGAAACGCATGGTCACCTTGACCTTGTCGCCGTTCTCCAGGAACCGCACGACGTTGCGCAGCTTGACGTTGTAGTCATGCGTATCCGTGTTGGGACGGAACTTGACCTCCTTGACATCGATCGTCTTCTGCTTCTTGCGGGCCTCGGATTCGCGTTTCTGCTGCTCGTACTTGAACTTGCCGTAATCCATCACCTTGCACACCGGGGGGCGCGCATTGGGCGAGATTTCGACAAGGTCGAGTCCGGCCTCGGCGGCCAGCCTCATGCCCTCTTCAGGGGTGGTGACGCCGATATTCTCGCCGTCGGGGCCGATGAGTCGGATTTCGGATTCCCGAATGCGTCCGTTGATTCGGGGGCCGGTGTCGCGCATCGGAGGCGCGTTGTGAGGTCTGCGGGCTATGGGTTTCGAGTCCTTCGGTTCTGCTGCGGTTGTCGGTTTCGGTTGGTTTCGGTTGTCGGTCGCTTTGGGTCGCGCATGAAAATAATCGCCACCCGCCACGTGATCAAGCCGTTTCTCTGTGGCGTTGCGGCGCCGTTTCGTCAAGGCGCAAGTCACCGATCCGGGGCGCAAATCGGGTTTTTGTTGCAATCCTCGCCCCTGCGTGGCCAAAGGGCGACTTCAACGCTTGGCAAGGGGCGGAAAAGGGCGGTATCAGTCCTCAGGCCCGTGCCGCGCGGGCGGTGGAGTCAAACGGTGAAATCCACGGCATCAATTGCCCTGGTGCCGCCAGAATGGGAGACGAAGATGAACATGAACAAGTGGTCCTGGCTGGTGGCGATCGTCATCGCCGCCTTTGCCCTGTACCAGCAGAGCAGCATAACCAGGCTGAACGATGCCAACGCCTCATTGAATGCGCAGGTTGCGCAGCTGCAGCAGGCCGTGGCCGCCGATCAGAAGGCGCTCAAGGATGCGACCTCGGCCGGGAAGGCGGCCCAGGCCCGCGTCAAGGCGCTGGAGACGGAAAACGCCGCCCTCAAGGACAAGCTTGCCGGCCTTGAAAAGGATCTTGCCGCCACCCGCGCCGCGCTGGAAACCGCGCGCAAGGCACTGGCAGGCGCGCAGGACACGGAATCGTCGCTGAAACAGGCGCTGACCGCTGCCCGGCAGGAGACGGCCGATGCAAGGGCCGCCGCCAGGGCCGATCTCGCCCCGCTCAAGCGCGAGCTGGCCGCCACCAGGGACGAGCTTGCCACTGCCAGGGCGGATCTTGCCAGGACGGCCGAAACGCTCAAGGCGGCCCGCGCCATCGAGGCCCAGTTGAAAGACGCGCTGGCGCGCGCCCAGATCACGGCACGCAAGGCCCAGGCCCAGGCCAAGGCAGCCCGCGACGCGCTGGCCGCCCTCAAGGCCGGGGAAGGCGCCGGCAACTGAGGGCGAAGCGATCTCGGGCAACGACAAGGGGGCCATCACGGCCCCCTTTTTTCACGTCCTGTCCCGATGTCCTGATCTGGATGTCCCGCAGTCAGACCCCCGGATCAGGCGCGCAGATCGGGCGGGGTGGCCTCGGCGACCAGTTCATTCAGAACCTCGTCCAGCGGGGCGATCCTTGATCCCTTGGCCCCCAGGCGGCGCATCGATACGGTGCCGCCCTCGACCTCTTTCAGGCCGCAGGCCAGGATCACCGGCACCTTGGCCACCGAATGTTCGCGCACCTTGTAATTGATCTTTTCGTTGCGCGTGTCCGCCTCGGCCCTGAGCCCTGCGGCGCGCAGCCGTGCCGTGACCGCGCGCACGTAATCATCGGCGCCCGACACGATCGAGGCCACCACGATCTGGCGCGGCGCCAGCCACAGCGGAAAACGCCCGCCGTAATGTTCGATCAACACGCCAAGGAAGCGCTCGAAACTGCCCAGCGTGGCGCGGTGCAGCATGACCGGCCTGTGCTTGGCGCCATCCTCGCCGATATATTCGGCCCCCAGGCGGCCCGGCAGCACGAAATCGGCCTGCAAGGTGCCCAGCTGCCATTCGCGCCCGATCGCGTCGGTCAGCTTGAAATCCAGTTTCGGGCCGTAGAACGCCCCTTCGCCGGGGTCGATCTCGTAGGGCAGGCCCAGCGCCTTGATGGCGTCTTCCAGCGCGGTTTCGGCCTGGTCCCAGACCGCGTCGGAACCGGCGCGAACCTCGGGGCGGGTCGAGAACCTGATGTCGAAACTGTCAAACCCGAGGTCGTTATAGACCCGGGTCAACAGGGCGATGAATTTCTCGGTTTCCGATGCGATCTGGCTTTCCATGCAGAAGATATGCGCATCATCCTGCGTGAACCCGCGCACCCGCATCAGCCCGTGCATGGAGCCCGAGCTTTCGTAACGGTGGCAGGATCCGAATTCGGCCAGCCGCAGCGGCAGGTCGCGATAGGATTTCAGACCCTGGTTATAGACCTGCACATGACAGGGGCAGTTCATGGGTTTCAGGGCATTCGTGCGCTTTTCATTGGCATGTTCCTCGTCGATCTCGGTGATGAACATGTTTTCGCGGTATTTGTCCCAGTGGCCCGAGGCCTCCCACAGCTTGCGGTCAACCACCTGCGGGGTGTTGATTTCCTGATAGCCGTCCTCGATCTGCCGGCGGCGCATGTAATCCTGCAAGGTGCGGTACAGAACCCAGCCATTGGGATGCCAGAACACCATGCCGGGGGCCTCGTCCTGGATATGGAACAGGTCCATTTCGCGGCCCAGCTTGCGGTGGTCGCGTTTTTCGGCCTCTTCCAGCATTGTGAGATAGGCCTTGAGTTCGGCCTTGTTGCGAAAGGCCACCCCATAGATGCGCTGCAACATCGGCCGGTTGCTGTCTCCGCGCCAATAGGCGCCTGCAACGCCGGTCAGCTTGAACGCATCGGCCGGAACCTGCCCCGTATGCACCAGATGCGGGCCGCGGCACAGATCCTGCCAGTCGCCATGCCAGTACATGCGGATCGGTTGCCCCTCGGGGATCATGCCGACCAGCTCTACCTTGTAGGGCTCGTCATTGTCCTCGTAAAAGCGGATCGCCCGGTCGCGTTCCCAGACCTCGGTGCGGACGGGATCGCGCCTGTTGATGATCTCGCGCATCTTTTTTTCGATCAGGTCCAGATCCTCGGTGGAAAAGGGCGCGTCACGGTCGAAATCGTAATAGAAACCGTTGTCGATGACCGGGCCGATGGTGACCTTGGTGTCGGGCCACAGCTCCTGCACGGCGCGCGCCATGATATGGGCGGCGTCATGGCGGATCAGCTCCAGCGCCTTGTCCTCGTCCTTCATGGTGTGGATGGCGATCTCGGCGTCTTCCTCGATGGGGCGGGTCAGGTCGCGGTGCTCGCCATTGATGCTGCAGGAAATCGCCGCCTTGGCCAGCGATTTCGAGATGCTGGCGGCTACCTCGGCGCCGGTGGTGCCCACCGGGTAGCTGCGTTTCGATCCATCGGGGAAGGTCAGGGTAATGTCGGCCATATGCGGCGCACTCCTCGGTTTGGCGCCTACGAAACGCCCGGTTGCGGTTGTGGGGCGATATGACCTGCCGACCCGGGCAAGTCAAGCATTGTCAGCCCCCCGGTGGGGCGCCATTATGCGCGCGGATTTCAACAAGCAAGGGCCACGACAGATGACAACCCCTTCCCATCTGACCACCCCGCAGGGCCGCCGCATTGCCTGGCACAAGATCGAAGGATCCGGCCCGACAATCGTTTTCTGCGGCGGTTTCAAATCCGACATGGAAGGCACCAAGGCGCTGTATCTGCAAGATTGGGCGCGCGCGCGCGGTCGCGCCTTTGTGCGGTTCGACTATTCCGGCCACGGCCAGAGTGGCGGCAAGTTCGAGGATGGCTGCATCGGCGACTGGTTCGAGGATGCGCTGGCTGTGGTTTCGAATCTGACCGAGGGCAAGGTCGTTCTGGTCGGCTCGTCCATGGGGGGGTGGATTTCGTTGCTGCTGTGCCGGTCGATCCCGTCACGGATACACGGGCTGGTGGGCATCGCGGCGGCCCCCGATTTCACCGAAGATTCCATGTGGGCCGCCTTTTCGGACGAACAGAAACGCCAGCTCGAAACCGCAGGCAGGCTGGAGCTGCCCTCGGAATATTCCGACGAGCCCTATGTCATCACCCGCCGCCTGATCAAGGACGGGCGCAAATGCCTGGTGCTGCGCAGCCCGCTGGAACTGCCTTTCCCGGTACGCCTGTTGCAGGGCACGGCGGATGAGGATGTCGATGTCTCGGTCGCGCTGCGCCTGCTGGATCACGCCGAGGGGCCCGATATCCGCCTGACCCTGGTCAAGGGGGCCGATCACCGTTTTTCCACCCCTGAAAACCTGCGCCTGATCGGCAAGATGGTGCATTCGGTCAGCATGCGGGGGTAGGGCTTCTTCTTTGTGAAAATACGCCCGCCGGAGGCGTCTGCGATTTCTGCCTGC
>CAZWXK010000098.1:0-4325 GCA_964637875.1 uncultured Rhodobacter sp.
TGCGCCCGATCGTGGTGCTGAACAAGGTAGACAAGCCCGACGCCGAGCCCGACCGCGCCCTTGACGAGGTGTTCGACATGTTTGCAGGCCTCGGTGCCGATGACGACCAGCTCGATTTTCCGCATCTCTATGCCTCGGGGCGCGCCGGCTGGGCCGATACCGGACTCGACGGCCCCCGCAAGGATCTGTCGGCCATGTTCGAGCTGATCATCAGGCATGTGCCGGCCCCCGCGCAGCTGTCGCGCCGGGATGAGCCGTTCTCGATGCTGGCGACCACGCTGGGCGCCGATCCCTTTATCGGCCGCCTGCTGACCGGACGCGTCGAAAGCGGCACCCTGAAGGTGGGTGAAACCATCAAGGCGCTGTCGCGCGAGGGCGCGCGGGTCGAGCAGTTTCGCGTGACCAGGATCCTGGCCTTTCGCGGCCTCACCCAGCAGGCCATCGACCTGGCCGAAGCGGGCGATATCGTGTCGATTGCCGGCATGACCAGGGCGACAGTTGCCGACACGCTGTGCGCGCCCGGGGTCGATGCCTCGATCCCGGCGCAGCCCATCGACCCGCCGACCATCACCGTGACCTTCGGCATCAATGACAGCCCCCTTGCCGGCAAGGACGGCAAAAAGGTGCAAAGCCGCGTGATCCGCGACCGCCTGATGAAAGAGGCCGAAACCAATGTCGCCATCCGTGTGACCGATACCCCCGGCGGCGACGCCTTCGAGGTGGCCGGGCGCGGCGAATTGCAGATGGGCGTTCTGATCGAGAACATGCGCCGCGAGGGTTTCGAGCTGTCGATCAGCCGCCCGCAGGTGCTGTTTCGCGAAATCGACGGCGTTCGTCACGAGCCGATCGAAGAGGTCACCATCGACGTCGATGACGAATATACCGGCGCCGTGATCGAAAAGCTGACCGGCCCCCGCAAGGGCGAACTGACCGAGATGAAACCCGCTGGCGCCGGCAAGACCCGCATCATCGCGCTGGTGCCTTCGCGCGGGCTGATCGGCTATCACGGCGAATTCCTGACCGATACCCGCGGCACGGGTGTTCTGAACCGGGTGTTTCACGGCTGGGCGCCCTACAAGGGCACTATTCCCGGCCGTCGGGCGGGGGTGCTGATCTCGATGGAAAACGGGGTTTCGGTGGCCTATGCCCTGTTCAACCTCGAGGATCGCGGCCGCCTTTTCATCGGTCCGCAGGAACCCGTCTACAAGGGAATGATCATCGGCGAGCACGCGCGCGAGAACGATCTCGAGGTCAATCCGCTCAAGGGCAAGAAGCTGACCAATGTGCGCGCATCCGGCACCGACGAGGCCGTGCGTCTGACGCCGCCCGTGCGGATGAGCCTGGAACAGGCGATCGCCTATATCGACAATGACGAGCTGGTCGAAGTCACCCCAAAGGCGATTCGTCTGCGCAAGAGGTTTCTCGACAGCCACGAGCGCAAGCGTGAGAGTCGCAAAATGGGAGATTAACCCTGTGGATGTGTTGCAAGATGCAATGCATAATGCGACACATCTCTAAATTGTCAGTGGAGATTGATGGGTAAACCTGCTATTGTGAGGGTACCCGTGGATCGAGCATGTGTTTTTCGTGCCAGAACTTGCGGTTATGGGTATGATGCGCAAGGTATACGCCCGTATTCAGAAAATATTCGGAACCTGGCACGAATATTGCTTGATAAACGTATGAGGGAACCTAAGGAGTAAACGGATGAAACACCCTGTAGATGTACATGTAGGCAAGCGTATCCGCCACCGCCGCTGGATGGTCGGAATGACTCAGCAGCAGCTTGGCGAGGCCGTTGGAATCAAGTTCCAGCAGATTCAGAAATATGAAACGGGAATGAACCGGGTCAGCGCGTCCCGCCTCTGGGATATCGCGCATGCCATGGATGTCCCGGTCAGTTTCTTTTTCGAGGGGCTCGAAGGCGAGGGCGAGAATGCCGCCGCCATTTCGGGTACCGCCGGGGATCTGCTTGCCGACAAGGAAGCTCTGGAACTCGTCCGCTCCTATTACGCAATGCCGGAAAATCAACGCCGGCGTCTGTTCGATCTGGCCCGCGCCCTCAGCGACGCGGCCTGATCGTCCTCGTCCCGTTGCCCTGGGGCGGCATTTCCGCCGGTTGACGGGACAGTAATGTTGTGACACCCCGTTGGGACGGCACTCACCGTCTCAGCGGGGTTTTTCCATGGACTTGTCGGATCCTGCCCTCAGGGCCGAACTGATGGCAACGGCGCATGCGCTGGCCGATGCCGCACGGCCGGTGACACTGGCGCGGTTTCGCGACATGACACTGGCCGCCGACAGCAAGCTGACCGACGGATTCGATCCGGTGACCGAGGTCGACCGCGCCGCCGAAAGGGTGATGCGTGAACTTCTTGCGCGTCACCGCCCGCTTGACGCGATCCTGGGCGAGGAGCATTCATTTCGCCCGGGCACCAGCGGGCTGACATGGGTGCTCGATCCGATCGACGGCACGAGGGGCTATATCAGCGGCACGCCCACCTGGGGGGTGCTGGTTGCGGTCAATGCCGGCGCCGGCCCGCTGTATGGCATCATCGACCAGCCCTATATCGGCGAGCGTTTCGTCGGCGGATTTGGCGAGGCCTGGCTGAAGGGGCCGCGTTGCCGGCAGGCATTGCGGGTACGCAGGACGCACAGCCTGGATGCAGCGACCTTGTTCACGACCTTCCCCGAGGTCGGCTCCGACGACGAGGAGGCGGCCTTTCGTCGCCTTGCCGATCGCGTTCGGCTGACACGCTATGGCATGGATTGTTATGCTTACGCCTTGCTGGCAGCGGGCCAGGTCGATCTGGTGGTCGAGGCCGGGCTCAAGCCCTATGACATCCAGGCCCCGATTGCGGTGATCGAGGCCGCCGGCGGTATCGTGACCGACTGGCGCGGTGGCCCCGCCCACAATGGCGGCCGCGTCCTTGCCGCTGCCACGGCCGAACTGCACAGCCAGGCACTTGATATTCTCGGAGATTTCTGACCCTTCCTTCCCTGCGCGCTTTCTCAGGCCCTGTCCCACTTCGGCCCGGTTTTCGCGGGCTCGAGCATGTCGCCCCAGATCGGATTCGCCTGTGGCCTGAACCGAGGGCGTGCGGGCGCCCAGGTGGGCGCGGATGCGCCCGCCACGGGGGCGGGCGGGCGCAGGCCCGGGCTGCTGCGCAACCCGGGCCAGGAGAATTCGATCAAACGCGACATGCTCTCGCCATTGGCGCGCAGCGCGATCGTCAGTGGGGGGTCGAATACAGGTCCAGCTCGATCGTGAAGGTGGTGCCTTCACCCAGCTTGCTGACATAGTCGATGCTGCCGCCATGCCCTTCGAGGATCTGGCGGGTGATGTTCAGGCCCAGCCCGGTTCCGCCGACCTTGCGCTGATCCGATGAATCCACCTGCGTGAACTTGCCGAATACCCTTTCCTTCGAGCCCTCGGGAATACCGATGCCGTAATCGGTGATCGAAATGCGGGCGCGGGAATTGGTCTTGTCCAGCCGGATGTCCACGGCGTCGCCCTTGTTCGAGAACTTGATCGCATTCGACAACACGTTGGCCATTACCTGCATCAGCCGGTCACGGTCGCCCCATACATGAACCGGCATGTCGGTGCCATGTATCCTGAGGGTCACATCCATCGTTCGCGCCATGCCATCGAGCGCATCGACCGACTCGCGGATCAGCTGTGAAAGATCGATCTTGTCCATCTGGAACACCATCTTGCCGGCCTCGAGTTTCTGAAGGTCCAGCAGATCGTCGATCAGCATGGCCAGGCGGTTGCTGTTCTTGTAGGCAATTTCGGTGATGCGCTGGGCCTTGTCCGGCAGCTTGCCCAGGGCGCCGTTGACCAGCAACCCCAGCGCGCCCTTGATCGAGGTCAGCGGCGTGCGCAGTTCGTGGCTGACGACCGAAACGAATTGCGACTGCACGTGATAGGCGGCCTCGGCGCGATCGCGCTCGGCCCTGAGGCTGTCGATCTGCAACAGGCCGTTGCGATAGAAACGCAGAAAGACGCGGGAACAATCGACGATGAAATACAGCACGAACAGCACGGTCACGAACTGCATCCACAGATCCGAGGTCAGGGGCGGGCGCGCCACCATCAGGTCATGGGCGGGGATGTACAGGAAGGCGGCACCATAGATCGCCAGCCGCACGAACAGCACGCCGGGCAGCTGGTGGTTGTTCATGGCCGCAAACAGCGCCGCCGAGAACAGAAAGAAGAGCGGCGCGAAATGCAGGGTCTGCCCCTCCTCATGGGCGACCAGCACGACATAGAGGCTGACGGCCGATGCGCTGAAGATCGAGCTCATGGTCAGCAATCGCAG
>CAZWXK010000099.1:0-4134 GCA_964637875.1 uncultured Rhodobacter sp.
ATGAAATCCTTTCCTGCTGTGTCGTTTCACAAGGCTTGATGTCCGGCAACGAGCGATCTGAATATGCGATTGTTGAAATGTTTCGAACAGCGCATCGGGGCAGCCGATGCCAGAAATGGCCATGGATGCGGGCATTTTTGCAAACCGCGTTCGACAATTCAACAAAATAGTATTGCGATGCGAAAATCGGTTGCGCATGAGGGGATTTGCCCGGGGCAGACGGGGGCTCAGCAGTTCGGCACATTCACCGCCAGCCCGCCAAGGGCGGTTTCCTTGTAGCGTTCGCTCATGTCCAGCCCGGTCTGACGCATGGTTTCGACACAGGCATCCAGCGGGACCAGATGGGTGCCGTCGCCGCGCAGCGCCAGTGACGCCGCCGACACGGCCTTGATCGCGCCCAGGGCGTTGCGTTCGATGCAGGGGGCCTGAACCAGGCCCCGGATGGGATCGCAGGTCATGCCCAGATGATGTTCCAGCGCGATTTCGGCGGCGTTCTCGATCTGGGCCGGTGAGCCGCCCAGCACCTGGCACAGCCCGGCGGCGGCCATTGCCGAGGCCGAGCCGACCTCGCCCTGACAGCCGACCTCGGCCCCCGAGATCGAGGCGTTCTGCTTGATCAGCCCGCCCACGGCCGAGGCCACCAGCAGGAAATCGGCGATCGCCGAGGGCCGTGCCCCCGGCACATGATCGAGCCAGTACCGGATCACCGCCGGTACCACGCCCGCGGCGCCGTTGGTGGGGGCGGTGACGACCTGGCCGCCGGCGGCGTTTTCCTCGTTCACCGCGATGGCATAGACCGAGATCCAGTCATTGACGACATGGGGCGCGGTCATGTTCTGGCCGCGCTCGCTGAGCAGCGCCTGATGGAGGGCGCGCGCCCGCCTGCGCAGACCCAGCCCGCCCGGCAGCCTGCCCTCGGCGGCAAGGCCGCGCTCGATGCAGGAATTCATCACCTCCCAGACGCGCCGGATGCCGCTGTCCAGCGCGGGATGGCTGCGCGCGGAAACCTCGTTTTCCCGTTTCATGCGGGCGATCGACTTGCCGCTGCGCATGGCCATTTCGACCATCTCGGCGGCGGTGCGAAACGGATAGGGCACGTCGCGCGGCAGTTCGGGGCCGTGGTCGCGGGCCAGCTCGGCCTCGGTCAGGACAAAGCCGCCCCCGACCGAATACCAGGTTTCCTGCAAGATCACGTCGCCGGCGGCGTCCAGCGCCTCGAGTACCATCGCGTTGGCATGGCCGGGCAGGGGGGTGTCGTGGTCGAAGATCAGGTCGCGCGCCGGGCGAAAGCGCATCTCGTTCAGCCCCGGCGGGTGGATGCGGCCCGAGCGGTTGATTCGCGCAACCGCCTCTTGCGCGGCGGTGGCGTCGAAATCGTCCGGGCGAAAGCCGGCCAGCCCCAGGATCACCGCGCGGTCGGTGGCATGCCCCTTGCCGGTATGGGCGAGCGAGCCATGCAGCCGGCAGCGCAGGCCATGGGCGGTAAAGGCGCTGTCGCGCAGCATGTCCAGAAAGCGCCCGGCGGCCACCATCGGCCCCATGGTATGCGAGCTGGACGGCCCGACGCCGATCTTGAAGATGTCGAAGATGCTGAGGAACATGTGGCGCGATCTCTCCTGCGTGTGGTCCGTCCCGGCCGGTGGCGCGATGTGGTGGCGCGATGTGGTGGCGCGATGCGTCGGATGTACCGGCGCCGTCTGCGAAACCTGTCTATCCCGCGGGCGGTCGCGACGATAGCCGGAATGCGACCTGTCGGAGATTGTCCGAGGCAGGCCGGGGATGGCGGGGCGGTGGCGGGGCGGTGGCGCCGGGCAAGGTTCATGGGCGGGTTCACGGGCAGGGTTCATGGGCCCTGGTCATTTCTTCCTCGCAGGCGGGCGCGCTTGGCCTTATAACATGGTGCAAACCGGAACTGGGGGGAATCGCCTGATGGTTTCTGATCTGTCGCCGATAGACACGGCAAAATTCGTTTCCGCCAAGCGGGCGCTCGACTTTGTCGAATCCGGCATGCGGCTGGGCCTGGGGACGGGCTCGACCGCGGCCTGGATGGTGCGCATCCTGGGCGAGATGGTGCGCGAGGACGGCCTCAGGGTGGTCGGGGTGCCGACATCCGAGCGCACCGCGCAGCTGGCGCGCGAGGTGGGCATCCCGATCTCGACGCTCGACGAGGTAAAATGGCTGGACCTCACCATCGACGGCGCCGACGAATTCGACCACAACCTGAACCTGATCAAGGGCGGCGGCGGGGCGCTGTTGCAGGAAAAGATCGTCGCCACCGCCTCGGATCGGATGGTGGTGATCACCGACACCTCCAAGGAGGTCGAGTTCCTGGGCGCCTTCCCCCTGCCGGTCGAGGTGGTCTGTTTCGGCTGGGAAACCACCAAGGCCCTGATCGAGGAGGCCCTGATGAATGTCGATGTCATGGGGCGCTCGGGCACGCTCAGGATGAACGGCGAGCGCCCCTTTGTCACCGACGAGGGGCATTACATCCTGGATTTCCACCTGCGCCGCATCGCGCGTCCGCGCAAGCTGTCACTGATTCTGAACCAGATACCCGGGGTGGTGGAAAACGGGTTGTTCCTGGATGTCTGCGACACCGTGGTGATTGGTCACGGGGATGGCCATGTCGAAGTGCGCGATATAAACAGCGGAACGATCGAACATGAACAGATCGACGTGATCGAGCGCGACAACCTGTTTGTCGACATTTCGGACGGATAAGACATGAATTTCGACTTTGACCTGTTTGTCATCGGCGGTGGGTCCGGCGGTGTCAGGGCGGCGCGTCTGACGGCCTCGGACGGCTTTCGCGTGGGCCTGGCCGAGGAATACCGCATGGGCGGCACCTGCGTGATTCGCGGCTGCGTGCCCAAAAAGCTGATGGTCTATGCGGCCGGCTTTGCCGGGGATTTCGAGGATGCGGCCGGATTCGGCTGGAGCGTGGGCGAGACCCGTTTCGACTGGCCCCGCCTGATGGGGGCGATTCATGACGAGGTGACGCGTCTGGAGGGCATCTATCGGCGCAACCTGGAGAATGCCGGAGTGAGGATATTCGACATGCGCGCCACCATCGAGGATCCGCATCACGTGCGTCTTGCCGATGGCATGGTGGTCTCGGCCAAGAACATCCTCGTTGCCGTGGGCGGGCGGCCCTTTGTCCCAGATTTTCCCGGCGCGGATCTGGTGATGACCTCAAACGAGCTTTTCCTGCTGAAACAGCAGCCGCGCCGTGTCCTGATCGTGGGCGGGGGCTATATCGCTTGCGAGTTTGCCGGCATCCTGCACGGGCTGGGCAGCGAGGTCACGCAGTTCTATCGCGGCGCCCAGATCCTGCGCGGTTTCGATGACGAGGTGCGCGGCCATGTCGCCGACGAGATGATCGCCCGTGGCATCAACCTGCATGTGGGCACCCATGTGGGGGCGATCGAACGGGCCGGTGATGCGCTCAAGGTGACCTGTTCGAACGGTTCGGTCAACGAATTCGACGCGGTGCTGTTTGCCACCGGCCGCGTTCCCAATACCGGGGGGCTGGGGCTGGAAGACGCAGGAGTCAGGCTGGGCCGCAAGGGCGAGGTGGTGGTCGACGAATATTCCCAGACCAACCTGCCCTCGATCTATGCGGTGGGCGATGTGACCGACCGCGTCGCCCTGACGCCCGTTGCCATCCGCGAGGGCGCGGCCTTTGTCGAAACCGTGTTTCGTGGTAAACCGACAAAGGTGGATCATCTGAACATCCCGACTGCGGTTTTCACCCAGCCGGAAATCGGCACGGTGGGCCTGTCGGAGGAGGATGCGCGCGAGCAGGAGCCGATCGAAGTCTACTTTACCGCGTTCCGCCCGATGAAGCATATCCTGGCGCGCCGGCAGGAACGCATGATGATGAAGATGATCGTCAGCCGCGAGACCCGTCGGGTGCTGGGCGTGCATATCGTCGGCGAGGCCGCGGCCGAGATGATCCAGATGGTGGGTGTCGCCATGAAGATGGGCGCAACCAAGGAAGACTTCGACCGCACCATGGCGCTGCACCCGTCGGCGGCCGAGGAACTGGTAACGATGAAAGAACCGGTGCGCACGGCTTGAATTATCTGCGTTCGCCCCCAATTGGCGGAGGAACGCGTGAAGATCGGACAAGGA
>CAZWXK010000100.1:0-1151 GCA_964637875.1 uncultured Rhodobacter sp.
AGGTGTTTGGTCCCGGAGTGTGGTGGGTTGGATCGACAGTGAAGCGATCTGGCTCCGATGTCCAGATCTTGCAGATGTATTCGAACGGCCCCAGGCATGTCGGCTCTGATCGCTGTTCGGGCCTTCCGGGCGCCCCGATTGCATGCCTGGAACAGCCCGACAGGGAAAGGGCCGGAAAGGTTTCCCCCTCCGACCCCTGAAATGAATGTTCCCTGTTGCCGGGTTGCCGGGCGCCAGCGGCGCCCTGCTCAATTGCGATTGCCGAGGAACTGCAGCAGGAACATGAACATGTTGAGGAAGTCGAGATAGAGGTTCAGCGCCCCCATGATCGCCGACTTGCCCAGCCACTCGCTGTCGCCGTTGTGGGCGTGCACGATATAGGTGTTCTTGATCTTCTGGGTATCGAATGCCGTCAGGCCGGCAAAGATCAGCACACCCAGGACCGAGATCGCGAACTGTACCGCAGATGACGCCAGGAAGATGTTCACGACCGAGGCAACCAGCAGCCCGATCACGCCCATGATCAGGAAGGTTCCCAGTCCTGAAAGATCCTTCTTGGTGGTATAGCCATACAGGCTGAGCCCGGCGAACGCGATCGCCGTCACGAGGAAGGTCTGTGCAATCGAGATGCCGGTATAGACTGCAAAGATGTACGAGATCGACAGCCCCATCAGGGCCGAAAATACCCAGAACACGATCTGGGCAGTTGCCGCGCTCATGCGGTTGATCATGGCGCCAAAGCCGAACACGACGGCAAGGGGGGCAAAAATCACCACCCATTTCAATGGGGTCTGAAAGATCGCCGCAAGCATGGCTTCATTGGTGCCGACCGCATAGGCAACGACACCGGTGATGATCATGGCCACGGACATAAGGCCATAGACCTTGTTCATGTAAGCGCGCAGACCCTCGTCTATCTGGGCGGTGCGCGTTCCTGCACCGGCACGCCTGATTGTCTCGTAATCGGCCATCTGGGCCCTCCTTCGTTGCGATAACGCTGCCATTCACCGTTGGTCGGCGAGAACTCCCGCCGTCCTTGTCCCCTATATTGGATGCTTTCGCCCGTTTTTCAAGGAAAGCAGTCGTCAAGCCCACGTGAATTTTACCTGCCTTTCCGGCCTGTTCACGCGCCGACCGGGGTGGTCCGCCCG
>CAZWXK010000100.1:1251-4028 GCA_964637875.1 uncultured Rhodobacter sp.
TCGGTCGACCGGTCAGGTGCCGCCGCCGGGGTTGTCGGCAATCGTCACCACCACCTTGCCGGTGGATTTTCGCTGCCGCAACAGGTCCAACGCCTCGTTCGCCCGTTCGAGCGGCAGCGCGTGGCTGACATGGGGCTTGAGGCGACCCTCGTCGAACCATTCGAACAATTGTGCGAAACTGTCGGTCAGCACCGAGGGCCTGAATTTCGCATATCCCCCCCAGTAAAAGCCGATTACCGTGAGGTTCTTGACCAGGATGATGTTGGCAGGGATCTGCGGAACCTCGCCGCTGGCAAAGCCAAGGGGAATCAGCCGTGCCTCGGGATTGCAGGCGCGCATGGCGGCCTTGAACTGGGCGCCGCCCACCGGGTCATAGACCACATCGGCTCCACCCAGCGCCTTGACGCTGTCGCGGATATCGTCCTTTTCGCTGTCGATCAGGTGGTCGGCGCCGGCCGCGCGCGCGATCTCCAGCTTTTCCTGGCCACGCGCGCAGGCAATGACCTCGGCCCCCATCAGCTTGCCCAGCTCGACAGCCGTCAGGCCGATGCCGCCGCTTGCGCCCAGTACCAGCAGGCGTTCGCCCGGTTGCAGGCGCGCGCGATATTCCAGCGCGACATGCGAGGTGCCATAGGCGATCAGGAACGCCGCTGCCTGGACATCGGCCATGGTGTCGGGCACCGGCACGCAGGCGCGTGCGTCATAGCAGCCATGTTCGGCCAGCCCGCCAAAGCCCGCATAGACGGCAACACGCTGGCCTTTCGTCAGATGGGTGACCCCCTCGCCCAGGTCTTCGACCGTGCCGCAGATCTCCATGCCCAGGGTAAAGGGCAGGGGGGGCTTTTCCTGATAGGTGCCCTCGATCAGCAGCAGGTCGCCGAAATTGATTCCGACCGCGTGGTTGCGCAGCAGCACCTGCCCCGGCCCTGGCGTGGGGATGTCGATTTCGCGCAGTTCCAGCGGCTTTCCGTATTCCGTAACCTGCATTGCACGCATCATCGGGCTCCATCGCTGAATTTTCATTGCTTTCGATCTGGCACAAGGTCGAGGGCGGACTCAAGGGCGCCGCTGCGTCGCATCCAGGCGGCTGGCCAGCAGGATCGCCAGGCTCAGCCCGTTCACGATCGCCCCCAGCAGCCCGACCCAGAGGAACCCGGCGCCCTGAAACGTCAGGCCCATGGCAAATGTTCCGACCGCCGCGGCCAGATAGGTGATCGCCGAATACAGCCCCAGCACCGCCCCTTTCGAGCGCGGCGCCAGCGCCGTCAGCCCGGTCACGATGGTGTTCAGCAGCTGGTTGTTCAGCCAGCCCCAGGCAGTGATTGCCACCAGATAGGCCGGAAACGAGGGGGCATATCCCATTGCGATCAGGGCGACCGCCGCGGCCGGAAACCCGATCAGGCGCATGCGCCTCGTGCCGATCCGGTCGATCACGCCCGACATCAGCGAGGCCGCACCAAAGCCGATGCCATAGAACAGCGCGATCAACCCGGCTGCCCCGGTGCTGACGCCGAAATCCCTGATCGCATGCGCGCCCGTATATGTATAAGTGCCATAGAACACCGCCATGAACAGGAAACATACCGCATAGGCCGCAAGGCCTCCCGGCAGGGCAAGCGGCGCGAGGCGGCCCATGGGTTGCGAATCCTGCACCGCGACATGGCGGTTGCGGAAGCGCGCCGTGAATGGCAACGTGAACAGGCCGACGACCCCGACCAACCCCAGCATCAGGCGCCAGCCCAGCGCATCGGCCAGAAAGGCCCCCAGCGGTATGGCGGCGATCAGGGCCAGCGACCATCCCAGGATCACGCGCCCCAGAATGCGGGCCTCCTGACCGCGGGGCGAAATATCCGCAGTCAGCGCATATATTGCCGGCAGTCCGACCCCCGCCGCCAGCCCCACCGCGCCCTGTGCGAGCGTCAGCACCTTCCAGCCGGGGGCAAGTGCCGCGCCGATCTGTGCAAGGCCGCCCACCACCATCGCCAGTTGCAGGGCGCGCGCAGTTCCGAATGTATCGAGCGATCGCCCCAGCCACAGCGCCGAGATTGCCGTGCCCAGGCCAAAGGCGGTGATCGCACGTCCCGCCACGGCAACCGAGACGCCGAAATCCACCGCGATGTCATTCAGTACCGGAGACAGGATCAGCCCGTTGGTGCCGATGATCCCGATCAGCGCCATCAACGTATAGACATTGCCGCGCATGTTCCGCATTCCTCCTCGGCGGTATTAGCGGCGGTCAGCCCCCGCAGGGCAAGGGGCAATCGGGCAACTGACGTGACGTGCGCAATTGCCTCTGGCAAAGTCGGGCGCCCTGCTGTAAGGCCGCCCGGAACCTCTGACAGAGAAAAGATACAAAGGGCCGAAGGCATGGAACTTCGCAATATCGCCATTATCGCCCACGTCGATCATGGCAAGACCACGCTTGTTGACGAGATGCTCAAGCAGTCGGGCATCTATCGTGACAACCAGACGGTCGTCGAACGGGCCATGGACAGCAATGACCTGGAACGCGAGCGCGGCATCACCATCCTGGCCAAGGCGACCAGCGTCGTGTGGAACGGGATCCGCATCAATATCGTCGATACCCCCGGCCACGCCGATTTCGGTGGCGAGGTCGAGCGCATCCTTTCCATGGTCGATGGCGTGGTGCTGCTGGTCGATGCCGCCGAGGGCCCCATGCCCCAGACCAAATTCGTCACCGCCAAGGCGCTGGCGCTGGGCCTGCGCCCGATCGTGGTGCTGAACAAGGTAGACAAGCCCGACGCCGAGCCCGACCG
>CAZWXK010000101.1:0-4024 GCA_964637875.1 uncultured Rhodobacter sp.
GCCTTGCGAGTCTTTCCTTTTCTTTTCGGGTGTCGCATTTTAAAGTACGGGATACTGAATTCACCAATCGGGAGAGAACAATAATGAAAAAGTTTCTGTTTGCGACGGCCGCCATGGCCATCGTGTCGGCAAGTGCTGCCTATGCAGGAGAGGTCAAGATCGGCATCGAGCTGGGCTTTACCGGGCCGATCGAATCCCTGACCCCGGGCATGGCCGCCGGTGCCGAAGCCGCCATCAAGGAAGTATCCGCCTCGGGGGCCTTCATGAACGGCTCGACCGTCGTCCCCGTACGGGCCGACTCGACCTGCATCGACTCGGCCGCGGCCACCGCTGCCGCCGAGCGTCTGATCACCTCGGACAAGGTTGCCGGCATTGTCGGGGCCGACTGCTCGGGCGTGACCGGGGCCATCCTGCAGAACGTGGCGCGCCCCAACGGCATGGTCATGATCTCGCCGTCGGCGACCTCGCCTGCGCTTTCGACCGCGCCGGATGACGGCCTGTTCTTCCGCACCGCACCGTCGGACGCCCGTCAGGGCCAGGTGGCAGCGGACATCCTGTGGGGCCATGGCGTGAAATCCATCGCCATCACCTATACCAACAACGACTATGGCAAGGGTCTTGCCGATGCCATCGCCGAGAATTTCAAGGCCAAGGGTGGCACGGTCACGATCAACGCCTCGCACGAGGACGGCAAGGCCGACTATTCGGCCGAAGTGGGCGCGCTGGCGTCGGCTGGCGGCGACGTGCTGGTGGTTGCCGGTTACGTCGATCAGGGCGGCTCGGGTATCGTGCGCGCGGCGCTCGATACGGGTGCCTTCGACAAGTTCTACTTTCCGGACGGCATGATCGGTGCCAAGCTGGAGGAGAATTTCGGCAAGGAAATCGACGGATCCATGGGGGACAACCCCGGCACCGACAGCCCGGGCGCGGCCATCCTGCAGAAGATCGGCAAGGAGCAGGGTTTCGACTCGACTTCGCCCTTCGTGCCCGAATCCTATGATGCTGCCGCGCTGCTGATGCTGGCGATGCAGGCCGCCAATTCGACCAACCCGGCCGACTACAAGGGCAAGGTCATGGAGGTGGCCAACGCACCCGGCGTCAAGATCTTCCCGGGCGAGCTGGCCAAGGCGTTGAAGCTGCTCAAGGAAGGCAAGGACATCGATTATGTCGGCGCATCCGCTGTCGAACTGATCGGCCCGGGCGAATCCAAGGGCAACTATCGCGAAATCGTCTTCAAGAACGGCAAGATCACGACGGTCAAATACTGGTGACCGCCTGATCCGAAAACTGCGGCAGCCCGGGATTTGCCCGGGCTGTTGCCTTGTCGGGGAGGAAAAACATGATCGTCGTCGAGGACCTGCACAAGCATTTCGGCGGTTTCCACGCCGTTGACGGCGCCTCGCTCAAGATTGCCAAGGGGTCGATCACCGGGCTGATCGGACCCAACGGTGCGGGCAAGACCACGCTTTTCAACGTGATTGCCGGTGTGCTCAGGCCGACCTCTGGTCGTGTGTTCATGGAGGGCCAGGACATCACCGGCCTGCCGCCGCACGAGCTGTTTCACAAGGGGTTGTTGCGCACCTTTCAGATCGCCCATGAATTCGAATCCATGACGGTCAGGGAAAACCTGATGATGGTGCCGGGCGGGCAGATGGGGGAAAACCTGCTGAACGCATGGTTCCGCCGCCGCGCCGTTGCGCGACAGGATGCCGAACTGGCAGCCAGGGCCGACGAGGTTCTGGAGTTCCTGACCATAGACCACCTTGCCGAGGAACGGGCGGGCAACCTTTCGGGCGGCCAGAAAAAGCTGCTGGAGCTGGGGCGCACCATGATGGTGGATGCGCGCATCGTGTTCCTGGACGAGGTCGGCGCAGGGGTCAACCGAACGCTGCTGAACACCATTGGCGATGCGATCATCCGGCTCAACAAGGAGCGCAACTATACATTCTGCGTGATCGAACATGACATGGATTTCATCGCCCGCCTCTGTGACCCGGTGATCGTCATGGCCGAGGGCAAGGTTCTGGCCGAGGGGACCATCGACGAGGTCAAGAACAACGAACAGGTGATCGAGGCCTATCTGGGAACGGGCCTCAAGAACAAGGTCAAGGAGGGCGCGGCATGAGTGACAACCCCTATCGTGACGCGCGCGGCAACAAGGATTTCTCGGTGACCGATCCCAGCAAGACCAGCCACATGGACATCGACCCTACAAGATCGGGCGAGGCGGTTCCCGTTTCCGGCGATGCGCCCTTTCTGATCGGTGAAAACATGACCGGCGGCTATGGCCGGGGTGCCGATATCCTGCATGACTGCACGGTCGCGGTGAACAAGGGCGAGATCGCCGTCATCGTGGGTCCCAACGGTGCCGGCAAGTCTACCGCGATGAAGGCCATCTTCGGGATGTTGAACCTGCGCAAGGGACGGGTAGTGATCGACGGACAGGACATCACCGCGCTCTCGCCCCAGGATCGCGTGGCCAGGGGCATGGCATTCGTGCCGCAGACGAACAATATCTTTACCTCGATGACGGTCGAGGAAAACCTGGAAATGGGCGCCTTTCTGCGCCGCGACGACATTTCGCCCACCATGGAGCAGGTCTATGACCTGTTTCCGATCCTGCGCGACAAGCGCCGTCAGGCCGCGGGCGAGCTGTCGGGTGGCCAGCGCCAGCAGGTGGCCGTCGGCCGCGCCCTGATGACCCAGCCAAAGGTGTTGATGCTGGACGAGCCCACCGCGGGTGTCAGCCCGATCGTCATGGACGAGCTGTTCGACCGTATCATCGAGGTCGCCCGCACCGGCATCTCGATCCTGATGGTCGAGCAGAACGCGCGCCAGGCGCTGGCGATTGCCGACAAGGGCTATGTGCTGGTGCAGGGCCGAAACCGTTACACCGACACGGGCGAGGCCCTTCTGGCCGACCCCGACGTTCGCAAGTCTTTCCTGGGGGGCTGAGTCATGATCGATATCCTGAACGCGCTTGCGGCACTGGCAAATTATGTATTCGTTCCGGCCATTTCCTATGGCAGCCAGCTGGCGCTGGGCGCGCTGGGCATCACCCTGATCTACGGAATTCTGCGGTTCTCGAACTTTGCCCATGGCGACACCATGGCGTTCGGGACGATGGTCGTCATCCTCACGACCTGGTGGATGCAGGGCGCGGGAATCTCGATCGCGCCGCTTCCTACCGCGCTGCTGGCCCTGCCGGTGGGTATCCTGGTGACACTCGGGCTGCTGCTGCTGACCGACCGGGCCGTGTATCGTTTCTATCGACGAACCAAGGCCGCGCCGATCGTGTTCGTGATGGCCTCGCTCGGGGTCATGTTCATCACCAACGGGTTGGTGCGCTTCATCATCGGGCCCAACGAGCAGCGTTTCTCGGATGGGGCCCGTTTCATCGTCAAGGCACGCGAATTCAAGGCGGTGACCGGGCTGAACGAGGGGCTGTCGATCAAGGTCAGTCAGGGGATCACGGTCGTAACCGCGGTGATCGTGGTGGTGGCCCTTTTCTGGTTCCTCAACCGTACCCGCACCGGCAAGAGCATGCGCGCCTTTTCCGACAACGAGGATCTGGCGCTGCTTTCGGGTATCAATCCCGAACGCGTGGTGACGATTTCCTGGGTACTGGTGGCCATCCTTGCAACCATTGCCGGCACCCTCTACGGCCTGGACAAGAGCTACAAGCCATTCACCTATTTCCAGTTGCTGTTGCCGATGTTTGCCGCTGCCATCGTTGGCGGGCTGGGAAATCCGGTCGGCGCCATCGCAGGGGGCTTTGTCATCTCGTTTTCCGAGGTGGCCGTTACCTATGCCTGGAAAAAGGTGCTGGTCTATCTGCTGCCCGAGCAGTGGGCGCCTGACGGCCTGGTCCAGCTGATGTCGACGGACTACAAGTTCGCTGTCTCGTTTTCGATCCTTGTCATCGTTCTGCTGTTCCGGCCGACAGGCATATTCAAGGGGCAATCGGTATGAATTATCGCAACATCGCGCTTTTTGCCATCGTCTTTGCGCTGCTTGTTCTTGT
>CAZWXK010000102.1:0-3801 GCA_964637875.1 uncultured Rhodobacter sp.
GGGGCGACATGCTCTATTCCTCCAGAACCTTGCGGCGGCGTTCATATTCCTCGGGCTCGATCTCGCCACGGGCAAGGCGCTCCTTCAGGATGTCGAGCGCCTTGTCGCCTCCGCCGCGCGTGCTGGCGCGGGCGTCATCGCCGCGGTCGGTGATCCAGCGGACCGCCAGCACCACCAGCACGATGACCGCAACCCAGAAAACCAGCATCAACAGTGGCCCGGTCCACATCCACCAGCCATATTCACCCGACCACATGTGGCCGTAACCCTGATAATTGCCATCGGCCCAGGCCGCGCCCGCAGGCAGCACGCCCATGGCCAGCGTGGCCAGACCGTATCGAAATGTCGTTTTCCTCATGCTTCCCTCCTGTCATGAATTCTTCCTGATGACGATCTGTCCCTCGCTCGGGCAACCTGTGCGGTCGGGGCGGCGGCGTGGCCCTGTCGGCCATCTGTCTGTCCGCGCTGTCTTGTATGCCCTGGCCCGGTTTTTCCGGTTTCCCCTTGGGCAGACCCCCGCCGAGCCCCCTCCCGCAGGCGGGAGAGGGCCGGTTGCCATCTGTCACCCGGACACTCACTCCTTGGGCAGCAGGTCCTTGGTGAACTTGTGCTGCTGGGCATCGTCATGCAGGAAGGCAATGATGTCGCCCCGCTCGTCACCGGTGAATTCGATCTGCGCGCCCAGCTCGTCTTCCTGCATGGGGATCATGACGGTCGCCATCTTCCACATCTTGGCGGCCAGATCGAACGGATTCATGTAGTCATTCATGTTATGTGCGTCGAGTGCCGCGGCATCCTCGCCGCCGACGCCGTTGACCGAGTGGCAGGCATAGCATTTCTTTTCGATGAACAGTTGCATGCCACGTGCCGAATTCATGATCGGCATCACCAGCTGTACCGCGTGCGGACCGTCTCCGTCCGAGTTCTGCGGCGGATGCTCCTGGGCGGCGGCGGGCGTCGCCAGGGGCAGGGCGGAAAACGCACCCAGAGCGATTGCAAGGGACAGGTATTTCATCGGAACACTCCTTTTTTTCCGGGGTCGCCCAAGAACCCCACCGAGATTCTGCGCGCCTTGGCGCGGGATGTCGCCTCACCAATGCATGATCCTCGCGAAAAAGAGAAAATGAGTTTTTTGACCTTCTACCTGCTGGATCGTGTAAACGCAGCGCCCCGAACGACCTGAAAACGGGTCGATCCCGCCATGCACTGCGACAATCTGACCCGTCGGCCTGGCGCAAGCGACGCGGCTTCGCGCGGGCGTCACGGCCGCGCGATTCGCGACCGGGATTTCAGGCCGGGTGATTCGCGCCGGGCCGGGGTGGGCCGGGGTGGGGGCGTGGTCGAAACCCCGGCCAGGATACGCGCCGGATACGCCTCATCCTTCTGTTTTTTCACGCTTCCGTGCCGCGGGGGCGGCGGATATGCGATATGTTCCCTGTCTTGCGATATTGCGCCGTGGCGACGTGTCCGTCCCCCGGGCGCGCGCCCTGGATACGATGTTCCTGCCGTGATTTCGGGGCCTGCGGCGGGCATCTGCCAGGCCATTCCGCGCGGGTGGCCCGGGCGGGTTTGCGCGGGTTTGCGCGCGCGGCTTGCGGGCCCCCACCGGCCCATCCTGGCTGGGGCGAGTCGGCCCGGGGCGGTGATGCGCGCGATCACGTCAACGTGAACATCCGCGCGATCGCCAGGGGCCTCAGCACCAGCTTGCCTCGTCGGCATTGGGCGCCCGCAGCAATTCCTTGAGATTGGCCTCGATCAGATGAAAGCCCACATTTCCGTACAGGATCTGGCGCCCGGCATTCATGCGGATCGTCGGGCTGCCGGCGACATTGGTGGCCTCGCACAGGCGGTTGTCGGCATCAAGCGCAGCCATCGCCGCGCCCGAGCTCAGCTGCGAGTCTATGGCCGGCATGTCCAGCCCCAGCTCGCGGGCGACCTCGGCCTGAACCTCGCGGCGCGCGATGTCGCGGCCCTGTTCGAAAAAGGCCCTGCGCAGTGCCCAGGTGGCACGATAATAGGCCGTTTCACGCAGCTTTTCCTGCGGGCCGGTCTCGTTTGCCGCCAACTGCACGGCCTTGAGGAACAGATGCGCCGCGTTCGAGCTGACCGGCCGCACCTTGCGCCAGCAATCCTGATGGATCGAGACATGATCGAATTGCCGGCCAACGCTGTCGACATGGTCGGCATAGCCGTCAAAACCGCCGCGATCGGCCCAGCCGGTTGTGATCTTGGCATGAGCATCGGGAAAGACAGGGCAGAAATGCATGGATATTTCAACCTGCCCTTCAAAGCGGCGGGCCATTTCCTCGAGCCTGACATGCGATGCATAGGCCCACACGCAGAGAAGATCGGAGAAATGCTGAACAACGGGGAGCGGCATGTGAAAGGCCTTCCTATCCTGTTTCGGGGCTCCGTATATGGCACCCCTCCCGTCGCCTGACAAGATGGGGCGCTGGCGCGCGCGGCCGGCGAGGTTTGCAAATTTGTTGGCTTGTCGCGCGGCTGTCGGCTAGTGTAGAAATTCGCCCGCCCCGGCGCATTTCGCATGTCGGGACGATGGGTTTCTGATGACAGGAAGCGTGTGACGCAAAAAGGTATTTCTTCCAGATGATTTCCCCCGATATCGACACCCTTGCCGCCGCGGGTTCTGCCCGGTGAAGCAGCACCGTCCGACCCTGGTGGCCGTGGTTGTAACCTACAACCGGTCGGCCCAGCTGCGCCGAACGGTTGCGCGTCTTGTCGAAAGTCCGGTCGATCACATCATCGTCGTGGACAACGGATCGACCGATGGCAGCCGCGAATGGATGGCATCACGGGCAGGAGGGCGGATCGATCTTCTCTGCCCTGACGTCAACCTGGGCGGCGCGGGCGGGTTCGAACTGGGCATGCGCCATGCGGTCGAAAGCCATGACCCCGACTGGATCGTCGTCATGGATGACGACGCACGCCCCCAACCCGGTGCCATCGAACGGTTCCTGCAAGGCGACTACGCGAAATGGCCCGCGGTGGCCGCCGCCGCCCGCTATCCCGATGGTGAAATCTGCGAGATGAACCGCCCCTCGCTGAATCCGTTTCGCGACTGGCGCCTGCTGCTGCGGACCCTGGCGGGGCAGGGGCGCATGGGCTTTCATCTGCCGGACGCCGCATACGAGGGGCGCGCCCGTGTCGTCCATGTGGCCTCGTTCGTCGGGCTGTTCCTGTCACGGGCGGCGATCACACGCTGCGGCTATCCCGACGGCGGACTGTTCCTGTATGGTGACGATGCCATCTATACCCTGCGCCTCGCCAATAGCGGGCTCGATATCCTTTTCGATCCGGAAATCCGGTTCGAACATGACTGCTCGACCTTCGAAGGACGCGCGCGCGTCTATCGCCCATTGTGGAAGGTCTACTACAATTATCGCAACGGTCTGATCCTGTATCACGAAACCGCCGGATTTCTGTTCTGGCCCGCGTTGCTGATCATCCTGCCGAAATGGTTGCTGAACGGCCGCTTGTACGGGGGCGACCGTTGGCGCTATTTCCGGCTGTTGTGGCTGGCGGTATGGGACGGGATGCGTGGGCGTACCGGCATCTCGCCTGCGGCCGGCTATCCCCCCTTGCCCGAACGCGCCCGGCATCCCGGGCCGGCGGTCAGCTCCGGCCGCAGGCAAGCCGTTGGCGCAACCGCCACGGTCGATCCGCAGGACCGGCCACAAGATCCGGGATAACCGCGCAATCCTGCAAGGTGGTGTACATGGATCTCTGCTCGGCGGATGGGGGGCTTTCTGTCTGTTCCGCCATGTACCCGGTGCCTCTTGC
>CAZWXK010000103.1:0-3627 GCA_964637875.1 uncultured Rhodobacter sp.
AGGATCTTGTCATCGCCGCGCTGTGCGTGTTTCAGCATCCAGCCGGCAACCTTGTCCACCGCGTTATGGCGCCCGACATCCTCCATATAGACCAGCGGCCGGTCGCGCCGGCACAGCACGGTTCCGTGAATCGCCCCCGCGCTCAGATACAGGCTGGGCGTGCGGTTGATCTTGTGCGACAGCGCATAGAGCCAGCTTGTGCGCAGCTCGGCCGCGGGCAGGGTGACGCCGGAAAGCCCCTCCATCATGTCGCCAAACACCGTGCCCACCGCACAGCCCGAGGTCCGGGTCTTGCGCCGCATCTTTTCCTCGTAATCGGTCTGGCGCGCAGTGCGGATGACGATGGTTTCCAGTTCCTCGTCATAATCGACGCCGGTGATCCGGTCGTCCTCGGCCAGCATGCCCTGGTTGCGCAGAAAGCCCAGCGCCAGATATTCGGGATAGTCGCCAATGGTCATGGCGGTGACGATTTCCTGGGAATTGAGGAATATCGTCAGCGGCCGTTCCTCGACCACCGGCAGCGACAGCGGCGCGCCGGTCTGGTCGAACCCCTCGACCACACGGGTCAGCCGCGCGGCATCGGGATCGGGCGCGATCAGGAATTCGTCACTTACGTCGCGTTTGGCCAATTGCACCCCCCTGGCATTTCGGACTAGGCGTTATGCCAACTGTCTACAGGTGTGCAATGTCAGGCTCAAACCCCAAATCGGCCTTCTGGTCGGGATTTCGCAACGGCGCCCCCTTTGTTCTGGTGGTGGTGCCCTTTGCCCTTTTGTTCGGCGTGGTCGCCACCAGGGCCGGGCTGAACCTGGTCGAAACCATGGCAATGACCGTGCTGGTGATCGCCGGCGCCGCCCAGTTCACGGCGCTGTCCCTGCTGCAGGAACACGCGCCCACATTCATCGTGCTGGCAACGGCGCTGGCGGTGAATCTGCGCATGGCGATGTATTCGGCGGCGCTGGTGCCACATATCGGGGGCGCCCCGCGCTGGCTGCGGATGCTGATGGCCTATTTTCTGGTCGATCAGGTCTTTGCCGTGTCCATCGCGCGCTTCGAACAGCCTCCCGCGATGTCGCAGGCCGAAAGGATCGCCTATTATTTCGGCGCTGCCAGCCCGATCGTGCCGTTGTGGTATCTGTTTTCCTGGGTGGGGGCGGTGGCCGGCAAGGCGATCCCGCCGCAATATGCGCTGGATTTCGCGGTCCCGATCACCTTTATCGCACTGGTTGCGCCCATGCTGCGCAGCCTGCCGCATGTTTCGGCCGCGCTGGTGTCGGTGGTTGCGGCGCTGGCGCTGGCCGGATTGCCCTTCAATCTGGGGCTGATCGTGGCGGCGTTGCTGGCAATGATCGCCGGCGCATGGGTCGAGTCCTGGCAGACCCGGCGCGCCGCGTCCGGACCCGAGGCACGGCCGAGATGAGCGGGCGCACCGAATTGTGGGCCGAATTGTGGGTCGTGATCGTCCTTCTGGGTCTGGGAAGCTTTGCCATCCGCTATTCCTTTCTGGGGCTTCTGGGCCGGCGCAGGCTGCCGGAATGGGCGCTGCGTCATCTGCGCTATGTGGGGGTCGCGGTGCTGCCGGGGCTGGTTGCGCCGCTTGTCGCCTGGCCCGCCGCAACCGGAGGTTCACCCGACGCCGCCCGCCTGAGCGCGGCCCTGGTGGCACTGGCTGTCGGCATGTGGCGGCGCAGCGTGATCGGATCGGTGATTTCCGGCATGGGCGTGCTTTACGCGGTGCAGTACCTGTCCTGAGCGCCCCTCGAACGGGCCTGCATATCCGACCCGCCGACGTCCATCCCTCAGACGGGCAGCGCGGTTGTCTTGAATACGGTGCGCAAGGCGAAAGACGAATGCATCTGCGCCACCCCCGGCAGGCGCGCCAGATAGCGGCGGTGGATACGGGCAAAATCATCGGTATCGCGCGCCACCACCTTGAGCAGGTAATCGGCCGAGCCCGCCATCAGATGACATTCCAGAACGTCCGGGATGCGCGAGACCTCCTTTTCAAAGGCGTCCAGCACCTCGTCAGCCTGCCCCGACAGGGTGATCTCGACAAAGACGGTCGAACGCCGATCGACCTCGCGCGCATTCAGCAGCGCCACATAGCCGGTAATGACCCCGCTTTTTTCCAGCCGCTGCACGCGCCTGTGGCAGGCCGAGGGCGACAGGTTGATATGCTCGGCCAGCTCGGCATTGGACATGCGGCCGTGGCGTTGCAGCACGGTCAGGATTCGACGATCCGTCTGGTCAATTTCCATATTTGCGCACGATCCTTGCCCTGTTCGGCCGGTTTTCCGTGATTTTAGTCGAAACACAGGGCAATTGATACCGATATTTGCAAGGCAATTTCCCGACCCCCGCGGCAATATCGGGACAGGATGTCGCAGTGAATCACAAGAGGTCGAACCATGCTGATCGGATGCCCGAAAGAGATCAAGAATCAGGAATACCGCGTGGGCGTGACGCCCATTGCCGCGCAGGAGGCGATCCATCACGGCCACAAGGTGATTGTCGAGACCGGGGCCGGCGCGGGCGCGGGCTTTGCCGACGACGATTATCGTGCCGTCGGGGCCGAAATCGTGACCGCGGCCAGCGAGATCTTTGATCGCGCCGAGATGATCGTCAAGGTCAAGGAGCCCCAGGCGGGCGAGCGCAGGCAGCTGCACGCGGGACAGATCCTGTTCACCTATCTGCATCTGGCCCCCGACCCGGACCAGACCCGCGACCTGCTGGCCAGTGGCGTGACCGCGATTGCCTACGAGACCGTGACCGACCGCAATGGCGGGCTGCCCCTGCTGGCCCCGATGTCCGAGGTCGCCGGTCGCCTGGCCCCCCAGGTCGGCGCATGGGCGCTGCAAAAGGCCAATGGCGGGCGGGGGGTTCTGCTGGGCGGCGTTCCCGGCGTCGGGCCGGCCCGCGTCACCGTGATCGGCGGCGGTGTCGTCGGCACCAATGCCGCGCGGGTGGCTGCCGGCATGGGGGCCCATGTGACCGTGCTGGACAAGTCGATGGCACGGATGCGCTATCTCGACGACGTGTTCGCGGGCCGTTTCGAAACCCGCTATGCCTCCAAGGGCAACATCGCCGAGCTGGTCTCGGATGCCGATCTGGTGGTGGGCGCCGTGCTGATCCCCGGCGCGGCGGCGCCCAGGCTGGTGACGCGCGACATGCTGAAAACCATGAAACCGGGCGCGGTTCTGGTGGATGTCGCCATCGACCAGGGGGGATGTTTCGAAACCTCGCACGCCACCACCCATGACGACCCGATCTTCGAGGTCGAGGGCATCATTCACTATTGCGTCGCCAACATGCCCGGCGCGGTTGCCCGAACAGCGACCATTGCGCTTGGCAATGCCACCATGCCCTACATGCTGGCCATTGCCGACAAGGGCTGGCGCAAGGCCTGCGAGGATGACCCCCATCTGCTGGACGGGCTGAACGTGCACGAGGGCAAGCTGACCTGTTACGCGGTCGGCCGCGCGCTGGGCATCGACGTGTTGTCGCCGGCCCTCGCGCTCAAGGTCTAGTCACCTGAATCCAAAGTTCGCTACATTGAATTTCCGCACCGCCGGATCGCAAGTGATCCGGCGGACATGGCCGTGAATGATGCAAAGTTTCGATTCGGGG
>CAZWXK010000104.1:0-3114 GCA_964637875.1 uncultured Rhodobacter sp.
GAACAGGCGCTTGATCTGACTGCGCGCGACCTGCTGGCGCGGCACCTGATGGCGGGGCAGAAGCTGACCTGGAAGGGGCTGCGAAAGCTTCTGAAACTGCCATCGGATGCCGAAATCAACCTTGAACGCGGCGGGCTCAAGGAACTCGCCCACAACCAGACCGCCGCCCGCATGACCGGCACAAAAAGAAAGCCGGGGCCGCTTGCCGGCAGGTGGGAAAAGTGGAGCGAGGGTGAGAAACTACGCCTGCTGACGATTCTCGATCAGGCCGAAACCCCGGAAGAGGCCGTCAGGCGGCTCATGCAGCAATGCGGGCTTGACCGCGACACGGCTGAAGCGGTCGAGAAGATCACCCTGCCCGACGGCCACCTGATGATCGGCGAGCGCGCGGCAAAGGCCATCGTGCAAGTGTTGCGCGAAGATGTGATCGTTTACAGCGATGCGGTGCGCACGGCGTCCGAACGCGGGCTGTTCGGCGAAGGCGTGATTATTCACCATTCCGACCTGCGCGCCGAGGACGATCCGGGCCTGCCCCGCCTGCCGCGCTACAACGAACTGCCCGCCCTGCGCCACATGATCGGCACCGGGACGGGCAACCCCGATGACCCGCCCGACATCCGATTCGGGCGCATCTCCAACCCCACGGTGCATGTGGCGCTCGGCCAGTTCCGCCGGGTGATGAATGCGTTGATCGACCACTACGGCAAGCCGGCCGAGATAGCCATCGAGGCCACCCGCGACATGGCGAAATCAGCGCGTGAACTGAAAGAGATCGACAATACCATCAAGGCCAACACGAAACGCAACGACGCCTGGCGCAAGAAACTGGAAAAGGCCGGCATCCTCGCCCCCGGCCAGCGCATGGGCGACCGGCTGTTGCGCATGCGGCTTTGGGAAGAACTGGGCAAGACGCCCGCTGATCGGCTCTGCCCCTATTCGGGACGGCCCATCGCGCTGCATCAACTGCATTCGGACGAAGTGGAAATCGACCACATCCTGCCCTTCGAGGACACGTTCGACGATAGCCCCGCCAACAAGACCGTCTGCTTTCGCCAAGCCAATCGCATCAAGGGCAAGCGCGCGCCGGGCGATGCCTGGCACGGCGAGGAACTCGAGGCCATCATCACGCGGGTGAAATCCGCCCCCGGCATGAAGCACAAGCTGTGGCGTTTCCTGCCCGGTGCGCTGGAGAAATGGCAGCAGGACAAGAGCTTCGAAGACCGGCAGCTGCACGCCACCGGCCACCTTGCCCGCGTCGTGCGCGCCTATGCCGAGGCGCTGTTTCCCAGGGACGGCACCTCGAACATCCGGATGCCGGTGGGCCGCATGACCGCGATGATGCGCCGGCGCTGGGGCATCTTCCTGCCCGACCACAACGCCAAGACCCGCGACGACCACCGTCACCACGCGCTGGATGCCGCCGTGATCGGGATGATTGACCAGCGCATGATCCAGACGCTTCAGCGTTACGCCCGCCAGATCGGGGCCGAGGAACTCGACCGCGTTCTGCCTTCCCCGCCCGAGCCTTTTGCCGGCTATCGTGACCAGGTGATGGAGCAGGTGCGACGCATCCAGGTCAGCCACCGGCCCGATCACGCCATTTCCGGCCGCCTGCAGGAGGATACCGCCTATGGTCTGATTCGCGATCTGCCGGAAAACCAGGCGGCGCGAACCATTGGAAACGTGGTTGTGCGCAAGCCTGTCACCGGGCTCACCGCCAAGGAAATCGGCCAGGTGCGCGACGAGAAGATCCGCGAGAACCTTTTGCGCGCTACCGAAGGGCTGCGCGAGGACAAGAAAAAAGAGAAGCAGCTGGCGGAGGCGCTGGAACAGTGGAGCGCCCGGACCGGCCACCGCCGCCTGCGCATCATCAAGCCCATGGCCAATGCCCGCCCGGTCCACGATCAAGACGGGCGCCCCTACAAATGGCTCGTGCCCGGCGAGATCGCCTTCATGGACATTCTCGAAGGGCCCGACGGGCGCTGGTTCCACCATGCCACCGACATCTGGGCGGCGCAATCAAGGGGGGAAGCCGACTGGCGCGCGGAACATCCCAAGGCCCGCTTCATCATGCGGCTGTTCAAGAACGACACGATCCAGCTTTTCGACCTGGACAAGGAGGGCCAGCCGATCGCGGGCAGCAATACCGTCAAGCGAGTGGTTCGGCTTGAGCCCAGCGCGAACCGCATTCGGCTGGTCGGGGTGAACGTGGCCGGCGATTACGACAAGCGCCACAACGACAAGGACGATCCTTTCCGCTGGGATCTGGCCACGATCAGCAAACTGAAAACCCGCCGCGCCCGCCGCGTGTGGATCGACGAACTGGGACGGGTGCGGATCGTGCCGCACGGAAAACTAGGGGGCGGAGGCAGACACTGAAACACAGGCCGGCCTGTCGAGCCTCATCCTTAGCAGGAGGTCACAATGGTTGGACAGATACTGGAACTTGCCCGCACCGGGCTTGCCGTACACAAACGCCGCGGCTTTCTGGCCGTCGATGCCGATGGGCAGGAGGTCGGGCGCGTCGGCCTTGAAGACATCGAGGCGGTGCTGGCCGCAAGCCCCGGCGTGATGTGGTCGAACACCGCCCTTGCCGAACTGGCGGCGCGCTCGGTGCCGGTGATGATCCTGGGGCAGAACTTCGCGCCGGTGGCCGTGGTGCTGCCGCTTTCGGGCCACCATGCCCAGGGCGAACGTTTCCGCGCCCAGGCAGATGCGCCCCGCCCCCTGCGCAAACAGGCCTGGGCCGCGATGGTGCGCCACAAGATCGCCGCCCAGGCCGAAGCGCTGGAACGAAGCGGCGCGCCATCCGAACGGCTGCACCGGCTGATGGTCGCGGTGCGCTCGGGCGACCCCGACAACCGCGAAGCGCAGGCCGCCCAGGCCTATTGGCCGCTTCTCATGGGCAAGGATTTTCGCCGCGACCGCGACGCGGAAGGCGCCAACGCCCTCTTGAACTACGGTTACGCCGTGCTGCGCGCCGCCACCGCCCGGGCCATCGTCGCCTCCGGGCTGCATCCCTCGCTGTCGCTGCACCACCGTTCGGGCGGCGATGCGCTGGCGCTGGCCGACGACCTGATGGAGCCCTTCCGCCCGACAATCGACCTCGCCGTG
>CAZWXK010000105.1:0-3055 GCA_964637875.1 uncultured Rhodobacter sp.
CGCTGGACCCGAATGCACGGGCCAAATATCTGAACTCGCCCGAAACGCCGCTGTTCGACAAGGGCCGCAGCCTGTTCAATTTCGTGCCCGCGCGCGAGGCCGCCGGCAAGACCGGTCGCCTGATCGTGGCCGAGGGCTATATGGATGTGATCGCGCTGTCGCAAGCGGGGTTCAACGACGTGGTCGCACCCCTTGGCACCGCGATCACCGCCGATCAGCTGCGCCTGATGTGGCGTATCGCGCCCGAGCCGATCATCGCGCTGGACGGCGACAAGGCCGGGCTGAACGCCGCCATGCGCCTGATCGACGTGGCGCTGCCGCTGCTGGCGCCCGAGCGGACATTGCGTTTCTGCCTGCTGCCCGAGGGGCTGGATCCCGACGACCTGCTGCGCGCGCAAGGGCCCGGCGCCATGCAGAAACTGCTGGACAGCGCCCGACCGCTGGTCGATCTGCTGTGGCAGCGCGAGACCACGGGCAGGCTGTTCGACAGCCCCGAAAGACGCGCCGCACTGGATGCCGGCCTCAAATCCGCGCTCGACCGGATCAACGACCCGATCCTGCGCAACCACTATGCCGCCGCCCTGCGCGAAATGCGCCGCGCATTGTTTGCGCCCGCCGGCAACAGGGGCCGTGCGGCCAACAGGCCCTCGCGGGGCCGCCCGGGCGGGGCGGGATGGGCAGAACCGCCAAGCGAAAGCGCGCGCGCGTCCCTTCTGGCCCGTTCCGCGCGCCTGCCCCGGGCCGAGGAGCGCCTGCGCGAAACAATCATCCTTGCGCTGTGCCTGAGCTACCCGTCGCTGGTGGCAGATTTCGAGACCGCGCTTGAAAAGCTGCAATTCTCGGGGCGCGACCATGACCGGCTGCGCGATTTGCTGCTGGAGCTGTCGCATCACGCCGGCAATGACCGGCAGGTGTTGCGTGAAAAGATTTCCGCCGAACTGGGGCCGCAAACGCTTGAAAACCTGCTGTCCCTGCGCCATGTGCGTATCAACCCCGCGATCCGCAAACGGGTGGATATCGAGACGGCGCGCATGGCGCTTGCCGAGGAACTGGCCAAGCTCGAGGCCAACCGCGGCAGTGCGCAGGAGGTTTCCGAAGCCATGCAGGACATCGCCGGGCTGGTCGACGAGGGTCTGACCTGGCGTCTGGGACAGGCAGCCGAGGCCCGCGACAGGGCCAGCCGATCATCCCTGCCCGAGGGCGGAACCGAGGCCGAAGATCGGGAGAATCTGTCGAGATATCTGCAAAACCTGATCGACAGCCAGGCATGGGTAAAGAAAAAACGTTGAAACGCATTGCGAATCACTGATTCGCAGTGTTGATTCGCACAAATGATTCGCGCGACTCGCCAAAAGGCGATTTCGCCCTTCACGACGACGGAGTGACCAATGGCCGCCAAGGACACGGATGTGACAAAACCCGACGACAACAGCGACGCGGCAACACTGGGCGACCTCAGCCAGGCCGCGGTCAAGAAGATGATCGCCCAGGCCCGCGAGCGCGGATATGTCACCTATGACGAGCTGAACAAGGTGCTTCCGCCGGAACAGGTTTCCAGCGAACAGATCGAGGACGTGATGTCGATGCTCAGCGAAATGGGCATCAACATCATCGAAGACGACGAGGCCGAGGAAGAAGAACAGAAATCGACCGATCTGGTCGAAACCTCGTCATCCAAGGAAATCGCGGTCGCCAAGACCGAAACCGAAAAGCTGGACCGTACCGATGACCCGGTGCGCATGTATCTGCGCGAGATGGGCAGTGTCGAGCTGCTCTCGCGCGAGGGCGAGATCGCCATCGCCAAGCGGATCGAGGCCGGGCGCAACACCATGATTGCCGGCCTGTGCGAAAGCCCGCTGACATTTCAGGCCATCACCATCTGGCGCGACGAACTGCTGGACGAGGCCATCCTGCTGCGCGACGTGATCGACCTGGAGACCACCTTTTCCGGCAGCATGGATGATGACGAGGACGAGGAAGTCACCCCCGCCCCCGGCATCCTGAAATCCGCCAGGAATGGCAACAAGCCGGAAAAGAAAGAACCCGAGACCGATGCCGACGGCAACACGATTGCCCCGGATGACGATGACGACGATGACGACGATCAGGCCAACCTGTCGCTGGCCGCGATGGAGGCCGCGCTCAAGCCCAAGGTCCTGGACACGCTCGACCGTATCGCCGCCGATTACGAGAAACTGGCCGAAATGCAGGACAATCGCATGTCGGCAACCCTCAACGAGGGGTCCACATTTTCCAGGGCCGACGAGGAAACCTATCAGAAGCTGCGTTCGGAAATCGTCGAGCTGGTCAACTCGCTGCACCTGCACAACAACCGGATCGAGGCGCTGATCGACCAGCTGTATGGCATCAACCGCAAGATCATGTCGATCGACAGCGCCATGGTCAAGCTGGCCGACCAGAGCCGCATCAACCGGCGCGAATTCATCGAGGCCTATCGCGGCTACGAGCTGGACCCGACCTGGCTGGACCGCATGGCCGAGAAATCGGGTCGCGGCTGGAACACCTTCAACGAGCGTTTCCGCGACAAGGCCGAGGAGCTGCGCGCCGAAATGGCCCAGGTCGGGCAATATGTGGGCGTGGACATCCCGGAATTCCGCCGCATCGTGAACCAGGTCCAGAAGGGCGAGAAAGAGGCCCGGCAGGCCAAAAAGGAAATGGTCGAGGCCAACCTGCGGCTGGTGATCTCGATCGCCAAGAAATACACCAATCGCGGCCTGCAGTTCCTGGACCTGATCCAGGAAGGCAATATCGGATTGATGAAGGCGGTGGACAAGTTCGAATACCGCCGCGGCTACAAGTTTTCGACCTATGCGACATGGTGGATTCGCCAGGCGATCACGCGCAGTATTGCCGATCAGGCGCGCACCATCCGCATCCCCGTCCACATGATCGAGACCATCAACAAGCTGGTGCGCACCGGGCGCCAGATGCTGCACGAGATCGGGCGCGAACCCACGCCCGAGGAACTGGCCGAAAAACTGCAGATGCCGCTGGAAAAGGTCCGCAAGGTGATGAAGATCGCCAAGGAACCGAT
>CAZWXK010000106.1:0-2836 GCA_964637875.1 uncultured Rhodobacter sp.
GACGGTGCGGCCGCCAGACACGAACCGGCGCAGCAGGTCGTTCAGATCTGCGCGCGTGATCCGGCTGTCCAGCTTTCCAAGTTCGACAACGCTCAGCGGCTTGTCTCGGGTGGACACGGTCTCGATCACATAGCCGGCCATCCACTGTGCCAGCTTCTGCCGATTCAGCCATTCCGGCCAGTAATCCTGGAACCTCTTGCGAACCCGTTTGTAGGTCGAGGGCGGAATACCTGATCGTGCACCCGCTGCCAACGACGCCTCGAAGGCCGTTTTCATTTTCTCCAGAGCGACCCCTTCATCGGGCTCTGCCGAAAAAATCATTTCGACATGGTTCTTGTCCAGTGCACTGAGCGAAATGGAAAACCGGCGGGTGATGAAGGCATCAAACCGCAAGGGGCCAGCCAGACCGCCCGGCAGGTTCGTATCCAGCACATCGCGCAACAGTGCAAGCCGCGCATCCAGCAGGTCGATCTGTTGAGGTTTCTCCAGACTGATGATCCGCCTCCAGATCATATGCGGGGCGGTATCCGGGTCGGGAAATCGCAACAGGGTCTCGGTCGGGTTGCCCCGGGGCAGTCTCGCCGTGAAAGGCGCCCGTCGCGCCGACAGGGCCGGGCCATGGGGCAGCTTGGGAATCGCGGCTGCAACCGCATCGTCGGAAACATTCCCGTACACCACAAGAACAGCATTTTCCGGCCGATGCGTCTGCCGATGCAGCGCCAGCGCCGCATCGATGCGAAGGCTGGCAATCTCGGGTGGCGTGGCGAGCGGCGAGCGCGCATATCCCGTGCCCCGGTAGATCGCCCGGGAAAGATCTTCGGCAACGCGGGCATCAATGTTGTCCCGCATCCGCAGATCATATTCCCGCAACAGGATGTTGCGTTCCTGGCGCATGAACGAGCGGGGCAGTGAAATCGGCTCCAGCACACGCACAAGCTGCGAGATCACCCCGGCCAGATCCGCACGCGCGCCCGTCAACCAGTAGCCAACCGATATTCTGTTGGTCCAGGCATTGCTGTCGCGGTCAGCACTGCGTGCGGCCCTTCCGATCGCATTCAGCCAGGCAAGGTGTTCGACATAGTGCAACAGACCCTCGCGACCGGTCAGATCGGCCTCACCCGCCTGAACGATCAGATAAACCGCAACCCGATCAGCGTTCGGGTCGTCCGCCGGTTTGTGAACGACATAGGTCGCGCGGAAGGGGGTGTCCCGCAAGGCACTGACGACACGATGTTTTTCCGCCGCAGACGGGAGGATCGACTGGATGGGAGAATTCAGGAAACCAGGAAACAGTGGTGGGGCCGCCGAGGCTGAACACGCTACCCCGATAGCCTGCATGAGCAACAAAAGGCCCATCGCAGTGCTCCGTCCATCGGGCTTGCTTGCCGATTGCGGGCCCGAACATTTGCCGGAGGTGATCTTTTTGAACCAGAGCCCCGAAAACAACGGCGCGAATGAATCGGGTTTTGCCATGTTACTTGGCCAATTCGCCGGCTTGATCATGGTACCAGGGCAATGATCTACTACAAGATGAACAACCTCATCCCAGATTCAAACGTTCTAGTCAATGGAAGTCTCAACAGGGATCGGAAAATTTTGCTCGATCAACGGACGCCATGAGTACAATCGAGTTCGTTATTGTCGTCTGCCGACAGAATGGTCGCAATGCTGTCATCGGGCTGGGAACGGAAATCCCCGGACCACAACAGCCCCGCATTGTTCACGAGCAGATCAAGCATGCCTCCCCACCGGGTAGCGACATCCTTCATGGTCTTGTCGCAGAGCCGGGAATCCGTCACATCCCCGCAAATGGACAAGATCCGGCTGCCCATTTCCTCTCCCAGCCTGGCCATGACCTGCCGATTGTTGTCAACAGCAGCGACGTGCGAGCCGCGGCGAAGAAAAAGCATGGGCGCGACCTGAAAAGGGTGAACCGCAGCCTACAGACCCACCCCCTCGGGCAGCATCCGGTCCAGCAGTCGGGCCATGTTGCCGCCCATGACCTTGGCGACGGTTTCCTCGGGCAGTTGCGATTTCAGCAGGGCATCGGTGACGACGACCAGTTCCGAGGTGTCGAACGGTTCCTCGGCGGTGCCGTCGAAATCCGAGCCGAGCGAGACGTGATCCTCGCCCAGAAGCTCGATCGCCGCCACCACCGCCGCGGCGATGCCGTCGGGGCTGGTGTCGCCGATCACCTCCTGCCAGTAGCCGATGCCGGCGACGCCGCCGCGCGCGCAGATCTCGGCCATCAGCTCGTCAGGGAAGTTGCGCGGGGTCCGGCAATGGCTGCAGATACCGGTATGACTGACCACCAGCGGCACGTCGGTCATCGCCAGAACGTCGCGCGCGGTGGCGAGGCTGGAATGCGTCAGGTCGATGATAAAGCCCTTTTCCACCAGCGCCGCCACCACCTCGCGCCCGTAAGGGGTGAGGCCGGCCGCGCTTTCGCCATGGAGCGAGCCGCCCAGTTCGCTGTCCAGAAAGTGATGCAGCCCCATCAGGCGGAACCCGGCCTCCCACAGCACGTCGATGTTTTCCAGCCGGCCTTCCAGGATATGCGCGCCCTCGGCCCCGATCAGCGCGCCGACGGTTTCCGCGCCGGCCGCGCGCGCCTTCAGCACATGGTCGAGATCGGCGCGGTTGCGCAGGATGCGCACCGCGTCCGGGGCCTGATCCTGCCAGCGCTGCATCCGCCGGGCCTGGTATAGCCCGCGTTCGAGCAGGCTGTTCCAGGTGCGCATGGGCCAAGCTTGGGCAATCGCCAGCAGGGTAACGTTGTCTCGGCTGTCGGTGGCGTTCTGTTCCACGTTGATGCCGGCGGGCGCCATGGTCACGG
>CAZWXK010000107.1:0-2813 GCA_964637875.1 uncultured Rhodobacter sp.
GGGATGGGGGCGTCTCTGCGGGAACGGGGGCCGGTCAGGTCATACGTGATGCAGTCTAACGCCCGCCGCGGGCCATGAAGGCAAGGCGTTCGAACATGTGTACGTCCTGCTCGTTCTTGAGCAGCGCGCCATGCAGTTTCGGCAGCGCATCCTTGCCCTTGCGTTTCAGGTCTTCGGGTTCGAGATCCTCGACCAGCAGCAGTTTCAGCCAGTCCAGCACCTCGGAGGTCGAGGGTTTCTTTTTCAGCCCCGGCGTTTCGCGGATCTCGAAGAACTGGGTCAGCGCCTCGGTCACCAGCTGGGGCTTGATGCCGGGATGGTGCACCTCGATGATCTGGCGCAGGGTGTCGGCATCGGGGAACCTGATATAGTGGAAGAAACAGCGCCGCAGAAAGGCGTCGGGCAGTTCCTTTTCGTTGTTCGAGGTGATGATGACAATGGGCCGGTGGCGCGCGCGGATGGTTTCGCCGGTCTCGTAGACATAGAATTCCATCCGGTCGAGCTCCTGCAGCAGGTCGTTGGGAAACTCGATATCGGCCTTGTCGATCTCGTCGATCAGGAGCACGACCTTCTGGTCGGCCTCGAAAGCCTCCCACAGCTTGCCCTTGCGGATATAGTTGCGCACGTCGTTCACCCGCGGATCCCCCAGCTGGCTGTCGCGCAGACGGCTGACCGCATCGTATTCATACAGCCCCTGCTGGGCCTTGGTGGTGGACTTGACGTTCCATTCGATGATGGGCAGATCAAGGCTGGCGGCGACCTGGCGGGCCAGTTCGGTCTTGCCGGTGCCCGGCTCACCTTTCACCAACAGGGGCCTTTCAAGGGTTATTGATGCG
This sequence comes from uncultured Rhodobacter sp., assembly GCA_964637875.1. Taxonomy (GTDB): domain Bacteria; phylum Pseudomonadota; class Alphaproteobacteria; order Rhodobacterales; family Rhodobacteraceae; genus UBA5972. The sequence goes on from CAZWXK010000107.1 coordinate 837, forward strand.
TTTACGGCAACAGTCAGATCGTCTGTTGCGACATAGCTTGCGGTACCGGTGAACTTCATGATGCGTGATTGCCCCTGGATTGCCCGTGGCGTTTTGTGCTGGCGCCGACTCTATCACCTGCACGGGCAGCTTCAAGATATGCATTTCACGGGGTGACAAAGGGCGCAACATTCTGTAAGCGGTGCGCGAACGGCACCTGATCCCGGCAGCATAACCGGGACCCCGAGTCGCATTCTTGAATTCCTTGGGAGGATCAAGTGAAAGTGGATACCGTACTCGACAAGGACTATACCCCCAGCGAGGATGAACCCTTCATGAACGAACGTCAGCTTGCCTATTTCAAGCGCAAGCTGCTGGACTGGAAGAACAGCATCCTCGAAGGAAACCGCGACACGATCGAGGGCATGCAGAAGGGCACGCGCAACATTCCCGACATTGCCGACCGCGCCAGCGAGGAAACGGATCGCGCGCTGGAACTGCGCACCCGCGATCGCCAGCGCAAGCTGGTCGCCAAGATCGACGCGGCCCTGCGCCGGATCGAGGAAGGCACCTATGGTTACTGCGAGGAAACCGGCGAGCCCATCTCGCTCAAGCGGCTGGAGGCACGCCCCATCGCCACCCTCAGCCTGGAAGCGCAGGAGCGCCACGAGCGTGCCGAGCGGGTCCATCGTGACGACTGACATGACGGCGGGCGACATCAACGGCAACGCATGTTCACGGCACCGGGGCGGCAGCGCTCCGGTGTTTTGCGTCTGAGGGCCGCGCATGGCACTCAAGGGACGCAGTGTCACCATTCTGGGGGCAGGCATCGGCGGGCTGACGGCGGCGATTGCGCTGGCCCGACGCGGCGCGCGTGTCACCGTCGTCGAACAGGCCCCCGAACTGGTCGAGGTCGGTGCCGGGCTCCAGATCACGCCCAATGGCACGGCCGTTCTGGCGGCGCTGGGGCTGGGCGACAGGGTGGCCCGCATCGGCGTATCGCTGGAGGCGGTGGAGCTGCGCGAACACCATGCGGGCAATCTGGTGCTGCGCCTGAACATGACGCAGGCGCAGCACGGCAACGACAACCCGTATCTGCTGGTTCATCGGGCCGATCTTGTCGAGATGCTGGCCCAGGCGGCCCGGCGCCACGGTGTCGCGATGATCCTGGGCAAGAGGGTCACGGGGGTGGCCATCGGTTTCGATCAGGCGACGTTGCCGTTCGAGGATGGCAGCCAGCGCAACTGCCGCATCCTGGTGGGCGCCGACGGGATTCATTCGGTCACCCGACAGGCGGTTGCGGGGGCACGAGAGCCCCGCTTTACCGGGCAGGTTGCCTGGCGTGCGACGGTCGAGGCCCGCCACGTTCCCATCCATGACATGCCACGGGTTGCGACCGTTTACATGGGGCCGCGACGCCACCTGGTGACCTATCCCCTGCGCGAAGGCCGGATGATCAACATCGTGGCGGTCGAAGAACGCGCGAAATGGGTGGCCGAGGGGTGGAACCATCTGGACGATCCGGCCAATCTGCGCCGCGCCTTCAGCGGCTTTCCTGCCGATATCCGCCGTTTGCTGGGATTGTGTGAAAATGTTCACCTGTGGGGACTTTTCGCCCACCCCGTTGCCGAGAGGTGGTATCGCGGCACCACGGCGATTCTGGGCGATGCGGCCCATCCCACCCTGCCCTTTCTGGCACAGGGCGCAAACATGGCGATCGAGGATGCCTGGGTTCTTGCCGAGGAGCTCGACCGCAATGACGAGATCGAACCGGCGCTGGTGACCTATCAGAAACGCCGCCGCAAGCGCGCCCGCCGCATCGTCAGGGCGGCTACCGACAATACCCGTATCTATCATATGTCATCACCCCTGTTGCGCGGCGCGGCTCATGCGGCAATGCGCGTGGCCGGGCAGCTGACGCCGGAAATGATGCTGCGGCGCTATGACTGGCTCTACGGCATGGACGTGACAAGGACGGGCCAGGGGTGACGGGCCTAG
>CAZWXK010000108.1:0-2750 GCA_964637875.1 uncultured Rhodobacter sp.
GGCGCCGCCGATCTGCCGCTCAGCCCGAGGGCAGGCGTTCCTCGGGAATGATGCTGCGCAGCGCGAATTGCGAGCGCATCGAGCGGATTCCCTCGACCCGGGCCAGCTTTTCCTGCAGGAAATGCTCGTAATCATGCAGATCGGCCGCCACCACGCGCAGCAGGAAATCCTGCGACCCGGTCATGATGAAACCCTGCACGACCTCGGGAAAGCGGCGCACGCATTGCTCGAAATGCTGAAGCGAGCGGGCATCCTTTCGATCCAGCTCGACGGTGACAAAGACGGTGATCGGCCAGCCCAGCCTGGCAAGGTCGATCATCGCCCGATAGCCGGTGATGACCCCGCTGCTTTCCAGCATCCTGACCCGGCGCGCGCAGGGCGTGGGCGACAACCCGACCTTTTCGGCCAGCTCGATCAGGCGCATGCGGCCATTTGCCTGAAGCAGGCGCAGGATTCTCAGATCGATGTCATCGACGTCCATTTTTCACCAGCCTTGAAAGATTTCACGATAATTATCACCAAATTTCGGGAAAAAGCACCCTGTTTTGGTGAAAATCGCCACGAACACCGCCGTATCATGGTCGGGCACCGGTTGATGGGAGGACCGCCAGATGCAGATTACCGAGGAACGGGGCGGCGACGCTTTCGAACGCCTGCTCCATTGTCACGACGCCGAAAGCGGGCTTGACGCCTATATCGCCATCCATTCGACCGTTCTTGGCCCGGCGGCGGGGGGATGCCGCATGTATCCCTATGCCGACCACGCCGCCGCGCGCGAGGATGCGTTGCGCCTTGCCCGCGGCATGACCTTCAAGAACGCCGCCGCCGGGCTTGATCTGGGCGGGGGCAAGGCGGTCATCATCGCCGATCCGCAGCGCGACAAGACGCCTGCCCTGATGCGCGCCTTCGGTCGTTTCGTCGACAGCCTGAAAGGCGCCTATTACACGGCCGAGGACGTGGGCACCTCGGTCGCCGATATCGAGGAGGTCGCCCGTATCACCCCCTATGCCGTGGGCCTCTCGACGGGGCGTTTCGCCAGCGGCGACCCCTCGCCGCATACCGCGCGCGGGGTCTTCCTGTCGATGCACGAGGCCTGGCTGCGCGTCCAGGGCACCCGCGACCTCGGCGGCCTGACGGTGGCCATCCAGGGGCTGGGCCATGTCGGCTGGCAACTGGCCCGCATGCTGCACGACGCCGGCGCAAGACTGATCGTTGCCGATATCGACCCGGAAAAATGCAGCCGTGCCCGGGCCGAGCTTGGCGCGCTGGTCGTGCATGGGGATCTGATCCATCGCGCGGCCGCCGACATCTATGCCCCCTGTGCGATGGGCGGCGCGCTGACGCCACAGGTGATCGACGAATTGCAGATGCGTCTTGTCTGCGGGGCCGCCAACAACCAGCTGGCCGATGCCGGCTGCGGCAAGCGCCTGCAGGAGCGTGGCATCCTTTATGCACCCGACTATGTGGTCAACAGCGGCGGGATCATCAATGTCGCCTCGGAAATCTTCCGCATCCCCGACCGGGGCTGGGTGGCGCGCAAGATCGGCGATCTGGCCCGCTTCACGGGAACGATCCTCGACCGGGCCAGGGCCGAATCCACACCTCCCGATGCGGTGGCCGACCGTCTGGTGCTGGAACGCCTCGCAAATGCCATGCGGATGAAGAACAGCGCCTGAGCGACACCACCCCACCCGAGAGATTCACCACGACCCCTCTGATGACGGCCGAATCGTCCGGGTTCGCCCCCGATCCCTCCTGCGGCAAGGGTTGCTCAGGAATGTACCTCGCCCCCGCTTGCCCGTTTCCTGAGCACGACCCGGGTTCCCAGCGGGACCTTTTCATAAAGCTCGATCACCTGATCGTTGACCAGCCGCGCACAGCCATTGGTGACCGCCCCGCCGATGGTGCTCGGATCGTTGGTACCGTGGATACGCAGAAGGGAATCACCCTTTTCCGGGGTAAAGAGATAGAGCGCCCGCGCCCCGAGCGGGTTGTCGATACCACCGGGCATGCCCTCCTTGACCGGCTCATAGAGGGCGGGCTCGCGTTTCAGCATGCCCGGCGTCGGCACCCAGCGCGGCCATTCCTTTTTCATGCCCACGTAATATTCACCCGGATGGTAAAGGCTGCCCATGCCGATACCAACCGTATAGCGCATGGCCGTATTGTTGGGCAGTGTCCAGTACAGATAGAAATAGTCCGGATCCACATGCACCTCGAAGGGCTTGAATCCGGGGCGCAGCCTGACGATACGCGGCAGCTGTTCCTCGGGAAGGTCGTATTCGGGGATCAGCGCATCAAGCGGATTGTCCCCCGGCCTGGCCCAGGCGGCAGCCCCCGGAACAAGCCCCAGCGCCCCGGCACCCAGGCCGGTTGCGATGAACGCGCGACGGTTGATCATGTTATTGTCCTCGGATCCTCGATCGCCAAGCGCAACAATCTGCTTGGGGCGATATTGCCTTTGGGTAGTGTTGCCTGTCGGGATGTGATTAATCCGCATTTCGCCCACAGGCCAATAACGTTTTCGTAAACCCCGCCATGTCGGCAAACCCCGCAACGGCACGGCACCATCCGCGCAACCCGCAACCGGATCACGATGCCCCCCGACAAACAGGAATGAATAGTGGTCGAAAACCGTCGAACCCCGAAAGATCCAGCCGTGAAACACGGTCGGGAACCAAGCGGTTGAATCGTGGGGTTAATGGTGCCCGGGGGCGGATTTGAACCACCGACACGAGGATTTTCAGTCC
>CAZWXK010000109.1:0-2319 GCA_964637875.1 uncultured Rhodobacter sp.
AAAACCAATAGAAAAACCAATAGAAAAACCCCCGGGGGATAAACCTCGGGGGTTTGCCTGTGGCGGGACGGGCCCGCCGGTTCGTCTGTCGCAGGATGCGGCGCCAGGGCAGACCTTCAGAGCAGACCTTCGCGCAGGGCCTTTTTACGGGCCAGCTTGCGCGCACGGCGAATGGCTTCGGCCTTTTCGCGCGCCCGCTTGACCGAGGGCTTTTCGTAATGCTGCCTGAGCTTCATTTCACGAAACACGCCCTCGCGCTGCAATTTTTTCTTGAGCGCACGCAGCGCCTGATCGACATTGTTGTCACGAACCTGTACCTGCATGTGGTGTCACCACCTTTCTAAGCAAGAGTTTCCGTATGTTGCAGGAGATGGCGATATAACAAGGCAATCCGGCCTTGTCCACAGCCGGATCAGTGCCCGAAACAACCGACGGAGGGGTTGATGCCCGGAACCGCGCAAAAGACCGAAGAGGATCATCTGGCCCGCACCCGATGTCTGCTGCTGGATGCGGCGCTGGCCCATGTGCCGTTCGACGGCTGGAGCGATGTCACCTTTCGCGCGGCCCTGGCGGAATCGGGGCTGAACCAGGCCCTGGCCCGGCTGGCCTGCCCGCGGGGCGCGCTGGATCTGGCGATCGAATATCACCGGCGCGGCGACCGGGCCATGGTTGCGCGTGCCGGGCGCGAAAACCTGTCGGCCCTGCGTTATGGCCAGCGTGTCGCGGCGCTGGTGCGCTGGCGGATCAAAGCCATCGACGATCGCGAGGTGGTGCGTCGCTCGATGACCTTCTTTTCCATGCCGTCCCACGCCGCCGAGGGCGCGCGCCTGATCTGGGGCACGGCCGATCTGATCTGGAAAACGCTTGGCGACACCTCGCGCGATCTGAACTGGTACACCAAGCGCGCAACCCTTTCGGCGGTCTATTCCGCGACCCTGCTTTTCTGGCTGGGCGACCAGTCCGAAGGCAATGCCGAGACATGGGCCTTTCTCGACCGGCGCATCCATGACGTGTTGCGGATCGAGAAATTCAAGGGCAGTGCGCGGGCCAATCCCCTGTATCAGGGGTTCATGCGGGGGCCGGGAAAGTGGCTGGACCGCATACAGGCCCCCTCGGCCAGCCCCCGCGAGGACCTGCCCGGATATGTCAAGCCGCAACAGGACGAGCCCGAAAATGACGAAACTGCCTGAAACGATGCGCGCCATCGAAATCGCCGGGTCGGGAGGCCCCGAGGTGCTGACCCTTGTCGAACGTCCGGTTCCGCGCCCCGGCCCGGGCCAGATCCTGATCCGGCTGCGTGCCGCGGGCGTCAATCGGCCCGATGCGCTGCAACGCGCGGGCGCCTATGCCCCGCCGCCGGGGGCCAGCGATCTGCCGGGGCTGGAGGGCGCCGGCATCGTGGTCGCGACAGGCAGCGGCGTGACCCGCTGGAAACGGGGCGATGCGGTCTGTGCCCTGCTGCCCGGCGGGGGATATGCCGAATATGCGCTCACCCATCAGGATCATGCCCTGCGTCTGCCCGCGGGCATCGACATGACCCGCGCCGCAGCCCTGTGCGAGACCCATTTCACCGTCTGGAGCAATGTCTTCATGCGCGGCAGGCTGAGCGCGGGCGAGAGCTTTCTTGTCCACGGCGGCAGTTCGGGGATCGGGACGACGGCGATCCAGCTGGCCCACGCCCTGGGCGCGCGGGTGTTCACGACCGCCGGAACCGCCGAGAAATGCGCAACCTGCCGCGCCCTGGGGGCCGAGCTGGCCATCAATTATCGCGAGGTCGATTTCGTCGAGACCGTCCGCAACGCGACCGGCGGGCGTGGGGTGGATGTGATCCTCGACATGGTGGGGGGCAGCTATATTGCGCGCAACATCCGCGCCCTGGCCAATGATGGCCGCCTGGTCATGATTGCCTTTCTTGCCGGGCCCAGGGCCGAGCTGAACTTTGCCCAGATCATGGCGCGCCGCCTGACGGTGACCGGCTCGACCCTCAGACCCCAGAGCGACCTTGCAAAGGCCCGTATAGCCGCACAGCTGCGCCAGCATGTCTGGCCATTGCTGGATGCGGGCAGGATCGGCCCGGTCATGGACTCGAGCTTTCCTCTGGAACAGGCGCGCGCGGCCCACGAGCGGCTGGAAAATGCCGACCATGTCGGCAAGATCGTTCTGGAAATCGGCCGGGAATCTGACTGAGCCGTTTTCTTGCGCCATGTCAAGCGGTTGCGCGGCTGTCTTGACATGGCACAAGATCTGGCCGGCCCTCCGGGGCTAGAGCATGTCGCGTTTGATCGAATTCTCCTGGCCCGGGTTGCGCAGCGGCCCGGG
>CAZWXK010000110.1:0-1990 GCA_964637875.1 uncultured Rhodobacter sp.
GATCCGGCCTATAAGGGGGCTGGAACCGTGGTGACGGTTGCGGGTGACCGTAGTTTCACGGTGTCGGGCCTTTCAGCCTTTCCCGATGGCTGGTTCGCGCTGGGCACGTTGACCTGGACCGCCGGCGCCAACGTGGGCCGCAAGGCCGAGGTCCTGACGCACGAGGTCAGGACGACAGACGTCACGGTCACCCTGTTGGAGGCCCCCGTGCTCGCGATTACCGCGGGCGACAGTTTCAACATCGCCGCGGGCTGCGACAAGCGGTTTGAGACCTGCAAGGCCAAGTTCGCCAATGCTGTCAACTTCCGCGGTTTTCCACATATTCCGGGTCAGGACACCGTCATTCGCTACGCCGCGAAGGGCGACAGCAATGCGGGAGCCGTGCTGTGACGAGTGGGGACGCCCACCGCGATGGTGGGAACGCCCACAGCGGGGCCGCTCGTATCATGCCCGCCCGCATCGTGAAGGCCGCGCGCTCCTGGCTCGGCACGCCCTATCATGACCAGGCCTCGGTCAAGGGCGTCGGCTGCGACTGCCTCGGCCTGATCCGGGGCGTCTGGCGCGAGGTCGTGGGCCCGGAACCGATGCCGGTACCGCCCTACAGCCGCGACTGGGGCGAAGCCGGGCCGCATGAGGTTCTGGCCGAGGCCGCACGGGCAGCGATGATCGAGATCGCAGTCACCGAGGCCCGCACCGGCGACATGGTGCTGTTTCGCATGCGCACCGGCGCCATCGCCAAGCACGCAGGCATCGTTTCGCCGAACAATCACTTCATCCATGCCTATGAGCGCACCGGAGTCATCGAGCAGGAGCTGACCGAACCCTGGCGGCGCCGCATCGCATTCGCCTTCCGTTTTCCCGTTTCACCGAAGACCTGACCCATGGCCTCAATCCTTCTCGCTTCCGCCGGTTCCGCGCTGGGCGCCTCGATCGGGGGGGCCATTCTTGGTGTGTCGGCCGCCACGATTGGTGGTGCGGTGGGGGCCTTCGCGGGGTCGCTGGTCGACAGTTGGATCGTCTCGCAGCTCACCCCCGGCCAGCGCATCGAGGGCGCGCGGCTCGAGAACCTGACCGTCACCACCTCCACCGAAGGCGCCGTGATCCCGCGCATCTGGGGCCGCATGCGGCTGGGCGGCAACATCATATGGGCGACGGATTTCACCGAGCACGTGAGCACCACGACCCAGGGGGGCAAGGGCGGTGGGCCGAAGGTCACCACCACCAGCTATACCTACACGGCGTCCTTTGCCGTGGCGCTGTGCGAAGGGCCGATCTCCGGCATCGGGCGGGTCTGGGCGGACGGCAAGCCTCTGGATCTGTCGGGTGTGACGTGGCGGCTCTACAAGGGCGATGAGGTGCAAACGCCCGATCCCTTCATCGAGGCCAGGATGGGTGCCGGCAACGCACCTGCCTATCGCGGCACGGCCTATGTGATGTTCGAGGAGTTGGACCTCACGGCGTTCGGCAACCGCCTCCCGCAGCTGTCCTTCGAGGTGTTTCGTCCGCTGATCGAGGCGGATTCGGTTGAAGGCATGCTGAAGGCGGTGTCCCTGATCCCCGGCACCGGTGAGTTTGTCTATGGCACGACACCGGTTTCACGCGGGTCAGGCGGCACGACGGCCTCCGAGAATGTGCACACGACCAATGGCGTGCCGGACATCGTGGCCGCGCTTGATCAGCTGCAGTCCGCGGCCCCGAACATCGAAAGCGTGTCGCTGGTGGTCTCATGGTTCGGCACGGATCTGCGTGCGGGCAATTGCCAGATCATGCCTGGCGTCGAGAACGCGACCAAGCAGACCACCCCTGTCACCTGGTCGGTGAACGGGGTCGGTCGTTCTGCTGCCCACCAGATCAGTACGGACAGCACCGGCAAGCTGGCCTTTGGCGGCACCCCGTCCGATGCAACCATTGTCGAGGCGATAAAGGAGATCCGCGCCCGCGGCCTGCGCGTGACCTTCTATCCGTTCCTGTTGATGGACGTGCCGGCCGG
>CAZWXK010000111.1:0-1800 GCA_964637875.1 uncultured Rhodobacter sp.
GCTCGGCGGATGGGGGGCTTTCTGTCTGTTCCGCCATGTACCCGGTGCCTCTTGCCCGTCCCCGCCCCGAAAACATGTCTGCTTCTTCTTTGGGGAAATACGCTCGGGGGTGCGGGGGCAGACAGCCCCCGCCTGTACTGTCGGATATCGCGGACGCCTCCGGCGGGAGTATTTGGGCAAAGAAGATGCCCCCGGGCTCGGCCCTTCAAGGGAGCGCGTGCTGACAGGATGAGGCATGTCCCGAGGTCTTGAATCCGTTTCGGTGCTCTGCCGGAGTGAACTCCTAGCTGTTCATGATGTCCCGATGGTACCTGTTGAGCAGCAGCAGGCCGAAGAACAGCGTGATCAGGGCGACGGCAAAGACATAGGTGGGCGAGACATAGCGTGCGTCATAGGTGGGGTAAAAGCCGCGTCGCATCAGGCCCACGATGTGGATGAGCGGATTGTACCATACGATGTCCTGATAGCGCTGCGGGATGTCCTCGAAAACATAAAAGATGGTTGACAGCAGGAAGAGGGGCCTGTTGATGATCGACCAGATCTGCTCCCACACCGGGAAGGCGCTGAACAGATAACAGTTCAACGTTCCGACCCCCAGTCCCAGCATCGAGGCCATGGTCAGGCTGAGGAGGATGGCGGGAAGGTCCAGGATCAGCGAGGTGTCATAGATCAGGTGGATGCCGGCCATCACGACATAGAACACCATCAGGTTTGTCATGCTGTCGAGGATGAATCGCGCAATGATCGCATCCGTATAGCGCACGGCCGGATAACGCAGGAGCTGGCGTGAAAACCTGATCGAGGCGGCCACCTTGCGCGCGGTTCTCTGGTAGAACGAGAAAGGCAGCTGGCCGGTTGCAAAGAACAACACGAAAATTGTCCCCAGAGCCGGATTCCTGATGCGCAGGCCGACGGCGATCACCAGGGTATAGAGCGCGATTGCCCCTACAGGTTCAAGCACCGCCCAGAGATAACCACCCGGCGAGCGGCCATAGGTCGTGGCCATTTCGCGCAGGATCAGGGCAGCGATCGTGCGCAACGAGCGGAACCGACGCGGCTGGGCAGGCGCGATCGCCGGTTGGACCGCGTTCGATGATGCCATATCCGGGTTGATGTCGCCCGAGGTCATGTCCAGACAGCCCTTGAAGTGCGCGGGAATGCGCCCATGCCCCTTTTTCTAGGGGGATTTGATGAAGAATGACAGAATTTTGTCGCGCGGATGCGGCAAGACCGAAAAGGGGGGCGACACGGCCCCCCCCTTCCTGTCCGATCCCTTGATCCGGGCGCTCGGGCGGCCCTTTCGGTTTCAGCCCCTGGTCAGCCCAGGGCAACCGCCCTGATCTCGTCATCGATATGCGCTTCGTACTGGGCGAAGTTCTCGGAAAACATCGCGACCAGTTTGCGCGCGGCGGCGTCATAGGCGGCGCCGTCCGCCCATGTCGCGCGCGGGTCGAGCAGGGTCTGATCGACGCCGGGAACCGCGACCGGCACCTCGAAGCCGAAATTTTCGTCCCGACGGAACGCGGCATCGTTCAGCGAACCGTCCAGTGCCGCCGTCAGCAGGGCGCGGGTCGCCTTGATCGGCATGCGCGCGCCCACGCCATGGGCGCCGCCTGTCCAGCCGGTATTGACCAGCCAGCAGGTCGCGCCATGGCGTGCGATGCGCGCGCGCAAGAGGTTGCCATAGGCCTCGGGGCGGCGTGGCATGAAGGGGGCGCCGAAGCAGGTCGAAAAGGTCGGCTGCGGTTCGGTCACGCCCTGTTCGGTGCCGGCCACCTTGGAGGTAAAGCCCGACAGGAA
>CAZWXK010000112.1:0-1776 GCA_964637875.1 uncultured Rhodobacter sp.
GATGTTGAACAGGCGGGCGTGAAAGGCAAAGGCCACCGCCAGCCCGGTGAACATGTAGTTGGTTGCGTAATAGAGCGTATAGCCGATCCCCGAGGTGGACCCGAGCGCGCCCGATATCATGATCCAGATCGCGCGCAGCGGGTTTTCCCCGATCGCCAGCACCACCAGCCCCGAGGCGATGAAGGCCAGAATCAGGTTGATGAAGGGCACGAGGAACACGTCGGCCCAGCGTGGCATCTTGTCCATCAGGCGGCTTCTCCGCTTACTCCGGCCATCAGGAGGCCCAGTTCCCTTTCGTCGGTTTCGGCGGTGATCCGCTCGCCCATGATGCGCCCGTCGAACATCACCACCACCCGATCCGAGAGGGAAAGGATCTCCTCCAGCTCGACGCTGACCAGCAGGATCGCCTTGCCGGCATCGCGCAGCTCGACGATGCGCTGGTGGATGAATTCGATCGCCCCGATATCGACGCCGCGGGTCGGCTGGCCGACCAGCAGGACCTCGGGGTTGCGTTCGATCTCGCGGGCCAGCACGATCTTTTGCTGGTTGCCCCCCGAAAAGCTCTGGGCCGGCAGGCGCGGGTTGGGTGGACGGATGTCGAAACGCTCCATCTTGCCGGCGCAGTCGCGCAGGATGGCGTTGTTGTCCATCATCAGCGCGCCGCGGTTGTATCGGGGGTCGTCGTGATACCCGAAGCAGACGTTTTCCCAGGCCGCGAAGTCCATGATCAGGCCCAGGCGCTGGCGATCCTCGGGGACATGGGCAAAGCCCTGCTTGCGCCGTGCCAGGCCGTTGGCCCGACGCCCCGACAGGGGGATGTCGCGATCTTTCAGACGAACCCTTCCCTGCGCCGGGGATATGCCGCCCAGCACGTCCAGCAATTCCGACTGGCCGTTGCCGGCAACCCCGGCCAGCCCCAGGATTTCGCCCGCGCGCAGGCTGAACGAGATACCCTTGAGGCGCTCGACGCCGCTTTCGTCGGTCAGGCGCAGATCCTCGACCTCAAGCACGGTTTCCCCGGGGCGCGCCGGCCTCTTGTCGACCCGCAACAGCACCTTGCGCCCGACCATCAGCTCGGCCAGATGGGTGGGGCTGGTGTCGCGGGTGGCAAGGGTGGCGGTCATCTCGCCCCGGCGCATGACGCTGACGGTGTCGGTCACGTCCATGATCTCGCGCAGCTTGTGGGTGATCAGGATGATCGTCTTGCCCTGGTTGCGCAGGTTGCGCAGGATTCGGAACAGGTGATCGGCCTCGCTGGGGGTCAGCACGCCGGTAGGTTCGTCCAGGATCAGGATATCGGCCGATCGATACAGCGCCTTGAGGATCTCGACCCGTTGCTGGTGGCCGACGGAAAGATCCTCGATCACCGCGTCGGGATCGACCTCGAGCTCGTATTCATGCGCCAGCTCGATCAGGGTCTGGCGCGCCCGCGCCAGCGATGGCCGCAGCAGCGCGCCACCCTCGGCCCCCAGGATGATGTTTTCCAGAACGGTGAAATTCTCGACCAGCTTGAAATGCTGAAAGACCATGCCGATGCCCGCGGCAATGGCGGCCTGGCTGTCGGGAATCGGGGTCGGCCGGCCGTTGATCAGGATTTCCCCCGAATCGGCCCGGTAGAACCCGAAGAGGATCGACATCAGGGTGGATTTCCCGGCACCGTTTTCGCCGACGATCCCGTGGATCGTTCCACGCGCCACCCTGAGCGAGATGTTCCTGTTGGCCTGAACCGGGCCAAAGGCCTTGGAGATGCCCCTGAGCTCGATAGCGGGCTCGGCG
>CAZWXK010000113.1:0-1635 GCA_964637875.1 uncultured Rhodobacter sp.
TCACTCGAACTGTTCCCGTATCAACCTTTCCTCCAGCCCGTGACCGGGGTCGAACAGCAGGCGGTGGCGGATGTCGGGTTCGGAATGGATATCGACACGCACCACATTGCGGGCGTCGCGGCTGTCGGCCACTGCCGACACCGGGCGTTTGTCGGGTTCAAGCACGTCGAAACGTACATGCGCCGTCTTGGGCAGCAGGGCGCCACGCCAGCGGCGGGGGCGAAAGGCAGCAACCGGGGTCAGGGCCAGGACATCGGCGCCGATCGGCAGGATCGGACCATGGGCCGAGTAATTATAGGCGGTCGAACCCGCCGGCGTGGCAACCAGTGCACCATCGCAGACCAGCTCTTCCATCCGCACGCGCCCATCCACCCATATGCGCAGCTTGGCCGCCTGCGGACCCGACCGATACAGCGACACCTCGTTGATCGCCAGTGCCTTGACCCGGTTGCCATCGACACATTCGGCCTCCATGCATAACGGGTTCAGAACCGCCTCCTCGGCGGCGGCCAGACGCTCGACCAGGTCGTCCTCGCGGTATTCGTTCATCAGGAAACCCACGGTCCCCCGGTTCATGCCATAGACCGGAATGTCCAGCTCCTGCGTGGCATAGAGCGTGGACAGCATGAACCCGTCGCCGCCCAGCGCCACGATGACCTCGGCATCTTCGAGGGGGCTGGAGCCATAGCGCCGCACGAGCGCGGCCCGGGCATCTTCGGCCTCGGGCGCTTCGCTGGAAAGAAAGCAGATCCGGGGTTGTCTTGCGGTGGTCATCCCTGCTTCTCCGGACAAAGGACGAAACCACTCTTGCCCGTGGACAGGGCGACTGCAAGCGCTTATTGCGCCCGGGTAGAACCCGTCTGCGACAAATGGTAAGGTCGCGGTTGAAAAGGGGGCGCGTGCCCCACATCTCGATTGCGTGTCAAAGGCCGGGCTCCTGCGCCCGGCATCCATATGTCAGGAGACCCCGATGACCGAAAGGCCCCCCAATATCATCCGTCGCCGCATGCTGTTGATGGGAGGGGTCGCATTGGGGGTGGCCGGTCTGGTCGGCTATCAGTTCTGGCCGCGCGCGATCAGGGCGTCCGGGCCGATCAGGTTCGACAAGCTGCTGGCCATTCCGCCGCTTGAAAAGGGGCGAATGCAGAACGGTACGCGCGTGTTCGACCTGACGCTGAAAAGGGGCAGTACGGTTTTCTTCGAAGGTATCCGCACCGAAAGCATGGGGATCAATGCCGATTACCTGGCGCCGGTGCTGCGTTTGCGTGCAGGTGAAAGGACGCGATTCAATGTCACCAATGATCTGGGCGAGGACAGCACGCTGCATTGGCATGGGTTCAGCCTGCCGGCTGCTGCCGATGGCGGTCCGCATCAGGTCATCCGCCCGGGCGAGACATGGTCGCCCGAATTCACCATCGCCGGCAAGGCTGCGACCATGTGGTTCCATTCCCACATGTTCCACAAGACCGCCGAACAGGTCTGGGCCGGTCTCGCCGGCATGGCGATCATCGATGACGAGGAAAGCGACCTGCTGACGCTGCCGCGCAATTACGGCGTGGACGACATCCCCGTGGTGCTGCAGGACAGGCTGTTCACGCCCGCCGGCCAGATGCCCTATATCCCCGACCTGCGCGC
>CAZWXK010000114.1:0-1585 GCA_964637875.1 uncultured Rhodobacter sp.
CTCTAGCCGCGCGCGCGGCCGACCAGCTTCCAGATACCCGGCAGCAGCAGCGCCGCCAGCGCCAGCTTGATACCATCGCCGATCAGGAAGGGGTAAAGGCCCCATTCGAGGATCGGCTTGTCCCAGCCGTAGAGATGCGCCAGCCACAGGATACCGGGCACATAGATCAGCGCATTGCCGATCAACAACGCCAGCGCCATCCTGACGGGGCTGCGATCCCACCCCATGCGGGCAAACTGCCCCAGTGCCAGCGTGGCCAGGACGAAACCGGCCAGATATCCGCCGGTGCCACCCAGCATGTAGGTCAGGCCCGCCTTGTCGGCCGTGGAATTTGCAAACACGTCAAAGCCCAGCGCCCCGATCAGCATGTACCCCATGATCGTGACCAGCCCCAGGCGCGGACCATAGGCGGCACCGATGGTCAGCACCGCGAATGTCCCCAGCGTGATCGGTACGGGCGACGGCCACAGCGGCACCTTGATCTTGGCGGCAATGGCCAACATCACAATGCCCAGCACCACCAGGGCAAGCTGCTTTGCCCGAAGCTGCGCCCCCTCGCGCGCGCCAAGTGCGTCGGCCAGAACCGGGTTTGTCGTTGCTGTCGCCATAGCGTTCACTCCGCTCAAAGTTGGAATTCAGGATTGCCCCGTTTTGCCCCAGTCGAACGACCGAGGCAAGCCATTTCAGCCGCCCGCCGGTGGCAGGGCCTCAGCCCCCGGCCCGGGGATCCGCCGATCGCGGAGGGTGCCCGGGACACGGGGATCTTGCCCCCTGCCTGCCTTCGGTCTATCAGGGCGCCAGTTTCCGCCCCCAACACAGGCCGCTGTCATGATCCCGCGCTATTCCCGCCCCGAAATGGTAAAAATCTGGTCACCCGAGACCAAGTTCCGTATCTGGTTTGAAATCGAGGCCCACGCCCTTGATGCCATGGCCGATCTCGGCGTCGTGCCCCGCGAAAACGCCCAGGCCGTGTGGAAGGCCAGGGATGTCGAATTCGATGTCGCCCGCATCGACGAGATCGAATCCGTCACCCATCACGACGTGATCGCCTTTCTCACCCATCTGGCCGAAATCGTCGGCGCCGAAGAGGCGCGATTCGTGCATCAGGGCATGACCAGTTCGGACGTGCTGGACACCTGTTTCAACATCCAGCTGACGCGCGCCGCCGATATTCTGATCGACGACATTCAGGCGCTGCTGGCAGCGTTGAAACGGCGCGCCTATGAACACAAGGATACGCTGCGCATCGGCCGCAGCCACGGGATCCACGCCGAACCCACCACCATGGGGCTGACATTCGCGCGGTTCTACGCCGAAATGGACCGCAACCTGCGCCGTCTGCGCACCGCGCGCGCCGAAATCGCCACCGGAGCCATTTCCGGCGCGGTCGGGACATTTGCCAATATCGACCCGCGCGTCGAGGAACATGTCTGCAAGAAGCTGGGTCTGAGCCCCGAGCCGATCAGCACCCAGGTGATCCCGCGCGACCGCCATGCGGCCTTTTTCTCGGCGCTGGCGATCACTGCCTCGTCGATCGAGAACATCGCCATCGAGATCCGCCACATGCAGCGCACCGAGGTGCTGG
>CAZWXK010000115.1:0-1581 GCA_964637875.1 uncultured Rhodobacter sp.
CCGGACACCAGAAGGAACGCCATGGTCGGGTTTTGGCTTTTCTTCCGGGCAAAAGCGGCTATAGTCGCGCCCATGACGACACGCGCCGACATTTCCATCGCCTCCCCGGGCCCCATTGCCGGGCAGGGTCTTGCGCGCGACATCCTCAACCTTCTTAGCCGCCTCTGAGCGTGTCTGTCCCGGCGCGCCCGCTCAGAGGAAAGACAATGCGCGCCACCCCGGACAGACAACGCAGCTGAGAAAACAAGAGACCCCATCATGACCAGCAACACCACATCCGAACAGGATCGCGTCCTGATATTCGACACCACCCTGCGCGATGGCGAGCAATCCCCCGGCGCCACCATGTCGCTGAGCGAAAAGATCGAGATCGCGATGCTCCTCGACGAGATGGGGGTGGATGTGATCGAGGCCGGCTTTCCCATCGCCTCCGAAGGCGATTTCCATGCGGTCGGCGAGATCGCGCGCCTCGTGCGCAACGCCAGCGTCTGCGGTCTGGCGCGCTCGTCCAGCCGCGACATCGACCGCGCTGCCGAGGCCCTGAAGGCGGCGGTCAATCCGCGTATCCACACCTTTATCGCAACATCGCCGCTGCACATGAAATACAAGCTGCAGATGCCGCCCGAGGATGTGCTCGAGGCCATCGATGCCTCGGTCAGCCACGCGCGCAACCATACCGACAACGTGCAGTGGAGCCCCGAGGACGCCACCCGGTCCGAGCCCGATTTCCTGTGCCGCGCCGTCGAGACCGCGGTCAAGGCGGGGGCGAGCACGATCAACATCCCCGACACGGTGGGCTATGCCATCCCCGGCGAGAGCGCGCGCGTGATCGAAATGCTGCGCGCCCGCGTCCCCGGCATCGACGAGGTCATCATCTCGACCCATTGCCACAACGATCTGGGCATGGCGGTGGCCAATGCGCTGGCCGCGGTTCAGGCCGGGGCGCGGCAGATCGAATGTACCATCAACGGGCTGGGCGAACGCGCCGGCAATGCCGCGCTGGAAGAGGTGGTGATGGCCATGCGGGTGCGTAACGACCTGCTGCCCTACCGCACCGGGGTGGACACGAAAAGGATCATCCAGGCCAGCCGGCTGGTCTCGACGGCGACCGGATTTCCGGTGCAGTACAACAAGGCGATCGTCGGCAAGAACGCCTTTGCCCATGAAAGCGGCATCCACCAGGACGGCATGCTGAAACACGCCGAAACCTACGAGATCATGCGCCCCGAGGATATCGGGCTGAGCGAAACCAATCTGGTGCTGGGCAAGCATTCGGGCCGGGCCGCCCTGCGCGCCAGGCTCGACGAGCTGGGCTATCCCCTGTCCGACAACCAGCTGAAAGACGTGTTCGTGCGCTTCAAGGAACTTGCCGACCGCAAGAAAGAGGTGTTCGACGAAGATCTGCTGGCCCTGATGAGCGACAGTGCCACCTCGGCCGCCCATGACCATCTGCAAGTGAAATTCCTGCGCGTGATCTGCGGCACCGAGGCGCCGCAATCGGCCGATCTGACCCTGACCATCGATGGCAAGGATCACCAGGTCACCGCCCAGGGCGACGGGCCGGTGGATGCCACCTTCAAC
>CAZWXK010000116.1:0-1524 GCA_964637875.1 uncultured Rhodobacter sp.
GGCGGCATCGTTGGCGGGGTTGCGCCACGGCGCATGGTTCCAGCAACAGCTTTTGCAGATGCTCCACGGATGCATTCCGGTGGCTGGGCAGGTCTGCGCCCGGACGAAGTTCCTGCAATCCTGCAAAGGGGCGAACGTGTCCTTTCTAGGCGCGAGGTGGCAGCGGGTGTGGGTGCTGCGCCAAACATCACCATCAACATCCAGACCCGCGACGCCAAGAGCTTCCGCCAATCCCGCGCCCAGGTCGCCGCCGACATTACGCGTGCGGTGGCTATGGGCCGGAGGGGGATGTGATGTCGGATTTGCGATTTCGGATTTCTGATTTGCAGGCCCCCTGACACCCCACATCACAATTCACCAAACACAAATCGGCAATCGACATGGCTTTCCACGAAGTTCGCTTTCCAGACAATATCAGCCGGGGTGCACGTGGCGGACCAGAACGGCGCACCCAGATCGTCGAGCTGGCTTCAGGGGACGAGGAACGCAACGCCAGCTGGGCAAACAGCCGCCGGCGCTATGACGCGGCCTATGGCATCCGGCGGGCGGACGATCTGGCAGCAGTGGTGGCCTTTTTTGAGGCGCGCAACGGGCGGCTCTACGGTTTCCGCTGGAAGGACTGGGCCGACTTCAAGTCCTGCCTGCCGTCCGGGACGCCAGCCGCGACGGATCAGGCCATCGGCACGGGCGATGGTGCCACAACCGCCTTTCAACTGGTGAAATCCTATGTTTCCGGCGCGCAGACATGGACCCGCACGATCACGAAGCCCGTCGCGGGCACGGTCCTGGTGGCGATCGACGGGGTGGAACAGACCACCGGCTGGTCGGTGGACACCACCACCGGGTTGATCACCTTCACCGCCGCCCCTGCCACCGGCGCCGTCATCACCGCGGGCTTCGAATTCGACGTGCCGGTGCGTTTCGACACCGACACGCTCGACGTGACCCTCGACATCGAGCGGCTCGGCTCCATCACCTCCATTCCCCTGATCGAGGTTCGCAGATGAACATGAGAATGACAGACCGGGGCCTTATCGCCCTTGCCCGGCACGAGGGTATCGTACCCGTGCCCTATCGCGATGCCACCGGCACCTGGACCTTCGGCATCGGGCATACGGCGGCCGCAGGGGCGCCGGATCCCGGCACCATGCCCCGCGGGATGCCCGATGATCTGGACGCCGCGATCCACGAGGCTTTCCGGGTGTTCCGCGAGGACATCAGGATCTACGAAGCCGAGGTGCGGCGCGCCGTTACGGTTCCGCTCAAGCCGCACGAATTCGATGCACTGGTCTCGTTCCATTACAACACTGGCGGCATTGCTCGCGCGGTGCTGACCCGGCATCTCAATATGGGCAACCCGACGGCGGCTGCCAACGCGTTTTTGTACTGGCGCAGGCCGGCCTCGGTCATCCCGCGCCGCGAGGCCGAGCGGGACCTGTTCCGCTATGGCCGTTATCCGACAGACCCGATCCCCGTCTGGGGTGTGGATGCGCATGGGCGGGTTGATTTTTCGCGACCGATCCG
>CAZWXK010000117.1:0-1510 GCA_964637875.1 uncultured Rhodobacter sp.
CCCGCGGCCTGCGCGTGACCTTCTATCCGTTCCTGTTGATGGACGTGCCGGCCGGAAATGTCTTGCCCAATCCGTATTCCGACAACGCGGCCGGGGTGGGTCAGGACGCCTATCCCTGGCGGGGCCGCATTACCTGTTCGCCGGCGGCCGGGTTTCTCGGCACGATCGACAAGACCGCCGCTGCCGGCACGCAGGTCGCGGCGTTTTTCGGGAATGCGTCCGCGGCTGATTTTGCCGTTTCCGGCGAGACGGTTTCATGGACTGGCGGCAATGACTGGGGCTATCGCCGTTTCATCCTGCATTATGCGCATCTTTGTGCGGCCGCCGGCGGGGTCGATGCCTTTCTGCTCGGCTCCGAGCTCAAGGGGCTGACGACTATCCGCGATGGAGCCACCAGCTATCCGGCCGTTGCGGAACTCAAGCGCCTCGCCGGGGATGTGGCCAACCTCGTCACGGTTTCCACCGGCCTGTTTCCGTACACCGTCGCTTTCCAGCCGCTCACGCAACTGCCGTCCTTCCCGGGCGATGAACCCTCGGGTGTGATCGATTATGGCGATACGGCCTGGGCAACTTTCCCCGATGTCTTCGGCGCCATGCCGAGTGCGACGTCGCAAACCACACTTGACGGTACCGCCAGTGCTGGCGGCACGGTGCTGGTCAATGTCGACCTGCTGGCGCTGGGCATCTCGGTTGCCGATATCGACGCGGGTGGGGTCACGCTGGATTTCTCGGCCGTGCAGAATTTTGTCTGGGGCGGGCCGTATTTGCAGCTGCGCGCCTTTGGCCTGCCGGATGCAAACGGCACGCCGGATTTTATGCCCGCTTATGCGCCGCTGATTTTCGACCAGCGTAGCTATTCGGACGCGACCAACACCATCGTGACCACCAGCGGCAGTGGAACCGTTCCGCCGGGCAGCCGCTGGGTGCAGCTGCAGATCATCATGACCGACGGGATCACGGTCTCCAACCCGTCGGTGCAGTTCTCGCTGGCCAATGCTGCTGTCACCTCGGGTCTCATTGGCTATGCCGCCGATTGGTCCGAGTATTTCGGCCATCACCCCGGTGATGGCTCGAACGACGTGTTTTTCCACCTCGATCCGCTCTGGGCCTCAATGGACGTGCATTTCATCGGCATCGACAATTATCTGCCACTGTCGGACTGGCGGGATGGCACCGATCATCTTGATGTGCAGGCCGGCTGGAGCGGCGTGCGGGATCTGGGTTATCTTAAGGCCAACATCGAAGGCGGGGAGCAGTATGACTGGTTCTATGCCAGCACGGCCGACCGCAATTCCCAGACTCGCACCCCGATCACCGATACCGCCTACGGCAAGCCCTGGGTCTTCCGCCCCAAGGACATCCGGGCATGGTGGAGCAATCCGCACTTTGAGCGCCCCGGCGGGGTCGAGAATCCGACCCCCACCGCCTGGGTGCCGGAATCAAAACCCATCCGGTTCACCGAACTCGGCTGCCCGGCTGTCGATCGCGGCACCAACCAGCCCAACGTGTT